>CALISD010000120.1 GCA_938041955.1 uncultured Granulosicoccaceae bacterium | reverse complement strand
GAAAGACTGTTTCCATCAATGTCAGAGAAACCAAAATCATCGGCGCTGAAGACAAAGTCGGTGTCTTCAAGAACGGTGACTATCTTGTCTTTGCCAAATGGGGAATCGTTTACACTGACAATATTAATAGTGGCAGTGTTTGGCAATGAATCGGTATCTACACCGCCGTTAACAGTGCCGCCGTTGTCGACAATTGCAAACGTAAAGTAATCAGGTGTTACTGAGTCGGGTGCAGGCGTAAAGGAGAACTTTCCAGCCGATAGATCGGCAGCTGTTACGCTGTCGCCTGATGTCAGTGCGATACCGTTGAGTATTAGTGTGCCGTTAGCAGGTTCCGCTTTGATCAAGATGTCGAGCAGCAGGTCACCTTCCGTATCCGAGAAAGCGAAATCGCTAGTATCGAAAACATAACTTTGATCTTCATTTATAGTAATGTTCTGGTTTGTGCCGACTGGTTCGTCGTTCACACCAGTAACATCGAATGTTAATTTGTAATCGCTTGTTGAAGTGTTTTGTCCGCCCTGGTCTATTCCTCCTGTGTCTGAAACCTTAAAGAATAGTTCTGTATGGGAGGCTCCAAAACTGTTTGTTGGCGGTGTGAATTTTAGCTGATTAGTATTTATGTCTGTCTGACTGATAGATTGACCGGGCACCACGGGTACAGAATTTAATGTGATGCCACCGCTACCGCTCACATTACTGACAATAATTGAATCGAAGGCGTGACCTTCGACCGGATCACTAAAGCCAATGTCATTGATCCCGAGTATGTGCTCTGCATCCTCATCGATGACAATGGTCTTGCTGGTGCCAATGGGTGGGTCGTTTAGTGAAATGACCTCAATTTGGACTATCGTGCCGGGATCTGCGGCAGATATGCCACCCTGATCGTCCAGTGCGATAATGCTGAACGCATCGAGCGTTCCGTTTGCATGGTTGTCCGGTGTCCAATAGGCGTTGACTGAGCTGTTAATTTGATTGTTGCTGGCGCTATATACGGTTGAATCGGCTAGATTTTCGCCAAGCGTCAGAGTGCCCGAATTGACAATTGGTACTATGAAGCCATCGACGGTGCCGTCAACATCATCATCGTTTGCGACGGCTTGAAGCGCTGTAAACGTAATTTCGTGTGGTGCGTCTTCATTGCCAATGCCGGCCGGATTGCTGATCAACGTGAGAGTTGGCGGGTCGTTTACCGGCGTGATGCTTACCGAGGTAACTGTGGCTGCCATCAATGATTCGCCAACCCCTTGATCGGTGGGTCCACCGGAATTGGTGTTTCCGTCATTAAATAGCCACTGGAATTCAAGCGTTTCAGTACTGCTGTTTAGTGATGTAGGTGCATCGCTGATGTTTGAGTAATTGATCGATTGAAGCACACTGCTAGCAATGCTGGATGTGGCCTGGCTGTTGAACTGAATTTTCAGTGTGCCATTGGTATTTTGTAACACGGTACCTGCGGTGATGCCGTTGTAGCTAAATATGCTCCCTTCATTGAGTGAGCCAAGTAAGCCTGATCCGCCAAAACGATCATCTGCACTGGGTATTAATGTATTAGTGGTTGAATCATATCGTGTGATAGTTAGTGATGCACCGGCGTAAGTGTTGTAAGTATCCAACTCCTCGTCAACTATCAGCATGCCTGCATCCACAACGACAGGCGAGCTATTTTCAAGGTAGTGGACTGGTGTAATTGCCGATGGTCCGGGTGATAATGTGGGCGGTTCATTAATCGAGTGAATTATTAATGTTATCAATTCATTGTATGCAACGCCGAAACTGTCCATACCGGTAACCGTAATCGGCAGGCTGTAGGAATCCTGGCTTTGTGGGTTCAGTTTTGTGGCATCACTAACTATGACTCTGCCGGTGTCGCTGTCTATTGTGAAAGGACCATCATAGTTCGGATCCGCGAAGGAATAGACATAGCCATTCGGATAGTCGGGTACCGGGTCACGTGGCATGACAAAGCCAACGATGTCACCATCGGATGCATCGTCACCTATGGCTAATACATCGATCGGTACTGAATGAATAAAGCCGGAGGATGGTGACATGCTGTCAAGCACGTGTGCAACCTGCAAAGTAACAGGAGCGGTCGAATTGTCCGGCTGACTGGTGACATCAGTAATTTGCAAAATACTGCCATCTCCAACGGGATCCAGCAGTTCTTCCATTTGCCAGTTAACTAAAAGCTTTTTAGCAGGATCACCGCCGGGTCGCTGATTGGGATCGCCATCAAATCTGGCATTGCGTGATTCCAGAATTTCAGTTCCGGTTCGCACATGATCCCAGATTCTTATGTCGTGAAAAGTGCCGGAGAATTGTTTACCGGCTTCGAACGACAGGCTGTTAGTATCACTACCCGGGGTGAGCTCTTGCCCTATTATCCACGGGAAGTCTCCGCTTGCTGTGGTGTTCCAGGCTACATTGTTTGGAGCACTACCGGCTAGAATCCCGTCTATGTAAAGTTGTATCAGGCCGTTTTGGTCGAGATCAAGCGTCATAGAGACGGTATGCTTTTGTCCGTCAAAAAGCTCGGGGTGGGCTGCACTTGTAGTAACTGCAGGCGTGCCCGGGGCTGGATTTAATGAGCGAATATCCCACTCAACAAAGCCGTCCTGCCTGATAGACAAGTGTTCCCAGTGTCCGGATGGATCAGACGCAGAGTACAGCGTGGTTTCCCCGCCCCCCGGATTCGGTTCAAGTTCGGAAAACAGGAACTCCCATGTTACTTCTGATAATCCATTTATAAACTCGTAACCACTGGTGTCATTCAGGTAGGCATCGTTACCGCCATCCTTGTTCAGGCGTATTCCTGATGAAAGGTTACTGGGAATATCTCGCAGAGTCTCAATGGTTACGGTGCTATTTTCTTGTGATGAGATTCCATCCTCCACCTGGAAGGCAAAAGTGTCGGCGACGACCGAGGTTGTGGCAGTTGACGTTGATGTATAGGTAACACGCCCCTGATTGATATCTTCCTGTGTGAATGTTTTGTTGGTGGTGGTCGCATCGAGTAAGGTTCCATCCAGCGAAAGGAGGCCTTGTGCAGGGGAGGTAGTCAGGGTGTAAATGATCTCTGACGGATAATTATCTGGATCAGTTGTCTCCAATGTGACCGGCCCAATCTGGCTGGTATCACCAAAGGCCAGGGAGTGCGTGTTGTTAGTGACGATGGTCAGTGGTTGATTGACAGGCGTTATAAGTATTGTCGTCCTGCCTACTACAATTTCTGCTGATGTGGAGTCTGTCATTCCATTGTTATCGAGTCCGGCATCATCGAAGCTCCACGTTAGCTCGACAAAGTTTGACGGTCGGTCACTGGTGTTTTCGTAGGTTATAGTTTGTAACAGGGCATCGACTTTCTGGTTTGTCGCATTTGAATTAAAGAGAATCTTCAGCACACCATCGCTGTTTTTGACTACAGTGCCGAATACATTGCCGTCGACGAGACTTGCGCCTTCAGCTAAGGCATTTGTCAGTGTTGAAAATCTATCGTATTGATTTGCCGATTTGAGTGGACCGGGGGCATTTGTGTCGGCATCGCTGCGCTGTATCGTGATTGAAGTATTATTAAAATTTCCGCTGATTGTAGCTTCTATATCCGATAAGCTGATGCTGCTTTCAAGTACAACAGGAACGGGGGTGTCGGGTGATACTGTTTCAAAAAAATTATGTGTCGAACCAGAGTTCGCAATGATGGGTAAGTCATTAACCGGGTCAATGGTAATCTGTATGTTCTGGCTTGTGCCGGTTGTGGGTGTGCCCGCTGCAAGAGCGGCAATGTCAGCTGACGAGAGTGCTCTGCTATAGATTAAGGCGTCGTCGATTTCCCCTGTGAAGTGATAATTTCCTGAACTCGGGTGTGTGCCAATATGGGTGGTATAATTCGCGGTAGTATGTGGCACATAGTCTATTAGTCCTGTACTACCCATGAGCTGTGTATTGGTGTAGTCAGATCGTGCGACTTCGTTCCCATCTACATATAACCGCTGGTAGCCATCTGCAACTGCGTAGGCCACATGGTGCCATCCCGTACCTTCCAGCATCGTAGTTGGTGAATTAGTTTCCTGCCAACTCGCTGTTCCGTCGTTGTAAAAGAAACCTGTTATACCGTTGTAGAACGAATTTGAATCGATACGAAGAATAACGCTATCAGCGATATTGATAACTTCAGCGCCATTTATTCCGGCGGCTGTCAGGTTTACCCAGGCAGCAACAGTGATCTCCTGCGGCTGATTTATAACTCCGCCAATGTCGACATGCTCTCCGTTAGCGATGGAGAGTACTTCGCCGCGAACAGGATCAGTAATATACAGATCATTTACGATGTTGTTGTTGGCGTCGTATTGTATGCCTGTATTACTATTTATCCTTGCTGCCAGATGCGAATCCACTGTGACAGACATGACATCATCACCGTGGTAGTTCACAGTTGGGTGGTAGATTAGCGTGGCTAATGTATCGTTCACTTGCGTTTGCGTACCGACAATTATCAGCTGCCTGGTGTTGTCACCGGTAATTGTTGCTCCAATGGCGGTGGCGGTCAGTGTGCCGTGAATGACATCTATTGTTGCTGTATGCGGAACACCCGGATCGCCATCACTTGTAAAGCTCAGCGGAGCGGGGCTGTGATTTGTGTCTTCGGTAATCAATAGGCTGGTGGGTGTATTGAGCGTAAGGTCGATTGATTGAATAATATCAACCGTCATTGATTCGCTGTCGAATAGAGCTCCCCCCAGTGTTGCAGCTCCGGAAAAGCCATCATCGAATACCCAGTCGAGTATGATTGTATTTTCTGGAGCGTCACTGCTGTTCTGATAAGTTATCTGTTGAAGTACCTGATCCACCAGAGACGTTGATGAGTTGGCGTCAAAGGTTAGTTGCAGTTCACCTCCGCTGTTGGCGGTTACCGTGCCAATTGTCGAGCCATTTATTGTTATGGGGTTTCCAACGATAAAATTGCTACTGCTTAATCCAAAAAGATCATCTGGGTTGGCACCACCGGCTCTGGTGATAGATAGTGTTGCACCATCGTGCGTATCGGACGCAGTAACGTTGCCGTCTGTCACGCTGGCCGATTCTGCCAAAACTATCGGGCTTCCGTTTTCTATAGTGGTTTGTTGCACAGTATTGAGTGCGAGGACAGGCGCGACATTCGGTTCTTGCAGGTTGAGTGTTACTGTTGCATCGCTGTATAGAATGTCTTGATTGGCGGCGGCGGGTGTCAGCACGCCTTCAATAAGTCGGACTTCCCGCATTGTGTGTTCATCAAGAAAGGACGGATTGACGCCATCGCTGGCCCCGAGATATAACGGGTAAGGATTACTGAACCCACCCGAACCTATGGTATGAGTGCTGTTTGGCACATAGGTCCCGTCGATATATATTGCAGACGATGGTCCACCCACAGTACTGCTGTCGATTGTCAATGTGTAGGTGTGCCACTGTCCATCTGTAAGCGGAGCAGTGGGGATGTCTATTCGAGCGTGTGGGCCATCATTAACACCCTTGAGTATTGTGATCATTTTGTTGGACCAGAGAAAACTGTTGTTATCTCCTGCCCATATTTCTATGGTTCCCGGTTCGGTTGTGCCGAGAACATTGCTGATATAGAACCCTTGATCGATAAATTGCTGCGAGTCTGATGAACCGGTTGTATTCCCCAGCTTGAATTCAAATGAGAGCGTGAAAGAGTCCGGGTAATTTAACGGGCTGACACCTACAAAGCCACTGTTGTTGAAGTCTAGGTAATCAGGGCTCCCGGCTATCACAGTGGTTCCGGTTATTGTGCCGTTGGTGCGTCCTGTCTCATCAACCGCTATACCCCCGGCGTTATCATCAAGCCGCCAATGATGTTGAATGTCGTTGGGACTGTCGGAAACAATATAATCAACACTGGCAGGCCCCAGGTAGTCTTGATCGGGTGTAAAAGTAAATGTCTCGTCGTTGTTTTCCTGCAAGCTGCCATTGGTCGGGTTCAGTGTGTTAACAAGATTAACTGTGCCGCTGTTTATCTGGTCATTGCCGGTGACATCAGTGGTGGCCGCGCTGGCTGCATCACCGACAACAATCGCAGTGTTGTAGGGCTGATCCCCCAAATGGTCATCCACTGCGAGCAGGCTGGTGGCTAATTCGTTTTGCCACTTTGCTTGTGCCTCTTGCGATAATGCGATTTCAGCTTCTATCGCAGCACTTGTATATTCAAGACTCCAGTTAGCGTCCAGGTTATCGTGACCGGTGCTGTCTATACTGGCAGCGATGTCTGCGTTGGTTTCCTCTGCCAGCACTGCCAATAGCGCTAAGCCCTCGGTTGAGGATGCAAGGTGGCATCCGTAGATGAGAATATCAGCACTGTCTGTAAGTGAGGCTTGCCATTGATTCAGTTGTGGTTTGTATTGCAGTATGGATTCGGTATTGACCCATGTGTCGCCAAGTTGCACGCCTTCGTCGGTGCCGTGCGAGATAAGATGGATCGCAGCAACGTTAGTGAATCCAGCTAGGGACTCGCTGATGATGCCCATTCCATTGTCGTCGGGCGTTAATGAGATTATTTCTACATTGCGACCTGCAGATTTTTGATCTAGCAAATCCTCGTAGATAAGGTCGTGCTGCGGCAGGGTTTGGTCCAAGAATACAAGTTCAACGTTTGCCGGAGCGCTTTCGCTGGTTGCTGCCTGGTTGTCAGTGTTACCAATGACAAATGATGAGTCGAGCAGATAGTCGGAATGATCAATCAGAGGTAATGCGGTGATATCCGCTGAAAAAAGCACCCGTGGCTCCAGCGCCTCAATACGCAGAGTGCTATCGGACATAGCTTGCCGCTGTCGACGTTTAACGCCGGCGGTCTTTTTTAGTTCGCTCTGCTTTGATCCTGCCATTCTCTGCTAGCTTGGTTAATTCTTATGGGAATCGCAGTGCATCCTTCATCTGCTCATAGAGGAATCGGCCGAAAGCTATTGATACTTAAGAAACTTTGATGTTCCTGGCGAAGTGAAGCGAGTGTCACCTGTTATCGATGTAAGGGTGACCTAAGCGGAAAAAATCTTTTAAAAACAGGAGGGTGTGGTGGTTTTGATTAAAAGTATCAAATGCGAATGTGCCTGGAACATTGACTTGTAAACTTTCAGTTTGGCTTATCAGGAGTGGGCAAAGAAGTCGCTGATTGCGTCTTGCACAGCAGCCAGGTCTGCTGGGACCGAGCAAAAGGTCTCTTCTTTTTCCATTAATCCAGCGGCATGCGGAGGAATAGCGGGGGTCACCCCGGTGGCCTGGTGAACGGCATGACTGAATTTTGCCGGGTGTGCAGTCTCGACAATGACTGTTTCAGAGCCGGGATCAGGTGTTAATTCACGTGCTGCATGCACTGCTGTGGCTGTGTGAGGGCAAATCGTTTTGTTAAAGCGAGATTGCATATACTGCATCGCTTTATTGGCATCTTCCTCTGTGCATTTCATTGCTGAGAAGTCTTGCATCAAAGATTGCATTTCACTAGCTGACAACTGATAACCGCTACTGGACTCAAGCGAGCGTTGTGCCTGGGTAACCGCTGCACCGTCATTGCCCTTGATGTGCCAAAGCAATCTTTCAAAGTTGCTGGATACCTGAATATCCATCGACGGTGAAATGGTCTTAACGGTTTGCAGTCCCTGCATGCTGCTGCTGTCGAACAGTCTGGGGAGTACATCGTTGTCATTCGAAGTAACGATCAGTTTATTGATTGGTGCACCCATTTGCTTGGCTATATAAGCAGCGTAGATATTGCCAAAGTTGCCTGTGGGTACAATAAAACTACTGGGTTTGCCGGTTTTGGTTTTCACAATACCGCTGCTGCGGAAATAATAAGCGGTCTGTAGCAGGATGCGAATCATGTTGATTGAATTAACGGCAGTGTATCCGTATTTAATGGCGGCGTCTGTTTGATACAGTGCTTTTACGATGTGTTGGCAAGTGTCAAAGTCACCGTCAACGCTCAGCGTTAATACGTTACTTGCACCTGTGGTAGTCATTTGCCTGCGTTGAAAATCTGACACACCACCCGCCGGGAATAAAACCACAGCGCGCAAATTCTGGCGGTGAGCGAATGCAGAGACGGTCGCGGCTCCAGTGTCACCCGAGGTTGCACAAAGTACTGTGGCTTGTCGGTTCTGGTGTTGAAGCGTTTGCGCAATGATTTCAGCCAGAGGTGCAAGCGCAAAATCTTTGAACGCTAATGTGGGTCCGTGAATGAGCTCAAGTGCCCATAGTCCGTCTTCAAGTGGTGTGACCGGTGGGCCGACCGGTGGAGCAAAAGCCTGCATGGCGGTGCTGACCGCACTGGTCGCTACATCATCTGGCAGGGAGTCACCGCCAAAATGGGTGAGTACCCGACCTGCAATATCTGCGTACTCCCCGGTGAGCAATTCATCAAGCTGCTGCTGATTGATCATTGGCCAGCTTTCGGGTACAAACAAACCGCCGTCGCTGGCTGTGCCGCGAGTGAGTATTTGTGCAAGGTTAAGTGATTCGCCGCCGCGAGTGCTAATGTAGTTCAACGTGATTTGCTCTGAGTACTTGAGTGACAGCCGGTTGAGGTAATTCTATCAAGTTTCGGCGGACCCATATAATTATTGGCCATTCTTTAGCAAGATCTGTGTTTTGGCGAGATCTTTACTGGTTGCAACGCAGCGCGGAAGTTTATGACAAACGACACTGAAAGTTCCCAATCACAAGGCGACCAGGCAGCACGCCGGCCACGCAGACGCCGAACTCGAAGTGGTGTTGTGAAAAATATTCTTCCACAAAAGCCGTTTCGGCAGCCGATACGTCAGTTTCCAGCGGTGGATTTGGCTTCTGCTGAGGCACTGGATCAAATCCATCACGCCTCGCTGCAGGTGTTGTCCGAAGTTGGTATAAAAGTGCTGCACGAAAAAGCGCGGGCGATAATGAAAGCTGCCGGTGCAGAGGTCGATGAATCTACGCTGCATGTCAGGTTCGACGAGCAGTTGATAGAACAGTCGCTGTCGACCGTGCCATCAGAATTTACCCTGCACGCCCGCAATCCTGAGCACAATCTCAAGGTGGGTGGTAATCATCTGTTATTTGGTCTGATGGCCAGTGCACCGAATAGCTCCTGTCTCGACCATGGTCGTCGTACTGGTAATCAGAAAGACTATCGGAATTTTTTAAAGCTTGGCCAGATGCATAACATTTTGCATTTCAGTGGAGGCTACCCGGTGGAGCCCACTGATGTTCACGCGTCGGTACGGCATCTGGATTGTATTTCTGACTTCATCACGCTCACCGATAAGTCTTACTGCATATACTCGCTTGGTCATCAGCGTGTTACCGATGCAATTGAAATGACGCGTATCGGCCGTGGTGTCAGTCGGGAGCAGTTGGCGAACGAGCCTTCGGTATTCACTATCATTAATACCAACTCACCGCTACAGCTGGACATTCCGATGATGCAGGGAATCATCGATATGGCATCAATGAATCAACCGGTGGTGATTACGCCGTTCACACTGTCTGGTGCGATGGCGCCAGTGACAATTCCGGGTGCACTGGTTTTGCAAAACGCTGAGGCGCTGGCAGGCATAGCGTTTTCACAAATGGTGAATCCGGGAGCACCGGCAATGTATGGCGGCTTTACTTCAAATGTGGATATGCAGTCCGGGGCGCCCGCATTCGGTACGCCTGAATACATAAAAGCACAGCACATCGGTGGTCAGTTGGCACGCCGTTACAATATTCCGTATCGCACGTCTAATGTATGTGCAGCCAATACGGTCGATGCGCAGGCTGCCTACGAATCGGTGTTCTCTCTGTGGGGGGCGGTCAATGGCGGTGGTCATTTGCTAAAGCATGGTGCCGGATGGATGGAGGGAGGCTTGTGCTGTTCTTATGAGAAATTGATTCTCGATATTGATCTTCTGCAAATGGTGGCTGAGTTTCTTGAGCCGCTTGATTTCTCAGACGACGAGCTTGGTTTAAGAGCAATTAAGGACGTTGGTCCTGGTGGGCACTTTTTCGGCACCGCACACACCCAAGAGAGATTTAAAGAGGCGTTTTATAGCCCGATCTTAAGCGATTGGCGCAACTATGAATCGTGGGATGAAGCGGGCAGGCCTGATGCGATGCAGAAAGCCAACAAGGTCTGGAAGGAACGCCTTGCAAGCTACGAAGAGCCACCGATTGACGTTGCGATTAAAGAAGAGTTGCATGAGTTTGTTGCTAAGAGAAAGGTTGAGGGTGGGGTGGCCACAGATTTTTGATGGACGCTGTGGGCTGGCAGCAGTGAGGTATGGTCATTTGCCTGTGGATGCGCTTTGAGGCTTGGCAAGAATACATAGGCACGCGCCAGCGATCTGCAGTCACACGTAAATAAACCATTGTAAAACGAACTGGAAAATCTACGTGACATGCCACTCGCTCACGCGTCGGGTTTCCCCGATCGTTCTGTGGCTCACTTGCAACTCCGATGCGTCGGTTATCACCGATATGTAGGGTGCATAAGCCGGCCAGTGCATCCACCATGGTATTAAATCGTCAGGCAAGCTCACAGAAACCGGGTAGCCAATCATGTTGCACTATTAACGTTGTACATTTTCTCTTCAAGGGTGCGGCCATTGATCAAACGCTTGTAGCGAATATTGTTGTCCACCAGGCACTGCAATAGTTCGATATGAAAGTTCGGATGATTGATCGCATCAAACTCTACAATGTAGTCATTCAGTTGATTCTGCTTGACATTAATTAGGCCGTTAAGTGTTTTAATGGTATCTGTAGCATCGGCGTCCGCTACTAAAGTTAAAAAGCCCTGCTCACTGGTTTCATCTGAAATGGATCCCTGTGAGATCAATTTTCCATCTACCAGCTGAATCACCGTATCGCAGACTTTCTCAAGTTCATCTAAATTGTGTGAGCTGACAATGAAGGTTGTATTGGCTGACTCAGATGTGATTAAGTCACGAATAAGTTTTGCATTGGGTGGATCAATACCCGCGGTCGGTTCGTCAAGAAGTATTAACTCTGGTTTTCCCAATAAAGCCTGGGCGATTAATAGGCGTTTACGCATGCCGTGGCTCAGATCTGGTGGCTTGCTGTTTGCCTTGTCCTGTAGTTGTACGAGCGACAGGACTCGTTGCACTTCATTCGCGGCCTTCGGGATGCCCCTCAGCTTTGCATAAAGTTTCAGTTGCGAGCCTAAGGTGAAGTGCGGGTCGAACTGAGCATCTTGTGGCAGAGTGGATAGTTTATTTTTTAAACTGGCATGACCGGGAGGTTTGCCACACACGGCAACGTCGCCGCCCGAAGCATGTATAAAGCCACTAATCACACTCATTAACGTGGTTTTACCGGCGCCGTTAGGGCCAATGAGTGCGATGGGTTTGCCAGATTCAACACTCAAAGTGACGTTGTCTAACGCCTTTAGCTTGCCGTAGTGTTTACTTAGATTAGTACAGCGTATGATTTCCACTACAGATCAATCCTGTGTATTAAAAACAGGCCTCCAGCTAAAAAGAACAGGGTTTGAAGCGCCGGTGCTAATGCTGTACTCAGCGAACTCCAGTTGTGATGCTGCACCAGCTCACTTACCTGTGAACCGGGGAAGACACTCTTTAACGCTGCCGCCTCCGGAAACCGGCTGGACAACCAATAGACGGCAAAGAACAACAGTATCCATAATATTGCTGCATAGTTCACTGCCTGCATACCTGATTTTGCAAACAGTGAAATAAGTGCCATCAGTGCAGTATAAGGTGCTATCACAATGAGTAGGTTGATCCATATAAACAACGAACTATTGAGAGAAGACATTAGCAATGAAGGGTCGCGGAGTGCTGCAACAATGACGGTGCTAATTAGTGCCAGGGCAATGATGGTACATTGCACTAGCATCAAACCGACAAAGCGACCAAAGAACAGGCTTGCTCTGCTGGTATGCAATGTTAAGAGCTTAAGTGTGCCGCGCGTTTTATCCGATGCGGTTTGATCTGCTGCGAAGACAACACAGCACATCGGGAACAGATAAAGTGCGATTATCCAAAATAATCCGAATTCTGGAACACGCCATTTGGCAAGTGACAGGATCGACTCTGATTCGATGAGTGAACCCAGGGTAGTGCCGTTTGCAATCAACATAGGTGCTCTGCGTATGAGCAGAGTAAGTAGTAGCAGCCAGACTAATGCGAAAGCTGCGAGCGATATTAGCCCGCGTCGTGTGATCAGTGTGCGCTTGAGCTCTGTAGTCGCGATCAGGGCGACATTACTGATGGTTTGTATCATTTGCTTGTGGTGCTCAAGAGTGTGGCAACGAATATAGTGAAATCTCGCTGGTATGGCGAGCAATGGTATTGATTGCGGAATCGCATGACTTTGCAAAAAAACGCGACAATGGAGTATGGTGAGTTCAAAGTCACCTACAATTGAGGTGTGGCTTAAGGCGCTGGGCACACTAACTACAATATATAGCGCATTATACTAAGAGAGTTCACAAGAGCTCCACATATCAATGGCCAGTCACTACGAAATAGTTGCAGAAGAATGGAAGTCGCGCTCGCGTGAGTTAGCAGAGTGGGCGATGGAAAAGCTGGTTAACCGCAAAGATGTCTGGGGTCAGTATGCCTCATTGACTGAGGGCGAAAAGAAAAAGCTCGGCCGTACTTATAAGGCAATGACACTGCCCATCGCGAGCAAACGCGGGCCGGATATGGTCACGCTGGACAAGCTCACCCGCCACTTTGCCAGCCAGCACCGCAGGCGTCCGCAAATTATCGGGTTGCACGCTAAAAGTAAGGAAAATACCAGTCGATGGCTCGGCATAGATATCGATATGCACGACGATCACAAAGCAGATGCAGAGGAGCATTCGCGCAGAAATTTTGTCGGGGCGTTGAAGTGGTGGCGTGATTTACAGGCAATGGGATATGACCCGTTATTGTTTGATTCGAATAATAATGGTGGCTATCACTTGTGGGTGTTGTTTGATCAGCCGGCCCCCACCGAACACGTGTTTGCGTTTGCGTGGTCAATTGTGTCGACCTGGGAAGAAACTAATCTTAGTGAGGAGCCTGAGACGTTCCCTAAAAAACCCAAAGTTCAAAAACCCGGAGAAGACAGCTTAGGCGCCTGGTTTCGACTGCCGGGATTGCACCATTCGAGGGATCACTATGCCACTGTCTGGAGTGGTGATGAGTGGTTGGATGATCCGTGGCTTTCGGGTCATGCTGCGATTGATGCAATGGTTCAATGTGTGGGTGGGCCGCCTCCGCCTGCTGCTACTGCTCCTGATGATCATAGCCGTATCACGATTCGTGGGGTTGAAGGCAAGCGTGGCGAAAAGTTAAAGGCGGATAAGCCCAAACGTGCGGTGGATAGAAAGCGAAATTTTAAACGCACTGGCAAAGCGACTGTGTGTGTCGATCTGGATGGTGTGTTGGCACAGAATATTGGCGCTACCAATTTGTCCGAGATTGGTGATCCCGTTGATGGCGCAGTGGAATTTACCCGGGAGTTATCAGAGTTTGCCGATGTGGTTGTGCTTACTTCCAGGTTGGCGCAAGACAAAATCGCCTCTGCAGAGTATCGAAAAGCGGTCACTCGAATAGAAGACTGGCTCGATGAACACGGCTTTGCCTTTGATCGCGTGCACACCGGGCAAGGTAAGCCCGCAGCAAGTGCCTATATTGATGACCGTGGTGTGTCGTGCCGACCGATGAATGATGGTGTGGCGGCATTTAAAGATGCCTTAGAAAAAACTGAAAACCTGTGTAGTTAGATGTGCTGAAAATATTAGTTTTACATTATAGCGGAGCCGACAATGCCTAGAGCTTTGAAATTTAAATACGGTAATTCTGAATTCGATTGTGAGTTAAACAAAATCGACAGAAGAAAGTTATATGGATCTGTTGATGTCGAGACACGCGATATAGATGGCAAGCGCTGTGGTTTAGCAACGTTGGCGAATGATGGGAAAACGCTGATTCCCTATGGTGGCACGGCACTGGGATACGTCAATAGCGACGGAGAATGGGTTGAGCGCAATGATCTTAAGCCGGTTAACTTGTCGGGTGAGGAGTTGCCGATGTTGTCGTCAAGTTTCGATGTGACCATAGAGTTATCGCGCACTGCCTCTCTGGATGAATTTCTTAACTACAGTTCCCGGCTGGTCTATTTGTTGGGAACAGATGATGAATTTGATCCGAAACTGACAAAGGAGCTTACAGCGGGGAAAATCTTTCGCTTTGATTTTCTCTATCGTGACGGGATTTCTGCAGATCCGGCGTTCTTGATTGGCACTCCGGACGGCATGATCTGGATGATGGTCGGTAAGCCCTCTGCGATAGAGTATGTCGGCCTTGATCAGGCCGCTGTTTGCTTTGTCGGTGAAGAAGAGGACGAAGAAGTCGGGGAGTTTGATTTTGAAATGCTGTAGACAAGTTGATTTAGTGAAAAGGATGATCAGCAATGCCTAACGTCAATCTTACCGACAGTAGAAGCAGAGATGCCGTAGTAAAGGCTGAAACCACCGGTGTCGCTGAAGAGATTCGCTATGTAGATGATGACGGTCAATCTGCGTATACACGCAAGATACTAAAAGCCACGGTCGAGCATGACTATGACACTCTGCTTGAAAAGTACGATGGGGAGTCTGAAGCGTTAGTCAAAGCGCTCATAGAGAGTGATCCCGAGGTCGATATGGAGATATGCGGTTTGTATCTCTGGGGAGTGTCCAAGGTTTACGTTAATTCGTCCGACGGCATCGTATACCGGATTGAACAATCGGAAATTGTTCGTGGGCCGGATGGAAGTGTAAAAGACAGGCGACCCCGTCAGCGTGCTGAAGCCAACGTTGATATGGAAATTCCACTGACGTGGACTGGTAGAAAAATAGACAAGGCAGATGCCGTTCGTCGCTTCGTATTTGCATCAAAACTTCAGATAGTTCATATCAATGGCCTGACTTACGACTTCCTCTATGGCATGGCAAAGGAGTTGGCCGAAGCCGATGCATTGATGATGATCGGTGGTGGTAGTAAGGGTCGTGATCCGTTGATATTCAGAAGTGGCAGTATTCCCTATCGCGGTTTTCTGGAGGGGCGTATTGACGGAGACAAATACATATTGTTACTTCATCTTTCGAATCTTGAATTGAAAGTGCCTTCCGAAAGTAAAAAAGAAGCAGAGTCAGAGTCAAAGAAAGAGAAAGAGGGTTCAGATCAGCCGGAAAAGAGTAAAAAAGAAAAAAGTACAAAAGTTGTTGCTAAAACGGTAGAAGAAACGCCTAAGAAGAAAACTGCAAAAAAGGCCGAAGAATCTGAGGAAGAGGCTCCTGTAGAAAAACCTGAGCCTGAGATTGCAGAGAAAAAATCTAAAAAGAAGAAGACTGATGACGTCGTAGAGGCATCTGACAAGGTGACCCCTGAACCTGTTGATGCTAAAAAGAAAAAAGCAGCGCCAAAAGCACCGGCAGCAGCAAAGGAACCGGGCGCTAAGCCATCTGATGAAGCGGGCAATGTAAGCAATGATGATTTAGGGGTTTGGCTTAAGAGTGTACGTATGGGGAAGTATCTACAGCTCTTTATCGAAAATGAAATCGACGTTGACGTACTGACTGAACTGACTGATGCAGACCTGAAGGAATTGGAGATTCCTCTCGGATCGAGGCGTCGGCTACTCAAGGCAGTAGCTGAGACCGATGATCTGCGTGCTGAGGTGGTGATGGCGGTCAATGCCATGTCTGGTACCAGGCAAGGTGCGACTGGTAAATCGGCTAAGCAGAAAAAATAATAAGAGGTCTGAAGCATGGCACTAATAAATCGGGACGCATGCAAACAGCGTGTAGGCGATTACTACACGGGTAAGGCTGATGCATTGTCGGACAATACCATCTTGCAGCGCGTGCGAATGCGCCGTAGACAGCTTGGTCAGATGACCATGGCGCTCGACAGGGATCTGGCTAAAAGGCGTATCCCGTCCGGCGATTATCATATCAGTCGAAAGATTGATGGTGAGTTTACCTGTCTTGTTTACAGCGAGGGAGAAGTATTTACCATCAACCCGGGTGGCACTATTCGTATGGGCGCATCGTTTCATGAAGAAGCAAAGGAAGCGCTGGATAAAACAGGAGTCCGCTTTGCAATATTTGGTGGTGAACTCTATGTACGCCGGCCAGATGGCAATCGACCGCGCGTTCACGATGTGGTTCGCGTAGCCCGCGCACCCAAGTCAGAGGAAGATGTTGCGAGCCTCTGTTTCGGGATATTTAATATATATGAATGGAACGATGAGCAGCGTGGTGGTAGCTACGCAGAACGTTTTGACCGCATTACGGAAATATTTGGTGAAGGGGATCGGATCCACCCTGTTGAAACCATCATTGGTGACGGCAGCAAAGCGGTTTTAAAGCAATTCAAGAAGTGGGTTGACGGTGAAAGTGCTGAGGGTGTGGTAGCGCGTAGTGACACTGCCGGTGTTTTTAAAGTTAAGCCGCGCCACACTATTGATCTGGTAGCGATCGGGTTTACTGAAGGATTGGATGATCGTTCGGGTATGCTGCACGATGTAATGCTCGCGTCTATCCGCCAGGATGATACTTTTCATGTGATCGGTCGCGTTGGGGGTGGCTTCTCTGATGACGATCGCACGCAAATGCTGAAGATGCTGGAAGAACATGTAGTAGAGAGTGAGTATGCAGAAGTAAACTCTGATCGGGTGGCCTATCGTATGATCGAACCCGGTATCGTTTTTGAAATATCCTGCCTTGATATTATTGCCAGAACATCGCGCGGCAATACAATTGATAAAATGGTGCTTGAGTGGAATGACGAACAGCGACTGTGGGAGGGGATCAGACGTTTACCCTTGTGTAGCATCATCTCTCCGCAATTTATAAGAATTCGGGATGACAAAAAAGCCGTAAAGGAAGATATTAGTTTTAAGCAGTTGACGGATATTGTAGAGATTCCCTCGGCCAATGTGGTGAGCGAAGAACTCAAATTACCTGCCAGTGAACTGATAAAACGCTCAGTCGCTACCAAGGAACTTCGTGGTGCAACCATGGTGCGTAAACTGATGTTGTGGAAGACAAACAAGGAAGAGAAGTCAAAAGACTACCCGGCTTTTGTATTGCATCTGACCGACTTTAGTCCAAATCGTAAAGATCCTCTGAAGCATGATGTTCGCGTGAGCAGCTCTGTTGATCAGATGGAGCAGTATTGGAAAGAGTGGGAGAAGAAGTATTTTGTCTCCGGTTGGTCGACGCTTTGATTCGCCAACCGAGTGATTTTCGATATTCAGGATTGCCAGTTCAGTGAAGCCGTTACGATTACTGAGCTGGAATATTTTGCACGGCGGCGGTACCCGTTGCGAGCAAATTCTGTCAACAATTGAACAGCATGATCCTGATATTGTTACCCTGCAGGAATTCCGCCATGGCCGAAGTAAATCTGTATTACTCGATGGATTAAAATCCCTTGGTCTTGATACCGTTTTCGCCCCGGACACATCCAGTGCGCGGGAAAACAGTATAGTCATTGCAACTCGTCTGCCTATGCAGGCGAAATCGTTTCCGGATAACACGGTTCCGGCCAGAGCAATCGAGGCCACGATCGAAGTCTCTCCGATGATTGATATTAATCTCATCGCGGTGCACTTCCCACAAAAGAAAGCGCAGATACCTCTGTTTAACGCATTACTGGAATTGCCGAAATCGTGGCGTGACGGTCACTCGTTGTTGGTTGGGGATTTTAATTGCGGAATTCCGCTGGTAGATTCTGAGACCAAAACCTTCTACGCCACACATATGTTTCAGCAATTACTGTCTGATGGTTGGTGCGACGCGTGGCGTGAGAGACATCCGAAAGCGCGGGAGTTTACCTGGGTGAGCACCAGGAAGTCTAACGGTTTCCGCTATGACCATGCGCTTGCATCACGAGCGTTGGATGAGATGATTGTCGATGTCCGTTATGATCACGAAGCGCGTGAACAGAAGGCATCTGACCACTCACTGATGTTGCTTGATCTTGATTGTTAGCCTTCATAGTTCACAGGGCGACCGCTCAAATTAGCGTTTGCTCTCTACATACAGTGTTTTATGGTAACCCTTAATGTTTTTAATTTTGCTGTGTGTCTAGTCGGCACCAGAAGAAAATCTCGCGTCACATCTCAGCTGATCCTCATTGGCTCGTTGGCGGGCCATGTTTCTCTGATGATCAGCTGACCTATATAGAGAGATTTCCTCTGTGTGCCGAATCCTCATGAATAATGCTGGCTGGCCTTAGTAGCTAAGCGGTTTTCTGTTGAACTAATTGCTCAAGGGCGCTTTGCCAAAGTTTGTAGTAGTCGTTACTGTTTTCAATTGCGTTGTGTTTTTCAAAGTCTGCAATCTGGCTTGACAGCTCCTCTGCCCATTCAGTCCATGTGAATACACCTGATTCGTTAAGCTGCACGGCCATAGCGAATGTTTTGGCTTGCCAGGGTGCATCGAATGCCAGTTCGCCGTTGTCGGGTTTGTGTACTTGTTCAGTAAAACGCTTGTCCATGATTAATTGCCTGGAGCGAGTTGGTGTTCATCTAGTGAAAGTAAGTAGGGTTCAAACAGATCAATGTAAACACAGCTATTGGGCTCAGCATCCTGACCCCAGATGTCTTTCGCTTCGAACCTGACCGAGTACAAATGCTCTGGTGTTTTTTTGCCTGATCTTGCATGTTCATCAGCGTAGATATGTGCGCCGTGGAGTTTGACCACTTTTCCCGCGATGCCTTTTATGTAGGTCGGGGCTCTGGTGTGCCATTTGGGATGATCGTTTTTAACCACGACGGACTGCTCAGGCACGAACTTGTTAGGTGTTTGTTCAGGCAGCAGGGTCGGGGCGCCGCTCGCCAGTATTTTCTTTACTTTATCAGGGGTGGCAGCCGGGAGTTTTGAAGCTGAGCCGCTCTTGCCGTTTTGCAGTTCTAGTGCTGTCACCAAACCTTTTTCCAGCAACAATAGTTCTAAGCCATGCAGCCAGTGTTCGTAATAGGTGCTGGATAAATAGTGCGCCGGGTCGGTACTTTCGCGAGCGAACCTTGATTGATCAAGATTCCATTGCCCTAACATGCCGCAGGTGAGTGTCAGGCCGAAAACCGTTTCTTCCCAACGATGTTCAAAGTTTTCTGTCTGTGATTGATCTATGGCTCCATAGCCATGTTTACCACCGAGATCATGTGCACCGTTCATGAGCGCCTCCCGATTAAGCCGCGTCTGGTGCGGAAACTTGAGTGACCCCGATCATAGCGTCACGGGTAACAATAGCGGCGAGCTGTTGTTCGGTGAATGTTTCAGTGCCGGCCGGTTGTAACGGTAATACGAGATAACGGATTTCGGCGGTAGAGTCCCACACCCGAACTTCCACTTCAGGGTCAAGCACGAGGCCAAATTCTTTTAACACTTCTCGAGGTTCAGACACAGCGCGGGCGCGATAACTTGAAGCTTTGTACCAGGCGGGCGGTAAACCCAGCACCGGCCATGGATAACACGAACACAAGGTGCAGACGACCATGTTGTGCACTTGTGGTGTATTTTCAACACAGACCATGTGTTCACCCTGGCGGCCTTCATAACCCAGTTCCATGATGGCAGGCGTTGCGTCTTCCAGTAGTCTCTTGCGATAATCAGCGTCAGTCCAGGCGCGGGCTACCACTGCAGCGCCGTTTTTTGGCCCTACCTTATTCTGATAAGTATCGACGAGTAGATCGAGACTTTGTGGGTCAACCAGCTTTTTGTCTATGAGTAAAGATTCGAGTTTTTTTACCCGTTCTTCTATTTCCGAAGGTGGCGCATGATGGTGGTGCGTGTGCTCTGACACTGGCTAGCTCCCGGTAAGACTGGCTGGTATGGCTTGTACAGAATACACTGGAATATGCATTATCTGAAATCGAACTTTCGACTAAGAATGATGTGAAACTTACTTGTTAAATAATTTAAGGGAAGTGTTTTGAAAATCTTGGCAGTGTTGGCGTTATTGGTTATTGTGGCTGTAGCTTGTTTGTTGTTTTATCAGGGGAAAAAATCGGTCGATATCGCCGCCCCACAGATTAGCGGCGGTAAATTGCCACCATGTGGTCCGAAGCCCAATTGCGTTTGCAGTGAACAATCACCTTCGGGTGAACACCATATAGCGGCAATTGCTTTGAATTCACATTCAATAGATTCGATTGCACAAGCGGTGGATGACTTGGGAGGCGTGGTCACCAGTAGGAATACCGATACCTTGCAAGCTACATTTACCAGCGGCATATTCGGGTTTACCGATGATGTTATGGTGCGATTAGATGGCGATAATATTCATGTCCGCTCGTCATCACGTGTGGGTCACGGTGACTTGGGTGCTAATCGAAAGCGGGTTGAGCGTTTGCGTAAGAGCCTGTCTTAACTTCCAATAGGTATTGTCTCAGCCAAACGGCAATTCGCGGTCTATAATTTACGCTTGGCACTTTTTAGACCTTCAGGCGTTGAATCCCTGAGGTGCAATTGAACTAATCTGGAATAAATAAATGAGCAAGACTAAGCCCTGGGCCAAAGCGATGCCCGAGTCTCAGTTCAAGGTGATGAGGGATATCATCGCTGCGCCGAGTCCGGTGGGACTTGAGAGCGCAATGACTGAAGGCGTCCTAAAACCTTACTTTGATAAGTTCTCGCCGAAGAGCTGGGCGATGCATCGATTTCAGGGTAACGCTGGTGTGGTGTGGGACACCCATCCGGGCAAGGATGATATGTTCACCGTAATGATCGTTGGCCATGCAGACAAAATTCGTATGCAGGTGCGCAAGATTGGCAATGACGGAAAAATATGGATCAACAGCGATGCCTTTTTGCCTTGCACATTGATTGGTCACGAGGTCACTTTGTTTAGTGATGATCCGCAAAAGCCAGGTCAGTACCGTGCAATAAAAGGTGGCACTGTAGAGGCGATGGGGGCGATTCACTTTTCCGAACCCGCTCAACGGACCGGTGATAAAGGTATTCGTCCAAAACAAATGTATTTAGAGCTGCAAATTCACGGTGCTGATAAAGTCGGCCAGATAGAGGCGTTGGGTATTCGACCCGGTGATACGTTGTTGCTTGACCGTCCAATCAAGCGCTCATTCAGTCCTGATACCTTTTACGGGGCCTATCTGGATAACGGATTGGGTTGTTTTGTTGCAGCAGAAGTAGCTAAGCTGATCGCTGGAGTTGCGGCTCTTAAAAAGGTACGTTGCCAATTCGCGTTTGCATCACATGAAGAGATTGGCCGTTACGGCAGCCGGGTGATGGCTGGCGAATTAAAGCCTGATGCTTTGATCGCAGTGGATGTGAATCATGACTATGTGGCGGCTCCTAATATTGGTGATCGCAATATGTCTCCGCTTGAAATGGGAAAAGGGTTTACCTTATCCACTGGTGCAATAGTCAGTGAACACCTTAACCATCAAATCAAAAGTGCAGCGTTAAAACATAAAATACCGATGCAGCTTGATGTCTGTGGCAACGACACCGGGACTGACGGCATGGCCGCTGTATTGGCAAGCGTTGATTGTGCGGCCACTTCGATCGGTTTTCCGATCCGGAATATGCACACCATATCAGAGAGCGGAAACACCAGTGATGTGCTTGCTGCTATACACGTTATTTTTGAAACGATATGCGCAATGGAGCAGGTGAAAAATCTCAATACCCAGTTTAAGACCAGCCATCCCAGACTAGACAAGGCTGTGGAACTGAAGCACAAAAAAGCGAAATCGTTAAAAACGCGCTGATATATTATTCTTGTTGGAAGCGCGATTAGCTGAGGTTATGCGTGATGTTACTAAGCCTGGGGTCCTGCCCCAGGCTTCCTGCCTTTTAAGTAGCCACATATGTTGCGCTCGCAACCTTTTTTGGATGCTTTATTCCAGTATTTAAGTCTGCCAAAGAACTGCCGTTACCTACATGGGCGAGCGTGGCACCCAATTGCCACGCACTGCCCGGGTGTAATTAACTTAGTGATTTAAGATGGCAGTTTAGCTGCAAGGCAAAACAATACAATTATGTTGATTTCACGAATAACGACATCTTGCGTGGTAGGTTTGGTAGCTCTCACACTGTCGGGCTGTATCTCTGACGACAGTCGCGAATTACCCGTTAGCACAATCAGCGTGGAAGGTCTGGAGCCTATTGCTAAGTTCCTCAAGCCAGAGGTTATAGATGCAATACAACTTGATGATGGGCTGACTCCTATAACAGACGGTGATTGGCCCCGATATTCTGTTGATACGACATGGAACTGGCAACTCAAAGACGAACTCAATATGAGTTATGAGGCAGATGTCTATGTGGTCGATTTGTTTGCGCAATTAGATGAAAAGTCTGTCGAACCGTTGCAAGCGCTTGGGCGCCAGGTGATCTGTTATTTCTCGGCCGGTACCTATGAGCCATGGCGGCCTGATGCTGAGTTGTTTGCAGCGTTTGAGACTGGTAATCCACACATAGGCTATCCAAACGAGCTTTGGTTGAATATAAGAAATCCTGCGATCACTAAGTTGATGGCTAATCGAATGGACATTGCAGTGGAATTGGGCTGCGATGGCGTGGAACTCGATAATGTCGATGCGTTTGTTAACGATACGGGGTTTGCGATCACTCAGCAGGACTCCTTAGTTTATACCCGGATTCTTGCCAATGAAGCGCACAAGCGAGGGCTCGCGGTTGCATTAAAAAACAATGTGGAGCTGGTAAATGACGTTGTCGATTATTTCGATTTATTGATTAATGAGGAGTGCTTTCAGTACAACGAGTGCGAAGGCTATCTTCCCATCATCGATGCAGGTAAACCCGTCTTTAACGCTGAATATACGCAGGTGCATATTGATGACCCGGTAGAGCGGGAGGTACTGTGTAACGTGTCCCGGTCGTATGGTTTTCAAACGCTGTTTTTACCTCTGAGTCTTGATGGTAGCTTTCGCTTGAGTTGTCAGTAGTATGAGAGGTACGAATTGTCTTGTATTGTTCACTACTTTGTTGTCTTTTGGGTTGGCGGGTTGTAGTGATTCAACTGCATTAACGGCGTCAGGTCTGGATGCTAACCAAGGTCAGGACCTGGCGGGTGCAGTGCCGGGAGACAAAGATGCAGTTGCTCCTGTGGAATCACCGTTGGTAGGGGAGTTGCCGGGAGACACAACACCACCATCAGATCCGTCACCAGTGGAGACCGCTGAACCGATTGCCGGTATTGATGATTGGTGGAAACCGAAAGCCAGTGACAATCTTAAGTGGCAATGGCAACTGCAAGGTGAAATTGACACCACCCTGCCTGTGCAAGTGTACAACGTCGATATTGAAGTTCCGCAGGAAAAGCTGGATCAGCTGATTGATAGAGATATCAAGGTAATTTGCTATTTCAGCGCCGGTACGGTCGAGTCATTCCGGTCAGATCATTTGTTATTTCCGCAAGAAATAATCGGTGAGCAGTATGAAGACCTCATCGATGAACAATGGGTCGACTATGCCAATATTGATGCGTTAGCGCCTATCATGCGTGGTCGAATGGATAAGTGTAAGTCAAAAGGATTTCACGCAATTGAAATAGACAACGTGGATGCGCATAACTATGAATCCCGTGACGAACAGGGTGAAGTAGTTAATATAGGCACAAATTTCAAAATGACTCTTGATGAGAGTATCGCGTATGTTCGCTGGTTAACCAAGGAAGCGCATAGCCGCGGTCTTGGCATCGGTTTGAAAAACGCAGAAGAAATGGTTGCCGATGTGGTCAATGAAGTGGACTGGATGTTAGTCGAAGATTGTTACTTTGATTCCTGGTGTATGGCAGCGACTGCATTCATAGATGCTGATAAGCCTGTTTTTATGGCTGAGTACGATGAGCTGGTGCCGGACTTTACACCGGCATGTGAGTTGGCCAAATCTTTGGGTTACTCAGCTATCTGGCGAGATACCTCTCTGTCTACAGGGATCTATCTGGCGTGTGAGTAGTTCCCTCTATAGGCGGGAGGATACTGTGCCGGATACCTTCTTTGGTTAATATTTCCCATGCTTTGCTCGCCACGGTTCTGATCTTAAGTGCCTGTGATTTGAGGTCCCGGTTGAATGCCCCGGAGCCGGAGATTGGTACGGCCGTGGAAAATTCCTGGTGGCAGCCTCGTGCGGATGAAAACCTGCGCTGGTATTGGCAGCTGCAGGATCCGATTGTTACCTCCCACAAAGTTGATGTCTATGATGTAGATATTGATACACCGCAAGCTGAATTGGACCTGCTCAAGAGCCGTGGCGTAAAGCTTATTTGTTATTTCAGCGTTGGTACGGTTGAATTGTGGCGGGATGATGCAACGCTGTTCCCGAAGGATATCGTAGGCGAGCGCTACGATGGTTATGAAGACGAACAGTGGCTGGATATCTCAAATATAGACGCATTAGCTTCTGTTATGCGGGCGCGGTTAGATCGCTGTGCGGCAAAAGGGTTTGATGGTATCGAAGGCGATAACGTCGATGCGTTTTATCAAGAGAATCGCAGTGCCTCAGGAGTGGTTACCGGTCTTGGTACCAGCTTCGGCATTACCCGACAACAGAGCGCTGACTATGTATTGTGGCTTGCCCGGGAATCTCATCAACGTGGTTTAGGGTTTGGACTTAAAAACGCCGAAGCACTTGTAAAAGATGTGATTGATCAGGTCGATTGGATGATTACTGAAAACTGCTTCGTAGATAACTGGTGTGAGGACGCACAGCTGTTTGTTACTGCAAACAAGCCCGTATTCATGGCAGAGTATGTTGAACTACTTCCCGACTTTTCCAGCGCTTGTATCAGCGCTCGGGCATTTGGATACAGTGCGATCTATCGCGATACCGGATTAACAGCTCCGGGTCGTTTCGCAGAGTGTTTGTAATCAGACTACGCAGTGGCATACTGACGGGTTTGTAGTTCGCGTCGTGCTTGTGCTTCAGCGGTGTATCGCGAAGTAGGTCTGATCAGTAATCTTCTGATGCCGATATCTTCACCAGTATCTTCACAGAAGCCGTACTCTCCTGTGCGAATCCTATGCATTGCTTTGTCGATATCACGGATCAGGTTGGTTTCCCGTTCTTTCATGTGCACCTGAATCCAGTACTGCTCTTCCTGAGTGGCTCGATCGGATTCATCGGCGGCACGTTCGGTATCGAGATTGCCTATCTGCTCGTTGTTACCTGAGTTGATAAGCGATTGACGCATGTCTGATAAGCGTTGCTGAAAAAATGCCAGCTGCTCATCGTTCATGTAGTCATCTTCTGGTGCTGCTATTATTTCTTCTTCTGTCAACATATGACAATCTCTGGAATTCAAGGTATCTTGATCGGCCGTGCGGGCCGATTCGATATCAGTAATAAATTCTGGCTTCCAACCGTTTCGTGGTCGGTAACCAGGATGAATCTGTGGTTACGGTTCTATAAAAGCCATCAACTGAAGTTCCGGCACCGTCTTGTTTTCACAAGGTTTGGAGTTGAGCATAATTCGCGCCCAAAACAGCTCTGTCAGTGGATCTAAAACCGAAAAGTACTACTGGTCGGGATAACGTTGTTGATACCGCCCGTTACTTAAGCAATCATCAAACGGGCCAGAACAAACTGAACAGAATCGAATCGACTGCAATAAATAAGACGTAGACAACATGAATTCAAATTTGCAGGAAAAACTAGGGCTTCAGTGCCCCATCGTTCAAGCCCCGATGGCGGGCGGTCCGACTACTCCCAGGCTGGTTGCGTCGGTGGCAGCTGCTGGTGCGCTTGGGTCATTCGGTCTTGCTTATTCGACTCCGGAACAGATTCACAGCCAATGCCGGGACTTTCAAAATGAGTGCGCTGATCGGCGATTGAATCCTGATTGCGGGTGGAATGCTAACTTCTTTGTATTCCCGGAAGTTGTCGAGCCAGATCTGGAGAGACTTGATCGGGCGAAAAAGCAGCTGGAGTCATTGGGCCGACGTGTGGCGATTGACGCGCAGGCAATGCAGCACGAGACTCAATTACCGGATTTACGAGAGCAGATCACCGCGGCACTTGCTTACCAACCTTCAGTGGTCAGTTTGCACCTCGGTATTCCGCCAGATGAAATCATAGCGTTGATTCACGCCGCTGGTTGTTATGTGGCTCTGTCTGCCACCAGTCTCGATGAGGGGCTGCGCGTGCAAGAGGCAGGTGCTGACTTTATCGTGGCTCAGGGCATTGAAGCAGGTGGTCATAGAGGGATTTTTGATCCTGATGCAAGTGATGATAAATTAGGTGTTGCCGATTTAGTGGCGCAATTAGTAACCCGGTGTGACCTACCAGTGATTGCCAGCGGTGGGATCATGAATGGTGCTGATATCGCCAAACTCAGAATTGCCGGAGCGGACGCTGTGCAAATGGGGTCGGCGTTTTTAACCGTGGATGAATGCGGCAGTTGCGACACCTATCGTGCTGCAATTGACAAGATTGGTGATCGTGACACTCAATTGACCTGTGGTTTTTCTGGGCGCCCGGCACGAGGTATTAGAAACCTCTTTATTGATGCCACCGTGAGCAATGAGGCGGTGCTTAAATTTCCAATACAGAATTCCCTGACCGCCTCTATGCGCAAGGCCGCAGCAGGGATGGATGATTTTGAGTTGATGTCCTTGTGGGCTGGTGCTAACTATCGGCAAGCGCGTTATTGCTCTGCTGCACAACTGTTACGGGAGTTGCAAAAAGAAATGTTGGTGGCGTTGGAAAAAGCCTAACTCATGTCACCAATGAGCGCCTGAACAATTGCAATCGCCGCAAAGCCTGCGGTTTCTGTGCGCAATACCCTTGGCCCGCATCGAACCGTAGCGACGCCACTTGCCTGAGCAAGTGCGAGTTCTTTGTCGCTAAAACCACCTTCCGGGCCAACCAGAATATTTATAGCATTGTTCGGTACAAGCGCTTTAAATGAACTTGTGGCTGCTGGGTCAATCAGCACGCTGTGTTCGCTTTCATGTTCAGTGAACCATTGTGATAGCTCGATGATCGGGTCGATTGTTGGTATGACGCTGCGATTGCATTGAGCGCACGCGCTGCTGGCGATTTTATTCCAGTGCTCAAGCTTCCGCTCGGAACGCTTCTTCTCTACCTGTAACACACTGCGTTCAGTGCTCACTGGTGTGATTCGGCCGACGCCGAGTTCAGTCGCTTTTTGAATAATCAGTTCAAGCTTGGTGCCTTTGGCAAGCGCCTGTACTAAGGTGATGTGTACTGGTGATTCGGTCGTGTTTCTGGAGCTGGCGTTAATCTGCAGCTGGACGGATTTTCCTGCATTAAGAATCGAAGCTGTGTAGTCGTTGCCGTCACCGTTAAATAAGACCACTTGATCGCCGACGTCATAGCGCATGACTTTGCACAGGTAGCGCGATGCATCACTATCAAGTGTGACAATGGGCGGATCAGTACCATTATCGATAGTGATTACGTCGGGTATGTGTAGTCGAGTCGTTCTCAAGACTTTTTTAACTGTTGTAGCCGCTTTCTTACTTCATCTTTTTGGGCGTCACTCATTTCAGAGGGCAGTCCATTTGGCGTATTTGTGTCAAGTTTTAACTGCTGGCGTAATGATTCTTTATTAAGTTGTTCTATCGCATGCTGTAGAACACTTAATGGTGTATTGATCCCTGCTTCAATGGTTGCAGTCATGCCTGCGCGGAGAAGCTTGTGTAAGGGTTCGGATTGTTCAGTATCTCGATATCGCTCCAGAATTCCGCTGGTGGTGATGTCTGGCCGGCTTTCTATTAGTGAGATAATCTCAAGTAGCAGTGAAGCGCCTCGGATGTCGGTTGAAAAGTCATACGCCTCAGGGTCGATCTCCAGCACAACAGACGGGGTATCGAGAATCGCGATTAGTGCTTTTCGAACCGGGGATAAATTTGGCTGTGGCACAGGGTTTTTTATCGGCTGATAGTCGGACTGAGCTTGCTGTGGAGAAGATTCACCGAATACGTTGACTCCGACCTTTTCATATAATTGTTCTTCCACCAGCGTTCGATAAACCCCTGTGGGTATGGTGCTTATGAGTGGTTTTGCAATGTCAGCCAGGCGAGCCTTGTGTCCGGGGCCACTGTGATCAGATCCCTTTTGCGCCTGTAGCTCGAGTTGCTGGAACAGAAAGTCTGATGCGTCCATCGCCTGATCGATCAACTGCTGCATAAATTGTTCAGCACCAATTGATTTAACCAGTGAATCCGGGTCTTCACCATCTGGTAAAAACAAGAAGCGTGCGTCGCGACCTGCCTTTAGTGATGGCAGTGCAGAGTTTAAAGCGCGCCAGGCGGCTTTCTTACCGGCACTGTCTCCGTCAAAGCAAAAAACTATCTCGTCTGTTTCTCGGAAAAGTTGCGATACCTGTTCGGTGGATGTTGCTGTGCCAAGTGTCGCCACGGAGTGATCAATACCAGCTTCGGCCAGGGCGATAACATCCATATAGCCCTCAACAACAAGAATGCGTTCCGGGCTACCGCGTGACGCGCGGCGCAGTTCAAAAAGCCCGTAGAGTTCGCGGCCTTTTTGAAATAATGGTGTTTCTGGTGAATTGAGGTATTTCGGTTCGGAGTTATCCATGACTCTACCGCCAAAGCCAATTACACGCCCACGGCGATCACGGATCGGGTACATGATTCGATTTCGAAACCTGTCGTGAGATTTTCCTGAGTCTTTGCGGATCAACATGCCGGATTGCACCAGCGAGTTTTCATCTGCGTTGGTGTTTTCTGTTAAGGCGTGCCAGGCATCTGGTGAAAAGCCAATATCAAAACGCTGTGCGGTGTCACCGGATATGCCGCGACCTTTTAGGTAATCGATGGCAGGCGGGGTATTTCTCAGTTGTTGTTGGTAGAACTGATTGCAGGCGTTGAGCGCATCGAACAGTCCTTGCTGTGATGGCGTAATGGCGGCAATAGCATCACGTGGCACTTCCAAACCGATTCTGTCAGCCAGGAATTCGACAGCATCAACAAAGTGCATGTGGTCAAATTCCATCAGAAAACTGATCGCGTTGCCGGAAACACCGCAACCGAAGCAATGGTAAAACTGTTTTGGCTGGCTGACATTGAACGACGGTGTTTTCTCGCCGTGAAATGGGCAGCAGGCCTTGTGATTGGCGCCGGCTTTTTTCAGCGGTACATAGCGATCAATAATCTCAACGATATCGACTCGTGAGAGTAGATCATCGATAAAAGATTGAGGTATGCGCCCGGCCATGGCGCATTATTGCAGATGCACAGGGCCGATAGCGAGTCTGTTGACACAGCCTGGATGAATACCACCGGATCACTAGTGGATCCGGTGGGTGCCGCTGGCCTAGGCGGCTTTTTTAAGCGTTGAAAGTAGCGCTGATAATTCTGCCGCTTTTGGCGTGATTAGCCAGAACCTGGAGCTTAATCCGTAGAAGTTATCGAGGATCTCGCGGCCCCATTCGCTGTCAGTCTCTGCGATGTGGGTCTCCAGCATTTCTTCCAGCACATGCCGGTAGGCTTCCATCGACTCCGGGTGTATGCGCTGGATATCGATCAGTTCGTGGTTGTATCGATCAACAAACAGGTTGTGGCGATCCAGCACGAATGCAAATCCTCCGGTCATACCAGCGCCGAAATTAACGCCGGTTTCTCCGAGCACAGCAATGCAGCCACCGGTCATGTATTCGCATGCGTGATCTCCGACGCCTTCTATAACAGCTGTGGCACCGGAATTTCTGACCGCGAACCGTTCACCACCTAAGCCGGATACATACATCTGACCACCGGTGGCACCATACAAGCAGGTGTTGCCGACAATGGTGTTCTCATGGCTGACGAAGCGTGAGCCGACCGGAGGTTTGATCACTATTTTGCCACCCGCCATGCCTTTGCCAACATAGTCATTGGCATCACCTTCTAACAGAAGGTTGAGTCCGCCGGCGTTCCAAACGCCAAAGCTTTGCCCTGCAGTGCCTTTCATATGGACATTGATCGGCGCGTCAGACATGCCGAGATTGCCATGTAGCTTGGCGATCTCACCTGACAGTCGCGCACCGATAGAGCGGTTAACGTTCTTAATTTTAAAGTTGTACTCGCCACCGCTTTTTGCCTGAATGGCGGGCAGGCACTCAGCGACCATTTGCGTGGCCAGCTCGGCCTTGTCAAAAGGACGGTTGCGCTTTTGTGTACAGTAACGCGGGGCTTCCAGCGGCACACCACCATCAGAAAGTAGTTTGCTGTAATCAACGCGGTTGTGGCGTGACGTAGTCCCTTCAATCTGTTCGAGCAGATCGGTGCGACCAATGATTTCGTTCAGGTTGCGCGCACCGAGGCTTGCAAGATGACGTCGAACATCTTCCGCCACAAATTCCATATAGTGGACAACTTTTTCTACATCTCCACGGAAGTGTTTCATGCGCAGTACTTTGTGTTGCGTCGCCACGCCGGTAGCGCAGTTGTTCAGATGGCAGATTCGTAGAAACTTACAGCCCATTGCGATCATCGGGCCGGTGCCAAAGCCAAAGCTTTCAGCGCCAAGTAAGGCTGCTTTGATCACATCGAGTCCGGTTTTTAATCCTCCGTCAGTCTGCACACGGACTTTGTCACGCAGGTTGTTGGCGCGAAGAATCTGGTGCGTCTCTGACATACCGAGCTCCCATGGAGAGCCCGCGTACTTAACGCTGGTCAAAGGCGAGGCACCAGTGCCACCATCGTAGCCGGATATTGTAATTAGATCTGCATAGGCTTTTGCAACGCCGGCGGCAATGGTGCCAACGCCCGCTTCGGCGACCAGCTTGACCGATACCAGAGCTTCAGGGTTCACCTGCTTTAAATCGAAGATAAGCTGAGCCAGATCTTCAATGGAATAAATATCATGATGAGGCGGTGGAGATATCAGTGATACCCCGGGCATCGAGTAGCGCAAGGTGGCTATCATGTCGTTGACTTTGTGACCGGGAAGCTGGCCACCCTCACCGGGCTTTGCCCCTTGAGCAATTTTTATCTGAATGACTTCTGCGTTTACCAGGTAGTGCGGTGTCACGCCAAAGCGCCCGGAGGCGACTTGCTTGATTTTGGAGTTTTTGTTGGTGCCGTAACGGCTGGGATCTTCTCCACCTTCACCGGAGTTTGATCTCGCACCCAGCGCATTCATCGCTTCTGCAAGTGTTTCATGTGCTTCGGGAGATAACGCACCAAGCGACATGCCGGCTGAATCAAAGCGACTGATAATGTCGCGTGCCGATTCAACTTCATCAAGTGGAGTAGGCGTGTCTACGGTTTTGAGTCTGAGTAAATCTCTTACTGCTGTTGTTGCACGTCCGTTAACAATAGCGGCATACTTTTCATAGTCACTATATTCCCCTGAATTGACCGCTTCCTGTAGTGAGCTGACTACATCCGGGTTATAGGCATGGTACTCGCCGCCCTCTACATACTTCAGCAAGCCACCATGGCGAGTGTCAATGCGTTTGTTAAACGCCTCGTCTGCAAGTATTTGCATGTCATTGCTGAGGTCTTCGTAGTTTGCACCCTGAATACGGCTGGTGGTGCCGATAAAGCATTGATTAACAATTTCATCATGCAGGCCTACTATTTCAAATAGCTGTGCACCGCGGTAGCTCGCAATGGTAGAGATACCCATCTTTGACAGTACTTTGAGTAATCCTTTGTTGATGCCTTTGCGATAATTCTGCTCCATTAGCAGAGCATCTTTCCCGGCAATGTCACCACGGCGCACCATGCCCTGAATGCACTCGTAAGATAGATAAGGGTAAACGCAGGTGGCCCCGTAACCTACTAGTACTGCGATATGGTGAGGGTCACGTGCGGTGCCGGTTTCAACCACAATGTTTGCATCACACCGCAAACCAACCTCTATTAGTTTGTGGTGTACCGCACCGGTAGCAAGCAATGCGTGAACAGGTAACATGCCTTGCGTTAAATTCTTGTCACTCAGTACGATGATAATTGTTTCATCGCGAATGGCTTCAACAGCCGCATCAGTAATGTTGGTGATGGCCTGTTGTAATGTTGTTTTTAACGGATCAAAACTCAAATCAATTGTGATGTGGCGATATTCGGCTTCATCATTCATCGCGAGAAGCGTTTCAAATTTTTCTCGTGATAATACTGGTGAGCGGACCAGTAAGCGCCTGGCGTGATCTACCGTTTCTTTGAAAAGATTTTGTTCAACACCGATGCAGGTTTCTAATGACATCACAATGGATTCGCGTAATGGATCAATCGGCGGGTTAGTCACCTGTGCGAACTGTTGTCGAAAACTTTCATACAGTGAGCGTACATTTTTAGAAAACACTGGAAACGGTGTGTCATCACCCATTGAACCGATGGCTTCTTGTGCGTCTTCGGCTAATACGCGCAAAATTTGATCACGTTCTTCAAATGTTACGCCGAACATTTTTTCGTAGGTCTTTAGTTGTTCATCGTCCATTGATGGCGTGGTTGGCGGCGTATCCCGCAACCGTGAACGCAAATGCCTGGAGTGTGTTTGCAACCAGCGTGAAAAGGGCCGGCTGGTTTTTAGTAGTTCATCAATTTTTTCCGGTTGCAGGATTTCACCGGTGTCTGTGTCAATGGCAAACATCTGCCCGGGCTTAACCCGGCCTTTAGCAATCACATCTTCAGGTTCATAGTCGTAAACACCGATCTCGGATGCCAAAGTGATTTGACGATCGCGAGTGATGACGTAACGGGCAGGGCGCAAGCCGTTGCGATCCAGCACGCATGAGGCGTAGCGCCCATCAGTGAGTACCACACCTGCCGGGCCGTCCCATGGTTCCATGTGCATAGAGGCGTATTCGAGCCAGGCTCGCATTTCAGGATCGGTGGAGTTCATGTTGTGCCACGCAGGTGGGAGCAACAATCGCATAGCACGAAAGATATCCATACCACCGGACAACAACACTTCGAGCATGTTATCGAGTGACATAGAGTCTGAGCCCGCCATTGATACCAGCGGCAATAATTCTTTTAACTCAGGCAGCAGTTCGCTGTGAAACTTTGATGCGCGAGCGTTTGCCCAGTTACGATTACCGCGGATTGTATTGATTTCACCGTTGTGTGCCAGATACCGGAACGGTTGTGCCAGTCGCCATTGTGGCAGTGTGTTGGTAGAAAAGCGCTGATGAAAAACCGCGATGCGTGATTCAAGTGTCGGGTCGTTCAGGTCTTCATAAAACATCGGAAGACGATCAGGCATCATCAAACCTTTGTATAGAATGACGTCAGCAGATAATGTGTTTACATAAAATTCCGGATCGCTTTCTCTCAGCGTGAGTTCAGTTTTACGACGCGCCACAAACAGGTTTCGATTGAACTCGGCAGCATCCATGTAGCTTGGAGCAGTGACGAAAATCTGTTCAATTTGAGGCAGTGTTTTCTTTGCCTCAAAGCCACAGGCATCGGGGTTGGTTGGCACCACTCGCCAGCCGCTGACGGTTAAATTACGTGCTTCAACTTCAGCGTTCAGTGTGTTGCGTGCACGATCAGCCAGTGCGTTGTCATGGTTTAGAAAAATCATTCCGGTGGCAAAATTGCGCCCGACCTCAAAGCCGGCTTCATCAGCTTTTGCGCGAAGAAAGTTCACCGGTTTACGTAGTAAAAGTCCACAGCCATCACCTGACTTGCCGTCAGCTGCAATCGCGCCTCGGTGCGTCATGCGACCCAATGCTTCCACGGCCGTTTTTACCAGCTTGTGAGAAGCGCGGCCATCAATTTGCGCTATCAGGCCGAAGCCGCAATTGTCGTGCTCGAACTCAGGGCGATAAAGCCCCAGCGCCGCTAGTTTATCCAGTGCGTTCATGTAAACCCTCTGTTGTTTTCCGCCAGCGGTGGGTTTTATTATTGAAGGCTCATTGAGCCTGGCCAGTCGTTGTTGTTCCGCTCTGTGCGGAACCTGGCCTGTGTGCAGGGAGTTCGCCTAGTTTGCGCCTGTTGAGCTTGCTACTGCGCTCTTATTTTGAAGGCTTACATGTCCAGGGCGAAGTTTTACACTCACTTAATAGTGAGCGAAATCACCTCAAACTGCAAGCAGAATGCAGTTTGAGGCGATGTTTAGTCTGCCGATTCGAGGGTATCAGCGGCGGTTTTTGATCGCGTCCTGCAAGTCACTTACCGGGCGTATCCAGGTGCCAAACTTTTTCGCGCTTGAACTCATGCCTTCAACCGCTGCGATGGCTTCAGATCGAGTGTCATACAGGCCGCTGAGCAAGCCATAAACAGGGTTCTGGCTATTGGTCGTGAGAAACGGATAGATTGCGACCGGATCGATTACCTCTAATGTTTGCGCCAGATCAATGATGTAGCCACGCTCGCGCGAAGTGGCGAGCTGCACAGTGAATTTCGTCGGAGATTGGAACAGTACCCAGCGTTCGTTTTCGATCGCACGGTTTGGCTCGGGCATTGTGATACCAACGCCTTCGGAATCTATTCCGCCTTGTTTGTTGTCACCGGCACTAAATATCTCTGTCGTGTCTAAAGACGCTGCGTCAGTATCGCCGCCAGTGTCGACTATGACGCCAATGGCCGCGCCAATGTTTTGTTGCGAATCATCTACAACGGTGTTGTCCTGCTGAGCCAGTTGCCCAACGTCAACAGCTACTGATTTCGGAACATTGTCAGTGATGATGTCATTGCTGACGCTCTTATTAGACGCAATATCTTCGTTGGTTGCCAGACGTGGTACGGTCACTGTTGGTATGACTTCTTCAACCGCTGGTGCCACTGATTCCATGACCAGTGGTTGTTCCGGCATAGTCGGCGCCGTGTTTTCCACAATCTGTGTTGCGACCGGCGGTGTTTCCACAGAAGGAGTTTGTTCTGGTGAAGCGATCAGGTCGGTAGCTGATTGATTTGCGACGATAGTCGTGGCCTTGGTGTTGTCGGCCACCTGCGGCAACACTTCGTCAGTGACTGCAGCAATGGTTTGATTTTCGTTGGCAGGTAACAATAGTGAATCCTGTTCGCCTGTATCTACTGCGGATGTGACAGGGTCGACCACGGAGTCAGTGATTGTTGCGTCAGCCAGAGCCATTTCGCCACTGACCGGGGCTTCGATTTGTACGATGTCAGTATTCGGAACATTGTCATCTCCGCTGTTGCCGAAGAACATTGACAGGCCCCAACCGATTGCCCCTAACGCGGCGGCACCGACAACCAGTACCGGCCATTCAAAACCGAATAGTCCACCTTTGCTCTCTTGTGCGGCTGCGCCACCGCGATACACACCGTTTAAATAGTGGGTCGCAGATGTGTTGATCTTGCCGGGCAGTCCGGCTGAGTCACGCTGGATCTTGGTGATTGCTTTGTCGGTGAACGGAAAGGCGTCAGCATGCCCAGCTTGCTGTAATCGTGAGCTCAAATATTCACGTACTCGTTCTTCGTCAAACGGCGGCACCAGGTTGGTACTGTAGGTAAGTTGAAGATCTTCAAATTGATCTTCTATCTTGGTGATGGCTTGTTTTAGAGAAGGCCTGCCGGTCAACAACAAACGTGCGGTTTTGCCGTCTTCGTTTTCAAATTGTTGAGTGATATCGACCAACTCTGCAATTTCTTCAAGTGGGGCAAGATGAGCATCGTCAACCACCAGCACCACACTGTATTGGTCGTTGGTGATTTGCGCCAGCAAAGGGCTGAGCTTTTCTATGTGCTCGCCTACTGAATGTGCTTCTTCTTCGCTATCTAGCTGGTGTAACACGGCAGCCAGGAAGGCTTCTGCTTCAAAATCCGCACTGCCTTTGACCACGAAGGGTTTAATGGTGCTTTTGCAGTGTTTGATCAGTTGGGACAGCAGAACGGTTTTGCCTGCGTCGTCTTCGCCGATCAGTAGATGCAGTGAATCACCAAAGCGAAGGTGTTGCTCGAGTGCTGCACGGGACCGTTGGGTGCTGGCATCCGCAAAGCGCTGGCGCTTCTTGTCTTCCAGAAACGGTTGTTCAGTAAGGCCTAGCTCGCTGAGCGTCTCATCGTGTAGCGTGGCTTCAGCTTGCGCGTCTTGAACTGCCATAGTTGCTCGGTCCGTGGTAGATAATCTTTGAATCAAACAGACGCGGGCGCGAAGCCAAAGCAATCTGGTGTTAAATCAACCAGTTGTGCTAGATGCGGCGTAGCGGTCACCGTGTGCAGCTTGAGTATTAGCCGTCCGATAGTAGAGGACTTGGGGACCTTCGGCAACGCTGTGAAGAGGAAGGTAACAAAGGCTTACGAGTTTGACATGTAGTGTATCGAAGTTGTATCAGTCGAATGCCAAAGTAAGGGTTTTAGAGAGCTGTTTTTGATCAAAATCGTTACATAAAAAAGATTTACCGATTCCGCGCATGAGTACCAGGGTCAATTTTTTATCGCGAACTTTTTTATCGTGCGACATGAGTTCCAGGCAGCGGTCAGCAGTCATATTGGTCGGTGGCGTGCTGGGCAGGCCGGCTTTTTCTATGGTGCGGCAGACGCGATCAGCTTGTTGTTCGTCCATCAGGCCGAGGTCGTGAGAATACTTTGCCGCCAGGCACATACCGGCGCCAATCGCTTCACCATGCAACCAATTGCCATAACCCTGCGCGGTCTCTATGGCGTGGCCGAAAGTGTGGCCGAGATTTAGCAGGGCGCGTTGCCCCGACTCGCGTTCATCTGCTGCGACTATTCGTGATTTATTGGTACAGGATCGCTCAACGGCATTGGCCAGTGCGTCCTTGTTTAGCCCTAACAAGTCGCTCATGTGTTGATCAATCCATTCGAAGAACTCTGAGTCGTCAATGAGTCCGTATTTTATGACTTCGGCCATGCCCGCGATCAGTTCACGCTGCGGCAGGGTGTCGAGTGTATTCATATCTGCGATAACACACGCTGGCTGATGAAATGCTCCGATCATATTTTTGCCGAGTGGATGATTGACGCCGGTTTTACCGCCGACAGAGGAATCTACCTGAGCCAATAGCGTGGTCGGTACCTGCACAAAAGCGACGCCGCGCTGGTAAGTGGCGGCAGCGAAACCGGTGATATCTCCGACGACACCGCCTCCCAGAGCGATGATCGTGCAGTTGCGGTCAAAGTGACTTTGCATTAGCACGTCGTAGATTTTATTTACCGTTTCCAGGTTCTTGTGTGCTTCGCCTGCTGGTAACGCCAAATGTTGGCAATCGAAAGAAGGTAGTGCTTCCAGTAAAGTCGCCAGATACAAAGGGGCGACGTTATCGTCGGTGACGATAAGTACTTTATTACCTTTGATATGACGAAGGTATAAATCGGCATCGCCAAGGATATTGCCGTTGATGTAAATCGGGTAGCTGCGTTCACCGAGATCGACGTTAAGCGTTGTCATGGTTTGATAACCGTAAGAGATGAATCCGAGTGGCCTTCAGGTGTCTGATGGTGGGCACTCAGATGAAATATTTTCCGGGTGAGACGGGGTTCTGGTGAGTTCGTCCAGCTTGCGACAAATTTTATCTACCACCCGTTGATGGCGCTGATTGCTGGTGCTGATATGCACGTGAGCGAGTTCGTGATAGATGGGCCCGCGTAGCCTGCTGATTTCCATTAGTGTGGCGCGTGCGTCCCCGTGTTGAAGCAGGGGTCTTGAGTTGTTTCGCGAGGTGCGCTCAACCTGCACATCGATATCGACATCGAGAAAAACCACAACGCCGCGGCTTTTGAGGTTCAGGCGATTTTGTTCCCGTAGTACTGCACCACCGCCAGTGGCCAATACAATATTGGTCTTGCTGGTCAGGAGGTCAATCATGCGCTCCTCGCGACAGCGAAAACCTACTTCACCTTCGAAATCAAAAATTGTCGGGATATCGACGCCACAGGCCGCTTCTATTTCCCTGTCACTGTCGAAAAACGCGCAACCAAGTCGACGTGCGAGCTGTCTGCCCACAGTGGTTTTGCCAGCGCCCATCGGGCCTATTAGAAAAATACTCGCCATACATGTGGTGGAGGATCTGATCAAATATCAGAGCACTCTGCGGTCTGTTACGTGTGATCAACAGTAGCATGATTGGTGCGATTGCAGTTAGCGAACGCGGCCAAAAAAAAACCGCGACAAGCGCGGTTTTTTTAAGTCTCATGTTGAGAGGATTATTATTGATCTAGAGTCGAGGTTCCGTCGTTCACGATTTTTGGAGTAACAAACACCAGGAGTTCGGTTTTGTCGTCTTCGTTCACGTTATGTTGGAACAGTTTACCGATCAGTGGCAGGTCGCCGAAGAATGGCACCTGATCACGCTGCTGGATCAGGCTTTGTTCGAAGATTCCGCCTAGAACAACCGTTTCACCGTTAGCAACCAGTACCTGAGTACTCACTTCTCGAGTATCGATACTCGGGATGCCGCCATATACTTCACCAACCGTATCTTTATTTACGGTCAGATCGATAATGATACGCTCATCAGGGGTAATTTGCGGCTTCACTCGCAGGCCCAGTACGGCCTTTCTGAATGAGGTTGATGTCGCAGCACCGGCACCTGACGATTCCTGGTAGGGAATTTCTACACCCTGCTCAATATAGGCTTCACGCTGGTTAGCTGTGATTACCCGTGGTGTTGACACCACTTCACCGCGGCCTTCCGCTTGCATCGCAGACAATTCAAGTTCCAGCAACGTGCCGAATGGTAGTTTGGCGAAAGCCAGTCCAAGGCTTCCGTTAGTGACGTTTGCAGGTAGATTTACGTTGAATCTTTCAAGCCCTAAATCGCCGCCGTTCAGTAGGTTGGTGACACCGGCTGATGTGCCTGACAGTGCAACACCGCTGCCGTCGTTTGTCGTGTCGCGGCTAATACCAAAGCGTGCACCCATTTCGCGGTTGAAATCATCTGTGGCAATAACGATGCGTGATTCGATCAGAACCTGTCTTACTGGAATATCCAGTCGTGTTACCAGTGCGCGTACTTTACCTAGCACGTCTGCGGTATCGTTGACGAGGATAGTGTTAGTACGATCGTCAATAGTAACGTTGCCTCGCTCTGAAAGTAGACCACCGGTTTCAGATTTGAGGATTGCAGCTACTTCGTTTGCTTTTGCGTAGTTCACTTGAACAAACTCGGAGCGAAGTGGCTCAAGCGCGATGGCTTGTTGTGCTGCTTCTCTTTCTGCAGTTTCCTGTGCTGCGATTTCACCCGCGGGGGCTACCATCACTACATTTCCAGACTCTCTCTTATCAAGACCCTTGGTGCGCAGGATAATATCCAGGGCCTGATCCCATGGAACATTTTTAAGTCGCAGTGTTAGTTTGCCTTCAACGCTGTCACTTACGACAATATTGAGGTCAGTAAAGTCAGCCAGTAGCTGTAGCACTGAACGAATTTCAATGTCCTGGAAGTTCAGGGATAACTCTTCACCGCTGTAAGAAACTTTGTTGCTAGTAACAATCGGTGGGTTAAATACGTCTTGCTGTCTTGAATAATCGATACCGGTATCGTTTGAACGATTGGATTGATATCGCACATCATCCATACGCGGCATCTGTGGTGCCGAAGTGCGAGCCGCAGGGCGCGGTAGGTCTTCAACATACTCTTGTATCGGGGCGCCGGTCTCTACTTTGAATTCTTCAGCGATCGGCATTACCGGCGCTTCTGCGCTGACGGGTTGTGCGTCTGGCGCCTCGTAGTCAAGTGGCAGGCTTGAAGGCAGCTCAACCACCAGGCCGTCGTTTTGATACTCATCTGTGACTTCAATTGCTTCGCCTTCGACCAGAGTCGTTTCAGCCATAGGCAGGACGTCTTCGGCCGCTTCGCTTGCAGTTTCCATCAATTCATCGGTCTGGAACACTTCATCAAGAAGCTCGTCCGAGTCGAGGTTTTCAGCCTGGCTGAAGCCTTCGCTGTCACCATCTAGCGTGACGAGCAGTCGGTCACCATCGATTTCTGTCTGGTAGTCGGTCATCTCGCCTAAGTTAAGAACGACACGAGTACGGTCGTTGGCTTCGACGATGCTTACGCTGTCAAGGTTGCCGACACCGACTGGAACAATTCGCTTGTCCAGGGCATTGGTGGTTCCCATCAGGTCGATAGCAATTCTCGCCGGGTAGTCAATTTGAAACGTCTGCGGGGTTGCAACAGGGTCGCTTAATTTGAAAGCGATTTGCTGTTGGTTGCCTGGCAGGGTGGTGTAACTTAAATGGTCGAGGGTAGCAGCCAGGCTGCTCTGTGCCATTAAAGCTTGCGCGCCTATTGCGATAGCCAACAACCGCAGCTTGCCCAAGTGCGTGCACCGGGTAAAACCACCGTCGATTGGTGTGCCGCAGATTGTTGGATAATTCACCGTTTTTCTCCGTTGCATCGTCTTGTTCTTTCTCTTTACCTGATCAGTCTTTGCTATCATTTTTCATCTCCAGTGCCCAGTTTTAGCTGTGCCTGTCGCTGAATCCAGCCGCTGATACCATCAGGTACTAACTCAACCAGATTAATTTCGTTTTCTGAAATTTTGGTGATCTTGCCGTGATTCTGGCCTGCATAGTTGCCTGGCTGTACACGGTGGATCGTGCCTTCTCTGTCCTGAACTAACGCCCAACTAGAAGAGCGTTGTTTTAGGATCCCTACCATTTTCAAGGTATCTAGAGGTACGCTTTCCAGCGCTTCGCGTCGACGCCCTGCACTCGGGCGAGGTCCGCCAGTGCTTGCAGTCGCGACTGTTGTCTCTGCCGAGATGTCTTGATGCGGCTTAAAGGGATCTCGCAAATCTTGTTCCGCATAGGCAACAGTTTCGTACTCTGCGAAAGTGGGTAGGGGATCAACTCGTCCCTGGTGCTTCAAGCGGGTTTCCGCCACAAAGCCTTCAAGGTCTGCCATTCCGCTGTCACACCCGACCAGAGTAGCTGAGGCAATGACTGCAACTAGGGCGAGTCGAACCTTGGCTAGTTGGGTAATGGTTGTACTTGTATTCACGATGTTATGCCTCATCATCATCAAGGTAACGGTAAGTGGTGGCCGTTAGATCCATCTGCAGTTTTTGAGTTTCCGGAGTCGCACCGCTGCCGCCTACTGGTGTGATATTTATGTTGTGGAGCGTCACAATTCGCGGCAGTGATGCCAGGCCGCTCACGAAGTTTCCAAACTGGTGATAGTTGCCTGTCACTTTGATTTGAATCGGATACTCAACATAGAATTCTTTGGCAACTTCACTTTTCGGTTTGAAGAACTCAACTTCCAGTCCAGCTGCAACGCTGGTTTGCGAAAGATCAATCAATAAACTTTCTATGTCTGTCTTGTTTGGAAGTTGACGCAACATGACGTTGAATGTGCGCTTCATTTCACTGAGTTGTTCTACGTAAGCGTCGCGGTTGGCCGCTTTAGCCTGAGTCTTGTCGAATGTCTGTTTCAGCGTCTCTTCTTTAGCTGCAACGTTTTCCAGTTCGAGAAATTTTGGCTTAATGGCAAACCATATTCCTGCACCGACAATAGCTGCCAGACCGAGTGCCAACATAAAACCACGAACCGCGAGCGGTGCTGTGCCGATCTTTTTAAAGTCGCTTGCGTCAATACCATTTAGGTCTGATATAGCTTGTCCAATATCCACTTCTGGCCCCTGTTACTTGTCAGTTTGATCGGCGGATGGCGCGACAGATTGCGATAGACGCAATTTGAACGAACTAATACCGTCGTCTTTATTTTTTGACTCGATGAGCTCAAGTCCGGGCTGTTTAAACCAGTCAGAAGCTCCGAGATTACGCATCAATGTTGAAACACGAGCGTTGGAGTCGGCTTTGCCCTCGAATGCAAGGACGTCAGCGGTCTGCTTCATCGACTCCAGAAATACGCCATCTGGAACGCGCTCTGCGAGTTCCTGAAATGTGTGTACTACTTGAGGTCGGCGAGTTTGTAGCTCTTGAATGATGTCCATTCGGGCTAACAGGTTTGCTTTGGTCGACTCGAGTTCTTCGATTTCCTTCAAGTCTTTCTTAAGCTTGTCTATCTCGGTTTGAAGATAGTTGTTGCGTGCTTCCTGGTGGTCGATCTTGCCATTCGCGAATTGCATTCCGCCGTAGACAATCGCCGCGCCGAATAAAGCAGTTAGTGCAGCACTTAAACCGAATTGTTTGGTCTTCTCGGCGCGTTGTTCTTCGCGCCAGGGAAGTAGATTAATTTTCGCCATTAGTCGAATCCTCGCGTCGCCAACCCACAGGCAATCATCATGGCCGGGCCATCTCCCTGGAGTCGTTGCAGTGCGACACCTGATGCGCACTCAATGTTGTGGAAAGGGTCAGCTTTACTTGTCGGTGTGCCGATTTGGCTTTCAATCAACTCGCATATACCGGGAATCTCTGCACAACCTCCGGCTAACAAGATTTGATCTACATAGTCGTTCTTGTCTGCCGAGAAGAAGAATTGCAAAAAGCGATTCGCTTGCTGCACCATTTGATCTTTAAACGGGCTTAGAATTTCAGGCTCATAGTTGTCTGGCAGTCCGCCAACGCGCTTTACTCGGCCTGCGTCTTCGTATGAAAGTCCAAAGCGGCGCATAATTTCTTCTGTCAATTGTTTGCCGCCGAAAGGCTGTTCTCTTGTGTACACGAGCTTCTCATCACGTAGCACGTTCAGGCTTGTCATGGTCGCCCCGATGTCGAGCACAGCGATGGTTTTATCAGCCCAGTCAACATCGGTTTGGTCTTTGATCATTTTGCAGGTGTGTTCGATGGTGTATGGCTCAATGTCCACCACCTTGGCAGTCAACCCGCCAATTTCACATGCTGCGGTTCGCTCTTCGACGTTCTCGCTGCGTGAGGCGACAATAAGTACGTCATCTGAACCCGGCTCGTCCTCTGACGGGCCAATCACCTGATGGTCAAGATTGACCTCGTCAAGAGAGTAGGGGATGTATTGATCCGCCTCGAGTTGAATTTGTGCTTCGAGCTCGCTGTCTTTCAGTCCGGCGGGCATTTGGATCACTTTAGTGATTACCATTGCGCTGGGGACCGCGACGGCGGCGAATTTTCTCTTCGAGCCAGATTTTTTGACCGCACGCTTGATCGCTTCGCCGACGGCCTCAACATCTTGCAGGCTCTTGTCGTTCATTGCGTTTGCAGGCAATGGTTCGACCGCGTAGCTTTCAACCTTGTAAGCCGATTTGGTCTTACTAAGTTCGAGGAGCTTGACGGAGGTGGAACTTATGTCCAGTCCGATCAGGTTTGCTTGTTTGTTTCCGAATGAAATCATGATACCGGTGTGCGCCCAGGCTAGTGCTCAAGTAGTGTGTTCAATCCAAAATTGTTTTGAATTTTTAATAAGTTGCAAAGGTTTCGTGTGGGAAACGGATTGCAGCTGCCATAATGAATCTGCAAAAGGCACTCCAAGTTTTTTTGTCGCAACAATCAAAAGCGTTAAAAAGACCACAAATGGTGAGATAATCAGCACAACGTGATACTTAAGACCTTAAATTTCCCTTTCGCTCGAGCCAGAATTGTCAGCAGAGCGTGTTGCCGGAGTGTTCATCTTTGATTGGACGACTATTTAAATTGTTACTTGGCCTGACTTTACTGGCGGTTATTGGCGTTGGGATAGCAGGGCTAATGATTTACAAGCGCCTGGAGCCAAACCTGCCAGATATTGATGCGCTCAACGATGTTGAGCTGCATGTGCCTTTGCTGGTGTACACGAGTGATGCCAAGTTGCTAGCGGAATTCGGTGAAAAGCGTCGAGAACAATTACTCATAGAAGATACGCCGCAAGTGTTGATTGATGCGGTGTTGGCGTCAGAAGACGATCGCTTTTATGAGCATCCGGGTGTCGATTACCAGGGTTTGATGCGTGCGGGTATTAACCTCATCAAAACGGGCAAAAAAGGGCAGGGTGGCAGTACCATCACAATGCAGGTGGCGCGGAATATCTATCTTTCGCCAGAAAAGACCTACCTCAGAAAAATAAATGAGATTCTTTTGGCGTTGAAAATCGAGCGCCAGATAAGTAAGGCGTCAATTCTTGAGCTCTATTTGAATATCCCCTACCTCGGCAATCGCGCTTATGGTGTGGCGTCGGCGGCAAAAGTCTATTACGGGAAGTCGGTCAAAGAGCTTAATTTGGCAGAAGCTGCAATGATCGCGGGTTTGCCGAAAGCGCCATCCAAGTACAATCCGATTGTCAATCCCGAGCGAGCAATGATCAGGCGCAACTACGTGCTGCGCAGGATGCTTGAGCTTAATAAAATCTCTGATCAGGAATACAAAGCGGCGATTGCAACGCCTGTGACAGCGACGCTGCACCAGACTGCCAGCGAAGTAGATGCCGGATATGTCAGCGAAATGGCTCGTGCACAAATGGTTGCCTGGCTCGGAGCAGAGGCTTATACCGGTGGATATAAGGTCTACACCACCATTGACAGTACTCACCAGATAGCCGCTACTGAAGCGTTGCGGACCGCGTTGGTTGCCTACGAAAAACGTCATGGCTTCAGGTTGCCGGGCAAAGTCAGCCCTGAGAATGCTGATGTGCAGGAGAATATAGACAATCAGCTGGCCGAGTTTCCGTCACAGGGTAAGCTCCGGCCTGCAATGGTTGTGTCCACAACTGCCACCGAATTACAGGCGGTATTGATTGGTGGTGAGCAGATCGCTATCAGCTGGGAGCAAATGCAGTGGGCGTCCCCCAGAAGTGAGGAAGACAAGGAGAAGCCAGCGTTTTCAACCCCGGGTGAAATATTATCCCCGCTGGATATTATCCACGTGGAGTCAGATGCTAACGATGTGTATTCGCTGTCTCAGATGCCCGATGTAGAAGGGGCGTTTGTATCGCTTTCACCAAGCACTGGAAAGATTGTGTCACTGGTGGGTGGTTTTGATTTTTACCGCAGCAAATTTAATCGAATTACTCAGGCCTACCGCCAACCGGGGTCGAATTTCAAGCCATTCATATATTCTGCAGCATTTGAGCATGGCGATACACCCGCATCGATCTACAACGACACGCCAGTGGTTCTTGAAGATACCGTGCTAGAAGATGAGTGGAGGCCGCAAAATTACTCCGGCCGGTTTTTTGGTCCCACGCGTCTGCGTGAGGCATTGGTGAAGTCGCGCAATCTTGTCTCTATAAGAGTGCTTCAAGAGCTTGGTATCCCGAGAGCAGTGCGCTACGCGAAACGGTTTAACTTTGAGGACAGGAGTTTGCCGAGAAACCTGTCATTGGCACTCGGCAGTGGAGATTTGACACCGCTGCAACTTTCAACCGCCTACACCACATTTGCCAATGGTGGTTATTCCATGCAGCCGCGGTTTATCGAAAAAATTGTCGATAGTTCCGGAAAGATCGTTTACCAATCGGCAGCAGTGCAGTACTGCGAGACTGATGATCGCTGTGCCGAACTTGAAAAGCAGAATGGCGGTGCTGCGGCCATTGAGGATGTGGCAGTGCTGGCTACAGAAGGCGATGATGATGCCGCATTGCTGCCTGTTCTCGCTGCGGCTGTTGCTCAAGATGTCCCCGGTATTCCCGCCGCGCCGCTGATCATTGCAGCGCCGCGGGTGATTGAAAAGCGCAACGCTTTCATCATGCGTTCGATTATGCGTGAGGTGATTTCGCGTGGTACCGCCAAAAGAGCACGGGATTTGGGCAGGAGTGATATCGCTGGTAAGACCGGCACGACCAATGATCTTTATGATGCATGGTTTACCGGCTTTAACAGCCAATTGGTGGCCACTGCCTGGGTTGGCTACGATGAGCAAAAATCACTGGGGCCAAAAGAGAGTGGCGGGGCGGCAGCGTTGCCAATGTGGATAGACTACATGCGCACCGCGCTGAATGGTGTGCCGGAGGATAATGAACTCCAGCCCGAGGGGCTTACCACCGTCAGGATAGATCGAAAGACTGGAAAACTGGCAACTCCCGGTGCGGAAGGCTCATTTTTTGAATATTTCAGGGAAGAGAATATTCCAACGGAGTACGCAGAGCCGTTGATGAATATTAAGCCGGTAGTCAGCGAGCCGGTCAACGCCATAGTGGAAACCATTGGTACCGAATCACGGGTGGTCAATGAAACGGTGGCGATCCCGGCGCCGGTCCAGCCAAGGCTTAATGCCACAACGCAAAAGAAGAAAGTAGACCAGTTATTTTAGTGGGTGAATAACGTGCTGTATCGAGTTATCCGCCCCTTGGGGAGCTGGGTAGTTGTCCTGCAACAGCCAGGCAGCTCGTGAAAAGGGAAAGCAACAATTCCCTTTGAGCTGATGCCTTGGTGGTTGAGCATGGCCAACGATGCATTTGATCCGCACATAGGTTGGCACACTGGCCCAATGTGTTTATTCGTCGTTTGGGCTGTTGGTGTGAAACGATGGGCTGAGTTCATGGACAGTTTCAATCATGAACTCTACGTTATCCGGGTCAATATGCTGGTGAATGCCGTGACCGAGATTAAAAATATGTCGATCGCCTTCACCGTAACTCTCTAGTACACGCAACACTTCTTCTTTGATCTTGGCTTTTGATCCATACAATACACCCGGATCAAGATTGCCCTGTAGTGTGACTTTGTCCTGTGTCAGTGCGCGAGCGTCTCGCAGATCAATGGTCCAGTCCACCCCGACGCCTGCACAACCGGTGTGGGCAATATCCGGCAGCCACATGCCACCATTTTTAGTGAACAACGTGACCGGAATAGCAGGGTGGGATTGTTGCAGCGCATGTACTATCTCGTTCATGTAGCGCAACGAAAAGTTGTGGTACGCCATTGGTGTGAGGATTCCGCCCCAGGTATCAAAAACCATCAGTGCCTGCGCACCTGCTTCGGCTTGAGCTCTGAGATAATTTATGGAAGCTTCGGCCACTTTATTAAGCAGGTTGTGCAGAGCTGCATCATCACCATACATCAGCTTTTTCGTGTGGACGTACTCTTTACTGCCGCTGCCTTCGATCATGTAGGTGGCCACAGTCCAGGGGCTTCCGCAGAATCCGATGAGTGGCACACTGTCGTTGAGTTCAGAGCGGGTCAGGCGAATAGCATCCATTACATAGCGCAGGTCGGTTTCCGGATCCGGGGTATGTAATGCGTCTATATCTTTTGGTGTGCGCGTCGGGTTTTTAAACTTTGGCCCTTCGCCTTCTGCGAAGTACAAACCAAGACCCATGGCATCGGGTACGGTCAGGATGTCAGAAAAAATAATCGCCGCATCCAGTCGAAAACGTTTGATAGGTTGAAGTGTCACTTCGCAAGCGAGTTCCGGGGTGCTCGCCAGGGTCATGAAATCGCCCGCTTTTGCCCGTACTTCACGGTACTCCGGCAGGTAGCGGCCGGCCTGGCGCATGATCCAGATCGGCGTGCGGTCGTTGGGTTGGTTGTTTAACGCTCGAAGGAATCGGGTGTTTCTAATGGAATGCATGTTGTGCCCGGAATTTTTAGAATGCCACACAGCTGTCATTGCTGCAGGCTGCTTGTAGCAGCATTCAGTTCATGATTTGTAAGAGAGCATCATCGACTTTAGACGCCCAGAAAGTCCACTATGCCATCGGCGGCATTACGTCCTTCAAATACGGCGGTGACGACTAAATCTGAGCCTCTCACCATATCACCTCCAGCGAAAATTTTGGGGTTGGAGGTTTGGTGTTTGTGAGTGCCTTTTTCTGGCGCGACAACTAAGCCGGATTGATCTATTTCAATCGAATGGTCTTTGAACCAATCGGCAGGGCTGGGTCTGAATCCAAACGCGATTAAGACTGCATCTGCGGGAAGGATTTCTTCAGTGCCGGGCACCGCCTGAGGTGAGCGGCGGCCACGCGCATCTGGTTCACCAAGTTCGGTGGTCACCACTTTTACGCCAGTGACTTTGTCATCACCGATGATTTCTATCGGTTGTCTGTTCCATAGAAACTTCACGCCTTCTTCTTTGGCATTTTTTACTTCACGGCGAGAGCCGGGCATATTGGTCTCGTCACGGCGATAGGCGCAGCTGACTTGCGCCGCTCCCTGTCTAATTGCTGTTCTATTGCAATCCATCGCCGTGTCGCCGCCGCCGAGTACGACTACTTTTTTGTCACGTAAATCGATAAAGTCAGAGTCTGTTGGCCATTGCTCTTGCTGATTTACGTTGGAGATCAGATAGGGCAGTGCATCGTAGACACCGGGAAGGTCTTCACCGGGAAATCCTCCGCGCATAGAGGTGTAGGTACCCATGCCGAGAAAGATCGCATCGTATTCCTTAAGTAAGTCGTCGATCGTAATGTCAGTACCAACGTCAACACCCAGCTTAAAAGTCACACCCATCTCTTCCATGATTTGGCGACGTGTGAATACCACTTCTTTTTCAAGTTTGAATGGAGGAATGCCAAAAGTAAGTAAGCCGCCAATTTCGCTGTACTTGTCAAACACTACGGGCGCGACGCCGTTGCGGACCAGTACATCAGCGCACGAGAGCCCGGCGGGACCTGCACCAATCACCGCGACTTTTTTACCTGTAGCGGTGACGTTTGACATGTCAGGCCGCCATCCCTGCTTCAGTGCTTCATCAGTGATGTATTTTTCTATTGACCCGATTGTGACCGCACCAAAACCGTCGTTTAGCGTACAGGCACCTTCACAAAGACGATCTTGCGGGCAAACACGGCCACACATTTCTGGCAGTGAGTTAGTGCGATGGCTCATCTCTGCCGCTTCGAAAAGATTGCCTTCGGCAACCAGTTTCAGCCAGTTAGGGATGTAGTTGTGGACCGGGCATTTCCATTCGCAGTAGGGATTGCCACACTCCAGGCAACGTTCAGACTGTACAGAGGCAATTTCAGGATCGAACTGACCATAAATCTCACCGAACTTGACGATACGTTCTTCTACTGGTTTCTTTTCAGGATCCTGCCGTGGCGTATCCAGAAATTGAAAGACATTTCCCATGGTGTTTTGCCGTCTTTGGTAAGGCTGCGTTAGCGGAGGGCTTACACAACCAATCTCGAAACGTGGTCGAGATAGAAGAGTGTTATCCGAGTCGGGATTTTACCAGAGAACTGACGGCAGACATGTCTGCTCTGCCCTGTAATTTGGGCTTGAGGATGCCCATGACTTTTCCCATGTCTTTAATGGAACTTGCATCGGTTGCCGCGACCGCTTCGTCAATGGCTGCAGCGATCTCGTCTTCAGACAGCTGCTGCGGCAAGTAACTCTTGATGATTTCAAGTTCTGCAATTTCTGCGTCTGCCAGATCGGTGCGATTGGCGGCAGTGTACTGTTCTATGGATTCACGGCGTTGCTTGGCCATTTTGTCCAGAATAGTGAGCATTGCAGCGTCATCAGTCTCGACGCGCTCGTCGACTTCGCGCTGTTTAACAGCAGACGAGATAAGCCGCAGCACTCCTAAGCGGGGTTTATCACCGCTTTTCATGCACGTCTTAATGTCCGCTAGAACTGTATTTTTAATCTCAGACACGTAGGTAGATCTCAGATGTTAAGTGGTTCGAAGAACCTGCTAGTACATGCGTACTCGGCGTGAGATCTCTTTAGAAAGTTTCTTCTGATGGCGCTTTACAGCCGCAGCAGCCTTACGCTTTCGCTCTGTTGTCGGCTTTTCGTAGTATTCGCGGCGGCGAGTTTCAGTTAAGACACCGGCTTTTTCGCAAGAGCGCTTAAAGCGGCGCAGGGCGATTTCAAACGGCTCATTTTCTTTAACACGGACTATCGGCATAGTGGAAAAACGTCTCTAAATTAAGAAGGAGTATTTGGTTGTTGAGCCAAATCAAGCGAGAATAGGCAAAATATTGCCGCTGAGCCCGCGGATTATAAGGGTTTATGGCGTACAAGCAAGTAATCGACCCACATCACTATAGGTTTAACTGGTTATAACGCAACGTGAAAGTACTTGGAATTGAAACTTCGTGTGATGAAACAGGGCTTGCAGTGTATGACACAGAGCGAGGTTTACTTTCACATATGCTCTATAGCCAGGCCAAAATACACGCAGAATATGGCGGCGTAGTGCCGGAAATTGCCTCTCGCGACCATGTGCGTAAATGGGTAAATCTCACCGAGAAATGTGTTGCTGAGGCGGGAATCTCTCTGGATGAACTGGATGCAGTGGCTTATACCGCAGGCCCCGGACTGGCTGGAGCGCTTTTTACCGGGGCCGTCGCTGGTCGGGTACTGGCGTGGACGCTCGGCATTAAAGCGCTCGGTGTCCACCATATGGAGGGCCATTTGTTGGCTCCGATGCTTGAAACACCTGCGCCTGCTTTTCCATTCGTCTGTCTTTTGGTCTCTGGAGGGCACACCCAGTTGGTCAAGGTTGACGGCGTGGGTAGGTATACCCTGCTGGGTGACACCCTTGATGACGCCGTCGGTGAAGCTTTTGATAAAACCGCAAAGATGCTCGGGCTGGGGTATCCCGGTGGGCCGGCGTTGGCAAAAGCAGCGACCAGAGGTTCTGATGCTGCATTCGCCTTTCCAAGGCCGATGGTGCGCAGTGATGATTTAAATTTCAGTTTTAGCGGGTTAAAAACTGCTGCCATTACGGCATTTGAAAAGGTCAATCGTGATCCGGCGTCAATTGACGATATCGCGGCAAGCTTTGAACTGGCAGCGGTAGATATTTTGGCAATTAAGTGTCAAAAGGCATTGCAGCAGGAAAATATGAATTCCCTGGTCGTTGCAGGGGGGGTGGCAGCAAACCTTAAATTGCGTGCCTTGTTAGATCAGAAAATGAATGCAATTGGTGGGGATTTGTTTTTTCCAAGGTTAGAGTTTTGTACCGATAACGGTGCGATGATCGCCCATGCGGGGGCTTTGCGTTTGGTCGCGGGGGAATATGCAGGTGATGAAGTGGTGGTACAACCGCGCTGGTCTCTAAGCGCAATGACTCCGCCGATCTAGCTGTCCGGGTGACTTGAATGATTGAATCTATTTTCTTAATTTTTGTCCGATTTTGGGTTCTTCACCTTTTAACAAGCGGGCAATATTGGCCTTGTGACGAATGAATACCAAAACCCCAATGACCACGCCGCACGCTACCAGCGCAGGTGACTTGGTAATAATCCAAAGGTACATCGGCAGGATCAGCAAACTGCCGAGTGCTGCTAGTGAAGAGATTCGAAACGTAAGACTCAGTGCCAACCAGGTGGTAACCGTGAGTAACCCCACCAGCCACGCGATGCCGAAAATTGCGCCAATGCTGGTCGCAACACCCTTGCCGCCTTTAAATTGAAAGAATAATGGAAACAAGTGCCCGAGGACCGCTGCCACTGCAGTCAGGCCGATGATCAGGTGTGAAGCGCCCAATTTGCTTGCTATAAATACCGGGATAAACCCTTTCAGCGCGTCACCGATGAGAGTGATGGCTGCTGCCGTCTTGCCGCCCACTCTTAGTACGTTCGTGGCACCCGGATTGCCTGATCCTTCCGATCGGGGATCCGGCAGGCGCATGGCCTTGCATACAATAATGGCAGTAGAGATAGAGCCAATCAGGTATCCAGCCAGCGGGAATATCGCAAGTGCACTGAGTTGCATGAATAGCACTCTGAGAAAGTTGAAGAACTTCAGTATGAAGGATAAAACCACTTCGTTCACCCATTGGCGATGGCCTGTCAGTATAGAATCTGTTCGCAACAGGGCCAATGTTGGTCGATTGAGTTGGAAATGTAAGTGAAGCCCCAAGATTTGCACGGCTTTTCGCCAGACATGCGATTGCTGTCAAAAACGTTGCAACGGCCGCAACTGCCAGCGGCGCTCTCGATATTGGATAACATCGCGGAGCAATTGTTTGAGCGACTTTCGCTGCTAAAGCATCCGCCTGCAAGCATTATGGATCTTGGCGCAGGAGATGCCAGGCATCTGACTTTGCTGCAAGCCCAGTTTCCAAAGGCTGCGACAATTGGCGCCGATCTTAGCCTGCGGCGCTTGCGGGGTGCAGCGGCTAAACGTCGATTCTGGCAGAAGCGTCCGCTTTTGGTCTGCCTTGATGCAACTCAGAAGTTGCCGTTTGCAAACGACAGTTTTGATTTGGTGGTATCAAATATGATGCTGCCGTGGGTATTTAACGCCGATGAGTTGATGCTTGAGATCAATCGCCTGTTGGTTAAAGACGGGGCGCTTTTTATTAGCACCGCCGGCCCGGACACCCTGATAGAGTTGCGCAGGGCATGGGCGGAACTGGATGATCATCAGCACATCAATGCTTTTATCGATATGCATGATGTCGGTGATTTGATGATGAAGGCGGGGATTGCAGACCCTGTGCTCGATACGCAGCGGCTGACTGTGACCTATTCATCTGTCGATGCGTTGCTGTCTGAGCTGGTCGGATTGGGTTTTATCAATGTCCTTGCCGGGCGCAGAAAAGGTCTCACTGCATCATCTGTCAGAGCGCGTCTCGCAGAAGTCTATCCGGTAAATAAAGAGGGTGGAATAGATGCCACTTTGGAATTAGTGGTAGGGCACGGGTGGAGCGGTGTGCCGAAGCCTCCGCAAGGTGACTTCTATTTTCCGTTAGATCAGCTGCGAAACCGATAAATCTTCAGCAAATGTTGATCAATGTGGCTTATTCCTTGCCGCCGATTACTAGTGTGGATTATCATGGTTTCAGAAATTACTGAAATGGTTGAAATTGGCGTTTACCATATCGATTTTATGCTGGCTGCCCGCGGTTTTATGGCAGCGCGCACTAATATCCTTGTAAGCGGTAATGTTGAATGGCGAACTAATGGTTTGTCTCAATTGAGCAACATCGAGCGTTGCGATAACATAGCGCGTTTGAACGGACGGTATTGACAGATGGTGTCACGGCAGGTCAACAGTGAAACTGGCATTACCCAGATTGTTGTCCGGGCCAACAAATCTATGAGCTGGCGTGCGAATGTGATTTTGGCGGCGTCATTGGGCGGTATAAGTGCGCTTTTTGGTGGTGTCATCGCGTCATTTGGTTTTTGGATGGTGTTGCCATTCGCAGGGCTCGAGTTTTTATTGGTGTATATATGCCTGGGTAAGGCGTATCGGCGGCTTGGCTACACGGAAGTGATTTCGATGGTAGGAGACAAACTGCTGGTGGAAAGTGGATATGACAATCCAGTGGTGACGTCGGAGATGCCGAGTCACTGGACTAGAGTAAGCTTTGCAGATCCACCAAGTGCCTTTGAAGTGGGGCGCTTGAGTTTGCAATGTAGTGGTAAGAGTCTGGAGATAGGTCGGGCGCTTAACAAAGAAGAAAAACGGCTGTTGTACAAGGAAATGCTGCGTTGCCTGCAGTTTGATGAACCAAAACTCAGGCTAATCAGCTGAGTTCTCCCGAATTCTCGGGATATGTAACGTGTAAACTGTGTAAATAGTCTGTTGCTACTATCGGTTTCGGTGGAGCAAGCTAAAATCTTGTTATTTGTCAATTGGAGAAAGGTCCGAATGAGGTCCCCAATGTCGTTAATTTCGCGTGTGTCTGTAGCTGCGATGCTGCTTGTCAGCATGGCTGCATGCACAGGCAACAATATGCCAGTTGGCGTTACCCCAATCAGTAAAGAGGTCTACGGGTTACACATGATGATCTTCTGGATCTGTTGTGTGATCGGTGCCGCTGTGTTCGCGGTGATGTTCTATTCCATGTTCAAACACCGCAAGTCGAAAGGTGCGGTCGCTGCTGATTTTCATGAGAGCACCCTGGTTGAGATCATCTGGACCGCGGCACCTCTGGTCATTCTTGTTGCTATGGCAATTCCCGCTGCGAAAACTTTGATCGCAATGGAAGACACCAGCGATGCGGATGTGACCATCAAAGTCACCGGCTATCAATGGAAGTGGCAATACGAGTATCTGGACTCTGGAATCAGTTTTTTCAGTACGCTGGATGCTGAGCACAATGCTGCACGACAGGTAGGGGCAGGCATTGATCTGACCAAGTTCGGTGATAATTATTTAAAAGAAGTCGATAACCCGCTGGTCGTGCCGATCGGCAAGAAGATTCGCTTTCTTCACACCTCAGCAGACGTCATTCACTCCTGGTGGGTGCCTGATCTGGCTGTGAAAAAGGATGCGATTCCCGGATTTATCAACGAGAACTGGGCGTTTATCGAAACAGAGGGGACTTATCGCGGCAAATGTACAGAGCTGTGTGGTCGTGACCATGGTTTTATGCCAGTCGTAGTAGAAGCGGTTTCTGAGGAAAAATACAACGAGTGGGTTGCTGAAAACACTCCCGCGGCAATAGTTGCTGAGAGTGACGCAGCCACTGCCGGTACGGTTGAGGCATCTGCCGATGACGATCGCGAATGGAGTATGGATGAGCTAATGGCAAAAGGTGAGACGGTATATAACCAGGCCTGTGCAGCTTGCCATCAGGCAAATGGCCAGGGTTTACCTGGCGCGTTCCCTGCGATTGCCGGTAGTGCAATTGCCACGGGTGATGTCGATGCTCACATCAATATCGTGTATGCAGGCAAGCCCGGGTCCGCTATGGCAGCTTTTGCCGGTCAGTTAGACAACGCAGAGATGGCCTCAGTACTCACTTATCAGCGTAATGCCTTTGGCAATACTGTGGGTGACACCATCCAGCCTTCAGCAATTAAAGCGTTGCGCTGATTCATGATGAACCAAATTAAACTTATCCAATTGGAGTCGCTATGAGCACTGCTGCCGCAGGACACCACGACCACGACGATCACGGACCGGCAAAAGGTTGGACTCGTTGGTTGTACACGACCAACCACAAAGATATAGGCACGCTGTATTTGCTTTTCTCACTGGTGATGTTTTTCATCGGTGGTGGAATGGCACTTATCATACGTGCCGAGTTATTCCAGCCCGGACTGCAATTGGTTGATCCGCTTTTCTTTAACTCTATGACCACCATGCACGCGCTGGTCATGATTTTTGGTGTGGTGATGCCGGCCTTTGTTGGCCTGGCTAACTGGATGATCCCGATGATGATTGGCGGGCCTGATATGGCGTTGCCAAGACTCAACAACTGGAGCTTCTGGATCATGCCGTTTGCGTTCCTTTTGTTGCTCTCGACCTTGTTTATGGAAGGGGGTGGCCCGGCCGGTGGCTGGACGCTGTACGCTCCATTGTCATTGCAGGGCGGCGACAGCTTCGCGTTTGTGATCTTCTCTATTCACTTTATGGGTATTTCATCGGTGATGGGGTCGATCAACATCGTTGCGACTATCTTTAATATGCGTGCACCTGGTATGACGTTGATGCAGATGCCGTTGTTCGTATGGACCTGGCTGATCACTGCATACTTACTTATCGCAGTAATCCCTGTACTTGCAGGGGCGGTCACTATGCTTCTGACTGATCGCTTTTTCGGTACCAGCTTTTTCAACGCTGCCGGCGGTGGTGATCCGGTGATGTATCAGCACATTTTCTGGTTTTTTGGTCACCCTGAAGTTTATATTTTGATTCTGCCGGCGTTTGGCATCATCTCAAGTATCATTCCTACTTTTGCCCGTAAGCCGCTTTTTGGTTACGCGTCTATGGTTTATGCAACCGGTTCAATCGCGTTTCTGTCTTTCATTGTTTGGGCTCACCACATGTTCACCGTCGGTATGCCACTGGCTGGTGAAATGTTCTTTATGTTCGCGACGATGATGATCTCTGTTCCGACCGGTGTAAAAGTCTTTAACTGGATCGCGACGATGTGGCGCGGCTCTATGACCTTTGAAACGCCGATGTTGTTCGCAATCGGCTTCCTGGTCATGTTCACTATTGGTGGCTTGTCCGGCTTGATGTTGGCCATTACACCAGCTGATATTCAGTACCACGATACCTACTTTGTGGTGGCGCATTTTCACTACGTGCTGGTGCCGGGTGCGATCTACTCGATCATGGCCGCAACCTATTACTGGCTGCCTAAGTGGACAGGTAATATGTACGATGAAAAGTGGGGCAAAATCCACTTCTGGGTGTCTACGGTCTTCTTAAACGTGTTGTTTTTCCCGATGCACTTTGTGGGTCTTGCAGGAATGCCACGTCGTATCCCTGACTACAGCCTGCAGTTTGCTGATTGGAACGCAGTTGCCTCTATTGGCGCATTCGGCTTTGGATTCTCTCAGCTTATATTTGTTTACGTAATATTCAAATGTATCAAGGGTGGCGAGAAAGCAACCAGTGAAGTGTGGGAAGGTGCAGACGGTCTTGAATGGACTGTGCCGTCACCTGCGCCGTATCACACGTTTGAAAAACCACCAGCACAATTTAGCTAAGTCAGCCAGCAGCCGACTAAGGTATATAAACAGTGATGACAAAACAAAAACGCAGTCTGAAAGTACCGATCATTCTCGCGGTGATTGCGTTGAGTTTTTATCTATTGAGCATCTATATGCAACTTCAGCAATCAACAGGGGCTGGATAGTGAGTGCGCTAAAGCGAGTCCATATGCTTCTGGCCGGCAAGCTTGCGTTGTTTAGCCTTGGCATGTTTGCTTTCGGCTACATTGTGATGCCGCCACTGTACAACGTGATTTGTGATCTTACCGGGCTGAATGGGCGTACCAATTCAGCGGCGGTTTCCATGCCTACGGGTGAGGGGGTAACTGATCGCCTGGTGACCGTTGAGTTTGTATCTGTCGTTAACTCTTCTGCAGCGTGGACTTTTAAACCGGCCCAGTTAACGATGGAAGTGGTGCCCGGGAAAACCTACAAAGCATTTTACACCGCTGTAAATCTCACTGGCAGACCTGCTGTTGGACAAGCGGTACCGAGCGTTGCTCCTTCATCTGCGGCAAAGTACTTTAACAAAATAGAGTGCTTCTGCTTTACCAAGCAGGAATTCGAGGTGGCAGCGTCTAAGGAAATGCCGTTGATATTTTTTGTCGAACCGGATTTGCCGCGCAGTATCGACACAATCACTCTTTCCTACACCTACTTTGACACAGGCGAAGCCCCTGTCGAATTAGAACCCGCTGTCGATTTAACCGATAGTTAGTGCCGAACCACAAGACCGAATAACAGGCCCAAATACAGGAACAGCCAATGAGCTCACCTAGCAGTTACTACATACCACATGAGGCTAAATGGCCAATAGTGGGTTCAATCGCGCTATTCACCTTTTTCGCCGGTTTTGCTTCTTTACTAAACGGTGGCAGCTGGTACTTGATGGCAATTGGTGCCGCGATCCTGGTCTACATGATGGTCGGTTGGTTCGGTGAGGTGATCGCTGAATCCGAGAATGGTACTTATAGTGCGCAGGTGGATGTGTCATTCCGAATGGCTATGATGTGGTTCATCTTTTCCGAGGTGATGTTCTTCGGTGCGTTCTTTGGTGCTCTGTTCTATGCGCGTACGTTCTCTGGCCCTTGGTTGTCTGGCATAGGAGAAGGCGGAGCATCAGCCACTAACGCGGTGCTCTGGTCCGGTTTTGACTATGTGTGGCCAACCAACGGTCCGCAGAAACTCGGTGGCAGCTACGAGCCGATGTCCTGGTTGGGTTTGCCGCTTATTAACACCGCTCTTCTACTAACCAGTGGTGTTACCTGTACCATCGCTCACCACGCGATTAAGCACGGTGATCGTGCGAAGATGGTTAAGTTCCTTTTGGCTACCTGCGTTTTAGGTTTCTTGTTTGTGGGCTTGCAAATTCTTGAGTACTGGGAAGCCTATTCTCACTTGAACCTGAAAATGTCTACTGGCATTTATGGATCGACTTTTTTCCTGCTGACGGGTTTCCACGGTTTTCATGTCTGCATGGGTGCCATCATTCTATTAATAGTGATGTTCCGTGGCACACGTAAGCACTTTTCAGCAACCAACCACTTCGCGTTTGAAGCTGCCGCGTGGTATTGGCACTTCGTTGATGTTGTATGGTTGGGCTTATTTATATTTGTCTATATTCTGTAGGCACAGATAAACAAACAAGTTCAAAAAAAGGGCACCATCGGTGCCCTTTTTTTTGCCGAACCTTTACCCCGGCATATGAAGCTTTCGAGCTTAAAGCGGGCCAGGCTTTGTGGGTAGCAATCCAGCGAAGCCAGCGATGGCAATCACTGCTAATGCAAGCAGTGACAAACCGATGCGCCAGGTGAGCGCATTGACGGTACGCTTTTTACTGCCGTCGTCTTTGACCAGAAAAAACAAGCCCGAAAACAGACTAACAATGATCGCCAGTAGTAATATGATGATTAATAGTTTGACCAGTAACATGAGATCGCATCGTCAAAAACGCTACCATAGCATACGATTAATGCTGAGCTTCGCGTGAATAGATTCCTTAAGAGACTCAAAACCCGCACTGGTATTGTGTCAACAGTGGCGGCTTTTGTTGTTGCATTGATCTTCCTGCGACTCGGTCTGTGGCAGCTGGATCGGGCCGATGAGAAAAACCAAATTCTTGCGACGCAGTCTCAGGCCACCGCGCTCGCACCAGTAGAATCCTTGAAGTCGGGTGATGAGAAAATCCAGCTATACCGGCGCGTTAATCTGACAGGCGAATTCGATCTCAATCATCAGTTTCTGCTTGATAACCGAACGGTGAATGGTCAACCTGGATTTGACGTCCTTACGCCTTTTTACTTTCCAGGCGGTGACTATGTAATGGTTAATCGTGGCTGGGTAGGTCACAGTGGCAATCGACAAGTGACGTTAGAACAAAGCCCCGCATTACGGGGAGAAGTGTCTCTGGCGGGGATTCTGGCCACTCCTTCACGTGGATTTACCCTCGGCGAATCTGTTTCAAATTCAGATAATGGTTGGCCAGTTGTACTGCAGTTCATCGACTATGAGACTATTGCTGCCAAACTGGATAAAATACCGCTCCTGCAGGCAGTAATTATCGCCGCACAAGGGCAACCTTCGAGCTACCGCTATCACTGGAAACCAGTGGCGAGTGGTGCTGAGAAACATTTGGGGTACGCATTTCAGTGGTTTGCCATGCTGGCAGCGCTAATTGCGCTATACCTATACCTGATGGTTTTTAAGAATGACTGATACAAAAGCGGTGAAAAAAAATTCGCTTAAATTGAGCCGCGCTAAGTTGCTTGGGCTGATGGGGCTCTACGCTGCGCCGTTAATCGCTGCATGGTTGTGGTTTGCTTATGTAAATGCTAATGAAGGGGCAGGTGTGTCCGTCAATGGTGAGCTCATTCACCCGGCTGTGCCGCTTGAGCCGTTTGAGCTTGCTACCACCTCTCAGCCGGCGTGGGGACTGGATGATATTCGTGGCAAGTGGAGCATGGTGTATTTTGCAGAGGGTTCTTGTGATCAGCTATGTGAAACTGCGCTATACAATATGCGCCAGATTCGGCTATCTACCGGTCGCCGTATGGAGCGCCTACAGCGCGTTTTGGTCACCTCTGAGTGGCAGAATATGCAGCAGAAGCTCGAGAATGCAGACGAAGGTCTATTCGTCGTCGGTGGTAACCTTGATAAGGTCGGGGTATTGCGATCACAGTTTGACGACGCACAAAGTAACCTGGCAGCGTGTGACGGGTGTATGTATATGGTTGATCCCTATGGCAATTTAATGATGCGTTTTTCGCCAGATCTTGAGCCTGCAAAAATCCTCAAAGACGTAAAACATCTCCTTAAAGTTTCCAGGATAGGCTAGTGGCGATTCAACCTCACAACGAAACTGATTCTATTTCTGACAACCTGGCTGTGCCGCACTCCTCTGTGCTGTCAGACCTTCTTGAGTTGACCAAGCCCAAGGTTGTATTGTTGCTGGTGTTTACCGCAGTTGTAGGCATGTTGTTGTCGGTACCGGGGATGGTGCCGTTGCAGCAATCAATATTTGGAATAATGGGTATTGGACTCGCAGCGGCTTCTGCTGCTGTTATTAATCATGTGGTGGATCAACGTGCTGACGCACAGATGAATCGAACCCGCAATCGCCCTTTGCCCAAAGGCAACCTGACCACTGCTCAGTGTTTGTTGTTTGCCGCTGTTCTGGGTGTGATCGCAATGGTGTTGCTTGTTGCTTTAGTTAATGTGCTTACCGCAGTGCTGACGTTCCTTTCATTGATTGGTTATGCCTGCGTTTACACCATGTATTTGAAGCGTGCCACTCCGCAGAACATTGTTATAGGCGGTGTAGCCGGTGCCATGCCACCGGTCCTGGGTTGGGCTGCGATCACAGGGGAGGTGACCGCCGAGCCCTTGCTGCTTTTTCTGATTGTATTTATCTGGACGCCACCCCACTTCTGGGCGTTAGCGATTCATCGTCGTGATGACTACGCCAAAGTCGGCATACCTATGTTGCCGGTGACCCATGGTAACGAGTACACCCGTGTACAAATTTTGCTCTATACCATATTACTGCTGCTAGTCACTATTGGCCCTTACCTCATCCAAATGAGTGGCTTGTTGTACTTGATGGCAGCACTCGCCCTGGACGGATGGTTTTTATTTCACGCGATAAAAATACAAAATCCGCAGCATGCCAAAGAGCCAATGCGTATGTTTGTCGTCTCTATTAAATACCTGATGGGGCTGTTTGCTGCTTTATTGGTTGATCACTACTTTCCGATATTTCTGTAAACATATGAGATAGATGTTCTGCAAGCATTGAATTGCGATTGTTTATCAGTTGTGACTGAGCGTCCCTTGCCTCTGCCAGTGTAAAACCTATTAGTGGTTAATTGCGGGTTACAACATCCCTTCGTGCCAGTGCCACTGCTGCTTCAAGGTTGTTACAGTTAGTCTCATTTTCCTTGCGCTGCTAACTAAACGACACGCCCTGACAGTGTGCAAATACTTGCATGGCCTTCGCTAAACGCTAATCGTAATACTTTGCTGTTCGTAGCGTCGATCCCTTCACAGTTGCCGGAAGGTCGATTTGATACTTTGCTGTCAAAATTCGATATAAAAAGCTGCGCTGTCAGCTTGTAATCTTCCAGGGCAAATGTATGAGTAAATTTATCGGCCTGCCAACGTTGGTGGTTCCATTGGTCGCTGTCGGGTTGGCTACGGTCGGGTTAACCAGTGCATCGGCAAACTTCGGTGAGTACACCACACGTGTTCCCGAGGGTCGTTTGTTTATCAACGGTGGCCGTATCCTGCGTTGTGATCTCTTCTTCAGCGTCCCTGGTGCAGAGCCAGTGGTTGCACCCAAAGGCTCTGAATTAAAGCAAACTGTGCCGCCTGTGGTTTGGCAGTACTCCGGGCTTTTGCCAGTGAGTGACTACCTTAAAACGGTGGCAATTCACAGTGTTTCCAGTGCAGACAAGGTTCGCCCCTGGCAAGACGTGCAGGCAACTTTCTATAACGGATTGAGAGTTGAGGGCGTTGATGATGCGGACGCGAAAATTGCCTATGCAGGTGCTTATGCCTTTGCTCCTCGCTGGCCATTGGTAGAGTTTGTTGAGGTGGCTGAAGAGATAGTGGTTTACCCCGACACCGTTCTTTATAAAGTGGAATATATACAGCCGAATATGAAAGGCTTGTCTCTGGAAGATTACCGAACGCTGGCGCTCCAAATCCTAAAGCAGCCTGAAAATGTTTCACTGGATGATATTCGTGGTGTGATTGATGTTGCGGATGCTTCGAAAGTCAAAACTGATGAACGTGCATCGCTTGGGGGAATTGGAAATCAGGAAAGCGGTAGCTTCGAAGGTATCAAGGTATCCGGTAACGGCGTGGTGATGCAAAAAGACCAGCGTATGGTGACCAACAACCAGGATCATAAACGCTCAAAAGGTGCAGAAAAAGTGGCTGAGCCAATTGAAAAAATAATGGATGGACTCGCTGTTGCTATCCCGGAGTTGCCGATCGTTGATCAGGAAAATACTGTTGATCAAGACGTGATAGCGCCTGTCGCCGAAGCAATGGATGAGATACTGGTCGATTCGTTGGAAAGCGATGTAATGGAAAGCGATTCGAAGCCAATGAAATCTGAAAATGTTATTTTTGAAGATTCTGAAACGATGTTGAAAGAGCAAGACATTATGGTGACCGATGCCGGTGCGATGATGGATACCGGTGCGCTGAAAGGTCCACAAGATGATTGGATAATAATGCCGGATGGTTCGATGGTGCTTCGAAGCATAGAACGGCTGGTATCGGAAAAATATTAGACGCCCGTATGTAAAAAAGCCGCTCTCAAAAGAGAGCGGCTTTGAGTTCAACGGTCAATCAGGGGCAAATACCCAGCCCCGATAGCAAGTCATTATGCGTCTAGCATATGCGCCTTCAGCTTATTCATCGCAGCTTTCTCAATCTGCCTGATCCTCTCTGCAGAAACACTGTACTCATCTGCCAGTTCCTGTAACGTCGATTTGTTGTCGTCGTTCAGCCATCTGCGTTGCAAGATGTTACGGCTGCGGTCATCGAGCTCCTCCATTCCTGCAGTCAGTGTGGTGACCTGGGAATTAGCATAGTTCTCGCTTTCAGCGGCAACGGCGGGATCGCCATTGTCGTCATACAAGTACTCAGCTGGTCGCAGTGCACGCTTCTCAGTGCCGTCGTCTGCAGTGGTCGCATCAAACGACATGTCGCCGCTAGTGAGTCGCGACTCCATTTCATAGACCTGTGCTTCAGTCACACCTAAGTCTTCTGCTACCGCTTGTGCTTCAGCTTGTGAAAACCATCCCAGTCCCTTTTTAGAGCTGCGCAACTTAAAGAACAACTTGCGTTGGGCTTTGGTAGTAGCCACTTTGACGATGCGCCAGTTGCGTATCACGTATTCGTGGATTTCTGCACGAATCCAGTGCACTGCGAAGGAGATCAAACGAACTCCCACATCAGGGTCGAAGCGTTTTACCGCTTTCATAAGGCCGATATTTCCTTCCTGGACGAGATCGGCCAACGGCAATCCGTAGCCACTGTAACTGCGAGCCAGATGCACGACAAAGCGCAGCTGAGACATCACCATTTGTCCGGCGGAATCGAGATCTTCTTCGTCACGATATTTGCGGGCAAGGACTTGTTCTTGTTCGACTGTTAGTACAGGGAACGCGGATATCTTGGAAAGGTATCCGTTTAGATCATCATTGACCGCAGGCAAAGTCATCGTTGACGCTTTCACCATAGCTTGGGCCATTTTTGTATTCTCCGATTGAATAAATTCTATTTTAGCACTCACAGGGTTAGAGTGCTAACAGTATTGGAAGTTCCCCATTTATCGACCAAAATCCTACATTTAGTAGGTATTGCTTATTAAAAAGCTGACAAAAATAGTTAAGCTATTGATAAATAAGAGTTAAATAGCTTTTTTCCCAGCAAATATACGGTCAATGTGCAGCTTACAACAGTGATCAAAATCAGCGAAAGCAGTTGAATGACCGGCGCTGAGGTTGGAAATAGTGCTTTGTAAGGAGATATATCAACTAAATGTGGGGCTATCTTTATGGCGCTCCAGGCCAGCAATGTCGCCAGAGCTACTGCAAATAAAGCCAAAAGCAGGCTACGCAGTAGTACTGGTCTCAGCACAGTAGAGTGGCTCGCGCCCATTTGGTTCAATACTCGATATTCGGCGTGGTGCCGCATGAGATCGGCACGAGTGATTCCGTAAGCTAAGAGCGAGGTGATCAGTGCCGCCACAACGCTGCCCAAAAAGGCGAGCTTCCTGGTGGTTTCTATGGCGAGTACGTTTTCCTGCAGCCATGTTGCATCGACATCGACAAAGTCAACTGAACTGTGGCTGTTCAACTCACGCACGATATGATTCAACTGCTCAATGCTCAGGTTTGTAGACGGTTGAATATCTACCGTTAGCAATTCACTTTCTTGAATTATCATTGGCGTAACAGCCGATGAGATAATTTGCTTGTTGGTGGTTAGATTGGTGGCGAGTAGCTGCGCGTCTGTTTCCGAGACACGGGGATTCAAAAAAACAGTGATGTGGCGATTCTGAAGGAGGTTTTCTTCAGCTGATACAAAGCTGCCGGACAAAATCGCGAATGTGGTGGGTAGTGTCAGCACCAGAGCAAAAATCAGAAATGCGGCTTTGGGAGGCGTACGCAGCAGCGAGGCGAAACAGTCTTTTAGCTGTAAAAGCAGGCGCGCGTTCTTGCTGTAGCGCGATGGCGTCGGGTTTTTAGCCTGCCATAGTCTTGTTATCCAGCTAGCCGATGTTGTTCTGCTCGAATTCATTTTGCTTTATTGACCCTTCTGACAGTGTCAGTGTTTTGCAATCGTTCGCCACACGTTGACCATAAAACTCATCGCTTTGGCTCACAATGAGTAAGGTCGCCCCAGCGGTGTTAGCTTCGTTCAACATTCCGGTAATAAGATTTGCAGTGTCGCCATCCACTTTCTCTAGTGGTTCATCTGCCAGAATAATAGCTGGCTTGTGAATCGTCGCTCTTGCTGCTGATACTAATTGCCGGGTTGGCGCTGTCAGTCTGTTTACCTTTATATGTTGCTCGTCACGCAAGCCTGTTTGTTCAAGCGTTGCCGCTAAGCGCTCTTCTATGACTTCCTGGTCAAAGCCGGCTAACTGAAGTGGAACAGAAATATTTTCAACTATAGATCTGTCTTCAAGTAATACGGGAGTATTTGCGATCAGGCCGATTTGACGTCGTAAAAACGGAATCCTGCTTGCAGGAATGTCTCCGAGATCTATACCGTCAACTCGAAGTGCGCCTTGATCTGGCTTCTCATAGGCCATGATCATACGCAAAAGTGTTGTTTTGCCGGACTGCGTTCCACCACAGAGTAAAGTATAGGAGGTTTTTGGCAAAAATAGAGTCAGATCGGTAAACAGTCGCCGACCATCAACAGTTTTATGCACATTATGAAAATGGATCACCTGATTTTCTCTACAGCTGACCAGTCGCATCTGTGGGCGTGATACTTCCGTCTGGTGAATAATTGCCGAGCAGGGCGTTTACGAAATCCGGGGCGTCAAATACACGCAAATCGTAAATACCCTCACCGACGCCAATAAAACGAATCGGCAAATTGAGCTCGTCTGCCAAGGTAAATAGAACCCCGCCTTTGGCAGTGCCGTCGAGCTTGGTCACGACTAGTCCACTGACTTCAACCGAATTGCCAAACTCCCGGGCTTGATTCAAGGCGTTCTGACCTGTCGTGCCATCCAATACCAGAAGTGTTTCGTGAGGTGCTGATGGATCGAGCTTTTTTATTACCCTGCTGACTTTGCCTAGTTCATCCATTAACCCGTGTTGTGTGTGCAGGCGTCCGGCGGTGTCGGCAATCAGCACGTCTATGCCCCGTGCTTTGGCTGACTGCAGTGCATCAAAAATGACCGATGCGGAATCTGCGCCATCCCCCTGTGCTACTACAGGCACATTGTTGCGTTCGCCCCAGGTTTTCAGTTGTTCCACCGCTGCTGCTCTAAAAGTGTCGCCTGCAGCCAACATCACGGTTTTACCGCCGTTTTGTAGTTGCCTTGCAATTTTGCCTATGGTGGTGGTTTTACCTGCGCCATTTACTCCCACGACGAGTAAAACAAAGGGTGTTTCGTTATCAGGTATTTCCAGAGGCTGCTGGCAGGGAGTTAATAGCTGAGTGAGCTCTTGGCGTAAGATTGCTTGCAGGTCTGATGGGTTGTTTTTGGCCGCAGTTCGAACCGAGTCAATAATTTTGTTCGCTGTCTTCACACTGACATCACTCATGACCAGCTGCGCTTCCAGGTCATCCAGCAGATCATCATCGACCTTTCTGCCACTAAAGAAATCGAGTAAACCGCTGGTGAATCGCTTGCGAGACTTGGCAAGCTTTGCGTCCAGCCGATCGACTTCATCTTGTGAGATGTCGGGTGTGGTTTCTGCGTTGACACTTTGTGCATCACGCGATCCGTCATTGATTTCACCGGGAACATCGGTGGACGGCTTTTTTTTGAGAAAACTGAATAGGCCCATCAGGTGATTTTAGCAGTCGCGAGAATTGTCGGTGATATTATGTTTATATGAGTATAAAACAGCGTGGCGATGTTCGTATAATTTCCGGCTCTAAGCGGGGCAGCAAAATACGCGTGACTGAGGCTCCGGGGCTGCGACCGACTGGTGATCGCATCAGGGAAATGTTGTTTGCCTGGCTGCAGGACTCCATTGTGGGCTGTCGTTGTCTGGATATGTATGCTGGTAGCGGTGCGCTCGGTTTTGAGGCTGCCTCAAGAGGCGCAGAACAGGTGGTTTTGCTGGAGAAAAACCGCGCAGCCGTTGGCATGCTCCGGGAAAACGCTCAGCGCGTGAACTTTGAAAACGTTGAAATTGTGGCTGGGGATGCCACGCTGCCCGCTGCGTATCGAAGCCCGGCCTTGTCTGACGCCGGATTTGACCTGGTATTTATCGACCCGCCTTTTGCAGAAAACCTGCATCAGGCGAGCATTGATGTGGTCGAGCATCATCAGTTGCTAAGCGCTTCAGCTCATGTTTACGTCGAAATTGATAAGAGCCACGAGACGCTTGATTTGCCCGGACACTGGCAGCTGCACCGGGATAAAGTGGCAGGTCAGGTGAGGGCGCAGTTGTATCGAGTGATTGCGACAGATTGACGGCCATGCAATGATGATCCCACTAACACTACGCAATGGGAATCATATTGGATATCACCGCCATTTACCCAGGCACATTTGATCCGGTCACGCTCGGCCACATTGATGTGGCCAGTCGCGCGGCCAAAATGTTTGATCACCTGATCATCGCGGTCGCCGCCAGTCCTGGTAAGCAACCGCATTTTGATTTACAGCATCGTTGTGACATGGCGAAAGAGGTATTGTCTGACTATAAAAACGTGCGCATAGAGACTTTTAGCGGGTTGCTGGTCGAATTTGTTAAAGCCAAAGAAGCATCGGTGATTGTGCGCGGTTTGCGTGCTGTTTCTGACTTCGAGTATGAAGTGCAGTTAGCTAATCTCAATCGTCAGATGGAGCCCGATATAGAAACAGTGTTTGTCGCTGCTGCGAGTCAATATACGTTTGTTTCATCCAGCATTGTGCGTGAAATCGCTGCGCTGGGCGGGGATGTATCGCAGTTTGTGCACCCGCTGGTTGAGGCGGCCCTGAAAGAACGCAATAATAACTAATGATCATAGAATAGAACCTGCAAGAGTTATTAATGGCACTAATCATTACAGATGAATGCATTAACTGCGATGTTTGTGAGCCGGAGTGCCCGAATGGTGCGATCACGCAGGGAATTGAAATCTATGAAATCAACCCTGCCTTGTGCACTGAGTGCGTAGGCCACTTTGAAACATCACAGTGTGTTGAAGTATGCCCGGTGGAGTGTATTCCGCTCGATCCGAATTATGTAGAAAATCGAGAACAACTGATGGACAAGTACCATCGGATTATTGCTATCAACCCCGCTGCGAGTTAGATGTCCGCTGATTCAGCTTTGGCAGGTGGCACAATAAAACGTTGAACGTTGTCCTATCGTACGTTGCTTAATGGTGTTGCCACATTGGCGGCAAGCTTTACCTTCCCGGCCATAGACGTTAAGCGTTTGCTGAAAGTATCCGGGTTCGCCTTTTGCGTTAACAAAATCTTGAAGTGTCGTGCCGCCCGATTTTATCGATTCACTGAGGACGGTTTTTATATTGTCAGCCAGCTGATCATAAGCTGTTGCGGTTACTCTTCCTGCGGCTTTACCGGGCCTGATACCAGAGTGAAACAGTGATTCACTCGCATAAATATTGCCTACCCCGACTACGATGTGGCTGTTCATTATAAAATGTTTAACCGCCACCTTCTTTTTACGTGATTGCTTAAAAAGTAGTGCACCATTGAAGTCATCACTTAAAGGTTCGGGCCCAAGCTTGCTTAATAGTGGGTGGAGCGCTGCGGGTTCGGTTGTCCACAAAATGCTGCCAAAGCGCCGTGGATCGTGATAAACCAGAAATACGTTCTCACCCAGATCAAATATCACGTGATCGTGTTTGCGCAATTCAAATGGTTTGTCCTGAATTCTTAAACTGCCTGACATACCCAGATGGATGATGATAGAGCCCGCAGGTGTTTGTGCGACGATATACTTTCCCCGGCGCTGCAGGGCGGTCACTTTAAGGTCTCTTGTTTTTGATAAAGCCGCTGGTACCGGCCAGCGCAACTGGCGTTGGCGAACCCTCACTGATTTAATGTGTTTGTTTAATAGATAGGGTGAAATCCCACGCAGGGTGGTCTCGACTTCTGGTAGTTCAGGCATGTGAGAGCTTGTTGCGGCAATCTAATAGGTGAGTGCCGAGGATACCATTTGTGAGCTGATCAGGGGTTACTTGAAACTGGTAGATTGTCGAGGCCCAGTGATTTTGCCGCCTGTGCGCTAAGCGTGTAGTCAAAGCCGTTCTCGCTGCTAATCACATAGCCATTGTCAGTGTGTACTGCGGTCAGTCTGAGCGGTTTGCTGTTTTGAACCAGATTAACATTGATCCCTGTGCCGGGCAGTTTTGGTTTTTTGGGTGTAACATCAATTGCGGTCAGGTTTGACCAGAGATCCGCTTGTGCCAGTGGGGTATCACCTATCTTGATAGACTGAACCTGCGCTGTGACTTTAAGATCTATAAACGCATTGCTGGCGGCGCTTAGTAGGGGAATAACAGAGTCCGGTTGTAAGTAGATGCGGTCGTTGGCACGAACATAGCGCAACTTGCTGACTGGCTCAACGCTACCGAATTCATACGTCGCCTTGTCTAATTTTAGTGTGATCGGTTCTTTAAATATATCTTCAGTTGGAAGTGCTGAGCTTGGGTAGTAGCGCTGACCATGTTTGTTGGTATCTAACAGTACCTGTACACGCTGCTGTTGTGCCGGTGCGGCTATCGGTGTTGATTGCAGCCATTGTTGCTGGTCTTTCTTTTCAAATCCCAGTATCAATTGATTGTCAAAATGAACTTCAATCGAGGTTGCGCTGTTGAGTGGGTAGATCGTTTGCATCGGGGTTGGCTTGTTGTACACCTGCCCGTCAAGCAGGATACCTGCGCCAAGCGCTGCAATAAGCACTAACAGGGCAACGTTAGAGATTTTTACCCCGCCTGAGATTGAATCATCCATGTTGCCGCCTGTACCAAACACCCGTGGCGGCAGAAAACATCAAGCCGGGAAGTAATAACAAAGCAACGCCCGCGAGTGAGAACATGCTTACTCGGGACAAGTTCAACTGTGCATCAGCTCGTGTTGGTGCGCTAATGCCAATCATTGCGTTGTCGTCAGCGCTCCAGTTAAACAATCTGTTGCCAAGATCGCGATTGCCCCCATTGCCTACCCATGCATCGGCAAGAAAATCTCCATCGCCTGACACGATTACGCGTTGTTGTTTATTTGCTTTGTCGCGTTCCAGTGCAAACACCAGTGGAAAGGGGCCACTCACTTCACGCGGATCATCTCCAAATGCGACTTTACCGTTAAGTGCTCCAGTTTCAGTCCACGCCTGCTTGCCCGACTGCACCAGGGCCGACACTTGCCACTCGCGATCTGGCTGTACGTCGAGTCCAGTTGCTTGCGGAAAGAGAGTGACGGTGGTAAATCCTTCTGTTGCCGGATGTCTTGAGTATTCATTGACGATCGCGAAGTCCGGTCGTTCTACCTGTAATTGCTGTGCAGCAACATCGATGACGACGCCGGGTAGACGTTCAATACCAAGTTCTACCGCTACCGCATCGAGCCCGTCGTCACTGGCAGGTTCTGTTAGCCAAATCAGGTTTCCGCCATTGGAGATATATTCTAGTAGTAGCACGACTTCGTTGGCCAGGAAGCGACGCATCGGGCCTGCAATAACCAGTGTTCCGGAATTGGCGTCTAATGCTGTTTGTTCGCTGATGTTGATGGTGTCAAGTTCAAAGCCTGAGTCTGCTAACTGCTGTGCGAATAAACTTAAGTCGGCATTGGTGTCACCGTCGATGGTGCGTTCACCATGGCCTACTGTAAATATTACTCGTCTGGTGTCGGCTCTTACGAGTCGTTGCATAGCAAGTGTGAGTGATTGTTCTGATAGCTGTGTTAGCCGTTGAGTACGGTTTTGGTAGTGTAGAAAAATCTCTCCACCCGCCGCCACATTAAGTGAGCGCATACGTGTTGGATCAAGCGCCGGATCAGTGAGCGTGACGTTTAAGTTTTTTTTATGTGCCTGAAATTTACCAAGCAGATCGGTCACTGCTTCACTTTGCGGGTCATGAGGATTAATGAATACTTCTACTTCTAGTGGGTCGGCGAGCAACTCAACGGATGCGATGGATTGCGGGTTGAGAGTATGGTGCGACAATTCTGTCATATCTTTGTGGGCATAGAGGCGATTGCCGAGGGCAATCGCCATGGCAAAACAAATGACAATTAAGCCGGTACGCAATAATGCCGGTGACATTAGTGCACCCGCTGAAATGTGCTTTGGGCTGTCTTTGCCAGCGCCTTTTGCATCATGCTTCACAGTGATGCCCCTCGTACCCGTTGTGCATCAAATCGCCATACGCCAAGGGTAAGTAGAATGCCCGTGATAGCAACGAAGTAAATTACGTCTCTTGAGTCTAGTAAGCCTTGCATGAAGCTGTGTAAATGTGCCGAAGGAGAGGCGAACTGAAGCAAGCCATTCCCTGAAGTGGCCGCTGCTAACCACAGTAGTGCCATTGTGACAAAACTTGCAAAGGCGGCCAGTATGGGGCGGTTCGAAAGTGATGAGTAGAATAGTGTTAATGCGGTTATTGTAGCAATGAACAATAATAATCCCGCTCCAGCGGTAAGCAAGTGTGTGATATCAAGGTCTATATTGAACGATAGAATCGCAAGTAGCAGTGTGCTGAGGGCAACGATTAAGTACTGAAAAACGGTTGCCCCAATGAACTTTCCCACCACAAATTGTGCGGCACTCAGGGGCAGGCTTAAAAGCAGGTTGTAGCGATTGGCTTGTTTGTCACCGGCAATAAGGTGCATACATAACAGCGGTGTAGCAACCATAAAAATGATGCTGACAGGTGCCAGGAAGTGCACGATGAGGTAGCTCGATAAGCCACTTTCTGATACCTGTTGAGTCGCAACTGCTTGCAGTCCGATGTATCGTTCCACCGCTGATAAAAATAGCCAGCCAAACAGCAGTTGAAGTAATCCGGCTGCCAGCCAGGCGAACGGGGACCGTAACATGACTCTGAGTTCGTGCAGTGCTATTTGTGTGGTCACGGGCTAACACCGTTACTGACGTCGTGATGAGATTCTCCAGACTGTTCCTGAGCCGGCTTCTCTGTGGAGCCAAGTTGACGAAACAGGGTGTCGAGATAATTTTCAGTTTTAGTCATAGTCACGATTTTCTGACCGCGCGAAGCGAGCATGGCTTTAAGATGTGCAGCTGTCATAGAAGTGCCGGTGACCATCCAGTGATTGGATTTGATACGGCAGGCGGCTACCAGTCCTGGTAGTGCGGCAATTTCTGAATCGTTGCACCCCTCAAGTTTCAGATCGAAGGTGGAGTTATTGCTATTCGACAACAGATCGATTGATGAATCTAAAATGCTGTGGCCGGAATGGACCAACAACACACGATTGCAGACGGCATTGACCTCGGACAGGCTATGTGACGAAAATATGGTGGCTTGATCCGGGCTCAGCGTGCTCACTAGGTCGCGCATTTCTATGAGCTGTACCGGATCGAGCCCGGTGGCAGGCTCATCAAGGATAAGCACTCTTGGTGTGTGAATGATGGCCTGGGCAAGATTAACTCGCTGCTGATAACCGCTGGACAGATTGCCAATCACCCTTTGCCTGACATCCCCTAAGTTACATCGCTCAATAACTTTTTCGATCGCACCTTTGATTTGCGATTTTGGAATTCGCCGCATGGTGGCGATGAACTTGAGAAACTCGATGACTCGAAATTCAGGATAAATGGCCGGCTTATCTGGTGCATAGCCAATATCCATACGGGCCGCCAGCGGGTTTTGATACAGCTCGTTGTCACCGATTTGTACCGTGCCACCGTCAGGTGCCATTGCGCCGGACAAGGCTTTCAGCAATGTCGATTTCCCCGCCCCGTTGAGACCTAATAGTCCCAGGGTGTCACCGCAATATAAGGTAAAGGTGATGCCCGCGAGTATCTGATTAGGGCCATAACGCAGAGAAAGATCTTCAGCGTGCATGGCAATAGGGGCCGGTGATTGCTGTTTCTGCTCAGCCCGCGCCGGTGTGTTCCAGTCAGATGAACTTTCGGTCCACGCAACCGCATTGTTGCCGGCTTTGCCCGATTGGTAGCTCTTCCGGGTTATTTTTGGCGTTGTGAGTTCTTGAGCGTCAGTCTTCATAAGACCGCAGAATTGTAGTTGTATTATCCACTCTATTCTCTCAGGCCTGATCGGAGCTGATTCCTGGCTCGCTGGCTGCCGGATATCTCGAAACTTGTTAACCTGACTTTATAGACGATAGTTGGCAGATATGGGGTGTTATCTGCGTTTTTTTGTTGTGGAGGAAGTGGAGAGTAGGGCTTCGGCGAGCTGGTTTTACAAGCGGGCACAAAAAAGCCCGGCGAACCGGGCTTTTCAGATGATCTTACTATGGAAGCAAATTTACTTAATTTTGGCTTCTTTATAAGCAACATGCTTTCGAACGACGGGATCGAATTTTTTAATTTCCATCTTTTCGGTCATGGTGCGTTTGTTTTTAGTGGTGGTGTAGAAATGGCCTGTACCGGCGCTGGACACCAATTTAATTTTGTCTCTCATGCTTCGCTCCTTGGGCTTCGTTTACGACCTAACGTATGGGATATAACGGATACTACCAGGCAAACTAGACTTTTTCGCCGCGAGTCCGCAATTCTTTCAGCACGTCGTCGATGCCTTTTTTGTCAATAATTCTCATGCCTTTTGATGACACGCGCAGCTTTACAAAGCGTTTCTCAGCTTCAACCCAGAATTTGTGGGTGTGAAGATTCGGAAGAAACCGCCTTCTGGTTCTATTTTTAGCGTGAGAGACGTTATTCCCACTCATCGGGCGTTTGCCGGTCACCTGACAGATTCGAGACATGTGCTTTGCTCCGCACTTACAATTGATACACAGAACCCCTTATTATATGAAGGATTTGCTGTTATTGCCAATACTATTTCGTTGTTGGACCACATTAAGTTGATATGAGTCACTCTCAAACCGTTAATTTGAATCATTTGAAGGCCGGGTTCGATGCTCTAGGTCTGAATCTGTTCAGCGCTTTTAATGCCAAAACACTCGCTGCCTCAGTGCCGGATCTCATTCTGCCAGCAAATGCCAGGGGTTTATTGCTGATAGGTAACAGCGGCCCTCTGATGTGGGAACTGATGCCGGAGCGCTACTTCGCGCAGGATCATCCTGTCGATCAATACTCAGCCGACAGCGTTAATCGGCTGTTGTCAGCGACATGGCCGGTTCAGAGTTGGCAATTGCTTTTCCCCAACAACCCGGATGTGAATCTGCCGCTTCAAGTTCTCGGTGGTTTAGCCGGATGGCATGGTCCATCGCCGCTCGGCATAGGCATTAATTCGCGTCACGGCTTGTGGTTCGCTTACCGGGCGGTGGTGACGATCGATGTTGAGATTGATCAGTCAGATTTGACCGTTAATGATATTGCATTGCCTGAAAATGAATCGCCTTGTTTAAGTTGTCGCGACACGCCGTGTTTGTCTGCATGCCCGGCAGATGCCTTGGGGGTTTCACAATCACCGAATATGAGTGCCTGTGTGACGTATCGATGTGAGTCGCTGTCCAGCTGTGCCAGCACTTGTCTGGCAAGACTGGCATGCCCGATTGCGCAGGAATATCGCTACACAGAAGATCAAATGGCTTTCCACTATGATCGGTCGATGCTGTCGGCTAAACAATGGGTCGCTGGTTGACTGTATTGATCCAACTTTTGATAAGAATTAAATCTGTTACTGTTAGCGAATTTCTACAGTCAATTTTCCGATAGCGGAATCCGAAGGCTACATACGATGGACAAAGTATTTCTAACCGCGCTTCGCACCACCCCCGTGATTGGTATCTACGATTGGGAACGTGAGATTCGCCAGAACGTTTCGATAGATCTTGTGATGATCACTGATATTGCTCGAGCCGCTGAAACTGATGATATTCAATATACATTGAACTACAAGAGCATATCGGATCGGGTGATTGAGTTTACCAATAACAGTAATTTTGGATTGATCGAAACACTCGCTGAAAAAATCGCCACCATTGTCAGAACTGAATTTAACGTGCCGTGGGTACGAGTCACCGTGCATAAGCCCGATGCGATTGAAGCTGCAAGTGATGTCGGTGTGATTATCGAGCGCGGCGACATGTCAAAGGTGTCGAGCTAGTGTGGTATCAGCATGGCCACCGTTGAGCTGCCGCCCTTTAGTTCAGAGCAAAAAGAAATCAGTGATTTGTTTGTCGCGCGCCTGCGCTCGGAGATAGAGCAACTCGGAGCAATTTCGTTTAGCGACTACATGCATCGCAGCCTCTATGAAAACGAGCTTGGCTATTATGTCAACGGCTTCAGTAAGTTGGGCGCACATGGTGACTTTGTTACCGCCCCGGAAATATCGAACGACTTTGCAGCGTGTCTTGCAACGCAGTGTCAGCAGGTGTTTTCAGCGCTTGATGAACGCGAGTTGCCCGTTGAGCTACTAGAGCTTGGCGGTGGCAGCGGCCGGTTGGCGGCGGATCTGTTGCTTACATTAAATGAAAATAACAAATTGCCAGTGCGGTACTTGATGCTGGATGTCAGTCCGGATTTGCAACATCAGCAACAGCAGGTATTAAAAGCAGAATTGCCAGCTGCAGTTTTTCAACGAGTACAGTGGCTTAATTCATTGCCGGAAAAATTCAATGGGGTAGTGATCGCGAATGAAGTGTTAGACGCTTTTGCCGTTGAGCGCTTCAAGATGGTAAGTGGTGTCGCCGAACGTTTAATGGTGAATTACACGGAATCAGGGTTTACTTTTGAGTCTGTGGCGGACGATAAAATTCAAGCTGAAGTGGCTGCCATTATGTCTGATGTAAAAACAGTGTTTAGCGATGATTATCAGTCCGAGTACTGCCCACTGTTGGTTCCCTGGTGGCAGTCTGTATCATCCATGTTGGAGGCAGGGGCGGTATTGGTGTGTGATTATGGATCGGAGCGCCGACGTTATTACTCCCCGACAGCGTCTGATGGAACACTTCGTTGTTTTTTTCGTCATGCCGTACACGATGATCCATTTGCACGACCAGCCGTACAAGATATTACCGCCGATGTTGACTTCACCGCAGTAACAATCGCCGCCACAGAGGTGGGATTGGAGTTGCAGGGCTATACACCGCTTTCGCAGTTTATGTTATCGCTTGGCGTGTTGGAACGACTTGAAGAAAAGATCAAGTTGCTGGATGAACGCGGCCAGATTGCCGCTACCGGAGACTTGAAGCGTGTAATCCTGCCTCAGGAAATGGGTGATCGCTTTATGGTGATCGGTTTTTCCAAAAGCTTGGATATAGCGCTCTCTGGATTTTCCAGAGCAGATTGGTCGCGATTGCTGTGACCAGTCGAAGCGATGCTTTTAGGATTCCGGAACCTCCACTTGTAGAGTTTCTTTGTTGTCACCGTGTACTGAGTCTGCTGCGACAATTGTGATCACCTTCACGCTAGCTGGAATCTCGACACGCAGACTGCGAGTAAAAGGTTGTTCATTTACATGAGGATGCGCCAATACCCGAGAGCCCAGTAACTCACCGTTTTCATCCAGCACGTCCCAACGATTGGCATAGTGATCCCACCCGGTATCTGCATGCTCCAGTGTTACACTAACGCTGTATAGGTTGTTACCTAGCGTTGAAATTTCCACTTTAACGATTTTGGCATCACCTGCGACAGCAGGTCCTGATAATATCAGGCCGGTTGCCAACGACACGATCAGGCAAATACCGCAAAGTATTGGTTTTAAAAGTTGCATTGGTTTTGACTGTGTTGTGTATGGTATTTTTAGCATGTATTACTCCGCTTGCTGAATGATTGACAACCAAACGCTTCAAAAGTTTTATCAGGCGGTCTGGCGACGGAAGTCAGCAGCGCCAATGGCCTGTTCACGTTCTCCTTCCATGGTATCAAATATATGAATTCTGACACTGCCGGACCACGACCGGTATCCCCTGTATGGCAATTTATCTGTTTGCTTGCTCCGGTGGTCATGTCTGGTTTTTATCTGGTGTATGCATTAGTTGGTCTGTTCATTGATGGCCCAGATAAGGTCAAATGGAGTGATGAAGCGTTGCAAGTCGGTTCGCTGGTCTCGCTGATTATTGTTGTTATGAATCTATTGGTGATGATGTACGCGCTCTATCACAAATTAAAACTGACTCACCTGCTTTGGATATCACCGATTGTGCACATCACAATTGCTATTGCACTGACGGCCATGGTTTCCGTGATAATTATCTAGTTCAGTGAACTGTGGTGGAAAAAATTGGTCATAAATGACTCGTGGTTTTACAAACTGTGAATAGTGATCAGCGCGGATCCTTATTGAGAAAATGGTGGTCGCTGACAGGCATTGGATTGATTTTCTTCGTTGTCTATCTGTCACTTGCAGAAATTTATCTGCCACAGGTCCCGTCAACTATTGGCGACAAGATAAATCATTTGATCGCCTACGCCGTTTTGATGGGGTGGTTTGGACAATTATTTACGTCGAAACGCTCCCGGATAATTCTAGCCTGTGCGTTGGTGTTGTTGGGTGTTGCAATGGAAGTCGGTCAAAGCATGACAACCTACCGTTTTTTTGATTGGTTGGATGCGGTGGCTAATTCGATTGGTGTGATGCTTGGTGTGATCGCTTTAGCATCCGGGGCAGATAAAATATTGCCCTGGGTTGAGAGGCGCCTGTTGTAGAAGTGCCAAAGCTCATGAAGCCGCGCGGGAGTTTAATGATGTTTTTAAAATTGCGAGGTGAGTACTTGATGAGACTATTTAAATCTACTTTTGCGGCAGCGCTAATTACTTTTAGCGGGTTTGCATCTGCACTAACAAATTCGTCAGAGTGGCCGGTCACAGACTTCACTGATAGCTCTGTAGATCACAGTGAAATTATGTCTGGAGGCCCACCTAAAGATGGTATTCCAGCTATTGATGATCCAGAGTTTGTAGATATTGCTGCTGCCGGCGAATGGCTGCAGAACAAAGAGCCGGTTATCGTGTTGGAGATAGGCGGTATCGCAAAAGCCTACCCCTTGTCTATTCTGATGTGGCACGAAATAGTCAATGATGAGATCGGAGACACAGGGGTGTCAGTGACATTTTGTCCCTTGTGCAACGCCTCAATTGTATTTGATCGTGATCTGAATGGTGTGCGCTACGATTTCGGCACCACGGGCAGGTTACGTCTGAGTGATATGGTTATGTATGATCGTCAAACGGAATCGTGGTGGCAGCAATTTACCGGCGAAGGTATTATCGGGAAAATGAATGGTGAAAAGCTGAAGCAAATACCGTCAAATATAGTGGCGTTTGAATCCTTTAAAAAACAGTACCCTGAAGGTCGGGTGCTGTCACGTAAAACCGGTTATCAACGAACTTACGGTCGTAACCCTTATGCAGGATACGATGACATTAACTCTTCACCTTTTCTGTACCGCGGTAAAACAGATAAGCGCCTGCGACCGATGGAGCGAGTGTTGAGCCTCAGAGCAAATGATAAAACCATACTTTTTGATCTAACGTCTTTAAGAGATAAACCGGTAGTCAATTCAGAGTTCGAAGGGACGTCGTTTGTTGTGCTGGCTTTTGAAAACATGAATTCAGCGCTCGATAAGGCGGAAATTAGTGCGTCTCGTCTGATCCCCTCAGCGGCTGTTTATAGTGCTGTGCTAGGTGAAAAAAAACTCACATTTGAACTAAATGATGGCGTCGTGACTGATGTCGAAACAGGCTCTGAGTGGAATATTTTCGGTATTGCCGAGAAGGGTGAGCTCGCAGGTAATCAGCTTCAACAGCTTGATCAAGGGGTGCATTTCGCTTTTGCCTGGCTAGCCTTTGATCCAGAGGCTCAGATATTTAAGCATTGATAAATTTTTTTTGCTGGAAATCTACAAGGCGGTAGGTGTAAATAACAGATTTGCATTATTCTCACTGAATGGTTTAACGTATCGGTGTAGCAAATTCGGGCTTTTACTGTGTACGATTTATCGCAACAGGTACTCCGGACAGATGCAGCAGGGATGCCGCTGGAGTGGATCAATTATCAGGACGCCGTGCGTTTTTACCATGCCGGGCGGGTTGCCTATTATCTTGGCAGCCCAATCTATCGGCTTCGTGGTGGCATTAATTCGGCCACAGGTAAACGCAGCGAAATTGAAGTCAACGCGATTGTGGCCACCCACGGCACCAATAAAACGCTCACCAATGCCTACATTCCTCCACTGAGCAATCGAACACTGTTCAAACGTGATGCGCATATCTGCCTGTATTGCGGCCAGCATTTCATGACCTCTCTTTTATCGCGCGATCATGTCACGCCACTTTCTCAAGGCGGGAAAGACGTTTGGCAAAACGTGGTGACGGCTTGCAAGCGTTGTAATAATCATAAAGCCGGCAGAACACCTGAACAAGCGGGTATAAAACTTCTGGCGATCCCATTTCGACCTAATCACGCAGAGTACATCTACCTCAAGGGGAAGCGTGTGTTGGCTGATCAAATGGATTTTCTGCGGTCACATTTTCCGCGCAAAAGTCCGTTGCGTGATCGTGAGGGTAATGGAGAGCCTCGGTTGTAGCTGTTTAAATTGAATAGCTTTTTTTGTAGTGCTTTAATGCGATTAGGCGTTCCCCGCGTATCGCGTTGACGATATCTTTCCCGGCCAGCCTGGCAGCAGTAGCTATGGCACCGGCGTCAATCTCTTGGACCGATGCGGCAGCGCCGCGAAGAAAATCGGCCTGTGGGTAGGGGCGATTTTCCAGTCCTTTACGTCCACGCGCATCTGCCTCGCATACTTGCAGGAAAGTCTCAAAACGTTCCGGTCTGCGCAGTGCGTCCAGGTTGGAAATTAACTTCAATACACTGGTGGTTTTGAGTTCCAGCGCACGGTGGCAGTGCGAATGATAGCGTGCGGTCAGTACCGCTAATTGGCGATAGTCGTTAGGCACTCGTAAGCGCTGCGAAAAATGCTCCGCAATGTCAGCTCCGCGCTCTTCATGGCCGTGATGTGCCGGGAGTAATTCTTTCGGTGTGGTGGCTTTGCCGAGGTCGTGGCATAGTGCGGCGAATCTTGCGACCGGATCATCGCTGATGCTGCAAATTTGTTGCAACACCATTTCATTGTGAATGCCGCAATCAATTTCCGGATGATGTTCGGCCACCTGTGGCACACCGTATAACTGATCAAGCTCAGGGAAGAGTACTGATAACGCCCCGCACGCTTTCAGTGTGTCGATAAATGGTTGTGGATCCGGGTGGCTGAGCGCGCGCTGAAACTCTGACCAGATGCGTTCTGTTGACAGAGTAGACAACTCACCTGATGCGGTGATCGTGGTCATTAGTGCCATGGTTTCTGCAGCAACGCTGAAGCCCAATCGTGCAAACCTGGCGCAGAACCTTGCCACCCGCAATACCCGCAGAGGGTCTTCAGCGAAGGCTGGAGATACGTGTCGGAGTAAACGCGCCTCTATATCTTGAAGGCCACCGTAGGGATCGATGATGGTACCGTCGTTGTCTTCTGCGATAGCGTTGATTGTCAAGTCACGTCGCTGTAGATCCTCTTCAAGAGTGACGTCCGGCGAAGTGTTGAACTCAAAGCCCTGGTGGCCCGGAGATACTTTGCGCTCGGTGCGTGCCAGCGCGTATTCCTCATTGGTTTCCGGATGCAGGAATACTGGAAAGTGCTTGCCTACCTGACGGTAACCCATTTCTTGCATGGTATTTGGTGTCGTACCTACTACCACCCAATCACGATCAGACACTGGTAGCGCCAAAATTTTATCGCGCAATGCACCACCGACAAGGTAAGTTTTCATGGGGGTGTTTTTGCTCAAAATCGTGATACCGTATTTAAGAATTCTGTCAAACGAATGGTTTGCCGCGTAGGCAAATGGTTAACCAGATATAACAATGATTTGTACATTATGAAATTTTATTTCAGTAAGCCGGCGGGCCTTTATTTGAACGCAAGCAGCAAAATATTGTCAGTAACGGTAATGCTTGCTCTTCTGACGGGTTGTAGCACAGTAGGTTATTACTCGCAGATTATTTCCGGTCATATGCGCATCGTCATAGGTAAACGGCCGGTAGATGAGATTGTCGCCGACGCCAATGTTAATGACAAAATCAAGCATCGCTTGCAGGTCGCGCAGGAGGCACGGCAATTTGCCATAGACAATCTTGAGTTGCCCGACAATAACAGTTACACCAGCTTTTACGATACCGGTAGAGGATATGTGACATGGAATGTCGTCGCTGTGGACGAGTTTTCCTTTAATCCTAAAAAGTGGTGTTTTCCCATTGCAGGATGTGTGTCCTACCGGGGGTATTACGCTGAGCAAGATGCACAGCGATATGCGGACGCGTTACAAGAGGAAGGCTTAGATGTATCGGTCAACGGAGCGACTGCTTACTCGACACTTGGCTGGTTTAAGGATCCGTTGTTAAACACCATGTTGAGCAGAAGTGATCCGGCTATTGCCGCCTTGTTATTCCACGAGTTGGCACACCAACAGTTGTACGTTACTAACGACAGTAAGTTTAATGAATCGTTTGCTTCTTTTGTTGAGCGCGAAGGTTTGAAGCGCTGGCAGGAGAATGAAACACGAAAAAATCCACAACAAGATCATAGCCGGATGACTGCTGAGCTGGATGCCAGAAAAGCACGGCAGAAAGATTTCATCGATCTGTTGCGTGGTACTCGTGATGATCTGGCCGAGTTATACGAGACGGATGTTGAGGTAGAAGTAATGCGTAAAATGAAAAAACAGCGGTTCGAGAAAATGCAGGAGGAATATGAGCAACTGAAAGTGGCGTGGAATGGCTACGGCGGTTACGACAACTGGTTCAGTCGTGAGCTCAACAATGCGCGACTCGCATCGATTGCCACTTATACTGATTATGTGCCAGCGTTTCAGGTGCTGTTTGAACAGTCTGGAGGATCGTTTGAAAAATTTTATAGCGCGACTCAAGAGATAGCTGATTTACAACCCGAAGAACGCACGACAGTAATGGATAAACTGGTTGCTTCTGTACAACCTTCAGGTGCGAGTCAGTAACAGTGTTTCATAATGAGCTATAGATCACAGGGGGTTAAGTAGGGTATTGATTTTAATCAAAAGACTATACAGGGTGATCATTTTACGTTTGTGTGCTGCTATTGGCAGTACAGTAAAGTGGAGTTGTTGAATTCCCGACCAGCACCGGGAAAATTTCGTAAAAAAGGAGCAGAATAACGGTTCGTTCCGGCGAACTATAACAGGATGTTTGATCTTTTATGTTCAAACCAATTGGCCACCAAGAGGCTGTTAAATTATGAGCATCTTCAACCATTTTCAGTCACGATACGAAGTAAAGAAGCAGGAAGAATATTCGCTGCAGGAATATCTTCAGCTGTGTAAGGATGAGCCGGGCACCTACGCCACAGCAGCAGAGCGCCTGTTGCAGGCGATCGGCGAGCCTGAGGTGATTGACACATCAAAAGACCCGAGGCTCAGCCGGATATTTTCAAACAAGGTGATCAAGCGTTACCCGGCGTTTTCAGAATTCTATGGCATGGAGGAGGCGATTGAGAATATTGTTTCCTATTTCAAGCACGCGGCACAAGGCTTAGAGGAAAAGAAGCAGATTCTCTATTTGCTTGGCCCCGTCGGTGGCGGTAAGTCTTCTCTTGCTGAGCGGCTCAAGTCACTTATGCAGCAGCAACCCGTTTATTGCCTGAAAGGCTCACCTATTAACGAATCACCATTGGGTCTATTTGATCCGGTGGAAGATGGCGACATTCTGGAAGAAGATTACGGTATTCCACTTCGCTATGTGCAAACAGTTATGTCGCCATGGGCGGTAAAAAGACTGCACGAGTATGGTGGTGATATCAGCCAGTTTCGTGTCGTCAAGCGCTACCCTTCCATTCTTGATCAAATCAGTGTCTCAAAAACCGAACCGGGGGACGAGAATAACCAGGATATTTCCGCGCTTGTCGGTAAAGTAGATATTAGAAAGCTTGAAGATTTCCCGCAAAGCGATACTGATGCCTACAGTTTTTCAGGTGCTTTGTGCCTGGCCAATCAGGGCTTGATGGAATTCGTTGAGATGTTCAAGGCACCTATTAAGGTCTTGCATCCGTTGCTTACGGCAACTCAAGAGGGTAACTACAACGGCACAGAGAGTATTGGAGCGATACCGTTTGACGGTGTCATTATGGCGCACTCGAATGAGTCAGAGTGGCAGACATTTAGAAACAACAAGAACAATGAAGCATTCATAGACCGAATTTTCATTGTCAAAGTGCCTTACTGCTTAAGAGTATCTGAAGAAGTAAAAATATATCAAAAGCTACTTGTGAGCAGTTCACTGGCCGATGCGCACTGTGCACCGGATACTTTAAAAATGTTAGCTCAGTTCATTGCTCTGTCACGACTTAAAGAGCCTGAAAATTCAAGCATCTATTCCAAGATGCGTGTCTATGACGGTGAAAACCTAAAAGACACTGATCCAAAAGCTAAATCAATTCAGGAATACCGTGATTCGGCAGGTGTTGATGAAGGTATGAACGGTTTATCGACCCGTTTTGCTTTTAAAATATTGTCCAAAGTATTTAACTTTGATGCTTCGGAGATCGCCGCCAACCCGGTGCATCTGTTATATGTATTAGAACAACAAATTGAGAAGGAACAGTTTTCTAAAGAAATTCATGGTCGCTACATGGGTCATATAAAAGAATTTCTCGCGCCGCGTTATATTGATTTTATTGGCAAGGAAATTCAAACCGCCTATCTTGAGTCATATTCAGAATACGGGCAAAACCTGTTTGATCGCTATGTCACCTACGCTGATTTCTGGATTCAGGATCAGGAATATCGTGACCCTGAAACGGGTGAGATGTTTGATCGTGTTTCGTTGAATGAAGAGTTGGAAAAAATTGAAAAACCGGCGGGTATTAGCAACCCGAAAGACTTCCGTAATGAAATTGTCAATTTTGTTTTGCGGGCGCGCGCCAATAATAACGGCAGTAACCCCAGTTGGACCAGCTATGAAAAGCTGCGCAGTGTTATCGAGAAGAAAATGTTCTCAAGCACTGAAGATTTGCTGCCGGTTATTTCATTCAACACCAAATCATCTGGCGATGATCAGAAAAAGCATGATGAATTCGTCAAGCGTATGGTTGAGCGTGGTTATACTGAAAAACAAGTTCGCCTGTTAGCGGAGTGGTATTTACGGGTTCGTAAATCACAGTAGCATGATGTTAACTAGCGATAAGCTCGGCGGAGTATTGGCATGAGTTACATCATAGATCGTAGGCTCAATAGCAAAGACAAAAGCGCTGTTAATCGACAGCGCTTTCTGAAACGCTATAAAAAGCATATCAAGCAAGCGGTGACTGATGCAGTAAGCAAGCGAAGCATCACTGATATGGAGCGTGGTGAAAACATAGGCATTCCACAAAGAGATATTGACGAGCCTGCTTTTGGTCATAGTAAAGGTGGTGTCAGAGAACGAGTGCTGCCGGGTAACAAAGAATTTCTATCAGGTGACAAGATCAAACGCCCTGATGGAGGTGCCGGGGGTGGTGCTGGTAACGGTTCTGCCTCGGGATCCGGTGAAGGGCTTGACGATTTTGTTTTTCAGATCACTCAAGATGAATTTCTTGAGTTTATGTTTGAAGATCTGGAGCTGCCGAATCTGGTCAGACGGCAATTGGCATCGACTGAAACCTTTAAACGAGTAAAGGCCGGAATCAGTGATCAGGGCACACCGAATCAGCTGAATATTGTGCGTTCAATGCGAAGTGCCTACGCGAGACGAATCGCGCTAGGTGCGAAGAAGCGACGTCGGCGAAATGAAATACTGGCAGAGCTTGCAGGTCAGGAGGGTTCACATGAACCCACCGTACTGGCGCTGCGAGAAGAGTTAGTGGTGCTGGAGCGAAAGCTTGCCAACATACCTTTCATAGATGACTTTGATCTTAAATATAATATCCACAAGAAACTGCCGCAGCCTTCATCAAAAGCAGTGATGTTTTGCCTGATGGATGTGTCTGGTTCCATGGATCAGCGAACCAAAGACATTGCCAAACGCTTTTTTATACTGCTCTATCTGTTTTTGCAGAGAAACTATGAGCAAACGGAAGTGGTTTTTATTCGCCATCATTCGACCGCAAAAGAAGTTGAGGAGGAAGAATTTTTCTACTCGCGAGAGACCGGCGGCACAGTGGTCTCGAGTGCACTGAAGCTGATGTCCGGCATAATTGAGGATCGCTATCCGGTATCAGAATGGAATATCTACGGTGCGCAAGCCTCAGATGGCGATAACTGGACCAACGATTCACCTATCTGTCACGATTTGCTGGCCAATGATCTTTTGCCATTGCTGCAGTACTACTGCTATATCGAAATAACCGATCGTGGCCATCAGGAGCTTTGGCAGTATTATGAAAAGCTTGCCGAGGCGCACGGTGATGCTTTCGCATTGCGTGCTATTGAGGACTACGCAGATATTTACCCGGTTTTCCGTGAGTTGTTTCAGCGGCAATCCAACGGTCAGCCGATGTCGAGTGGCTCATGAACAAGTTCATTTCAGAAAACTCAGAATGGACCTTTGAGCTGATAGAAAAATACGATGCAGAGATTGCCCGTATTGCACAGAGCTATGGACTTGATACCTACCCGAATCAAATAGAGATCATCCGCTCTGATCAGATGATGGATGCCTATGCGTCGGTGGGTATGCCGGTAGGTTACAACCACTGGTCCTTCGGCAAACAGTTCTTAAATGTCGAGCGTGGTTATCGGCGCGGGCAGATGGGCCTGGCCTATGAGATTGTCATCAACAGCAACCCGTGTATTGCCTACCTGATGGAAGAGAACAGTATGACCATGCAGGCGTTGGTGATTGCTCACGCGTGTTATGGACATAATTCGTTCTTTAAAAATAACTACCTGTTTAAAAGTTGGACAGACGCTGAATCAATTATCGACTACTTTGTGTTTGCCCGAAAGTTTATCGCTGACTGCGAAGAGCGCTATGGCAGCGAGGAGGTCGAGAGCCTTCTCGATTCTTGTCATGCACTTAGAAACTATGGCACCGATCGGTATAAAAGACCCTATCCGATTTCTGCCGCCGAGGAGAAGGCAAGGCAGGATGAGCGCGCGGAATACATACAGCGACAGATTAATGATCTGTGGCGCACAATCCCACGTGGGGCCTCAGACAGAGCGGCAACTGAAGAACATCGGTTCCCGTCTGAGCCGCAAGAAAATCTGCTTTACTTTATAGAAAAAAATGCCCCGTTGCTTGAGCCATGGCAACGTGAAATCGTACGAATCGTCAGAAAGATTGCGCAATATTTCTACCCTCAACGCCAGACTCAGGTGATGAACGAAGGCTGGGCAACCTTTTGGCACTACACCATTTTAAATGAAATGTTTGATCAAGGTTTGGTGAATGAAGGGTTCATGATGGAGTTTCTCCACTCGCATAGCAGTGTGGTGGCGCAACCGGAATTTGATAGCCCGTATTTCAGTGGTATTAATCCGTATGCATTGGGATTTGCGATGATGCGGGATATCAGAAGAATCTGTGAGGCACCGACCGATGAAGACAGGCACTGGTTCCCGGATTTAGCAGGCAGTGACTGGTTGTCCGCACTGCACTTTGCGATGGAAAATTATAAAGACGAGAGCTTTATTCAACAATACCTTTCACCTACAGTGATCAGAGACTTTAAGCTCTACTGTATTGTTGACGATGATCAGTCCGACACAATAAATGTGACTGCCATTCACAATGAGGACGGTTATCGTCAGGTACGTGATGCATTGGCTCAACAATATAACTTGAGCAGTCAGGAGCCGGATATTCAGGTGCACGAAGTAGATGTACGTGGTGATCGTTCATTGACGCTGCACCATCAGCAAAACAGCCGCAAGCCGTTGAACGAAGATACAGAGGAGGTGTTAAAACACCTCCATCGCCTATGGGGCTTTGATATCTATTTGTTCTCGTACAACGGACAGGAAGTTGAACAGACCATCCGTATTCCCGGTAAAGCCCTTAGTCTGGTATAGGCGCCGCACAGCCCACTAGTGTGTTTGTGTCAGACGCGTGTGACAAAACCTCAGAGCCCGACATCCATGCAGGCAGTTTAGTCACGCGGGATGTCGCGACGTGCCAATTCCCGGTAATGCTGGAGTCTGCTTTGGCGGTTCATTTTGCCAAGGTACGTCGGTACGATTTTTTGCACCGAGGTCGGTTGGTGTGAATCTGTGTTCTCACAGATACTATCCACCTGCAGCGACTTGTAGTTGTCACGGCTAAAGGGCTTGCCTGGTATCAATTCCATCATGAACGCCTGTACTTTTGCAATCGCATTAGGCAGAGGAATGATCTTTCGTTTGATCTCAAGTACTGACGCTGTGTACTCGACGATTTCCTGCAGAGTATAGATGTCCGGACCACACAAGTTATACGATTGACCAATGGTTGACGGATCGTCCAGTGAGTCGACAATTGCTTTGGCTACATCTCCCACGTATACCGGTGCAAAACGCGCTTCCGGGCACGCAAGCGGCATGAAAGGCATGGCGTGCAAAAGGTTGGCAAAGCGTGTGTACAAGCCGTCTCCGTTGCCAAAAATGACTGACGGGCAAAAGACTGTGACCGGCAAGCCGGATGCCTTCAGCAAATGAGCCGCTTTGCCTTTGGTACGCAGGTAGTCGCTCGGCCCGTTTTCTGCGTCTGCATGCAGTGAGCTGACTTGAATCAGGCGGCTGGTGTTCTGTTCAGTGGCGGCAGTGACAATGTTTTGGGCAAGTGTCACATGGGCCTCTTCAAAAGTGCCACCGACGCTGTTGTTCAGGATGCCGACCAGATTGATCACAACGTCCTGATTCTCGAAAGCACGGGAGAGGGCGACAGGGTCGTACGGATTTACCTGTACCACATTGACAGTCGGGACCACGCGCAGAGATTTCGTTCTTCTGTCATCGCGGGTCAGGACGGTGATATTTATCGCTTTGCCGTCTGTCCCGCGGCGCGATAGCTGATCGGCGAGTTCCGTACCCAGGAAACCGCTGCCACCTATTAGACAGACATTTTGTGTGTTGGACATGATTGTAAGCCTGAGCTGTGTTTTCTTTCAGGGTTTTAACTATCCGGCGGTTGTTCCGGAGCTGAAGAATTTGGCGTCGATGCTGTTTTAGCGCCGTATGTGCTTGTTTGTATCTGTGTATCCCTGCGGATTATAGCGATGTTCTTGCCAATGGTGTGAACTGCATTTCGCTTGTGCCATGGTGAGCTGATCTCTTGGATCTTGGTTATCGTGGGTATCTGAAGGAGAATTGAACAATACCGCTTGGTGTCAAAAAAAATGTCCTCCCAACTTCCCGAATTTGAAGATCATTCCGCACAGACGGTTAAGACCACCACCTGCTATATGTGTGCTTGTCGTTGCGGTATTAAGGTCACCCTGGAAGGCGAAAAAATTCGCTTTATACAAGGTAACCCTGATCACCCGATCAATAAGGGGGTGCTGTGCGCCAAAGGCAACGCGGGCATTATGAAGCAAATGTCTCCAGCCAAATTAACACAGCCGCTAATTCGCAAAAAAGGATCAGAGCGTGGCAGCGGTGAGTTTGAACCGATCAGCTGGGAAGACGCGATAGAACTGCTGACCGAACGTTTGCGCCATATACGTGCCACGGACCCTAAAAAGCTTGCTTACTTTACCGGCCGTGATCAAATGCAAGCCTTGACCGGTTTCTGGGCATCGCAGTTCGGCACCATCAACTGGTCTGCCCACGGTGGTTTTTGTTCGGTCAATATGGCGGCGGGTGGACTGTACATGATAGGCCAGTCCTTCTGGGAGTTTGGGGATCCGGATTGGGATCATGCCAAGTACTTCATGATGTGGGGTGTGGCGGAAGATCATGCATCTAATCCAATCAAAATCGGTATTGAAAAACTCAAGCGTCGCGGCGCTAAGTTTGTGTCTGTCAATCCGGTGCGCACAGGCTACCAGGCAGTTGCAGATGAGTGGATCGGCATCAAGCCTGGTACAGATGGCTTGTTAGCGCTCTCGTTTGCGCATGTTTTGTTAAAGAATGATCTCTTTGACAAGGATTTTCTACTTCGCTACACCAACAGCCCGCAGCTGGTTATATTTGCGCCGGGAGAGGCTAACGACGGTCTGCTGTTGCGCGCAGATGCAGCTGATGAGAACAGCGATACTCAGGTGTGGAGCTTAAAGTCGCAATCGATCCAGCCGTGGAGCGATATTGATTGTGAGCCGGCACTGTTTGGAGAGTACCAGACGGCTGATGGTGTAAAAGTTAAAACGGCGATGACGCTTCTGGCTGAGCGTTACCTCAAAGAAGAATATGCACCGCATAATATTGCAGCGCAAATTGGTGTGGATGCAGAAACGATTGAACGCCTGGCGCTTGAAATGGCCCATGTGGCGTTTCGTGAAACAATTGAAATTGATACCCCATGGACGGACTGGGCAGGTCGTGAGCATAAGTCTTTTATAGGCAGGCCTGTCGCGATGCATGCGATGCGTGGTGTATCTGCTCACAGCAACGGATTTCAAACCTGTAGAGCCATTCATTTGGTGCAAGTGTTACTGGGCGCGATTGACTGCCCTGGTGGTCATCTGGCCAAGCCGCCGTTTCCGAGGCATTTACCGCCACCCATAAAACCTGCACGTGATATGGCGCCGAACACGCCATTGAGTGGACCGCCACTGGGCTTTCCTACTGCCCCTGAAGATCTGGCCATTGATGCCGAGGGTGAGCCATTGCGTATAGACAAGGCGTATTCGTGGGAAGCGCCGATTGCCAATCATGGCTTGATGCACATGGTGATAAAAAATGCCGTCAATGAGGATCCCTATGCGATCGATACATTGATGCTGTTTATGGCCAACATGGCGTGGAATTCGTCAATGAACACCGCCGAGACGCAAGGTATGTTGTGTCAAAAGGGTGAAGATGGCGAATATAAAATACCGTTTATTGTTACCTGCGATGCGTTTAACAGTGAGATGGTGCAGTACTCCGATCTGGTGCTGCCAGATACCACCTACCTTGAACGATTTGACACCATATCGCTGCTTGACCGACCGATCTCAGAACCGCACTTTGCATGTGACTCTATAAGACAGCCGATACTGACACCGGATCGTGATGTCAGGCCCTGGCAGGAAGTTATGCTTGATGTGGGTGCCAGATTGGGATTTCCGGCGTTAGTCACTGAGGATGGCAAGCCGAAGTACAAAGGCTATCAGGACTTTATTATTAACTGGGAGAAGTCTCCCGGTATCGGGTTTCTGGCGGGCTATCGCGGTGAGCATGGTGAGAAATCGCTGGTAGGTGAGCCGAATCAGAATCAGTGGCAGGACTATATAGACAACGGCTGTTTCTTTGAATACGAAATTCCTGCGCACCAGCGTTACTACCGGTTTGCCAACAAAGACTACTTGCAGTGGGCAAAGAGTGTCGGCTTTAACGCTCATGACGGCCCGATCGTGATGGAGTTATATTCAGAGACATTGCAAAAATTCAGGCTCGCAGGCCAAGGCTTGTACGATGGCCCACAGCCAAAAAGTGAGGCGGATAAGCAGCGATTAGTTGACTACTTTGATCCCATGCCGTTCTGGTATCTGCCACTGGAGCAGCAGCGAGTTTCAGAAACTGAGTATCCGTTTTTTGCAGTTAACCAGCGACCGATGTTCATGTATCACTCATGGGATTCGCAAAACGCCTGGTTGCGGCAAATCATGTCGCAGAACTATTTGTATATGAATCGCCAGCGCGGTGAATCACTTGGGTTTAAGGATCTGCAGTGGGTTTGGGTGGAATCGCACAACGGCAAGATTAAGGTGCAGCTAAAGTTAATGGAAGGCGTTAACAGCGATACTGTCTGGACGTGGAATGCCATTGCCAAGCAGCGTGGTGCCTGGGGTCTCGGTGCAGATGCGCCTGAATCAACCAAGGGCTTTTTAATGAATCATCTTATTGCAGAGACTTTGCCGAGTGATGATCCGACGGAAAACAAAAGTAATTCTGATCCGGTGACAGGGCAGGCTGCATGGTATGACTTGCGGGTAAAGATATCCCATGCTGAGGTGACTGATGCTGAAGTTGAGGAGCAATCAATGCCTCAGTTCGATACATTGAAAGCGCTTCCCGGGCAGGAACCATCGGTTTCGGTATTGCGTTACTCAGCAGGTAAACAGGTCAATTTAAAACGTAGTTTTAAAGACACTATAATGCGAGGCTTTAAATAGTGAAACTCGGTCTGGTCATTGATCTTGATACCTGTGTTGGCTGCCATGCTTGCGCGGTTGCGTGTAAACAGTGGAACACATCGGGCACTAGTGGGCCACTGTCTGACTACGATCCGTATGGCAGTAAGCCCAGCGGGGTTTGGTTTAATCGCATACGTCATTACGAAGTTGACGACTATCCAAACAACAAAACCATTAATGCACCCATGTCTTGTATGCACTGCGAAGATGCGGCGTGTGTGACGGTATGTCCGACGGGTGCATCTTACAAGCGACCTGAAGATGGCATCGTGCTTATTGATCAGGATAAGTGCATGGGGTGTAACTACTGTTCCTGGGCGTGCCCGTATGGAGCGCGTGAGCTTGATCAGGAATCAGGTACGATGAAAAAGTGCACACTGTGTGTCGATCGTATTTACGATGAAAATCTGCCTGAATCAGAACGACAGCCAGTGTGCGTGCTCACTTGTCCATCGCATGCACGCTTCTTTGGCGACTTCGATGATCCCGATTCGGAAGTAAGCAAGCAGGTAAGACAGCGTAGCGGTTATTCGATGATGCCGGAGCAGGGATACAACCCGACCAACAAGTATTTACCCCCGAGGCAACCGCCTGCTGTTGAGACTCACAAGCCGAGACAAGTCAGCCGCGAAGAGCATGCTGCAGAAGACAAACCGATGGCGCAGATTCAGCGTTGGATTGCGCAACAACTTAAGCGACAAGCCTGATGCATCCGGCCATATCAGTAATATGTTTTACGTTGTTTTCAGGAGCGGGCTACGGATTGATATCGTTTCTCTGCCTTGATGACTTATTCGATCTGAATTTCACCTTGTCTGGCAGTGGCCGTCTGTGGCTGGTTGCTGTGGCGTTAGTATTAATTACTGTAGGTTTGCTGGCATCAACGCTTCATTTGGCCAACCCGCGCAATGCATGGCGCGCCTTCTTTCGGTTCCGCACTTCCTGGCTGTCACGCGAAGGTGTGTTTGCCGTGCTGTTGTATCCGGTGGCGTTGGTTTGGCTTCTGACGCTGTGGAATTCAGAGGCCGGTGGTTCAAAAATTCTTGCGGCATTGACCTTCTGTCTGGCGATAGCGACGTTATTTTCAACCGGAATGATATACGCCTGCTTAAAAACAATACGCCAATGGAATACTGCACTCACACCCACCAACTACATCTTGCTGGGTTTTATGTTGGGCAGCTTGATACTGGTTGCCAGTGGTGCGGGTAATGTGACCATTGCGGTGGGTATGGTCGGTGCTGCTGCATTGGGTAAATTGATTTACTACTACTGGATTGGTCAGCCTGCCGGGCCAACGATTAACTCAGCCCTTGGTTTTACCCGAGCTACCGTCAGGTTGCTGGATGTGGGCCATGGTGAGGGAAATTTTCTCACTGATGAGTTCGGCTATGAGGTCGCCAAAACCAGGCTGATCTGGTTGCGTGTGATCAGTATCGTGTTCGGGTTTTTGGTACCGGCCGCGTTGCTATTATTCTTTGGTTCAGCGGCTGGCATACCGGCAATGTTGTCTGGTTTTGCCGGTGTTTTTATTGAGCGTTGGTTATTTTTTGCAGAGGCGCGTCACGTGGTAAATTTATACCATGGGTCGCAGTCGACTTGACTTGAAAGCCGTCCGCTGGCTGCCAGCTCCATTGCAAGAGCTTTTAGCCAGCGGCGGTATGTCTTACGTAATCGTGCTGTCCTTGCCCTGGTTTTCAGGAAAGGTTGGGTACTGGTTCGCTGCATACTGAACCAGAGATTTTATCGTGAGTCCCTGCATTGTCACGGACATAATCACAATCACGTAAGTAATGGCAACAATGATGTCGCGTTCCTGACCTTGTGGGAGCGATAACGCCAAAGCCACCGATATTCCGCCTCTTATTCCGCCCCAGGTAAGAATTGAGATGACGTGCGGGTGGAAGCTCTGTCGCAGCTTGAGTAGTGAAACAGGGATACCAACAGCGATGAAGCGTGCGGCCAGAACCACGAAAAACATTACTATGCCGGCTAAAACGTAATTACCATTCACGCCGAGCACAATCACTTCAAGACCGATCAACATAAATAAAACCGCATTCAGGATCTCGTCAATCAGTTCCCAGAAGGTATCAAGGTTCTCACGCGTCTGATCGGTCATGGCGAAGCTTCTGCCCTGGTTGCCGATTAACAGGCCGGCCACAACAATAGCGATAGGACCTGAAATGTGCAGGGCCCGGGCTGCAGCGTAACCGCCCATCACTAAGGCCAGTGTCAGCAGAACTTCAACGTGGTAGTTGTCGATAGACTCTACCAACTTGTAGACAAACCAACCGATAAGAAAACCGAATATCCCGCCACCGATGGTTTCCTGAATGAACAGCTTGGCAGCACCCAGTGGGGTGGCGGCGTGGCCATCACCAACCGCGATACCGAGAACAATTAAGAATACGACCACCGCGATACCATCGTTAAATAGTGATTCACCCGCAATCTTTGTTTCCAGTGACTTGCTTGCATTGGCTGTCTTAAGAATAGCCAGCACCGCCACCGGATCGGTTGGCGCAATGAGTGAGCCGAACAGCAGGCAATAAATGAAGGGCATGTCGAGGCCAAACACGCCAAGCAGGAAATAAGATGCGAACCCAACGATGAAAGTACTGGTAATCACGCCCACCGAGGCCAGTATGCCGACTACCCAGGCTTTATCTTTCAATTCATTCAGATTGATGTGCAATGCGCCTGCAAATAACAGAAAGCTGAGCATGCCCTCCATTAACGTTGCGTCAAAATCAACTCCGGAAAGCAGCTTTTCCGTATACTCGACGCCGAAGGTAACGCCTGCCTTGGAAAGCAGCACCATGAACAACGAGAAAACCAGCGAGATCAGCATAATGCCGATTGTGGTTGGCAGGCGAATGAATCGATAGTTGATGTAGGCAAACAGCGCGGTGACTGTCATCAGAAGACTGGCGGTACCTAGTAAATCCATTGCGTTAATCTATTTTCTTGTGAGGGGTTGCGGTTGCAGCAGCTAGGAAGCATACGTGAAAACGCTTGTGGCAATATTATAGAACTGGAAACCCCTTGTTGTAGAATTAGTTAGTTGGAAAATTGTCGGTCGCGAGAATAAAGTCGAATGATCTGCGTTGCAATGCTTTTCGACACGAAGAAACGACAACAAAAAACAGAGTAGTCGCTGGAATATTTTGATCGCAAATTTTGATTACAACGTACGTGAGTCCCACAAGGCACGTAATGTGACGCTGAAAGTCAGTCGCAGGCGCGGCTTGGAGGTGGTGGTGCCTGAGGGATTTGATCACCACTTGTTGCCGGAAATTCTTTCGTCGCGGCAAGATTGGATAGCAGGCCAGCTCGAGCGCTTTGAATCGTTGCCTGGTCGATTTGAGCTGGATTGGCCGCCGCAGCAATTGTCGCTTGAGGCAGCCGGTGTGAGTTTCGACTTTGACTATCGAGAGATCTCTGGAAACCGTTTGCGTCTGCAGCAAGAGGGTGAGCGTATTGCCGTGTCTTTGCCTGCCAACACGGATGACGAGAGCCTTGCGCAACTGCTCATCCGTTGGTTGAAGGGGTATGCCAAGCAACATTGTTCAGAGGTGGCGCGGGAGCTTTCTGAAGAGTCCGGTCTGCAGTACACCAAGCTTATAGTGCGAGGCCAGAAAACGCGGTGGGGTAGTTATTCATCGCGCGGCACGTTGAGCTTGAACTACAAGTTGTTATTTCTTCCTGAACAATTGTTGCGCCATGTCATATTGCATGAGTTGTCGCATTCCGTACAAATGAACCATTCCGACGAGTTCTGGAGCTTGCTGACGTCGTTAGATAAGGATACCCGGCAACATGACGCGCAATTGGCAGAGGCCTGGAAATACCTGCCTGCGTGGCTTGAATGACACATCGTGTAACCGTTGCTGGTAACCGAGATTTGGGAAACACGAGATCAGTGACGTTACGGCAGGAATGGACACAATGGTAACCAGTTCTTCAACGACGGTTGATCCGAATACTGCTTATCAACGCGCGCTTGAACTGGGTCAGCTACAGCCTGATCCGCTACAGCTGACTGTCGTTAGTGAGTTGCAAGATTTGTACGAGCGTTTGGTGGCATCCCACGATGCAGGCGGGAGTGTAGCTGCCACTAAAGGTGGTTTTTTCAGTTCGCTTTTTCGAAAGTCAGCAGTAATAAACACTAAACAACCTGAAAGAGGCATCTACCTTTGGGGTGGTGTTGGTCGCGGTAAAACATTGCTGTGCGATATGTTTTATTCTGGCTTGCCTATTGATAAAAAAAGGAGAGTGCATTTCCACCGCTTTATGCAGGGAATCCATGACCAGTTAAAGCAGATAAAACATGAAGAGTCCCCGCTTGAAATAATTGCCGAGAAAATTTCTAATGAATGTATCGTGCTGGTGCTGGATGAAATGCATGTTAACGATATTACCGATGCAATGTTGATGAGTGGTCTGCTGCAAGGTTTGTTTAAACGCGGTGTGTCATTGGTGACCACATCAAATATTGAACCTGATAATCTTTATAAAGACGGATTGCAGCGAGCGCGGTTCATACCTGCGATAGAGGCGATAAAAAATAACGTTGAAGTGATTTATCTTGGTGGTGATATTGATTATCGAATGCGGCTCTTGCAAAACGCGGAGGTCTATCGAGCGCCGCTCGATGGCAATTCGGATGAGACGCTTAGAGCTCAGTTTTATGGGTTGGTAGCGGCAGGAGAAGTGCAGGAAAAAGGTATGTTAGAGATAAACGGCCGTGATATTCAAACAGAGCTATTGGCCGATGGGGTGGTGTGGTTTGACTTCGATCCTCTGTGTAATAGCACACGCTCAACTGATGACTACATTGAGATCGCACGTTCGCACCACACCTTGTTACTCGGCAATGTTCCACGGTTGGATGATACTTCCAACGATGCCACGCGACGATTTATCAATATGGTTGATGAGTTCTACGATCGCGGTGTGAAGCTGGTGATAACGGCCGAATCGCGCCCTGAGGCGCTATACAAGGGTAGTCGGCTTCAGTTTGAATTTGACCGGACGATTAGCCGTTTAAGTGAAATGCAATCGTCCGAATATCTGGCCTCTCCACATTTGTCATAACCATACTGCCGCACTTTTGCTAAGCAGTATGCAGGTCATGGCGCGTCTTTTTTAAGGAGCGTCTTTGGGTGGCGCATCAGCTTTTGGTGTCTTGCGGGCTGTGGCGTGTTTTTGTGTTCTCCATGGCGCGCGTCTTGATTTTTCGTTGTCACGCTTTCCGGCATCAGCCTTGGGCTCTGCTGCTGCGTCAACTGCTGGAGGTGCGTCAACTGCTGGCGCAGTATTCGGCGGTGTCTCGGCAACCGCGTTAGCTGTTGGAGCCCCTTTCTGATCTTCTGCAGCGCCGTTAGCTGCGCTATTTTCCGTGCTGCTTTGAGCGTCATTGGTATTTTGTTGCGCAGGCCGTGGACGACGATTGTTTCTATTGCGTGGGTTGCGCTGATTTTGATTGGAGCCCGTTGATGCTGCCCCTTCAGATTGGCCTGATGCTTCAGCCCTTTCTAGAGCGATTTGCCGTTTGGCAAAGCGTGCCTGATCTTCCCGATACCAGTCACTACCGCGAAATTGGTCATCGCCAAACGGGTCTGCGGTGCGATAGTTTGATTGGTTACCGTTGCGGTTTTGTCCCTGACCCTGGCTGCGGTTGCCATTGCCATTTGCCTGCGAACTATTTCTATTGGGAGGTCTGCGATTGCCAACAGTGTTGCCGATATCGTCGGCGTTTCTTTGTGGCCGTCCCTGGTTTTGTGGTCGTCGGGCTTTTTGCTGTGGTGGCCTGCGACGCTGGTTCGCGCTTTGAGCATTCCTATTCTGTCCGCTATTTTGGCCGGCACTTTGGCCCGCTGCATTAGCAGGTGCGCGTGGCTTTGGTTTGCTAGGCGGACGAGCGGCAGTAGGTTTGTTATTTGGTGTCTCTGACATAGGCTGCTTCTTCGGGCTAAATGCTTTCTTGGGAAGACGATGACGTCAACGAACGTGTTGTGGATGTTGATCTGTTTATGGCGCTCTGAGCTTGCATGGCAATAACATATGCAGCAGCAAAAATTGCAGCTACTGGCATTGTGAAATATGCGTCAAGATAAGTTTATTAAGCACAAACATTCAATATCTCTTTCAAGATTTGTATAGACAAATTACTTTCAAGTTTATGCCGCAAAGCCAATAGGGTGTCTGTATTGATTATCTGTTGGTGTTGCGGTTTCTATTTCTATCAATTCGCTCTAAGCAACTTTGTCGCGGTAACAGCCCTTGGCTGTACGTCGCGTTTACTGTGTGAAGTTGCGTGGCTTGCAGTTGAACTGCAGCAGCTTGGCTATTATTTACAGTGAGCCAAAGTGATCGGCTATGTGCTTTCCGATCCGAAGACGGGAGTCTAGCAAACTTTCAGCGCAATGCGCCAGCGGATCATGTTGTTATTGTAAAATTGACGTGTGCGTCCGGTCTAATTTGCGCATTTTGGTGTCTCAACACGTCACATTCACGTTGCCAGGGGTTCGAGAACAAGGTTTACGTCTAATTCTTGTTATTCAGCAGAGCGTTGTTCATGTCGGCGGTGGTAGTGGAGGCAACAGCGACGCTCGCAGACGGAAGCTCAATGGTTATCATAGGTGAACGTTGAACCTGCGCTGTGGTGTTTAAATCAATGGGTGTATTGGTGAAATACAAAAGAAGGGCTGCGAAAGCGATCTCTGCGCCGATCAATACAGCTGGTTGAAATCCACCGCCGGACGGCGGAGCGGGTCGATTTGAATTCCCTGATTTTCTCATTATCTTTTTATTTTTATTGTTAAATGGCCGGGGAGATGGCTTTGTTACCCGTTTATGCACATTCGCGACGGCAAAAGCGGATTCGCTCGTTTTCATTGGAATTGTACCGCTTTTTTCTTCGATTTCAGGTTTGAATGCAGTATTAACCGCCATGTAATCGCGCTTAACTGCTGGGATTTGTTAGAAAAATGCGCAAAGGTGATGAGGGTCACATTTGCTTGACGGGTCGCCACAGTGCCACTCGTAAAGACGATGCTATTTAAGCCCGGTGCAACCCGTTACAATGGAAGCCTGTCGAAAAGTTAATGCTGGAACGGGTAAATGAGAAAGACGGGTGTGTTGGATGAGCTGGTGGACAAATTGGGGCAGGTGTTGCCGCCGGGTGCTGCCGGGCTCAAATCAGATTTTGACAAAAATGCCAAAGCGGCACTGCAGTCAGCATTGGGCAAGATGGACCTCGTAACCCGCGAGGAATTCGATCTTCAGGTGGCGCTGTTGGAGCGAACTCGGGAGAAACTGGATCGATTGGAAAAATTGATAGAAAGTCGTTCGTCTGAGTAAGCTACGTGCTGTAAATACAGGAACTTATCAACAGTAAGCGCCAGCCGGCGTCGGAAATCAGAAGTTTAAGGTTGTAGGAAGTTGAATTTATCAGTAGTACGTAGTCGCGCCCTTGTAGGCGTAAGTGCAGTCCCGGTATCGGTGGAAGTTCATCTTTCAGGCGGGCTACCTGCGTTGTCTATTGTCGGTATGCCGGAAACCGCCGTTCGCGAGAGCAAAGACCGTGTTCGCGCTGCCATTCTAAATTCCGGGTTTGAATTTCCTGCCAGTCGGATCACTGTTAATCTTGCACCAGCAGATTTACCCAAATCAGGTGGTCGTTTTGATCTTCCTATCGCTCTTGGGTTACTTGCGGCTTCCGGTCAGCTTGACAGCAACTTATTGCAACCGTTCGAGTTCATTGGCGAGTTAGCTCTGGGAGGAGAGTTACGCGGTGTAAACGGTGCGCTACCGACTGCACTGGCAACACAAAACAGCGGGCGTGCATTGGTGGTGTCAGTTGAAAACAGCGCTGAGGCCAGTCTTGCAGAAAATTGCCAGGTCTATGCCAGTGAAACCCTTTTGCGCCTGTGTAACTACCTCGTATCTGAAGAGAAGTTTCAACAATTGCGACAAGTCACGCCGGCGGCCGCTTATACAAAAGATAAAACGCTTGATCTGTCTGATGTTCGTGGCCAGCATCAAGCAAGGCGTGCATTGGAAGTTGCCGCGTGTGGCGGACATAACATGTTGTTGGTAGGCCCGCCGGGCACCGGTAAATCTATGCTGGCGAGCAGGTTGCCCGGGATAATGCCGTCTATGACACTCGAAGAAGCGTTAGAGACGGCATCTGTTACATCAATCAGCGGGGGGGGATTTGATCTCACCCAATTTCGTAACCGGCCGTACAGGAGTCCACACCATACTGCATCTGGTGTTGCACTTGTCGGTGGAGGCAGTCAACCGAAACCTGGAGAGGTTTCGCTGGCACACAACGGAGTTTTATTCTTAGACGAGCTGCCTGAGTTTCCGCGGCATGTGCTTGATGTGATGCGTGAGCCAATTGAGAACGGTGAGATCACGATATCGCGCGCCGGACACCAGGCAGACTTCCCTGCTCGTATACAACTTATTGCGGCTATGAATCCTTGTCCTTGCGGATACTTTGGGGATGATAGAGAACCGTGTCGTTGCAGCCCGGATCAAATCAATCGCTATCAGTCGAGAGTGTCCGGTCCACTACTTGATCGGGTTGATATTCAAGTTGAAGTAAAGCGTATCGCCTACGATCAATTGCGTAGCGATGCTGCCAGAGGGGAAAGCAGCGAGTCGGTACGCCTGCGCGTAGAAAGCGCCCATGAAAAGCAAATTAACCGCAGTGGTAAATCCAATGCACGACTGGATAACAACGAGGTAGAGAAATATTGTGTTCTCGATGAAATGCAGCATCGTTGGCTGGCGGCAGCGCTGGATAAATTTAATTTATCCGCACGTGCGATTCACCGAACGCTAAAAGTCGCACGAACAATTGCAGATATGGAGGATAGTAATGCTATTCAGCCTGATCATTTAAAAGAAGCGCTGAGTTACCGTGCTAATTTCAATGAACAGTCGAAGGCAGGGTAACAGTGCAGTCATGCATACCAGTAGATTGGCCTGGTTTATCCGGTATTTTTGCCTGTGTGGTTGCCAATCTCGACATCGGAAAATTCAGTGGATGGAGTATTGACTAGGAGCATGTGAGTTGGAAAACAGAAGTCGCCCGGAGACGACCCCTGATCAGCACATGGACTTCCTGTCCGCACGTGCTCCTGCAGTAACGCGCTGAGCGAGAAGCATAATGCATCGGATTTGGTTTGGGCATCACCCATTTGGGTAATCGCTAGATGACTAACTCTGAGAAGAATGAAATCTGCGTAAGGCTTACACCCTGAAATATAAAGCGGCGAATATAGCCAAGCTGTAAACGGCGGTACCTGATATAAACTAGCCACGCTCCCACTCTTGGACTTTCCATTGGACAACATAATTGACGGCAAGGCATTTGCGGCGAACCTTCGCGCAGAGGTAGCGGCCAAAGTAGCTAAATTAAAAAGTCAGCACAACATTGTTCCCGGTCTCGCTGTGGTGCTGGTCGGTGAAGACCCTGCGAGCCAGGTTTACGTTCGCAACAAGGGAAAGCAGACAGCAGAAACCGGTATGCAGAGTTTTGAGCACAAACTGCCGGACACCACATCACAAGAAGAACTGATGACATTAATCGACAAGCTTAATGCTGACGATTCGGTGCACGGAATCCTGGTTCAGCTGCCGTTGCCAAAACAAATTCAAGAGGCGGCCGTGATTAACCATATCAACCCGGATAAAGACGTTGATGGTTTTCATTTGAGCAATGTCGGACGGCTTGCTATCGGTGAACCGGGTATTGTGCCTTGTACACCGCTCGGTTGTATCATGATGCTCAGAGATGCGTTGGGTGATTTATCCGGTATGCATGCTGTGGTTGTCGGGCGTTCAAATATAGTTGGCAAACCGATGGCGTCGTTGCTGCTGCAAGAGAACTGCACAGTTGAAATTACTCATTCCAGAACCAGAAATCTGCAGGAGGAGTGTTTGCGTGCTGATATTCTGGTGGCGGCCGTGGGTAGACCTGAAATGATCAAAGGTGATTGGGTCAAGCCAGGTGCTGCAGTGATCGATGTGGGTATCAACCGCATTGAAGCAGAAGGTGGAAAGACGCGTTTGGTTGGGGATGTAGAGTTTTCATCAGCGTCAAAAGTGGCTGGGAAAATCACTCCTGTACCCGGTGGAGTAGGGCCAATGACTATCGCCTGCTTGCTACACAATACATTGCAGCAAGCCTGTAAAATTAATAATGTAGAAGTACCTGCATAGATCTTAATCAGTCACCCCTGGCACACCTGCATGCTAATAACGTGACGGTGTGCCGGGTGGTGTCTTCTTAAATCGTTTGTAGTTCCACATGTATTGATCCGGCGCAACATCGATACAGCGCTCGACACTTCGGTTCAATGACGCTGCGGAACGTTCAGGGTCATCGTGATACAGGTCATCGTCTGGTGAAAAGTAATGCACTCGATAGCCTTGTCCCTTAGGTAAACGCTCAACCGCCGTAAATATAACCGGCGCACCGGTCCGCTGTGCGAGGTTGGCCATAAAAGTCATCGTATATGCCGGGACGCCATATAGCGGTGCGAATACTCCATGATCGTCAGCTGGTTCCTGATCGGGGAGAATGGCAATGGTCTCTGCCTTTTTTAGCGCTCTGACCAATCCACCCAGGCCACGGCTGGTAATCGGGTAGCACTTGCCGCCGAACCTCTCACGTGACGCAATCACAGGTTGGTCAAGCTGTGAGTTTCTATTCGGACGATAGAGAAAATGAATCGGTGCCTCGATCGACAACAACAGCCCGGCCAGCTCCCATGCGCCAAAGTGCGGGGAGGCGACGATCACACCTTTGCCTTGCGCTGTGGCTGCATCAAAAGTAGGGCGGCCGACTTCTTCGATCAGCAGGCGCTGGACTTGTTTTCTATTCCACAGCCAGAAAGGCCCAAGCTCGGTGATATTCTTGCCAGTCTCGCGCAGGTTGCTCTTTGCCATTGCCTGGTGTTCGGCGTCTGTCAGGTGCGGGAAGCAGAGCTGCAGGTTTCTCAGAATAATTCTGCTATTGCGATTAGGTCGCTTGTGTACCAGTCCGCCGAACGCCGCGCCAAACCAATGGTTCGCTCGCAGGGGAAGCCAGGACAGTGCGCGCAGCAGGGTTTTCGCCAGGATAGGATTATTGATCAGGGAGGCGGAGCGAAAGAATGAAGACAGATTTTCTGGAACCCTGTCGTGTCTGACCAGTTACAATTCGCCCATTAGTAAAGCGGGTGATGATCAGGAGCGATTCGGGTCCGAAAACAGTGCCCCCGCCCTTCACAGGGCGGAAGCGCCTTCCTTGCGAGCCTAAGGTGGTCTTCTGCGGGTCGTTAGCCGGCAATTGCTAGTTCCCCCGTCGCAATCCATTGCGGTGGAATATTGTTGCTGTTTATCAGAATGAATGGCAAGGAGTGGGGGCTGGTTTCTTTGTAAGGTAAAGTATGATTTTCATGTAGGAAAATTCCTACAAAGAGAAAAAGTTGATAGCACTACTGCAGCGCGTAACGGAATCACGAGTAATTGTTGAGGGCGAGGAAATCGCGAGTATTGGCCCCGGGTTGCTGGTTTTACTGGCGGTGGAGCCTGAGGATACGGAGAAAACTGCGGCGGCGTTATTGCGGAAAATTTCTCTATATCGGGTGTTTTCAGACGCAGAAGGCAAAATGAACCTCGGCTTGCTTGATGCAGGCGGCGATCTGCTGCTGGTGCCGCAATTCACTTTAGCTGCCGACACGGGGCGCGGATTGAGACCCAGTTTTAGCAAGGCTGCATCACCTGCCGATGGAGCGCGTCTGTTTGATACACTGGTGAGTCTGGCGGAGAAGTTAGATTGTCATGTCGCCACCGGTCAGTTCGGAGCAGACATGCAGGTTGAGTTAGTTAACGACGGACCGGTGACGTTTTGGCTGCAGGAAGCATGAGACATTTTAGCTTGAGTCGGACAATCTGACCTGCGTTACGGTTTCACTACCCGAAACATCAAATTTAGAAGAATAAATAAGTCTGCGATAAACACATGAATCCACGTTCCTCACAAATCTCTCGCATTACCAATGAAACCAAAATCAAGGTTGAAGTGCAGCTTGATGGCACTGGTAAAGCCAACTTCAGCACCGGTGTGCCGTTTTTTGAACACATGCTTGATCAAGTGGCGAGACACGGTATGCTCGATCTAATAGTCGAGTGTGATGGTGACAACCATATTGATGATCATCACTGTGTCGAAGACATTGGCATTGTCATTGGTCAGGCGTTTGCCGAAGCGCTTGGTGATAAGGCCGGTATCAATCGCTATGGTCATGCTTATGTTCCGCTTGATGAATCATTGTCACGTGTGGTGATCGATTTTTCCGGCCGGCCGGGTTTGTACTTTAATTGCGATTTTAAGCGAGACCGTGTAGGGGAGTTTGATGTTGATCTTTGCTACGAGTTTTTCCACGGTTTTGTGAATCATGCCAAAGCGACCCTGCACATAGACAACATTAAAGGGCATAACGAACACCATAAAATTGAAACCATTTTTAAGGCGTTTGGCCGGGCAATTAGAACGGCGGTGGAAACAGATAATCTGCTTGATGGCAAGCCAGCGTCTACTAAGGGTGTGCTGTAATTGCTCACAATGGTCTTGGTAAAATATAAACAGAAAGTGGCTACGCGATGACAACGATAGCGGTTGTCGACTACGGCATGGGTAATCTTCGCTCTGTGGCCAAGGCTGTAGAGCATGTGGCACCCCGCGCCCGCACTATCATCAGTTCGTCTGCGAGTGAAATTTCCGGCGCTGACAAAGTGATTTTTCCAGGGCAAGGGGCTGCGCGTGACTGTATGGCGCACCTTAGAGACTATAAGCTAATTGAATCTGTCGAAGCGGCATTCCATAACAAACCGTTTCTTGGAATCTGTATGGGCTTGCAGGTGCTGTTTGATTCAAGCGATGAAAACGACGGTATTGATTGTTTGGCTTATGTTGCCGGTAAGGTCTCCCGCTTTGAGCGTGATAGCGATTTTCCCGGGTGTAAAATACCGCACATGGGGTGGAATGAAGTGCAGCAGCAGTCAACGCATGTGCTTTGGAATAATATATCTGATCTATCGCGTTTTTATTTTGTACATAGCTATTACGTGCAGCCGAAAGACAAAAATATTGTCAGCGGGGAGACTGATTATCTTGGCCGGTTTTGCAGTGCAATCGCCAAAGACAATGTGTTTGCTACACAATTTCACCCCGAAAAAAGTGCCGCTAATGGTTTGCAGCTACTTGCAAACTTTAGCCAGTGGCAGCCAAACTAGCATTCGGAAATTAAAGAATACCACTCATGCAAATTATTCCCGCTATCGATTTAAAAGACGGTCAATGTGTGCGACTCAAACAGGGGCGTATGGAAGATGACACAGTTTTTTCTGATGATGTCATCGCTACTGCAACGCGTTGGGTCGATGCTGGAACAGGTCGTCTGCATATTGTTGACCTTGATGGTGCGTTTGCTGGTGAGCCGCGTAATGGTGAGGTGATTCGACAAGTGTGCCAGGCGCATCCGGACTTGCAGGTTCAGGTGGGTGGGGGCATTCGCGATGATGCGACGGCCGCGCACTACATTGAGGCAGGAGTGCAATGGGTCATTATTGGAACGCAAGCGGTTCGTGAGCCCGCTTTTATAGAGCGACTCTGTAAAGCATGGCCGGGTCAGATTATTGTGGGACTGGATGCACGTGATGGCAAAGTCGCGTTGAGTGGCTGGGCTGAAGAGTCTAATAAAGATGCGGTGGAGCTTGCGAAATCTTTTGAGGGCATAGGAGTGAGTGGCATTGTCTATACCGATATTGATCGTGATGGCATGATGCAGGGTTTTAACTCCCTGGCAACATCAACACTTGCAGAGCAAATTAATATTCCAGTGTATGCATCAGGCGGAGTTAACTCTTATGAAGATGTCGATCGGCTTTGCCAGATTGAAAAATATGGCGTTGCCGGTGCAATTGTTGGTCGGGCATTGTATGAAGGTACGATGGAGCTTGAAATTGCACAGCAACGAGCTGACGCTAATGCATAGTGTTCAGCTGCAGGTGGTTTAAATGGGTCTCGCAAAGCGTGTGATACCTTGTCTTGATGTCGATGCAGGACGCGTAGTTAAGGGTATTAATTTTGTTGATATTGTTGACGCCGGCGATCCGGTGGAGGCGGCACGACGCTATGGAGATGCCGGTGCAGATGAGCTCACCTTTCTGGATATCACTGCAAGCGTTGACAACCGCAATACTATCTATGAGGTGGTAGAGCAGGTGGCTTCGGAGGTTTTTATACCACTCACAGTGGGTGGTGGCATTCGCCAGGTGGCTGATATTCGCAAGCTGTTAAATGCCGGTGCCGACAAGGTCAGCATCAATACCGCTGCGGTGCATAACCCTGCGTTGGTTCGTGAAGCCTCTGATCATGTCGGCAGTCAATGCATTGTGGTTGCGATTGATGCAAAGGGGGTTCACATTGAAGGTGAGACGCCGCGTTGGGAAATTTTCACTCATGGCGGTCGTCAGAGTACCGGACTGGATGCGATTGAGTGGGCGGTTAAAATGACTGAATTAGGCGCCGGGGAATTATTGGTGACAAGTATGGATCGTGACGGCACCAAGTCCGGATTCAATCTACCGCTGACTCGTGCTATTGCGGATGCGGTAGATGTACCCGTCATCGCTTCTGGTGGTGTGGGTACGTTGGATCACCTGTGTGAGGGGGTCTTGCAGGGAGGCGCAGATGCAGTGCTTGCGGCAAGTATTTTCCACTTTGGCGAGTATTCGGTCACCGAGGCAAAGCAGGCGATGCGGTCTGCTGGAATTGAGGTGCGTTTGTGAGCAGTCCTGAAAACACAGAGTGGCTCGACTCACTGCAATGGAATGAACAGGGGCTGATTCCCGCCATCGCACAAGATAAAGACTCAAATGACGTGTTGATGATGGCGTGGATGAACCGCGAAGCACTGGCATTGACTGCAAAATCGGGTGAAGCGGTCTATTGGTCTCGATCGCGCGGGAAATTGTGGCATAAAGGCGAGTCATCTGGTCATACTCAGGTGGTGGCTGATATCCGTACTGACTGTGACGCCGATGTAGTGTTATTAAAAGTCAGTCAAAAAGGCGGAATTGCATGCCATACCGGGCGATATAGCTGCTTTTTCCGGAAGTTACGTGATTTTTCATGGTTTGATAGTGAACCGGTATTGAAACATCCGGGTGAGATTTATCCAGGCAAGGAATCATTGTGAGGTCTCCTGTAAAATGAGCGATCAGATACTCAAAGAGCTGGCGCAGGAGCTTGAAAGACGTAAATCAGCAAATGCATCAGATTCTTACGTTGCGAGCTTGTATCGCGGTGGAACTGACGCCATCCTAAAAAAGGTGGGTGAAGAGGCCACAGAAACGATAATTGCCGTAAAATCCGGCAATCGTGATGATATTGTTCACGAGACGGCGGATCTGTGGTTTCACACACTGGTGATGTTGGCGCAACAGGATTTAGGCCCAGAGGACGTTTTGCAGGAACTGCAGCGTCGCTTTGGCCAATCCGGACATGATGAAAAAGCGTCGCGCCAAACTGATTGATCAGCACCCCGTGATGAAAGACGAAAGCTGTACAAATTAATTTAGATAGAGATCAAACGTTATGATGCCAAGTATTCCCCAGTTGTTAATTGTGCTGGTTATTGTGGTTGTACTTTTTGGAGCCAAAAGACTGCGCAATCTCGGCGGAGATCTCGGGTCTGCTGTTAAGGGTTTTAAAGACGCCGTTAAAACCGACGAAGAGGAAGGGACTGAAGCGGCTGGTAAGATTGAAAACACCGCTGAGCGTGTTGCAGATGAAGTCGAAAAAGAAAAGAAAGAAGTCTAGAGCCATCGTTTCCGTCTCTGCCGCGTACCCCGGAGTAGCCGAACATGTTTGACATGGGCTTTCAGGAAATAGTGCTGATCGGTATTATTGCGCTGGTCGTGATTGGGCCGGAACGGCTACCGGCTGTTGCCCGTAACATCGGCAGATGGGTCGGTAAGATGCAGCGCTTCGTCGCGGGGGTGAAATCAGACATCGCCAGCGAGCTTCAAACTGATGAGCTGCGAAGCATGTTAACCAGCCAGGAAGATCAGATTCGGGAGCTGAAAGATATGGTCAAGGAAACCCAGACCGATCTCGAACGCACAGCCAGGCAGGCGCAGCAATCTGTCAGTGAAGGGATGGACAGCGCTGTGGGGCAAGTGAAAGATGCGGCAGAAACAGCGCGTGAAAACAGTGCCAAAATGGCAGAGATCGCTCGCTCTGCAGGTTACAATACGTATGATGACGAAGATCAAAGCACTGCCGACAAAGACTCGAAAGACCAAGACTCAAATCAGTCTGTATGATCTGCTGCACTCATTAAATAACAGAGCATTCGAATAGGTGAGCAATAAAATAAAGGACGATGGCGTCGAGGCCGAGATGGGGCTGTTGTCACATCTGGTGGAACTGCGTGATCGTCTATTGCGAATGTTGCTGGCTGTTGGCATCTTCTTTTTGTGCCTGTTCCCGTTTTCAAAGCAAATTTGGAGCTGGCTTGCCGAGCCACTGACAAGATTTGGTGAGATGCAGGCTATTGATGTCGCTGCACCGTTTTTGATCCCCTTTAAAGTGTGTTTGTTGCTGTCTGTCGTACTGGCAGCGCCGGTATTGCTCTACCAAATATGGGCTTTTGTAGCGCCGGGTTTGTATAAGCATGAAAAGCGATTGGTCACGCCGCTGTTGATATCGAGTACATTGTTGTTTTATCTCGGAATGGCGTTCGCCTACTTTGTGGTGTTCCCTTTAGTGTTCGGATTTTTTAATCGCGTCGCTCCCGAGGGAGTTGCTGTTATTCCGGATATCGGTCGTTATCTCGATTTTATAATGGCTATATTTCTGGCATTTGGTATTGCCTTTGAAGTACCTGTTGCGACCATCCTGGTGGTGGCGATGGGTGTTATCACTCCTGATGAGTTAGCGAAGAAGCGCCCGTATTTTATTGTCGCGGCGTTTATTGTCGGTATGTTTTTAACGCCGCCGGATATTATCTCGCAAACGCTCCTTGCATTGCCAATGTGGATCCTGTTTGAGGTTGGAATATTCTTTTCTCGTGGTTTTCTAAAGCGCAAAGAAGAGTTCAAGCAAGCATCCGAGGCACGTTACAACAGCGATGGCAATACAGCCTCAGATCAGGAAGCGAAAGCTGATGAGCTGAATCAATCCGATTCCGAAACGAAAACCTGATTCGTTTCCCCGGGCGATTAACGCCTGAATCTCTCCGGTTCCGGGTTTTATGTTCTATGCCCGAATAAGGCGGGCACGGTAGCTGAGCGAACTAAACAGCTTGTTGACTGAGGCCCGACCTTTGCTTCTAATCTATTGAATCTACCATAGTGATCGTTCCATGACCTCCAGTGCAAAACCGCCACGTCGCTCCACCCTGCTGATCATTATGGACGGTGTCGGTATGAACCCGTCCAAGCTCGACAATGCGGTGGCGCTGGCTCAAACTCCTAATCTGGATGAGTTGTACTCCTCCAACCCTGTGACGGTGCTGGAGGCCTCTGGTGCGGCGGTTGGGCTGCCGGCAGGGCAGATGGGTAACTCGGAAGTCGGACACCTTACGATCGGTTGTGGCAGCATACTGCGTCAAGATCTTGTGGTCATTAACGAGTCTGTCGAGAGCGGTACGTTTGCTGATAACAGCGCCATCGCGAACGCGTGTCAGGCGGCAGCGTCTGCAGGCCGGCCATTGCATTTAATCGGCCTGGTATCTGATGGTGGCGTACACAGCCATCTTGATCACCTGATTGCATTAATCAGTGCCTGTGAGCATTATCAAGTGCGGCCCCTGTTGCATATGATTACCGATGGTCGAGATACCGCACCCAAATGCTCCAATGTTTATTTAAGTGAAATTGAACCAGCCCTTGCGCGTGCTAACGGGCAGATTGCGACAGTCAGTGGGCGTTACTATGCAATGGATCGCGACAACCGCTGGGAACGGGTGCAAGTGGCATTCGATGCCATGGTGCATGGCAAAGGTAATACCGGGAGCTCTGCAGAGGAAGTGATCCGTGCGGCCTGGGAAGACGGTAAAAGTGATGAGTTTATTTTGCCTGCGGTGCTTGAAGGTGCAGAGTTAATTGCCGGTGGTGATCATGCGATATTTTTTAATTTCAGAAATGATCGCCCGCGTGAGTTATCCAGTGCATTAATTGAGAATAACTTTGATGGTTTTGATCGTGGCGAGTTTCAAACCATATCACTGACCACCATGACCAGATATCACCCGGACTTCAACTGCCCGATAGCATTTGATAAAGACAAACCACAGTCCACTTTAGGGTCGGTTGTGGAAGCTGCCGGGGTAGGTCAATATCATTCCGCTGAAACGGAAAAATATCCTCATGTAACTTTTTTCTTTAACGGCGGTCGTGAAGAGCCTTACAAAGGTGAGCAGCGCGGATTAGTCGCGTCACCGAAAGTAGAAACCTACGACCTGCAGCCAGAGATGAGTGCTTATGAGGTGAGAGACAAAGTGCTTGATGCGCTGACTTCAGATCAATACGGTTTCATTGTGGTTAATCTCGCCAATGGCGATATGGTCGGTCATACCGGTATTCGTGAGGCGGTGATAAAAGCAGTGGAAGTGGTTGATGAGATTGTCGGTGAGCTAGTGAAAACAGCGACCGAAAACGACTTCTCTGTGATATTGACTGCAGATCATGGCAACGCCGATATGCTGGTTGATCCTGTAACGGGCTCCCCTCATACACAACATACTATTTTCCCGGTGGCTTGTATGGTGAAGGATAAGGTCGCATGGCATCTGTCTAACGGGCTGGGTTTATCTGCTATCGCCCCCACGGTGTTGCAACTCATGGGCTTAGAGCAGCCGGAAACTATGGGTGGAAAATCGATGTTGCTAGGGGAGAAAACCCATTAGCGCGGAACAGGCTGCTTACATTGGTTGCCGTAGAAAGTTCTCTCTGGCACCCGGCTTACCGGCGTGCTTGTGGTAGCTTGACTGGCTGAGAATATCCAGGTGAGCCAGATGACCCGTATCTTTCAAGTGGACGCATTTACCGATCAGTTGTTCGGTGGCAATCCCGCAGCGGTGGTGCCACTGGAACGGTGGCTAGATGATAAAACATTGCAGTGCATTGCAATGGAGAACAATCTGGCCGAAACCGCCTATACCGTGCCGGCAGGCAATGGCTATGAGTTGCGCTGGTTTACACCTGCGAGTGAAGTCGCATTGTGTGGCCACGCGACGCTCGCTACCGCGCATGTTCTTTACACACATCTTGAGCATACAGACTCATCGATCAATTTCTTCACCAGGCAATCAGGCACGTTGACAGTTGATAAGCTGTCGGATGGGCAGTTAGCGATGTCTTTTCCTTCTATCGCGGTGCACGAAAGTGCAGATATTCAGAAAGTGACTGCGGCGCTGGGCGTTAAACCAACGGCTCTATATGCAGGTAACTATTCTGCCAATGAGTTTGACTACATGGCATTATTTGACACACTCGGGCAAATCGCAGAGGTGAAGCCGGTTATTAGTGCTTTTCCTGCGCTTACCTCGAGAGGGGTTATCGTCACATCGGCAGGTGATGATTGTGATTTTGTCTCTCGTTACTTTGCGCCGAATTTTGGCATCGAAGAAGACCCGGTCACAGGCTCTGCCCATTGCCTGCTTGCCCCCTATTGGGCTGGTGTTTTAGGTGAAAACAAATTGCAGGCAAGGCAGGTGTCTGCACGTGGTGGTGTTTTAGGTTGTGTGGTTGATGGTGACAGGACAGTATTGACGGGGGGTTGTGTGGATTATCTACAGGGTGAAATTAGTTTGTAAGCGAAAAAAGCTGGCTCTAACGAGGCCACTCAACCATTGCAGCCTATGAACCATGCTGGTTACATAGCCAGCTATTGTCGGATACTTCCGCTCTTTTATCGTGGGGGCCGGATCCTCAATTGACATTGCCAGTTTCACTGCTAGGTATAAGGCTATCCTTCTTTTGATTGTTCAGGCCACTTTTGCTATGAAAACAAAAAGCACTTACCGAAAGCGAAGTAAGAATTCCGGTGAAAAACTGAAGGCAGATGCGAATTTTCTACTGTGGTACTCGGCGTTCGCGCTGCTCGTGACAGTCGTTTATTGGGTCAATGGCGGCAAGAGCATCTTTGTTTTTCCGACTATATTATGTGTTGGATTGGTGGTCAGAAACCTGAGAAAGCCGGCTGGTAAGTACTTCAACAATGGTAGTCGAGTGTTGCCAATAAAACGCACCAAGAGTGTACGATAAGTAGAATGGTCAGCTTCAGCGTACTAGAACTGCTTATCTACCTCTAGATAAAGCCCGGGTGGTTGTATATAGGTAAACAGCTTACTGAGCTTTGTGCTCTTGCCTGCAAGAACAGGCAAGCTGATACCAAGGCCAAGGTAGGCATGTCTTGATGGTGAGGATTGCTTATCAAATGTACGAAAGCCCCGCGTGTAATAACCAGCCTGAAGTTCAAGCCATTTAAACGGGGTGTTTTTAAAAGTATTGAAACCATCCGCTTTGAGCGCTACCAGATGCTTCATTCCCGAGTAATCAGAAGCTGCGTCGTTTTTCAGGTTGTAACCACTCGTAGGCCAATATTCCATTCGTAAGTCGATGCGATCATCCCAAACCGGATTGGATGCAAGCCACCACGAAGCCGCAACACCAACGGCATCTGCTATAAAATCTTCGCTTGAAAAGCCGTACTTTGACGAAGTTGCGTCGCCGATTTCCAGTACCGTCATCGCAGCCAGCGCAGACAATGCCGCTTTGCGTTCCGGGTGCCGTACACCATGGCGCTTAAAGTCCATCATGAGTAGTTCTGACAGCAGATATGACATATACAGGTGACCGGTTTTATCGGCGCCGCCTGCATGCGTGTCTTCAGCAAACCAGCCTTCACGCTTTGCCACTGGTGAATGCTTGAGCCATCCCCACTGCGAGATACCCCAGGTGGTGATCGCAAATGTTGCCAGTGAAAGATCGAGTGCTACTACTCCTTTTAAGTTCTTCTGGTCCTCAGCGCCGAGCCAGCTTTGCGCTGTGGCTGGTTGTATCATGCATAGACTCAGCCCCAGGGCTAACAAAGGGGGGGCTAAGGCTGATCGTAGACGGGTAAGGAGCGGCATGGTGATCGTGGCCGCAAATTACAAGCCATAGCCGGACGACAATGAGCATTGTTTACAGTGTTTCAATAACCGGTGAGTTCTAAATAGCCACGGCCTATGTTTTCGCCACTTGTGCTTGCTAAGTCAATGGCGCCCTCCCAATACCGAACGGTAAAATCCAGCTCTTGGTTTTCCCTGAGTGGCGTAAACACCAGAATTTCATTGGTGTCTTTACGAAGGATTTTTCCGGCCACGGGGTACCGGGAGCCTGTGTCACTTTTCCACCATCGATCTACCTCAACGCTAATCTGATCTATGGGAATTTGTCGCTTGGTGCCACGCTGGTCAATCTCAACTGCGTAGCTAAATGAGTCAATGCTGCCATCACCTTTTCTTAAGTTGTACAACATGAGGTCGCGACCATCGTTGAGTTGCAGTGCGAACCAATCCCAACCGGTCTGAGTATCGGCTAACGCGCTGCTGCTCCACTCACGGTCAAGCCATGCGGTGCCGGTCACGTCGTGCTGAGTTCCTGCGATCTTTATCTGGCCATCAGCACGCAGACGTGGCAGTGAGTAGTAGAACGATGCGTTGCAAGGGTCTGCACTTTTTTGGCTGTAACCTGCGTTGCCTTGAAGCACTATAGGCTTCTCTGGGGTAAGCCTCATTTGAATTGAGTAATCCCCTTCATGCAGTGACAATTGCCAAATCAGTTTGTCATCGACGTAGCTGGCATGGAGTTGCCAGTCGTCGAGCCATACCTTAACAGTGGATTCTTCGGTGTTTGAAACATGTGCACCTGACAGTCCGGCAGCTGCGCGTGAGAATCGTTCAAAACCGGTGGAATGCACATTTTCTTCAGTCAATCCTTCGGTTACTGCAAAGTGAGCCATATAGAACTCGCTGCTTGACCAATTGGAAGAGGTGCCGTTGGCATCGGGTTTTTCAGGTGGGTTGGCGACTCTAAAGAATGTGACATGGAAGCCGAATCTTAAGCCAGACGAATCTTCCAGATTGCCGGTGATGTACCACCATTCATTTCTAAACTTTGGATGTGCACCGTGATCTTCAGGAAATGAAAACTGACGAGTAGTACAGGCGCGCTCAAAACCTTCGGCACTGCCCCCCAACTCGGAGTGTAGCGAAACCCCTGTTGTTGAATATTCTTGCGGTGGGCTGTTGCAGCCGCTCAAGCCCAGGCAGAACAGTGTGACAATGAATAGCGCTGTAAGTGTGTGGTTTATCATTGATGGCGCAACGCTTCAGCCGGTGATAGCTGGCTAAGCTTATAGGCAGGATAGAACCCGGCGATCAGTGCCGCAATGATGGCAAGTATCAGGCTCTCGAGCAGCACGATAGGAGGGATATGGTATTCCATTGTCCAGCCGAATGATCGTACATTAATGACTGAGACCAGAATCTTCGACATGGCAATGCCAAGTGGCAGGGCCAATACGCCCGCGATCAACCCCATCAGCCCGGTTTGCCATAATAATAACTGTCGTAGTTGAAACGGGGTGGTGCCTAGTGCGCGTAGCACGGCGTATTCTGATCGTCTTTCCAGCGCCAGTGCCATCAGCGCACTGAGTATTCCGATAAATGCCACACCTATGGTGAGCAGTCTTAATACATGTGTAATGGCAAAAGTGCGATCAAATATTTCCAGAGACTGTGTACGAATTTCAGTATTCGAGCGCATCAATAACTTATCGTTGTATATTGACAATAGGCCGCGCAATTGTTTCTTAGTGTCTTTTGCGTTCACTTCTTGTGAGAGTGTGAGTCCAATCGTATCGATATTTCGATCTGACCAATATCGGTGAAACGAATTCATTGATAAAACCACCAGCCCTTTGCCTGAAGTGTAGTTTGTGAAGACGCCCACTACAGTGAATGGTTTTAGGCCGTAATCGGTATTGATTTTCAGCGTATCGTTAACCCTTATGTTTTCGTTGGTTGAATAGGGTTCTGCTACCAGCACGCTATCGGTAGTATTAAGTAACCGCATTCGCGCCTCTGGTGAAATAGCACTTTGAATAGAGTTTGCAGTGTTTGGCGTTGCAGGTCTGTTTGCTTTGTCCTTGAAAGAATAGACTTGCGGGCTTGTGCCGCTATTGCGAACTGCCATTAGTCTGATAGGCGATTTGTCAGTTTCTGCATTGAGCATCCTTACCTGACGTGTGCCACTAATGTTTTCTAGTGTGGAAATGTCTTCAATTAGTATTGCTGGTAGGGAGTTATCGGAAGCTGTGCTGGTGATATAGAGATCCGATTGCAATGCGTCTCCAAGCCAGTGCACTACAGAGAGTCGGAAACTCCCGATCATAATGCCAACGCCTGCTGTGGCAGACACTGCAACGACCAGGGCGGCAATGGCTATGGCAGTGCGGCTTAGACTCGCTGTGATTGATCGCAGGGGGTAGTTCCCTAAGCTGCTGTAAGATATTACTGGATTCCATGTTTTTTGATTGCCCATCGATGTGAGCGAAAGCAGTAGCTTTGGAATGGTCAGGCTGTATCCCGCAACAATAAAAAAAATCGCGAGAAATGCTGCCCACAAGCTGCGCTCGCTGATCCAAAGTACTAATGCTCCTGAACCTATAAGTCCAATGCCAGCCATGAAAATGAATGGCACAATTTTGCTGACCCGACCTTCCATGCTGGATCGCTGCGTCACTGTGACCGGCGGGCTATTGGCGGCTTCCAATGCGGGTGGAACAGCAGCCAGTAGTGAAACACCAAGGCCAACGCCACAGGCTTTTACCAGGGTGAAAACGGAGTAGCTAACCTGCCGCACGTCAAGTGTGAAATACAAATCATTTATTGTGCGTGTGACGAGTGTCAGCAGGGCGCTGCCAAGTATGTATCCGAGTACGACCCCGGCTAATGTGCCCACTATTGCAAACGCCAAAGTCTCAGTAATGATTGATCTGAAAAGCTCGTGGCGATGTACGCCGACGACTCTTAGTTGTCCAAATACAGTTCTGCGTTGTATCACTGACAAAGTGACCGTGTTATAGATCAGGAAGGCGCCTACCAGTAAGGCAAGCAAGCTCATCGCCAGTAGATTGGTATGGAAAGCTTCAGTCATCTGTATCAAGGCGTTATTTCTTCTGGCGGCTTCGATGACCTGTACACCGGGAATGCTGGATTCAATGTATTCGATGTTTTGTTCTATTTTTTTCGTTCGTTGCGTGACTGGAGCAGGTTGAGATTTAAGTGGCAGTACCAGATCAATGCGACTGAGCTTGCCATGAAGTCCCAGTACTTCCTGTGCAGTTGAGATATCGACCATTGCGATATTCTCAAAGTTTGCCTGCACCTTGGTATCAACCGTACTGATAAGCGTTAGTGTAAAGCGGCTGTCTGCAATTTCTATCGAGCTGCCGACTGATGCTCCTAAACGTTCGGCAGTTGATTGAGCGAGAATGACTGTGCCGTTGTGAAGGAGCTTTAAGGAGTCTCGATTGGTCCTGGCGCTAACATTGCCGTTGGCTTGATCATCTTTAGGCAGAGCTTGACCCGGTTGGTTCCTGAACATTGGTTCGGCAAATAGATCAACTCCTAATAACTGAAGTGTCTCTGTGTATTGTTTTTCTGCACTCCCGTCTGAACCGATCAGATTGATCGTGCCTTGTATCACCGGCGCGCTGTTTCGAACCCCGAGCTGCGTTCGCAGCCTGGTGTAGATAGTGTCATCTATGCCATTGGCACTACCAATGATTTGATGAGTGGTGCGCCCTGTCACTGCGTCAAGTGACAATGAAAATGCTCTTTTCGAGCTCTCGTTGGCAATATCAACGGCGAAGATAATGGCGACGCCCAGTGTCATGCCGATTAGCATCAATGTGGCTTGCCACTTATGTTTTAACCAATAGCGGGCACTGCACTTTGAAAACAGAATTGCAGTAGCGTTAATCTGGAGTGGAGCTTTACCAGGCAAGATCAGTAGCATCCAGATTGTCGTCTGCGATCAATTTTCCATCGAGAAACCGCAGCACCCGATCTGCCGTTTTTGCGATTGCGAGGCTATGGGTCACGATGAGAACGGTTTGGCTCTCGGACTTTGCCAACTCGCTAAACAGCTCAATCATTTCACGACCCGTATCAGCGTCCAGGTTGCCGGTGTGTTCGTCTGCCAATACCAACGCAGGTGAGTGCACCATGGCACGCGCGATAGCCACTCTTTGCTGCTCACCTCCGGATAACTGGTCGGGGAAAGCATTGTCGCGCCCGTTGAGGCCTACACGTGTCAGCATTGACTTTGCTCTGGCTTCTATTTCAGTCGCTGGATAGCGGTTCAGTTGTAATGGCAGCTGGATATTTTCAAGTGCTGTCAGTGTTTGAATGAGATTGAAGGACTGAAAAATAAAACCGATGTGCTGGCGACGAAACAAGGTTCGTTCTTTTTCTGAGAGCGTGGTGAGGTTTGTGTTGGCTACTGAGATGACACCACTATCAACATAGTCAATTCCTGAGATAAGGTTCAATAATGTGGATTTTCCACAGCCACTGTGGCCAAGTATTGCGACTTGCTCGCCCTTGGCCACGTTTAATGACAGGTCGCCAAGCACCTGATGTGAGGTTGATCCTGCGTTATAGGATTTACTCACCTGTTCAAGTGTTATGAAGTGATCGCTCAAAGCATTACGTTTTTAGAGAGGTAGGTGTCTATAGTATCTCACGCGGTTTTTGACTGCGAGATCCGGGCCTCGCGTCAGTAAATTCAGCCGATCTATCTATTTCGCGGCATCGGGTGTTTGACTACCATTTTACGATCTAGCAGAACCTCTCTCCAGAACACATATAGGCCGGAACCGAGAATCATCAGTATGCCAATCCATGCGAACAGGTCTGGCCAGTCTCCCCAGATGGTGATGCCCCAGACAATAGCCAAGACCAGGGCGACATACTCGAACGGTGCAATGGTCGCCGCCTCACACAAGCGATAAGCCTGGCTGACAAGGTAGCCCCCCAGTCCGCTGGATATGCCAATACCTAGCATGATCAGTGCGTCTTGCAGGTTCGGTAGTGTCCAGGCACGAAACAAAAAATCCATTAGCAGGTTATCCGGGTTAGCGTATTGTCCTTCATGAAAGAACATGCCAAATACGGAAGACACAACAATAAATACCAACTGAATATAGAACGCCATCGTGGAGGCTTTTTCTTTTAAGCCAATCTTGCGTGTCAGCATCTGCATACAAGCGTAAGCAAACGCAGAGAATAGAGGAAGCAGGGCCGCTACCTGAAATGCCGAAGAGCCCGGGCGCAACATAACAATCACACCGGCAAGGCCAAGGCATATTGCCATCCATCGCCTGATGCCCACTTTCTCGCCCAGAAACACCACCGACAAAGCCGTGATAAATAAGGGGGCGATAAAGAAGATTGCCGTTGCTGTTGGCAGGCTAATGGCCGCCAGGCCCATAAAAAATGCCATATTGGCGGCCACAACGCACAAGCCGCGTATGATATGTATGACTGGATGGCGTGTCTTTATGAGTGAGTAGCCCCCCTCTAATGGCATCAATATAGCGAGCGTAATGAGAATACCGATGCCGGATCGAATCAATACGATCTGGTGTAGTGCGTAATCTTCACTGAGAAGCTTAATGCCTGCATCATTTAAGGAAAACAAAACCCAGGCGCCAAGTGCGCACAGTATGCCAACGGTGGTGGTGCGATGGGTTGCTGCGGGTTGTTGGGCTGGAAGCATGGCTGCATCAGACACTCGATGATGTTAGATGTCAATCGTATAAAATCGGACCTTACGCAGCCGAGATTGGGCGGATGGAAAGAAATTGACCCGAACAGAGAGAGTTGAGTTCTATGCTGGGGGGAATAGGATGTATTCCAAAGCTGACTACAGAGCAGGCTTGTCCGTTATCGGCGCGATCTGATGGAGAAAGCGGTCGCGGGCGCCTGTCCAGCTTGTGGCTTGTGATTCTCTGGGCCTGCATGCTACAAATTGAACTTCGCGGCAGTTTCACGGTTGTTCGGACGCTGGAAACCATGAGTCAATTGATCGAAAATGATGATGCGACTGAAGCAAACTCTGCGATTAGCGACTAAAGTTACTTTTAGAGAGATTGTGCTCTTGTTTCATCTGAGCACATCCCGCCATTTGATCGAGTTGTTTAAGCAATCAGCAAATGGCTGGGAACAATGACTGATGAGATATAAACAGGCTGAGCCCTGTATTGGGTATGTATCTGAATTTGTCGAAAAAATTGTTGTCTATAACATCATGCTGTCATTGGTAGGTTGAAAACCTCCATGTATAGCAGTCAACGCTTGAGATACACACCGCCTTGTCAGGCTGGAGATATTTAGTCAGTGAAGCATCGTACTATTAAGGTTTTACCTGCGGGCCCGCAGAGGTTTATCCGATTCGGAAGGCAGTTTGTCCACGCGCTGGTATTTATATTTACCGCCTCATGCAGCGTTGCGGGGATGTCGGACAGCAGTGATGGCACGTTCGATTCTATTGCGCCAACCCCTGAGCATCGACAAGCAACTGCAGCCATCCTGCAACTCATGCAGCGTTACCATTATAAGCGGGTATCGGTGGACGATCAGCTGTCGGAGCAGATATTTGACCGATTTCTGGAATCACTCGATCCGCAAAAGAGTTTCTTTCTGGCAAGTGATCTGGAAGAGTTTGATGATTATCGAACGATGTTTGACGATGCACTTCGTAGCGCCAAACTACAGCCTGTCTTTGACGTATTCACGCGGTTTCGTTCGCGGGTAGAGGAGCGTGCGCAATTTGCGCAAGGCCTGCTGAAAAACGAATTCGATTTCACCATTAATGAGAGCTACACATTCAATCGCGAAGAGGCACAGTGGGCACAGTCGGAAAAGGCGATGGATGAGTTGTGGCGAAAGCGCGTGAAAAGTGATGTTCTCGGCTTGCGATTAACTGAAGTATCAGCTGATGAGCTAACCAAGACGTTAGATGAGCGCTACGATCGTATGGCGCTGCGGGTCAGTCAGCTTAAAGCGAATGATGTTTTTCAGTTTTTTATTAACGCCTATACGTTGTCTGTCGAGCCGCATACATCTTATTTTTCACCGCGTAGTTCGGAAGATTTCAAAATTCGCATGAGTCTTTCTTTAGAGGGCATTGGCGCCGCATTGCAAACGGAAGACGAATATACCGTGGTGCGACGTATTATTGCTGGCGGGCCGGCTGCCATGAGTGAGAAGGTGAGCGTTGATGATCGCATTGTCGGTGTGGGTGAAGAGGGCGAGGACATCGTTGATGTAGTGAGTTGGCCTTTGACTGATGTGGTCGATCTTATTCGTGGACCGAAAGGTTCAACAGTGAGTTTGAAAATTTTATCCGGCGACGCCACGGTGGGTTCGCCGCCCAAGGTGATCTCCCTGGTACGCGATAAAATAAAACTGGAAGAGCAGGCAGCTAAAAGCTCGGTTGTTGAAACGTCAGTGGCAGGAAAGACACGGCGCTTTGGAGTGATAGACCTGCCCATGTTCTATCTTGACTCTGCCGGTCGTGCTCAGGGGTTGCCTGACTATCGCAGCACAACCCGTGATGTTCAACGTTTGCTGGGTGAACTTAAATCCACTGATGGCGGTATTGACGGTGTGATTATTGATCTTCGTGGCAATGGTGGTGGCTCACTTGTTGAAGCAACGCAACTGACTGGAATATTCATAGAAACCGGCCCGGTGGTTCAGATCAGGAATTCCAGTGGACGGATTGAATTGGAAGAAGATAGTGATCCTGCAGTGGTTTACGACGGTCCTTTAGCAGTGCTGGTTGATCGCAACAGTGCGTCTGCTTCAGAGATCTTTGCCGCAGCAATCCAGGACTATGGACGTGGCGTGGTGGTTGGTGAACCGACGTTTGGAAAAGGCACAGTGCAAAGTGTTGTGCCACTTGATCGAGACGGATTGTTGGGTCAATTGAAGGTAACCATTGCGCAGTTTTTCCGGGTCAACGGGGAAGGCACCCAGCATCGTGGTGTTATTCCGGACGTATTGTTTCCGACCGCTTTGGATTCAGACGCGCAAGGTGAGCGCGGGTTGGATAATGCGTTGCAGTGGGCCGAAGTCCCGGCTGCTGACTATAATGCCTGGTCAAAGCGAAAGCTCGATTATAGCCGGGCGCAAGTTCAGCACGAATCCCGCTACCGTGATAATCCTTCGTTCAAATTGCTAATTGAAGAACTGAACTCGCAGAGAGTTTCCCGCTCGGACCGTGACGTGACGCTGGAAGAAGATCTTCGGAAGCAGCAAATCGCGGAACGAACCACTGACCGTGAAGAACGCGAAGAGCTTTATCGTAAGGCATTTGGTTTTTCGAGTAATGATGATGAGGACGATGAAGCAGACTTTCCCGATATCATTCTGGAGGAAGCGGCCAATGTGCTGGGCGATTTACTTTGAGAATTAGGCTCTTGATATAGGTCTTAGCAAGC
>CALISD010000119.1 GCA_938041955.1 uncultured Granulosicoccaceae bacterium | reverse complement strand
CATGAAAGCACAGAAAGAACTGTACCTTGCCCTGCTCTCGTAGGTAGCTCAACTGTTTGGCACCACCATTCGCCAGAAGCTCCAGCCGTCACTGGCACCCCCACGCAGAACAAAAATAGCAACCACCTGGAACTATCAGGTAGCTTTTCTGTCTATCTACTGATAGATTTATTAAACCACCTAAAAAAAGCACCACCTTACTTCGTTTTGTATGGAGAATTATGGATTTTCACTGGTGCTTCTCAAACCGGACGCTCCTCAACCGGGGCGGCCCTTTACTTAACAGCTCGCGCATTGTCGAGCAACAATCGTTTGCAACTGAAGAGAACACTCGATGGACGTTAATTCTGATTTTTCAAAACGGGTTTTACTGCACGCAAATTCCATTGCCTGGGAAGAATCACCCATGCCGGGTGTTGACCGCCGACGTCTGGACCGCGTAGATGCTGAAAACGAGAGAGTAACGACGATTGTACGCTACGCGCCGGCCAGTAAATTCTCATCGCACGTTCATACAGGTGGTGAGGAGTTTATTGTGCTTGAAGGCATATTCGAAGACGACTACGGCGCCTGGCCTGCAGGCAGCTATATTCGCAACCCGCCTCAATCCAAACATACACCAGGCTCAACACCAGGCTGCGTGATCTTTGTGAAGCTATGGCAGTTTCAACCGGACGACCGTACTTATGTTCACGCGAACATGAATAAACTGGGATCAGTCGCTGAACGTGACAGACCAGGCGTTGAAGTATCTCCACTGTATAAAGACGCCTATGAAGACGTCCGCTTTGAGTATTGGCAAGCTGGCGCTACTGTTAAAGTGGATACCACCGGCGGTGGCGAAGTTTTTGTTCTCGATGGATCGTTTTCCGAGAACAACGAAGAGCTGCACCAACACTCGTGGCTTCGCGTGCCTGTCGACTCCGACATTGAGGCAGTCGCAGGACCTGATGGCGCCAAAGTGTGGATTAAAACCGGTCACCTGCGACACCTCTCTTAGCTTGGTCGTCGTGGCAATAGTCATCCTTAAACGCACAGAATTCAATATCCGATTATCAATCACCACCCACGTATTTCATCCAGATCAGCACCGTCGGGGTTTTAACCCATAGCGTTAGCCCTGCATATAAATACACAACACACCTCAACAACCATAACCACAGGAAAAAAAAACATGATTGGCTATACAACAATTGGCACAAAGGACCTTCCCGGGGCAATTGAGTTTTATGACTCACTATTGTCTTTAGTCGGCGGAAAAAGAATGATGGAACTCGATCGCATCAAGTTTTACGGCACAGATGCTGGCGGTGCAATGCTGGCTATTTGTAACCCTGCCGATCAAAACTCACACAGCTGCGGCAACGGCCAAATGGTAGCTATTCCGGGCGGCACCCCGGAAGGTGCGCAAGCGCTGTATAACAAAGCCATCGAACTCGGTGCAACAGATGCCGGTGAGCCAGGGCAAAGAGCGGATTTCTTTTATGGCAGTTATGTCAATGATCCCGATGGCAACAAGCTTTGCTTTTTCCACATGACGTAACAGCGGAGTCAAAAGGGTGCAATACGCCAGACTCCACTGGCGTATTGCCGGTCAAAATAACTACTCCGGAAACATCTATTTTTACCACCCTGGCCACACCGCTCACTCCGGCTCACCGTTATCTATCCGATGATACGCGGTAAAATTTTCAACAAATCAAACCCATTTGTAAAAAGCAGTCCATTTTTAGCCTGCTCACAGGTAAACTGCTGGCAAGGCACATCCGGTGCACTTTACGGAGAAATAAATGGTTAGCTCAACAAGCAGGATGACCCTGCTAGGAACCGCTGCAGCCCTGTCACTATTCGCAGGCATCGCACACGGCAAAGAATTTAAATGGGCCGGTACCACCGATCCCCAGACAATGGACCCTCACGCCACCAATTCAGCGCCTGTGTTGGGATTTCTGAACAATGTGTATGAAGGACTGGTTCGCCGCAACAAAGAGATGAAAATAGAGCCAGCGTTGGCAGAAAGCTGGGAATCACTAGGTGCTGACGGCTGGCGCTTTAAAATACGCACTGGTGTCACTTTTCAGAATGGCGCCGCACTGACTGCAGACGATGTTCTGTTCTCTTACGAACGCGCCTCATCAGAAGAGTCAGACGTTCGCTCCTGGTTCGCACCAGTGAAAGAAGTCAAAGTAGTTGATGATCACACCATCGACTTCCTCACCAATGCACCTAATCCGCTGTTCCCCGACTCCATCGCCAACTTCATGATCATGGACCGAGAGTGGAGCACCGACAACGACGCGACCAGACCCTCAAAAGAGGCAGAGAACTTTGCCACGCTTAATACCAACGGTACAGGCGCTTTCCAGGTCGCTACTCGTGACCCGGGTGTAAAAACCACATTGAAGCCATTTGCCGGTTGGTGGGATACGCTTGAGAGTAATATCACCGAAGCGGTATTTACACCGATTGGTCAAAGCGCTACCGGCATGGCCGCACTGCTGTCCGGTGAAATTGATTTCATCTCTCCTATCCCGCTGCAAGACGTGCCACGCATGAAAGAGCGTTCAGGCTTTACTGTTCATGAGGGCGTGGAAGCCCGTGTATTGATGTTCGGCTTCGCACATCAGGCCGACTCTCTGAAGTTTTCAGACGATGTCAGCGGTAAAAATCCTTTTCAGGATGTTCGCGTCAGGCAAGCAGCGTATCAGGCAATTAATGTAGATGCCTTAATCAAAAAAATCATGCGTGGTAACGCACAACCTGCATCGCAACTGGTATCAGAAGCGATGCGCGGTTACTCGCCTGCCAACTCAGATCGACTGGCGTATGATCCGGATGCTGCCAAGCAACTCCTCGCAGACGCAGGCTACCCGGATGGCTTTAGCTTTGGCCTACAGTGCCCGAACGATCGCTACATCAACGATGAAGCGATCTGCAAAGCTGCCGCGTCTATGTTTGCCAAGGTAGGCTTAAATGCCAAGCTAACCGCAATGCCAGTCAGAAACTATTGGCCGGAGCTTCGTGAAGACAAGTTTGATATGTATTTACTAGGCTGGTCTCCGGGTACTTTTGATGCAGAACACCCTATTCGCTTTTTGGTAACTACACCAAACAAAGAAAAGAAGCTGGGTAGCTGGAACTTTGGTGACTTCTCTAACGCTCGCGTTGATGAACTGTTACCAATGATTCAGACAGAACTTGATGACACAAAGCGTCAGGGCATGCTTGATGAAGTGACACAGGTCATGCAACAGGAAGTCGCTTACATTCCTATGTATGTGCAGCCTTTGATTTGGGCTTCCAAGGATAATATCGAGTTGACGCAGCGGACTGATAACTTTTTTATCCTACGGTGGGTTACTGTTAATTAGTCTTTAGGTTTTGCTTTTAGCTCAGGCCGCTATGG
>CALISD010000118.1 GCA_938041955.1 uncultured Granulosicoccaceae bacterium | reverse complement strand
AACTCAGTGTATCTGTACGCACTTGAAGAAGGGCGGGTAACCACAGAGACTATATTGACCTACCAGTCCGAAGATCACAGCTTCGGGGATTTTTTCGATTTTGACAGCGGTCGATTAGTGGTGCCAAGGTTCGGGCGGTTTTTTGATGATTACCCGCCTGGAGTGTTTGTTTATGAGCAGTAGATTATCGTGTGCGCAAGCTTTATGCAGTCTGCCCGATAACATCCATTGCATCCAATGCAATCAAATATCTAAAAGCAATTAGCTAAGATGCTTGCACAGCCATTACCCACCCACGCTTATATACCAGGTCAAAACGAGCGCCACCCGGAAGACACTTTTGACGCAGTCAGGCGCACCGCCGTGCAAGGACAGACTGCAGAGCAGCTCGCACAGTGTGAAGCTTTTCAAGCCGGACTGCGCTTTCTCGACGTGGGCTTCTACTGGGAAGCGCATGAAGTGCTGGAGCCGGTCTGGATGGTGTTACCACAAGACAGCGCGGAGAGACGATTCGTACAGGGCTTGATCCAGCTCGCCAATGGTTGCCTGAAGGTACGCATGAAAAAGCCAAAGGCGGCTCTGCGGCTTGTTGAACAAGCGCGAGGCCTTGTACCAGCAGCGGATGCGTCAATAACGATGATGACGCTGGAGGTGGTGGAAGTGCATCGTTGGATTGACGCACTCGAAGATAAAGTAAAATCGGCACTATAGTTCCAATATATTGCCTCTAACGAGTTAATCTAGTTAAAATGTTGATAAATTAGGCAGTAAATTTGCCTTATTATGCATATTTTATTTACTTCTGTTTTGGCCCCGCGTATCTTTCCCCTACGATGCGAACGGAGATTCCTGCATGTCCCAAATGATCGACTTTCGGGTTGACCCCGCAAGCTACCGCCATTGGAAGGTCGAGTACAGCGGGCCGGTCGCCATACTGAGCATGGATGTCGACGAGAACGGCGGCTTGTTCGAAGGATACGAACTCAAACTGAACTCCTACGATCTCGGCGTTGATATTGAACTGAACGACGTCGTGCAACGTATGCGCTTCGAACACCCTGAAGTCAAAGTCGTTGTCATGCGTTCAGGCAAAGACAATGTCTTTTGTGCCGGTGCCAACATTCGAATGCTTGGTGGTGCGGCGCACAGCCATAAGGTCAACTTCTGCAAGTTTACCAACGAAACACGTAATGCTTTTGAGGCGGCTGAGAAAGACAGTGGGCAACAGTACATAGCGGCGGTGAAGGGCGCATGTGCCGGTGGGGGTTACGAACTGGCGTTGGCCTGTAATCACATCATGCTTACTGACGACAGTACTTCAGCTGTCGGCCTGCCGGAAGTTCCACTGCTTGCCGTACTACCAGGCACCGGTGGCCTGACCCGTATTACTGACAAACGAAAAATGCGTCGCGACCTGGCTGACATCTTCTGCTCTATAGAAGAAGGGGTAAAAGGCCAGCGTGCCAAAGACTGGCGCCTGGTAGACGAAGTCATTCCGAACTCAAAGTTCGCAGAAACAGTAGAGGCCCGCGCACAAGAGTTCGCCGCCAGTTCTACTAAAGCAGACGTTAAAACCGGCATTATATTCAATCCGCTCGAACGCGCCGTCACTGAAGACGCGGTGTCCTGGTCTTCGGTTAAAGTTGATATAGACAGAGCAGGTCGAAAGGCCACCTTCACCCTGAAAGGGCCAGATGAAACCGCACCGGTAGATATGGATGCTTTTCAAGCGCAAGGTGACCAGGCCCATTTATTAAGGCTATGCCGTGATCTTGAAGACGCCATCCTGCACATGCGTCTCAACGAAATGGAGGTCGGCCTCTGGGTCTTTCGCACTGAAGGTGACCCCACAATACTCGCAGCTCACGAAGCACTAGTGGCTGCAAATTCTGATCACTGGCTTGCCAATGAAGTGCGTCAGTATTGGAAGCGGACACTTAAGAGACTCGACGTAACCTCACGCTCACTGGTCGCCTTTGTCGAACACGGTTCGTGCTTTGTTGGGGTACTCGCAGAGATACTGTTCTCTGTTGACCGCACCTACATGATGGACGGCGAATTCGAAGATGATGAACGGCCACTCGCCACTATCACATTAACTGAAGCTAACTTTGGCCCATACCCTATGGGCAACGACCTCACTCGTTTGCAAACCCGTTTTCTGGGTGAACCTGAACTCGTCGACACCGCTCGTGCACAAATAGGCGAAGCACTCGACGCAGAAACTGCAGACAAGATGGGTTTGGTCACCATCATTCTTGATGACATAGACTGGGATGACGAGGTTCGTATCTTCATGGAAGAGCGAGCTTCATTCAGCCCGGATGCCATGACAGGGCTAGAAGCCAATCTGCGTTTTGCAGGGCCGGAGACTATGGAAACCCGTATCTTCGGGCGACTCACCGCCTGGCAAAACTGGATCTTTAATCGTCCAAACGCGGTAGGCAAAGACGGTGCGCTACAACGCTACGGTACTGGTGTACGTGGCGACTTTGATCTGGAACGCGTTTAATAAATAACGACTCAACGAATATACACTGCAAGGAAAAACCATGGCCGATACTCTCGACGTCAGTTATGACACACGCATACCGAACAATGTAGGCCTTGGTCAGGACCGCAAGGTATTAAAGGCACTGGAAAAGTGGCACCCCGGGTACATTGACTGGTGGAACAAACTTATTCCACAGAACTTTCAAGATTCAATGGTGTACCTGCGAACCGCTGTCAGTGTTGATCCCAAGGGTTGGGCCAAATTCGACTACGTCAAGATGCCGGACTATCGTTGGGGCGTGCTACTCGCGCCCAAGGTGGAAGATCGGTTGATCCCTTGCGGTGAGCATATGGGTAAACCCGCCTGGCAGGAAGTGCCGGGTGAATACCGCAATATGCTCAAGCGTCTTATAGTAATACAGGGCGACACAGAACCGGGTTCTGTTGAACAGCAGCGTTTCCTTGGTCTTACCGCGCCGTCGCTCTATGACTTACGCAATCTGTTTCAAGTGAACGTGGAAGAAGGCCGTCATCTTTGGGCCATGGTGTATCTACTGCAGAAGTACTTCGGTAAAGACGGTCGTGAAGAAGCTGATGATCTACTGCGCCGTTCATCCGGCTCAGAAGAAGCACCGCGTATGCTAGGTGCGTTTAACGAAGAAACGCCGGACTGGTTGTCGTTCTTTATGTTCACTTACTTCACTGATCGTGACGGCAAGATGCAGCTCGAATCCCTGGCGCAGTCGGGCTTTGATCCGTTAAGCCGAACCTGTCGCTTTATGATTACCGAAGAAGCGCATCACATGTTTGTCGGTGAAACTGGCGTAGGCCGCGTAGTGCAAGCCACCTTGGACGCCATGAATAAGGCAGGTATCACAGACCCAAATAACATAGGCAACGTACGTGATCTGGGGGTTATTGATCTGCCCACCATTCAGAAGAAGCTCAATCTGCATTACACTTTATCGCTTGACCTGTTCGGTCAGGAAGTATCAACCAATGCAGCCAATGCCTTCAATGCAGGTATCAAAGGCCGTTACATGGAGCATCGCATTGATGATGATCACCAGTTGGGAGATAGCGTTTATAACGTAAGCAATATCGTCGATGGCAAAATTGTGACCCAGGAAGTACCGGCACTTACCGCCGTTAATATGCGTTTACGAGATGACTACGTACGTGATGCCGCCGGTGGTGTAGGGCGTTGGAACAAAGCCATTAAAAAAGCAGGCATCGACTTCGAACTGGTTGTGCCACACGAAGCCTTTCATCGTCAGATCGGTGTTTTTGCTGCCATCAAAGCAGACCCGCAAGGCAATATTATTACCGAGGAAGAATGGCAAGGCAGCGTAGATGACTGGCTGCCTACCAAAGATGACGGCGCGTTCGTTCAATCACTTATGAAGCCGTGCTACGAGCCAGGTAAATACGCCAGTTGGATCGCTGCACCGAAGATGGGTATAGACAACCAGCCCGGTGATTTTGAATACGTTCAGTTGCATATGGCATAACTGATGAGTCATAAACGATGAGCCATCCGTTAAAGCAGCATTTGATTGATCCCGAGATCTGCATCCGTTGCCACACCTGTGAGAATACCTGCCCGATCCAGGCTATTGAGCACAATGACGACAACGTGGTAGTCGATGCCAGCAAGTGCAATTTCTGCATGGACTGCATCCCGGTCTGCCCGACCGGCTCCATTGATGAATGGCGTGTGGTGGAAGCACCTTACTCGCTTGAAGAACAGTACGAATGGGATGAACTGCCAGAGCAAGGTGATGTCACGCTTGATGACGCGCCTAGTGACGAACAGAGTAACGACGAGGGTGATGCTGACCCTGTCGCGGCACTATTAGCAGAGGCACACAAAGGCGCAGGTGGCAAAGCACGCGCCCCCGCGTCTGCTGCTAAACCAACCATCAATCTGTACAACCTGAGCAATGCGGTAGAGGCTGTGGTGCAAGGTAACTATCGCTTAACGGCAGAGGGTGCTGATACCGACGTACGCCATATCATTCTTGATTTCCAGGGCAAGCCGTTCCCGGTGCTTGAAGGGCAGTCACTCGGTATCATCGCCCCCGGCACCAATGAAAAAGGCAGGCCCCACCTGCCGCGTTTGTATTCCGCGTCCAGCCCACGCGATGGAGAGCGACCCGGCTACCACAATGTATCGCTTACCGTTAAGCGTGATGAAGGTGGCTTGTGCTCAAACTTTTTATGCGATCTTAAAAAGGGTGACAAAGTCGATGTCACCGGGCCTTTCGGTGCGACCTTCCTGATGCCCTCTGACCCCGCAGCACGTCTATTGATGATTTGCACCGGCACAGGTTCAGCCCCCATGCGCGCATTCACAATGGCACGTGAACGCACAGTGGGCGCACGTGAAGGTGGAATGGTGATGTTCTTTGGTGCTCGCACGCCAGACAGTCTGCCGTACTTCGGTCCACTTAAGAAAATGCCTGAAAAGCTACTGCACAAGCATTTAGTCTTCAGCCGTGAACCGGATCAACCAAAGGAATACGTGCAAGATCGCATGCGTGCAGAAGAAGAGCTGGTGGCAGAAATGCTTCAAGACCCTAACACCTATATCTACATCTGCGGGCTTAAAGCAATGGAGCAGGGCGTAGAAGAGGCTTTAAATAACATCACTGAATCAACCGGTGAATCATGGCAGGCGTTGCGCGATACCATGCGTGAAGATGGCCGCTACCACGTGGAAACGTATTAGTGGAACCCAGACCGAGTACAACACATCAACATATGCTGGGTATCTCCTGGGGTGACTGTGATCCTGCCAACATTGTCTACACTGGCAGGCTGCCGTGGTTCGCCCTTGATGCCATCAACAGTTGGTGGGAAAAGCAGCTTGACGGTGATGGCTGGTTTCAAATGGAAGTGGATCGCAACGTAGGCACACCCTTCGTACGATTAGAAATGGACTTTCACAAGCCGGTAACACCGCGACATGATTTAGTGTGTCATGTATGGCCGGTGCACCTTGGCAATACATCCGTCGCCTTTCGGGTAGATGGTGAACAGGACGGCAATACCTGTTTTTCATCGCGCTCCGTGTCGGTATTCACCGTTGCAGACAAATTTATCAAGCAAGCGCCACCTGAGGAACTGAAACAGATCATCGAGCGCGAACTACTCGCCAACGATGCATGAAGAACAGCAACGTCAAGCAGTTAGGCGATACAGCAGATCGATCTGCTAACGTCTCTACAATAACACCCAACGCTTCGGCCACGGCATTAATCGAACAAGTAGGTCAGCGGGTTTATAAAACACGCAAAGCCAAACGCTTATCCAGACGCGAACTATCTGAAAAGTCCGGTGTTTCACCGCGATATATCTCACGCCTTGAAGGCGGCGAGGGCAACATTTCAATTGGCCTGTTGCAACGTATCGCTATTGCACTCGAACGCCCGATCGAATGGCTGGTAGGTACAGATGATGAATTAGCCGACGATGTAGCCCGTTTAATCGTACGCTACCGCAACGCAGATGCCGCCACCCGCGCCAGTGTGCTGCAGTTGTTGGACCCTGCACAACTACGCGAACGAAAAGCACAACGTTTGTGCTTAATCGGTCTTCGTGGTGCAGGCAAGTCAACGCTTGGCTCACGCCTGAGTCGCGAGATGGACCTGCCTTTCATTGAACTCAACCAAGAGATCGAACGCAGTGCCGGTATGCCCATTGGTGAAGTGATCGCCATGTACGGAGAAGAGGGTTACCGAAAGCTTGAGGCAGATACATTGAAGACCATCATCGAGACACGTGAGCGTCTTGTGTTGGCAGTTGCTGGCGGTGTAGTTGAGAAGCCGGATACCTTTGCCGAAGTGCTGGGGCGGTTTCATACGGTGTGGTTAAAGGCGGACCCTACAGAGCATATGGAACGTGTGCGTGCACAGGGAGATTTACGGCCGATGGCAGGTAATCCACAGGCTATGGAGCAGTTGCGGGCTATTTTGGTGGCCCGGGAGTCGCGGTATGGGCAGGCTGAGTATCATTTGGATACTAGTGGTAAAACTGTTGAAGTTTCTTTGGGGGAATTGCAGGGGCTTGTTGTAGCTCATAATATAATTACGTAACGAGTGCTAAACGCTGCCAATGGCATTGACGTTTTATCCAGGACATTAAAAGGCAATAATCAGATGTAGTCTATGAGATTGAATACCAGGCCACGTGGCATAGGCTGCCTTAAATTGCCTGCGAATGGCATCAGCGATTTGGCTGTAAATCATCGCATGGATCATCGTGGGCTCCAGCTGCTTGTTCCTCCAATATTCGATACACAACTTTATACTGGTGTGGTCAGAAGTTTCAGGCGTTGTGCCATAGCGGCGCGTATAGGTGGTTGGGCAGAACAGCACAGTGACAGAATCCGTACCGCATAAAAAAGCGCGTCTGACACAGCGAGAGACACAGTGATAGAAAGGGGTGGCTTCGAGGGAGATTTGAAGCTTGCGAGGCTTTGCATAGGAAGTTACTTCTACAGCTGACTACGGTCGTAAGGTTGCCGACTGTTGCAACATTACACGGAGAAGCATATCTCAGTTTTCTTTTGCTTTGTCTGTCCCGATTGAGATTCCTTCGAGCTAAGTTTGCAAAAAGCACAAAGTGGCTTTTCCTAGCTGCTCAAGGTTGCGCTACAAGATCCCAAGTGGGCTGCTTTATCTGACTCCAAACGCTGGAATAGTGTGTATTTATATGCCACAGGGGAGAGAGATGAGCCGCTATGGAGCCGGGGTAATTCTATAAGTGGTGCTGTGTAATGTGCATCGGATTGCTGACAAGATAAACAAACGACCCAGAGAAAAATATGAATTTAAAACCATGGAGCTATCAATGCTCAATCTTTAGCTTTTGTCGCACTTTAAACTTGATGTTATGACTATGTTAGTGCCACCTAGAGTTTGAAATTCCATGAAATTGAGATACACACCCAATCACAAGGCATATATTTTGTAGCCACTGCTGGCGTAATGTCAGTTTTATAAGGAAGTTTCAGTGCGTTTGTTTGATAGTACAGCAGTTTATTTTAGACTAAAAATCACTTCACTGGCAGTACTTGCCGTACTCAATTCAGCATGTGGCGGAGGCGGCTCGAGCGCACAGCTCGTGGAATCAAGCAACCCTGATTCGGATGTCAATGAGCTGACAGCAGAGCAACCAACCACCGCCCAACCATTGCCCTCTGTGCTTTCGGGTGTTTTTATTGACAGTCCGGTCGCTAACCTGGACTTCAAAACCTCCAGTGGTGAGGGTAAAACCAATCAGCACGGCGAGTTCTATTATCAGCGCGGAGAGAAAATCACTTTTTCTCTGGGTGAGATCGAATTCCCTCCCTTGGCGGCTACAGATGTTATTACACCGCTGGATTTGTTTCAGGCTACTTCAGTCACAGATATCGAGGTAGTTAACTTATCGCGCCTGCTGCAAACACTGGATATCGATTCTAACCCGGATAACGGTATTGAATTACCAGACGATACAGCAATGCTTAGCAACACGATTGTTTTCGACAATACCGAAGCGTTTGAAGCCAGCACTACGGCAGCGTTGCAGTCAGCAGGAATCAGCGCACCCATTGTGGAAAGCGCAATTGCAGTCACTCACCTTTCCAACTCGCTGCTGGAGAGGGGCCTCGTGGCTGTCGATCAAATTAGTAGCCAGGCAGTGCAATTTGATGACAGTCGTACGACTCAATTAGCCGATCTTGACAACGACGGTATTGCCGACATATTCGACTGGGATGACGACGGCGATGGTGTAAATGATACCGTCGATGTATTCCCTCTCGATGCCAACGAAGCATTCGACCTGGACTCCGACGGCATCGGCAACAACACGGATTCTGACGATGATAACGACGGAATCGAGGATGCAAATGATGACTTCCCACTCACTAGTGCTGAAAGTATTGATACCGACAAGGATGGCTACGGTAATGAGCTAGATACCGATGACGACAACGATGGTGTTCCCGATATATTCGACGCTTTTCCGCTCGATGCAACAGAGCAACTGGATACTGACGACGATGGCATTGGTAACAACGTTGACAGTGATGATGATGGAGATGGATACGCAGACACCAACGATGCGTTTCCGCTGGTTTTGTCAGAGTGGAAGGATATTGATGGGGATCTTATCGGGGATAACTTCGACCTTGATGATGACAATGACGGTGTACCCGATTCTATCGATCTGTTTCCAACAGTTAGCACCGAACAACGTGATACAGATAACGACGGCACTGGGAACAATTCTGATCCTGATGATGACAACGACGGTTTCGTTGATACGTTCGACGCCTTTCCATTGATCTCCTCTGAATCAAAAGATACCGATGGCGATGGGCTGGGTAATAACTTTGATCTTGACGACGATAACGACGGTGTACCGGATACTATTGATGCATTCCCTCAAAACCCGGCGGAGCAACTCGATACCGACAACGATGGTATTGGCAACAACGAAGACACTGATGATGACGATGACGGGATCGCTGACGCCGCGGACCCCAGCCCGTTACTTAGGGATAACGCCAATGATCTGGACGGCGACGGTTATCCAGACAGCGTAGATGATGACAACGACAATGATGGAGTCCACGACGCCCTTGATCAGTTCCCCAACGACAGCACAGAGCATTTGGATAACGACAAAGACGGGATTGGTGATAACGCCGATACCGATGATGATAACGACGGTACCCCTGACACTGAAGATGCACTGCCGTTGAACCCGTCCGAAACGTCAGATCTCGATGGTGACGGTATTGGCGACAACGCTGACAGAGACAGTGACAATGACGGAGTTGAAGACTTCCTTGATCACTTTCCGCTTGATGATAGCGAAAGCCGTGATTTTGATGGCGATGGTATTGGCAATAACGCTGACCCGGATGATGACGATGATGGTGTGGAAGACGCACAGGACGCATTTCCACTGAATCCTTACGAAAGCAATGATCTGGACAGTGACGGGATTGGCGACAACAGCGACTATGACCGCGACAACGATGGTTATGAAGATTACTGGGATGCTTTCCCGGATGATCCGATGGAGTATCTGGACTCAGACGGAGACGGTATTGGAAACAACGCCGACCCTGATGATGACAACGACAATACCCCTGATACGGAAGACCTCTATCCGACCGAGGCTTACTACGGTGCAGATACCGACGGTGATGGAGAGCAGGATCAGTGGGACTCCGATGATGATAATGACGGCATTTTAGACCGTGACGACGAGATGCCAAAAGATCCGGCCGAGAGTAAAGATACCGATGGTGACGGAATTGGCGACAACGCCGATACTGATGATGACAACGATTCGGTAGCAGACAGCGAAGACTTTGCGCCACTGAACCCTAATTGCAGTGCAGAAGCAGATAGCATCGGTGGTATGTGTATTGCGGATTTTAGTGCTGGTATTGTCGAAGTCGTTAACCTGGGCGACAACGCGTTTTGGTTTAATCCATCTGCAACAGCCGCAATGCAAACCCGGCTCTCGACTCAGGAAGTACTGTCGCATGTTGACTTGAGTGCACACGCCACCGCAGACGACACCATTACTTCCGTCTTACACAGCACGTCGCATGATCGTATCTATGTTGGATTCTCCAGTGGAGTGGTCGTGTATTTCACAGCCGATTCAACTACCGGGACTTACTTTCACACCTTGCCAGATTCAGTCGACAATATTGTAGAAGCTGGCAACCTGCTGTTGATGCAGAGCGATCATTACTACAATGACGCTGTTTATGTAATAGACATTGATGGTGTACAACTCTCCAGTCACGAGTATGCATTCGATTCAATTAAACATGCTGCATGGCGAGGTACTACCAACACGGCATACACTATCGAATGGGGAGACAGACTCGACGCCAGAGAAATAGATCAAACAACGGGTGCGGTGACATACGGTACCGGGTTTTCCAGCACCAATAATATCGTTGGACCGCTGTCATTTTCACCGGATGACTCCCTGTTGCTGTCTGGCAACGGGCAAACGTTTGTGTTCGGTGACACGGTCAGCACCGCAGGAGATATTACTACCGGCACTTTTATCGACTTTGCATGGAATAATGCGTCCGAGCTGATTTCTATTTCCGCGAATGGTGCGAACACGACAATAGAGCACAGAACTGCAGACTACACAGTGGCGGAATCAATCCTGGTAGACGGTACACCACTGTCGCTGCTTAAGGACGATGGCCTCTTTTATGTTGTCACCAGCACAGATGGTGACTACTCAATCCACTCTTATGTACCGTCAGACGATAGTGACAATGATCTGGTGTTGAACATCAACGATGCCTTTCCCCGAGACCCTTCCGCTTCAGTTGATACCGATAATGACGGAAGTCCGGATAACTGGAATACAGGCTATTCCGCTTCAGGCAGCACCACCGGTCTGACAATCGATGCATATCCCGAAGATCCGGCATGTTTTCTGGAGTCGGATGGGAACGGATCGCATTGTTACTACGACCTGATCGTGCCCGATGCAACACCCGCTACAATTATTCATGACGGAAGTCTCACCTACCTTCACTATACGGATGAAAACCTTATTTTTATCCGCGATAACGCTACAGACACCTATCTAACACCTGTATTCGCAGGCGAAGACAATGGCACTAATTCACCAGCACCTACTTACATGGAGCTGCATACCGGACAAAATCGTCTCTACTTGGGCTACGCCAGCGGTAATGTCACTTATATAGACTTGTCTGCTGCGCAGCCAATAGAAGCGTACTTCACCACACTGGCTGAGAGTGTCCGGGGAATTGCGTCTGCAGGACAGTACGTTATGTTTGTGGACTACTCAGGTGCGTGGGAGAGCCATCACTACTATGATATCGACGGTGTCCAAACCGCAAGTGAAGACTGGAACTACTATTCGCTCCATTTTGCATGGAACGATGTCTTGAATCGGCTGTTTTTCTTTCGCGATACTTCAACGCCAAATGATCTTATGTACGAAGACATTGACACGGGCGGCGCTATAGTGGGTGATGGTGATTCACCTTATCATGGAGACTACACGATAGCAGGGCCCATACTAGTTACTCCAGATAATAACTATGTTTTACTTGGAGCTGGTGAGTACTATGATGCCACCAGTCTCGAGCGAGTCGGGTCAATTTCCAGATCGTTCGAACATGGTGTGTTTCTGGATGACGGCAGGCTGGCGATCTTGAAAAAGAATGGTTCAAGCGATGCAATCCTTGCCTACTACGACATTGCATACGCACCAATCTCTGGTGTCACCACTTTTACAGGTGTTGAGCCGGTTGGGATCACGTTTTACGACGACACACTGACTGTAATCACATACTCAAGTGTAGACGGATTGGTTTTTCATGACATCCTTAATCCCTAGCTGAAGCGCTATGAGTGTCTGGGAGTAGACAAAGCGTTCATGCCTCAAATTGCGCGCGAATGGCATCAGCGATTTTGGCTGTAAATCATCGTTGGATCATCGTGGCTTCCAGCTGCTTTGTTCCTCCAATATTCGATACGCAACTTTATACTGGTGTGGTCAGAGGTTTCAGGTGTTGTGGCCATAGCGGCCCGTATAGGACTTAGATCTACATAGGCCATTGCACTGAGTACGGCTTTGTAGTCAAGCAATGCCTGCGACGTGTAGCGGTATTCCCAGAAGTGCCCGGTACAGGCCGTTGTTCATCAGTTCAAAGTGACGAGTCATTTTCAGGCATGAAGCAGGGGATTGCATGTTCAGTTTTGTGATTGGATAATTGCCGGTACGACGGGGCGGGCTTTCTACCAATGTAAATCGCAGTTTTACTTCATGTTCTAGAATTGGTAGCCAACTGAAACAGAAACGCCATTGCCGAGCTCGGCGTCAATATCAATGTTCTCCGGGTTTAGAAAAACGTCTTTGATAAACTCAAACGTAAACTCCTCTGTTTCGTAGGCACGATATAAGTCTAACCCAATTATCCATCCAGAACTTTCATGGGGGCTGAAGAAATAATTCAGGCTCAGAGCGGTGCCGGCTTTATACTGGTTACCGATAGCCTGAAGTCCCAATGATTTGCTTGAACCAAGGTAACGATCATATCCCCAAGTGAATCCAGCGTATCTGTAGCTCATTCTCACCTTGTTGGCATCGAAATTTAGTGAACCTTGCCATCCCAGAACTCCACCTTATTGTATTCCAAAGCCTACTCCACTTTTGAAGGTAACAGCCTGAGCTTGCAAGGATAATGAAAAGTAAAGTAACGCAACGGTGCAGAGCTTTTGAATTGAAATGAAGTTCTCCTGGAATTGTTGTTCTTAGATTGGATGTTGTGGGTTATTGCCCGGTCTGCTGTTATTATTTTATGAAGCAGGGCTGGCTTTCAACGCTAGACATTACACGGTGATCTACCGTTTTCACCGCCCTGGGCTATCGTAGCAAATGGGACTTCCACAACTGAGCCAATTGAAGAGGTCGGATCATGAAAGCGTCTAGCGAATATGAACAAGGTAAAGGGGCCAGGTGCGTTATGTAAAGGCCAAGTATGATTTGAACTTTACAAAACCCAACTGACCCCCAACTCCTTCTTATACTAGCCAGAGGGTACGCCGACGGCGATTTTTTGCCCGTGCCGATTCTTCACGAAGTTTTTCTGATAATGAAAGCTGAGTTGATGTAGTGTTCTAATTTGATTCTCTTTTACATTTTCTGTAGATATTTTTGCCGGAAATAATATGTCATATCAAGTAGTGATCGGGCTAAGGGTCTTGGACCACCGTAAGTTCGCACAATATTGCACCGCGTTGGAACCGGTTTTAGCCTCCCATGGTGGTGAATTCTGCTACAACTTTAATGTGCCGGAGATGTTGGCTTCAAAGAGTTGTAAAAATATCAATCAAATGTTCACGCTTAACTTCTCCAGTAAGGAAAAAATGGAGTGTTTTTTTGCAGACCGGAATTATTTGAAGATAAGAGGCAGGCATATCTTAAAGACAATCGGTAGCGAACAAATCATATTCGGGTACCATAAAGAAGTTGTGGTCGAATGACTATCTTTAAACCGAGGCTGTACGATACCGTTCCATATTTAGATACTAAATGGACCCTAAAGGGACAGTCGCTTATAAGAAAAGGAACTAGCGCAGTCTTCCCGAAGGGGAAGGGGGTAAGTAGAAGTATCAATGTTAGCGCCTAGCCGTAAGCACTTCACTGCTACTGCGGTTTATTTTCTGGTAAGTCCGAAGTGTACGCACAGTGCATTTATTGACTGAGCCGATCCTGCAATACGTTTGAACCGTGATTCGAACTTGATGGATAGCTCGAGTTAGTGATCGGTGGTATATCGAGTATTTGTAACATGGGTGGTGCGGAAGCCGGTATTGAATCTCGATTGTCATCCCGGATTATTTTACCAGTCATCCACCGACTCTATGTAGTCTATTAATTGAGTGCCAGGCCACGTGGCATAAGCTGCCTTAAATTACCAGCGAATGGCAACAGCGATTTTGGCTGTGTGCCATCGCATGGATCATCGTGGCTTCCAGCTGCTCTGTTCCTTCAGTATTCGATACGAAACTTGACACTGGTGTGGTCAGAGGTTTCAGGCGTTGCAGCCATAGCTGCCCGTACAGGATTTAGCTCTACATGGCACATGAAAATTGGCTAATTCGCGTCGGTTGCCACGGCGTGCTGTTCATTGAGGAAGAGCGGGTTTTTCTCAATTGCCTCGCGGATGGTTGTGTAATCACTGTCGTCGCCTGCTAGAAAACCGTCTCTCTTTAACCCTTTTAGAACGCTTTTATCCGTAATGCCCAGCAAAGCCGCTTTAATATGGTTGATCGTCTCTTTCGCCAGCCCTTCGCGAGCAGTCCAGGGATGTGTCGGGGTGTCGATCTTTGCGATTACCTTGACTCTGTCGGCGATATATTTGTCTTTCAGGATGCCAATTTTAAATGCGCCAGCTTCGTATTGGTTTCGTATCACTGCGACCGCTACTTTGTCATGCTGACCAAGGTAATCGTAGTTATCCAATTCAGCAATGGTAATTCCCGCGTTCAGGAGATGCAGCTGAGATAGGTATCGACCGATGGTGGAATTCTGATTGCCAAATGCAAAAGACCTGTTTTTGATATCGCTGACCTGCGAGATATCGCTATGTTTGCCAGCAACTATTACCCCCTCAAATTTCTTTTTGCCTTTTTTAGACTCGACGGCGATGATCGACAACTCGTTATTGCGTTGCATGGCGAGTGCGTAGGTTGCCGGTCCGGTCCTGGTAAAGTCCACATCCCCGTTTACAATCGCATCAAGACCTTGCTGGTAGTCCCTAAAGAATACTCTTTCGATCTCTACTTTTTTCCCCATGGAATGCGATAGTCTGTTTTCAAGCTCCGTAAGGATTGGATTAAACTGTTCATCCAGGCTTGATCGCCGTTCCGAACCATAAAGTCCAAACTTCAGTGTTAAGGTATCCGTCAGGCCGACCGCAGGCGTAAGTAAGAGTGGAACGAGTATTGATGCTGCAATGGCTAAGTTTTTTTTGAAGTGTTTATACATAGTGGGTTTGTTCCGGTTAAGTTAGACTTTCTGCTGAAACAGCTTGAGAAAAGCCCTGTTATGCAGCTTTAGAGTGTGAATCTGGTTTGTTCTGGAACCATTCTGATTCTTGTAACCAATTATTCAGCGTCTCCACTGGCAGTGGCTTGCTCACAAAATAGCCTTGCGCATAATCGCAGTTGACATCGGCTAGCCAGGATAGAAGTTCCGGTGTTTCAACGCCTTCAGCGACGACTGAAATTTCGAGCTTGTGTGCGAGTTCGATGATTGTTTGCACGACCATCTGACTGGACTCGTTCATATCTACTAGAAAGTCTTTGTCGATTTTCAGTTGTTTTATTGCAATTTTCGTCAAAAGCGAGAACGAGGAGTACCCGGTACCGAAATCATCCAATGAAACTGTAAATCCGGAGTTGTTAAGCTCCTCAATTCCCTGAATGACTGTTTCCGGATGACTTATCGCGGCGGTTTCTGTTACCTCCAGAGTTATGCTGCTGGTGTCCAGTCCGTGGTTGCGGACTGTCTGTTGCAGATTTTTAGCTAAGTTCGTGTTGTTGAATGACCGCCTTGACAGGTTTATTGATACTCGAATTTCATGTCCTTGCTCTTGCCATTCTCTGCATTGCGAGCAAGCTGTTTCCAAAACCCAGTGTGTCAGTTGATCGATCACGCCGGATTTTTCTGCTAATCCGATAAACTCATCCGGAGGGATCATGCCGAAATTCGGATGATTCCAACGCACAAGAGCCTCAACGCCGATCAACTGATTGGTTTGAAGAGAGACTATCGGCTGATAGTGCAACTCAAACTGATTTAATTGAATTGCCTGCGGAATTTGATCGCACAGCTTTCGCTGCTTGCTTAGCGTCTTATTGACTTTAGTGCTAAACAGTGCAAAACCCTCTTCTGCACGCTTGGCCTGATACATAGCGTCATCTGCGTTGTTGAACAGGGCCTCAGCAGTGGTGCCATGCTCTGGAAACGTCGCGATTCCGATGTTGGCGTATGCATCGATAGAGTGCTCCTCACATCTGATCGTAGGCGCCAGGGCTGTCAACAATTTTTGTGCTATTTGTTTGCCGTAGATCGCATCAGCACCGGGCAAAATGGCGGCAAACTCATCCCCACCCATGCGGGCAATGGTGTCGGTTTTACGCAGCGAACCGGACATACGTGTTGCAGTTTCTTTAAGAATCTTGTCGCCCACTTGGTGGCCAAAGTCATCATTGATGTTTTTGAATTTGCTCAGATCGATGCTTAGAACGATAAATTCGTTTTGATAACGCTTGGCGATATGTAGTTGATGGTTTAGCCGATCGCTAAACAACGTACGGTTTGGAAGTCCGGTAAGCGGGTCGTGCAAACTAAGGTGTTCGAGTTCAGAATTGACTTTCGTTAGCGCAACATTGCTTTTTGACAATTCACGAGTACGCTCCTCAACACGAGCATCCAACATCTCGTTTTGACGCTGAATCATATCGATTCTATTCAGAATCGCTGTTCGCATCTCAATGAATTTCATGGCTAAGATATTCAGCTCATCAGCACGATTGGCTTCGAGGGTGCCTTCCAGGGATTTCGACTCTGACAGAGATTCTGGATCGTCAGGGTTCAATGCCTGAGTTGCAGCTGTCAAAGCATTTAGAGGCCGAACGAGTACTTTGTTAATGAAAAATAAGAATATCGCCCACAGCGCCAGCGTTTTGATAATAGAATTGATGATGATTAAGGTGAGCGTGTATACGATACTGCTGATAATAGTTTTGTGGTTTACATAGATATACCCATAACCAAGGAGCTGAATATTCCCACGATCATTATATTCAATAGGGAAGCGGTGTTCGAAAAGTGTTTCCTTCCCTTGATCAGTTAATATCTGGATTTCTCTCGTGTGTTCTTGCTCCATAGTCGAGAGCGCTGTGACTTGGATATCCTGAGTAACGACACTGCCAACGGAAGCCATCAAAGAGTCTTGATCGTCGACTACTTTCGCTCCACTCACTTTCTCAATTTGATGCATTCCTGAGAGAATAGAATCCAACTGTGCTGGACTATAATCCCACAAGGCGGCAGAGAGACCTCCCGAAAATGATTTTCGTAAGTCAACTACTTCGCTGAGTATTGTGTGTTTGACGTGTTTATACTCAAATAGCAATTGGAACGCGGTAACCACCAAGGTAACAACCACAAAGCATCCGAATATGTATCGCAATAAACGGACACTAATAGAATTGCGCAGGGGAATATCGATCCCTGAAGATGAAGTCGGTTGTTGGTCGTTTATTGCCACGTATAATGGTATCTACAGTAGAGTTTGCTTCAATTCACATATAAGTCCGTTTTGCGATGGATTCCACTACGCTAGTCGCAACCGGCCTATTGCACCGTTCCATTTCCCTATATCTGATATCTGATAGCTGAAGACGAAGGCCTTAGAAAGCCCGGCCTCGCAACCGCGCGGTATAACGGCCGCAAAACAAAGAACTTTAGCTGTCCAGCATTCGGGAACGGCCTTGCTACACATAATTTCTTTGTTAAGTTATAATGTGCCCAGTGCTTGTATTGACTGAGCCGATCCTGCAATACCTTTGAAACGTGTTTCGAACTTGTTGGATAATTCCAGCCAGTAATCGGTGGATATATCAAGTCTTTGTAAAATGGGGGCGGCGAGTAGACATAATAAAGTTCCTTTTTATATGCACTTTTGGCATCACACTGGTATTGATTGGTGTTCTATAATGCTATGCCACAAATCCGCTTGTAGCGCCATAGCGAGCGAATGCGCTGACAACGCGATAACACAATGCGGCGTCTTAAAGTATGGTGCTCTAAAATATGATACAAAAAAATACTACCTTTCTAGCACTATTATTGTTGCCGATGGTGGCGCCGGAAACGCAAGCCGATGAAGCTTGTCTGGCTTCTTTAACCGCGAGTTTCACGGAAAGTGCTCCGCGTGACTATTTCAGGTTTCGGCATGAATCAGAAAGTGGATGGTCTGTGGTAAAGATTGTGCTCTCGCTCGATACCGCCGATGGTGATCTGGTCTTTGACACAAATGACGGGGGTAAGGGAGTTGAGGTTTTTCAACCATTTCGTAAAGAGTCTTCGACCGCGAGCAGCGCTGAGCTGAAGTTACCAAACGACGGTGGGCAGTCAATAGAAATTGTATTCACTGACTTCCCTGCAGGAGCTGACTACTCATTTTCTATAGATGTTGATGATCAACTATTTCAATCAAAACTTGGAAACATCCGTGTTGCCGGCAGCGAGATGAACGGTGCTACGATACAAGTTGAATTTGCTACGCCTGAGGGCACGCGTGTCAATAATTCTGCAGTTTTCGGCGATAAGAACCGATCTGTAGTCTCCGCTGGCTGTTAGCTGGCAGGGTATTCTTCGGGTAAAAGAAATTATTATGGCCAGTCACAGTTAAACACCGACTACCCAATTAGGTTGCCGACTATTGCTGAGTGACGCTGAGAAAGCTATCTCAGTTTTCATTTGCGTGCCCCGTTTTCGTTCGTTTGGGCTGTGGGTCGCATCATAATTAACAATTTCAACATTGACTCGTGCGGCACCGAGTTTATCCCTGCTCAAGAACAAGTAACACGCTGTATAGATTCAGATGGTGATGGCTATGGGTGAGCGGCACAGTGACTTGTGATCCTTCAAGCAAATGGTTTTAGCTGTATCGGGTAAAGTCTGTACAGTTCCTGACCAGTTATCAGGGTTTAGAATTCCCTTCATCACTAGCTGCCTTTGTTTTTGTCACGTTGTCCACGTCGCAATAGTCGACCTAGAATAAAACTGGTGCGGGGCATGTAGCGGTACGGACGCCGAGACTCCGCCGGAGGCCCGGCCAGCATGCGGTAAAAACCGAAGATAACCAGACCCAGGTGCGCGCACGCGATCATGACAAACAACATAGCGGGCCCGCCAATTTGCATTAGGTATGATGAGAGGAGCGGACTCGCAATTGCTCCCACACCATAGATAAACATCAGAGAAGCACTTAGCTCAACCGCCTTCCCAGGTTCGGAAAAGTCATTGGCGTGCGCAGCAGAGAGAGAAAATACAGGGAACGTAACCATCCCGAAAAGCAAGGCGGAAATATATACTGCACTACGAGATTCATTACCATAGATCACTGTACCGGCACAGGCTAATACCGATAAGCCTGACACAACAATCAATACCCAGCGCCTGTCATATCGATCAGCAAGCCAGCCGACTGGAATTTGTGATAACGCACCTCCCAGTACGAAGGCTGCAAGAAAATACGCAATCTCGGTTGCAACAAGCCCAATCTGTTGGCCATAGACAGCACCAACCATGCGAAAAGAGGCCGCTGTGACACCGGCCACGGCAACGCCACAGGCACCCAGAGGTGACACTCGAAACGTTTTTAGCGGGCTTAGGCGTGGCGCTTCTGAAATTTGCGGCTGTTGCACCCGGGTGATAACCAGTGGAAACAACGAAGCACAACAAAGAATAGTGAGCAGGTTATAAGCGACATAGTGTGCCGGCTCAAGCACACTGATCAATAGCTGCGCAATCAATGACGCACCAAGATCAACCGACCGATAAACACCCAGAACACGGCCACGATTGCTGTTAGTCACCCTGGCATGCAACCACGCTTCAATTACGGTATAGCACCCGGCCACACAAAATCCGGTCAACACGCGAAGTCCAGCCCACACCATCGGTTCAACGAGTAGTGGATGGGCGACTGCCCCAATCGCCCCACAGGCGGCAAACGCTGCAAACGTACGAGAATGGCCCACCACGCCAATCATTCGCGGTGCTAGCCAGCATCCGACAAAAAAACCGAGAAAATGAGATGAGCCCAACAATCCTACTTCGGTTGTGGAAAATCCACTTTTTAGACCACCAAGGGCATCAAGTGGTGAAATTGCACCGCTGCTTAACTGTAGCAATGCAACTGAAAGGAAGAGGGCGGCAAAGGAAATCAGGGTACGCATTGGACCAAACGAAATGCAGTTAGAGTAACGCACACTACTCTGAATGAATGCAGTTCAGCAACACCGGGTATGAATCATTTTGGTAGCGGCATTATCCTGCATGGACATAGCACTCAAGAACCTCACGGTGAGGCATCTGGAATGCGCTCAGATCAGTAGTTAGCTACTTCGTTAGCGGAACTAAACTGGCCGAGCTCCAGTCCGACAACTGTAGGAGTGCCACATCTAGTAACCCGTCAACACAGGAATCACTCAAATGAAAACGCTACTCTCATCCGTCGCTGTCGTGACGTTATTGTTGTTACAAGCTCCACAGACACTTGCGCAGGCTGATGTAACGCGCTCTGTCACTGAAATCGCCCCTGATGTTTATCGTCTGCAAAACAATTTTCACTATTCCATGGTCGTGATAACAACTGAAGGCGCAGTAGTCACCGATCCGATCAACGCTGATGCAGCAGGGTGGATAAAAACTGAAGTGGCCAAATTGACAGACAAGCCTATTACCCACCTTATCTACAGTCATAGCCATGGCGATCACGCCTCCGGTGGCGCGGTACTGGCCGAGAATGCCACGGTTATTACACAAGCCAATGCACCCAACCTGATTGATGGCGTGAAACCAACACTGCGTTTTGATGATACTCATGAATTCGTTCAGGGCGACAAGACATTCGAGCTTACCTGGCTTGGCCCTGGCCACGGCGAGGACCTTATCGCTGTGGTCGTCAGGCCTGCAAACGTGGCCTTTATCACCGATGCGGCTGCTCCCAAGCGTCTGCCATGGAGAAACATGGGTGGCGCCAATATTGACAACTGGATAGATCAGGTACGCAAGATTGAATCACTGGATTTTGAAATCTTCGCACCGGCTCACGGGAATGTTGGTGTCAAAGCCGACGCCACCGATGCGCGAATCTATATGGAGCAACTGAAGACATCAGTTCTTGCCGGCCTTAAAGAAGGCAAGTCTATAGATGATCTGAAAAAAGATATCACAATGAGCGACTATAAAGATTGGTCGAACTACGAAAGCTGGCTGCCGTTAAATATAGAAGGGATGGCAAGCTTTCTCGAGTCAAGTGGACAGGTCACTGCAAACTAAAATTCCTTTTGCGCAGTGCAGGGAATTGGATTAGCTCGGGGGAAGGCTCATCATGCCTGGCCTCAAAGATTGCCTGGAAAGCCAACCCCGAAGCTAATGTAGAATTACAGCCTTGACGCTGCTCTACTTGTTGATTCGTATTGTGCCTGATGGTTCGATTCGAAACTAATTTCGTGACGAACAAGGTGAAGTGGAAGTATCAGAATGACGAATTGGGTGGGCAGCACGACGCGCAGATGCTGGATAATGGAAACGTACTTGTTTTTGCGAATGGATTATATGCGGCCGATCTAAGTCACAGCCAGGTCTGGGAAATCAACCCTGATACCCAAGAGATAGTCTGGCACTATGCTGCGAAGGACGATATGACTTCGTTCTATTCGCCGCACATGGGTGGTGTAAAACGCCTGCCATCTGGGAATACGCTTATTTGTGAGGGGAATAAAGGCTGTCTTTTCGAGGTGACTCCGGACGGTGATATAGTGCGTGAATTCGTCAGCCCCCATTTCGTAAACTCCGAAATGTTTGGCCGGATAAACTGGTTGTTCCGGTCTCGCTGGTATGCCTTTGATTCAACAGAGATCATCAATCTTGGGCAAGTATCGTAGCTCCCAGACAAAGTATTAGGTAAAAAAGATAATTAGGGTATGAAAATACGTTCTGTTTTTGCTTTAGTAACTGATCAATCTGAAGTATTGCTCTTGCAGCGTTCACAGACAACGTCAAGGCCGGGGCAGTGGGGTTTACCAGGCGGTAGTATAGAAGCCAATGAGACTTTAGAAGAGGCTGTCATTCGAGAGACTAAAGAAGAGGCCGGGCTGGTGGTGGAAGTTTCTGAACAGCTTGCTATGGCAGGACACTCAGTCTACTTGTTGTGCCTTTTAGCAAAGGGTGTGGATCGCACTCCGTCAATTTCAGTTAAAGAGTGTATGGACGCTCGTTGGTGTGCACCGGATAGATTACTTGAGCTAGGTGAGGTTATGGACTTGGCCAGATTAATACCCTTACTAAGCTATGCTGGATTACCTGCACCCAAATTACCTGATGGATTGGTCTCGGCAGAGATGAAGTGGTTAAGTTAAAAAGAACAAAAATGGAAAGAAATAAGCATGGGCAGTCACTGAAAAAAGAATTTGATCTGATGCACTGGAGGGCTCGCCGTCACAGGCATTGCGAATCCAGTTAAATCATTGTAAGAGAAAGTGGTCTCTCACCTTTAATACTCATAAATGGGCCCGAAGAAGAAAGCACTGAAAACTGTATTTTTACAAGAAAGTGCCTTTTTTGTTATACCGAGGGAGTAGAGATGCAAAGTCTTTACAGGAATCGCCAACATAGAACCTTTAGAAGGAAGTAGGTTATCAAGCCTTGCAATCTCAGTATACGATCATCAGATGGTCATAAACTAACCGCCACCTGCTATGAGCCGTCTTGCCCCGTAAGGGCAGGAGTTGTTATCGCACCTGCTATGGCAGTACAGCAACTTTTTTATGCTGCCTTTGCCGAATACCTGGCAACGCAAGGGTATAGAGTGTGGACTTTTGACTACCAGGGAATTGGTGAATCAAAACAAGGGGCAATGCGCGCTTGTAAGGCGACTATTTCAACATGGATCAATGCTGACTACGAAGCGGTTGTAATGCAAGCCGGTAAGGATATGTCGGACTTACCACTCTATGTTTTGGGTCACAGCCTGGGTGGCTTAATAACACCGTTTTTACCTTCAATAAAAAGTATCAGTGGAATTATTAATATTGCTATTGGCAGTGGCGCAACACGGCATATTCAAAGCCGATTACAACCTGTGATGCCATTGCTATGGCATGTGCTAACACCTTTGTTATGCCCTGTATTTGGTTATTTTCCGGGTTCAAAAATTGGCGTGGTTGGTGATGTCCCGCAGCACGCTATGTTTGAATGGCGGCGCTGGTGTCTAAACCCGGAGTATTTATTAGATGCTGCAGCAGGGGCGAGACCCGCCTACGCTGCCATACAGTGCCCAGTGCTCAACTTATTTTTTACAGACGATGAATTGCTTTTGGTTTCAGGCGGTCGTTTTATGAATGAGGCTTACACTGGCACTGAGGTAGAATTCCGTACCATCGAGCCGGCTGATGTCAATACGGACCGCATTGGTCACTTCGGTTTCTTTAAGGCGCGCCAGCAGGAAGCGTTATGGCCTGTGGTCACTAACTGGCTTGAGAAACAGTCGAATACCTGATGTGTTCTGTTAGCTAGTTCGCTTAGCGATTGGCTACATCACAACCCATCTGGTCTGCGCCGACAGCCGTTACATACACCGAAAAATGGCTGCCGCATTAACAATATCCTATGAAAGTGCTCTTTGATTCATTCAGCGGAGGAAAAAGGAGGCAGTGAATTTTAGTGGTATATCTTGAAACTCCGACTACATGTGTGGTTGTGGATTTTCCGGAAGAGAAATAAACATGCACAGTTACAGTTAAAAACCAGCTTGATTAGCTGCATATGATTGTTGATCTGAAAATATTCCTGTGTAAGAAAAATTGGCTGGAATTCCGTCTGCTTTTTCCTTGCCTGTCCTGTTAGATCCACTCAGAGGTTATTGAGTCAAAGAGTGTTTTTTGCGATTGCATACACACTTGTGCAAGCTCCCTAACTTAGACATAATCTCGTCTACTGTTAACGATAGAGTGTACCAATGGCGCCTAGGCTATCGGGTTTTATTATTGTCGGGGTAGCAATGTTACTGCCTTTGATGTGGCTACCAGGCTTAATAACCGGGCGCAATGCTGTTGCACTCTTTAGTCAGTATCTCGGGATGACGGCCATTATTGCAATGGCTATCTCACAGCTTATTGCGACACGTTGGTGGGGTGTTGAGCGCCTTTTCGGACCTCTTGATCAATCTTATCGGCTGCATAAGTGGTTGGGTCTTTGGGCGCTTGCAGCAACTTTTCTACACGATACAGTTGACGCTGACATTGAAGGGCCGGACGGGCGCACAGTGCTTGCCGAAATTGCCGAAACCGCAGGTGAGATCGGGCTCAACGGCTTGTTGATTCTGGTTTTGATTACTGTTGCTACGTTTGTTCCTTATCATCTCTGGAAATGGACGCATCGATTCATCGGTGTGTTCTTTATCTTGTCGGCTTTCCACTATCTCTTTATTGAAAAACCGTTTTCCAACACGGATGCGCTGGGGCTCTACATGGCGTCAGTGTGTATGTTGGGATTAATCGCCTATGCCTACACGTCAGCACCACGCCGGTTCAGACCGGCACGTCGGTATCGAGTTGAGCACCTTGAGCAGCACGGTGACGCTTTGGCGGTTTCGCTGGTGCCACAGGGGCGCCCTATACGACATCGGGCAGGGCAGTTCTGTTTTGTGAGTTTCGCAGATCTTGGCCTGAGTGAACCTCATCCCTTTACTTTGAGTGCAGCGCCTGATGACGACGGGCGGCTAAGAATGAGTATCGGTCCGCTGGGGGACTACACCATTCGTTTGATGTCCAGGCTCAAAGTGGGAGTTGATGCGCGCGTGGAAGGCCCGTTTGGTGATTTTTCGAAAGCACGTGGAGAGCAGATTTGGGTGGCGGCCGGTATTGGGATAACACCGTTCGCGGCGATGGCGGGAACGCTTAAAGCCGGGGAAGGGCCGATAACACTATATTATTCAGTAAAGGACCGACGACGTGCGGCGCACCTTGAAGAGTTGGAAGCCATTGCAGCTCAACACCAAAACTTTCAACTGGTGTTACGTGAGACAACAGTTGATGGCCGGATTACACCTTCAGAAATTATTGATCAGGCAGGCTCTCTGAAAGGAAAGCATGTATTGTACTGTGGCCCTTCAGCATTCCGGAAAACGTTGTGGGAGGAGTTGCGTGAGCACGGACTTTCAGCTCGACGATTTCACTATGAGCTTTTTGAAATCCGGACGGGCATTGGTTTGGATTCTCTCTTCAACTTTATTCTGAATCGTTCGTTAAAAGCGGCACAGGCAGCTCGAGAAAATCAGAGAAGCGATGGCTAAATAAAGAGCGAAAGTGACGGTTTAGAGCAAATCAACGTTATCAATCGTACTCTGCTTAACGCGGTATCCTCTGAGTTGGCAGGCCAGTGGAAGGACAACCCCAACATCCGTACAGGTGCTTTAGATTACCGGGAGATACAAGTGCTTCAGTACGCTACGCACACGATCGGGAAACACTCGTGCCATTGCTCTGTTCGTCGCGACCATAGAGCCAGAATTCCATGGGTCTCCTCATAAGATAGAACGGGGCTACCGGTGGTGAAAGGCTATGCAAGTCCTTAAGCCGGCCATGTAAATACTTCTTCACTACCGATGATTCATTACGTTGTAGTGTGCCAATCCAGAGATCGTTAATCCCCTGCCAGCGAACTCAATCAGTATGCTACGCCGCGGCATGGTTATCCGCTTAGTAGCAACCTAATGACAGGAAGTTAAGCGTTGATTTTTCACGATGTACTGCACTGGTCGTGGCTTTCTTAGGCAGATAAATCGTCGGCGTGGTCGAACGCAATTAACTCTGCGTTGACGGATGACTCAGGATCTGACAAGTTACCATTGGCATCATGGGAAAAGGATCAGTGAATGCAAACCAAAAAACTCTCACCCGCACTAGGCATTGAGGTGTCAAGTATTGATGTTACTCAGTGCACCGATGAGCAGTTTAATTCGTTGCGGGAAAAATGGAATGAGGCAGGTGGTCTCGCTGTGGTACGGGATCAGCATTTAACGCCGCAAAGCCAAACCGACTTCAGCCGACGCTTTGGCCCCCTGTTTGGTGAGGACGATCACTTTCAGGATACTGTGCTGCCTTATCTGATGCCGGAATACCCGACTATTTATAGAGTCTCAAACAAAAAAACCGATGATGGCAAAGCGCTGGGTCGCGCCCGCGCGGGAAGCTACTGGCATTCGGACGTATCATTTCGCGACCGACCCGCCATGGCATCACTGCTTTACGCCATTGAAATACCCGGTGTGGGTGGGGATACGCAGTTTGCAAGTCAGATAGCTGCATACAATGCACTTTCGCCTGCTATGCAGAAGATGCTGGCACCACTCAATGCAGTGCATGACTTCAGAGTAGCCGCCAGAACCAGCGGCAGCTACAGTGAAAGTGATATCAATAGTGGTGACTTTGACGGCACCAACAGATGCCTGCACCCACTGGTGATAACACACCCGGATACCGGCCAATCGGCTTTGTTTATAAATCCTGGATTCACATCTCACATAGACGGGTTTGAGTCACAAGAAAGCGCAACCCTGCTTGGCTTCCTCTACAAGCATATCGTGCAGCCCGAATTTATCTACCGCCACCCCTGGCAACCCAATGATCTGGTTATCTGGGATAATCGTGCAACCATGCACTACGCGATTCAGGACTATAACGAAGACAGATATCTCCACCGCAGTACCGTCATTGCAGCCAAGCCTTCACGCTGACATAGCAGAAAGATGAAGTTTACGGTGCTTGCTGAAGCTATCAACAATGTTGAATCAGCGATAAATAGTAATCTACAACCAGAAGAAGTGTAATGACCAATCGTCAGTCGAACATAATATTTTATACCGTTATTTCATTTGTCGTAACCGCGATAATAGTACAAGTTACTAACCCGGAGATATTTGCAGACCTTGGTAAAACCCAGGAAGAGCTCTTACTAAAAGAGGCTGTGGAAAAAGGGGATCACAACCAGGCGCTAACTTCCTACAAATTGTTAGTAGATGAAAGGATAAGTAACGGTAAAGAAATCAATGCTGAAACAGCCATTATGTATGAGGACATGGCGAAATTACATTCTTCGCTTGGCAATACAACTGAAGAAAAGAATTACTATTTGAAGTCTTTAGGTGTTAAAGAAAAACTGGCTAAAAACGATGTTTTTTCCTTTGCTAATACATATTATCAACTGGGTTTTTTGGCGGAGGAGCAACAGCAATACGACCAGGCTTTAATGTACTTTGAAAAGGCACTATCCACAAGGTTAGGCGATAAAACAGAAGCGGAACATGAAAATGATGGCTTTTCAACCAAAATGCATAAATCCCGGATTAGTTATATCAGGTTAAATAATGAAGGTACCATCGCAACATTTAGGAAATTAGCGGAAATGCATGTCATTAAAAACCAACATGCTATCGCAAAATCGTATTATGAAAGGGCCCTAACTGCAAGCGAGCTAACCTTTGGGGAAAGCGATAATAGAACGTTAGAAGTTTTGGATTTAGTTAATAGATTAGAGATATAGTACGTAGAGAAAAAGAAAAGCAGCCTTTAGCAACTCTGTTGTGACAGTCGTCATTGAAAACTGGTGAAGTGAAAACGAAGAGCTATGGGGGACAATATAATGTATGAAAAAATGAATGTTTTTGAAGTAAAGTGTTAGAACAAGTCGGAACTTCTGCAGCCGGGTATGACCGCTACTTCGGAATGTTTTCGGGGGTCAGAATCTGAACTGTCGAGAGGGGTGTCTCCCCATGTTCGCTTGATAGGTGATGATAAGTAAGGAATGCGCTGAACGCGTTTTTTACGTCTGACCGCAGGTCGTGATGTAGAATAAAATCCAGTCGCTGATCTAAAATAAGACGGCGATTTTCTTGATCAAGATCATGAGCCACAAATACCTTTGGTTTAAGCCCGTTGTGCTCAAGCGTGTCTAAAATTGAACGATTCCCACCACCCATCGAATACACTGCGCATAAATCGGGGATGTCTTGTATAACATCTTTTAAAAGTCTGGCTGTTTCCTCGCTGACCCCGTAGCCACCTCGAACCGCAACTACTCTCTGTTGCGCACAATGACTAGCCAACGATTCGATAAAGGCTGTCTCACGTTCCTCTTCGCCTAAAAACCGCTCATGGCTGCGTGTAGTTAATACGGATCCTGCAACATTACCTACGGTTTTTGCTACAAGGTATGCAGCGGTGCGTCCGGCGCCGGCATTGTCCAATCCCACATAAGTGGTCCGATCGGTGCCGCCAATATCCGTCACCAGAGTGACCACTGGAATGTTGTTTGTAGATAGCGTGTTTACAGCGTCTCTGATCCTGGGTGTATCGCGCGCCTTGAGGCACACTCCGTGGCTACCGCGTTTCATTATCCGCATCAGGGCAACAACCACTTCATCTTCTTCCATAATCTCGTTCAGCACGAAGCGCGATCGACATACTGCTGTGCCAATACGGGGCAGTACGGCCTCTGCCGCCGTTTTTACCTCGCGACTAAACCGCATTGGAGCTTCAACGACGAAATCAAAGAACAGCCGTCTGCCACGGGCGGCGAGTTGGCTCTCCTGTTCAACCAATTCTTCAATAGCGGCGCTCACTCGAAGCTTGGTTTGAGGGCTGACATACCCTCGTGCGTTAAGTGCACGATCAACTGTGGCGGTCCCCAGGCCTGCTTGCCTGGCTATTTCCTTTATCGGAAAGCGATGCGTCATATGATGTGTTTCTGATGTAATTGTGCACCCAATATAACGCCAATCTCGGTATGGTACTGCTAAAAGACGGAAGAATTGCAATGAAAGAACCCATCGAGACGACTGCTGCGTACTACGACCCCGATGCCTGCAACCTGCAGGAGTTTAATGCACTTATCGACCAAAGCACGCGTGCTGAGGACGTGCCTTATGCTGCTGCCATTGAAAAGAATATTCCCGTATATGATATGAAGGACCTGCGTCCAATTCTTGAAGATGCTCAAACTCGCAGACAGCTGATGGCTGAGTGGGCCCGCGTTCTTAGTGCCGGGGCAGGGGTTGTCGCTCTTAAAAAAACCTACGCCGATGCCTCCGTGCTCGATAAGGCAACCGAAATTTTTGAGCGCATTATCACCGAAGAAAAGCAGGGCAAGGCTGGGGGTGGCGATCACTTTGCAGCAGCAGGCAGCAACGACCGGATTTGGAATTCACTGCAAAAGCTCTGTGAAGCGGCGCCGGACGTGCACCTGGACTACTTTGCCAATACCGGTATCGCTGCAGTCTGCGAAGCTTGGCTGGGCCCAAACTATCAGATGACGGCGCAGGTGAACCTTGTGCATCCCGGGGGTGCTGCGCAGCAGGCGCATCGTGATTATCATCTGGGGTTTCAGAGTGCTGATGTTAGTGCATCTTACCCGGCGCATGTTCACGATATCTCTCCGGTTCTTACGCTTCAGGGAGCGGTTGCGCATGACGAGATGCCTTTGGAAAGTGGTCCTACGAAACTGTTGCCATTCTCGCAAGCTTATCGTCCCGGCTATGCTGCCTGGCGCAGAGATGATTTCCGGGCGCTGTTTGAAGAGCGCTATGTGCAATTACCGCTTGCCAAAGGAGATGCCGTCTTTTTTAATCCAGCTTTGTTTCATGCAGCAGGTGAAAACACCAGCCGGGATATTCACCGGTTAGCCAATCTGTTGCAGGTCTCCTCAGCTTTCGGCCGTGCCATGGAGACGATAGACAGGGACAGAATGTGCAGGTTGTTGTTCTCTCACGCTGTTCAAGCCAAAGCAGATAATAGATTGACTACTGCTGAGTTATCCGCTGCAGTCGCCGCGACTGCTGAAGGTTATTCCTTCCCCACAAACCTCGATCTTGATCCTCCAATCAATGGGCTGGCTCCAGAGACACAGGCGGCATTATTTCACCGAGCGTTGTTGGAGGGGATCAATGAAGAAAACTTCGGAAGGACGCTGGATCAATTAAACAGTGCAAAAATGGCGTAACTTGCGAACTATTCAAGCAGCTTGTTACTGTATGCATGAGCGCTGGAGATAAACATTAATGTATAACTGACACTGCAGGGGAAAACGCATAACAGCGACTTTGTGGCAAAGTAGCTTTCCACACAGACAGCGGTTGTAATAATGGCGTTATCAGCACCAGCGAAAGCGTATAGAGCTGATCCGTTTTAGCATATCCATTCTATTATGGTTGTGGATACGACTAAAGTCCACGAACGTATATAGCCTGGAATGTAAAACCGCTATTGCAGTTTTCCCTGGATCCAGCAATAGATCTGATTCTTTGTCGGTTATGCATGATTGCAATCTGATTGTGACTAAATTAGAGTCATGACAATATAATTTTTATAGGTGTGTACTGACCATGCACCGGCAAACGCTAAAACATGCTGTCGCGATTGTTCCTTTGTTTTTTACTCAACAGTCTGCACTTGCCGATATATCAATGAACATCCCGGTCGAGAGAACTGTTTTAGATTCGTATGCCTATGATATGTCGGGCAATACTGGCCGACTCTGAAAGTAACCCTCAAGAAGTTTCATTTATTGAGCAATCCGTGGACGGCACATGGAATGCCATTCAGACATTTAATGTCGGGGACTGTTGGTCAAAAATACAGTTATCCAACGATACGGCGATTGTTGCCTGTCATGGACCTGCAGAAAAATATTTACACCTGTTTAAAAAAGAAGAAGGGGTCTGGATAAAATATGCGCCCGTGGCCCTGTTAGGGCAGGGGGAATACACGACACTAGTTTGTTTGAGGATAAGCTTGTTTACGTGCGTGGTGGAGTGCTGTTCATAATTCGCATAGAAGACACTATGCTGTTTCTGGAGCAGGAAATTGATATTGCAAGTGATGCAGCCAGGTTTATCGAAGCTGTAGACTTATACGAAAACACGCTGGTAGTGCTGACACACGCAATAAGCGATACTGCTGTACCCGATAGGTTGTACAGATTTTCTCGCACGCTCAGGGAGAGTGGCAGGAAGGGCAACAAATATCACCATCCACATTGTTCAGATACGATGCTGATCTGGCTGTATTCAATGACACGCTGCTATTGGCGGCCGGTGAAAAGCTATTTTTCTACACTGCCTACGGTACAGGCATGTGGACCCTCACCCAGGAATACGGCATAGCAAGCGGCTCTGTTGCAATTTCTTCAAACCGTGCGGTGGTACAAAGTTACAACGAACTCTATCACTTTGAGAAACCCCCTATGGGGATCTGGATCGCACGAGGCTACACTGGGGCTCACCTTGATATTGGCAAACACATAGGCCTCGGCAATAATCATGCAGTGACCAGAGAGCGCGGTTGGACCTTTATCAACACATTGCCTGCATTGATCGGGCTGGCTTACTGTACAGATTCAGATGGTGACGGCTGGGGATGGGATAGTGCAAACACCTGTCGTATTGGCCATACACAGACGGGTACCTGTGAAGATTCTGATGGAGACTACTGGGGTTGGAATGGTATTGAATCTTGCAGAATACCCCGGTGACAACTCCGCTTTCCGAAGATCACCAGTCATTTTACAAGGGCCGTTGTACATCGACTCCCTGGATCGACATAAGACAGGGATCGACATAAGACAGGGATCAACATAGAGACAGGCGAGATCAGCTGATTATCTTGGGAACCTCTCACAAACCCGGCCTTTCGGTTCTGGTTTACCCTTGATACCCGCATAAGATTTCTATTTTTTCACTCATGGTGCACACTTATGAGGGTATATATTGACGGGTGCACAAATGTCATGACAATATAAAGTCTCATACAGCCGGTGGAAACATCATGAAAGGTCGTTCGGGGAATTTATCGCTGGTGTGCCTGCTGGTAGTGGGTCTGTTCAGCCTGAAACCAGTCCCGGCTTACGCCCGGGACGATGGTATGGCAAGCGGAGTCATAAAAAACACCTCCGGAAGAACACTTTCCAATATCACGGTGAGTTTGCTGAATGCCAGCGACAACACCGTGGTAAAGGCGATATCTGATGTTTATGGTCGCTATACCTTCAGAGACCTGCCATACGGCAACTATCGTGTGCTTTTTCAGGATATTAATCCTTACCTATATACCACTGACACACCGTATCCGGATCAGGGCCGTATTTATCTGGATCACTTTCATGGTGGGGCTGCGGTGCCTACTCGTTTAAATATACAAAATAGTGAACCCGTTAATTTGCCACAAGAGGTGATGCCGCGAGTTGATGCAACTGACAACAGAGTAGATACAATCTCTGTTAACGAGTGTGACTCATTCGGTTCCGTCAAGGAGATCGGGACGCTGGCCGCGGCGCTGGCAGGTGGCAGACAGATCAACTTTAGCTGCAACGGAAAAATTACAGTGCCTGAACTCGCCATCACACGCGATACCATTATCAATGCTGCAGACAACCTGACTCTCAGCGGTGCCAACACCAACCGATTGTTTCGTGTTCAGCCTGGTGTGCTGCTGATACTTAACAATGTAACGATCACGGAGAGTACTGACAACGGCACCACAGGCAGTGCGATATATAACCTGGGTGACACCAGGCTATTTGATTCGAAAATTTTTAGAAACAGAGGCAACACTGGTGTGATCTTCAATCTGGGACGATTACATCTTGAACGTAGCAGCATTAGTAATAACAGCCTGAATTATGAGTCAGCACTGTCAAACTATGGTCGCGTTACCGGCAAAGACGTCACCATTGGAAGTCATGTGCCTTCTGCAGGGCCCGCTGTAAGCAACTATGGCGTAATTGAATTTGAAGGTTGCACGATTACCGGGATCGGCACTAATAACGTGTACGCTGTGAGTAACAATCAGGGCGCCCGACTATCGCTTAATGAATGTGAGGTATTCGATAACCTTGGTGCAAGTTTTGTTGATAACAACGGTACACTGATCATAGAAAACTCCCACATTGATAGGAATCGTGGAGATCAGCCGTTAATTGACAGTTCCGGTGTTCTTGAGTTGCAAAACACTTCAATCACTCGTAACGACATGCAAAACAGTATGGTGTTCAACGAAGGCCTTGCAGACATTATTAACACAACCATCAGCGGTAATTCGAGTGGACCTTACGGTGATGGAGACTATGGGGGTGCGGCGCTAGCCAATCAAGGATTGATGCGAGTGAAAAACAGTACCATCTACAACAATTTATATGGCCGGCAGGTAGGTAACGCAGGGCAACTAACTCTTTCGAATAGCATTATTGTCGGCAATGGTGAAAGCTCAGAATGTGGTGGGCTCGTACCGATCACATCAGAAGGGTATAACCTTCATACAGATGCCAGCTGTAGCCCGGTACAAACAGGGGATTTAGCATTCGGCTTTGCAGGACTGGACGTTTTAAACGCCAATGGGGGCATCGGTCTTACACACGCGCTGCTCGTGTCCAGTGATGCCGTCGATAATGGCAACTGTAGCGATGGTGTTGTCACGCTCGATCAGCGAGGCATCGTACGGCCACAGGGGGGTGCTTGTGATATCGGTGCCTATGAACGGTCCGCTACGTCGGCTGAGTCTGATGCTCTTTGTAGTGATGCGAGTTTTGACAGTGACGGCGACGGATGGGGTTGGGAGAATGGCCAGTCATGCCTGGTTCAAACCATAACAAACACGGAAACCACTATCTATTGCAGTAGCGCAGCATTTGATTCTGACGGTGACGGCTGGGGCTGGGAGAACAACACTTCATGCGTTATGCAACAAGCGCCTGTTACCCCACAGGGAAGACCTGTATGCTCCAGTGCTGCGTTTGATTCAGATGGTGATGGCTTCGGTTGGGAAAACGGCACCACCTGCATCGTACAAAGCAGTCCCCTGCAGAACATCTGTTCAAGCACTGCTGCTGACACAGATGGCGATGGCTGGGGATGGGAGGATAACAGCTCTTGCAGAGTGCAGTAACCGTTGGCAGGTGTGAAAAGTGGTATTTCAGCAGATCGCAAGCAGATTATGATGCCGCGTAGTGTAATCACCTGTAATTGGTCTGGCGAAGCCCTCCGTAATGTAAAATAGAATAAGAAATATGGATTGGATAAATGCAGTTTCCTTTATGGCAGTAGCAGCGCTGCTTGTGATTTCACCTGGTCCTAACAGCTTGCTCATTGCCAGAACGGTGCCTCTCTCAGGCAAGGTGGCGGGGTTTGCGAATGTGGCCGGGTTTATTACAGCGTTTAGTTTTCACGGTACACTTTCAATACTTGGAATCTCAGCGATTCTGATGGCGTCAGCACAAGCCTTTTTTGTTTTAAAGATTCTCGGTGCGGCCTATCTCTGTTGGATCGGGTTAAAAGCATTATACGAGGCTTATAGGTACAATTCGACCCGACCCATAGCGCGACCCAACGGCCAACCACGAGACCTTCGCTCAGCCTATATTGAGGGGCTGCTGACCAATGTATTGAACCCGAAAACCTCGATGTTTTATCTCGCAGCATTTCCGCAATTTATTTCCACCGGGGAGAACGCAATGTTGTCCGCATTTTTCTTAGTCTTGTTGCACTCGACCATCAATGTTATGTGGTTCGGAACAATGGTCATGCTGCTAACGCGTCTAAGTAACTTTACACGGCAGGGTAAATTCCAGCGCTGGTTAAGTATTGTTACCGGAGTGTCGTTCATCGGATTCGGCCTCAAGCTGGCGACGTTCCGGCCTTAACGTTGTGGTTTAGTTCGAGATATTCAATTCCTTTCTCAATGTGGTGTTAGCTCTTCTGTGTTGCACGTGAGCTGTTCAGGCATACTTATACAACCCCTGTGGTCTAGCATCGCTAGCTTTGTCATCTCTTTTTTCCAGTTATTATGTAAACGTCATGGCCGCTCGCCATGCGTGATCTAAGCGCTGTTTAAATAAATAGAGGGCTACCGAGAAATGAGGGTGATTAGAAATATTGCTGCAGTGCTATTCGGTATTTTTGCAATTGTTTTATCCGGCTGCGCAGAAGTGGATTCGGCTGACCTGCGCACCTCCGGTTTTTACGCTGACATACAGATCGTTGTGGATGACAGCAACACACAAGTTCAGGCACGCCTTCGCACAGGCAGGGCGCTTGACGCGGATAAAATAGTTCTGTCACCGGGTGACAATCTGGTAGCGAGTATGTCCGGGGAAAGCGTAGCGTTGAATAGATCTGATACCTCTGTGTATATCGGCGTGTTCAATAGTGCTGCCGGTGGCGAAGAGGTGAGTGTATCGCTTTCACGTATCAATGATACCGATGCGCCAGACTCTCTGGTTGTTGTTCCTGATTGGCTGGAGATCACAGCTCCACACTATGCGAAAACATATAATGCGGGCGAAACGATTACTGTCGCCTGGTCTCCAGCTAATCCATCGAGTACCGTTTCGGTAGGTTTTTTCTTAAACTGTCAAGTCAGGGACAGTAACGGGCTTCCTTCCGGTGTCAGCTTTGGCAGAGGCTTTCTCGTAGTTGACGATGGGACCCGTACTTTTGCTGTGAATGACATACTAGATGTTTTGGGCATCCGACACAGGTTGATCAGTGGTGAATCTTGTCCGTTAACGGTCACTGTAAAACGTACCACTCAAGGGGTACTGGACAGAGCTTACGGAAAAGGAGGAAGCATTAGCGCCAGTCGCAAAAAGACGGTAGTTGTTAACCTGGTTCCCTGATTTTATATTAGCTAAGAAGTTCTATGCTGGTACTTGATGATGAGTAAATCCTGCATAGGTAATGAACAGCGCTGTTGATCTGTTGGATGAGCGTTATCCGGCCTTGCTCACGCGGCGGGTTACCTTGATGGTCTATTACTCATGATGTGTATTTTTTTCAGACTTTCGTAATCACATGACGCAGGTCAAAAAGTAGAAGTCAGCTGCAGATCTAACTCAGGCAACCCACTGCGTGAGCAAGGATCAGCGCTTACGCTGTTGATCTGTTGTACGAGCGTTATCCGGCCTTGCTCACGCGGCGGGTTACGTTGATGGTCTATTACTCATGATGTGTATTTCTTTTCAGACTTTCGTAATCACACGACGCAGGGCAAGAAGTAGAAGTCATCCGCAGATCGAACTCAGGCAACCCGCTGCGTGAGCAAGGATCAGCGCTTACGCTGTTGATCTGTTGCACGAGCGCTATCAGAGCTTGCTCACGCAGCGGGTTACCCTGATCAGTTATTACTGATGATGTGTACTTCTATTCTGGCTCTATAGCCACATAACGCATGGCAATAGGCAGAACACAAGCGTTGATCGATCTAGGCAACCCACTGCGTGAGCAAGGATCAGCGCTTACGCTGTTGATCTGTTACACGAGCGTTATCACGCGGCGGGTTACCTGAAATTACCGCACGAAATTCGGCATAATGCGTACCAGGCAACTGACTTGTTGATGGCTTGAATCAGAACAGAGTACGCGCTGATTTCTATTGATGCTCGGCTGAGCGAATCACGCATTAGTAATATAAGAACCCGTACCCTCACAATGCATTGACTTTGTGGAAATTCCTGAAATAATGTCATGACACATAAAATTATTAGTTGATGGAGTACTTTATGAACAGGTTGAAAAATATCGTTTCAGGTTTTGTTAAATCCAGTATTTCATTACCTTTTCTGGCAACTGCAGCAGTAGCAGACGTACTTCCTCGTGATCTGGATCAGGATCCATCTACCGTCGAAGCGTACTACGACACCGAGTTTGATATCACCGCTATTGCTCATCCGAATCTACCTCTGTCAGAAAGGTTCGGCATTCCCCGCACAGTTGATACCACTTGTACCAACGGAATATTTTGCAACGAAACGCAGCCTGGAATTGATCGGTTTGGTTTTATGGAATGGCCGACTGCTGACGAATATATTGCTTCGATGAACAATGAAAACTATATGGGCCGCAGCGATTGGTGATTACCCAGAACCGGCTTTGTTCCGAATAACCTATATGGTTGGCTTGGTGATTCACATGAGCTTGATGAAATTCTAGGTCAGAGATACTCCATGTACCTACCTATCTATGAGGTTTTTAACTATAGATTCGTCACAGAGAGCTACCACCCGGAAGGTGGGCGCGCTTATGTCAGATGGGGTACTGCCCGTGCACTGGGGACGAACCTCTCCGATGGTCTGACACGTTTTACTGTTTGGCCGGTGCTGGATGGTGACGTAGGAACGCCGGTTAATGCAAACGCACAACAGGTCTGTAGCGACTTTGACGGAGACGGTTATGGCTGGAATGGCACGTCCACCTGCGTGGTTGAAAACCACTCTTCATATGTTGAAGTAATACGTCCTATGGAACCAAGGGATCTGGACGGAGACCTAACCACTGCCGAGGCTTATTATCACCCGCAACTTGAGATGACGTGGTTGGCAGACAGTAAGACGGCGCTATCAGCGCCACTGGGATTGACCGATGGATTAAACCCTGACGGATCATTTGATCAAAGGTCTTTCGCCCGCGACTGGATAGGCCGCATAAACCAGGCTGAGTACCTTGGCCACAACCAATGGCGTTTGCCGAAAGCGATTGATACTAATGAGACTACATTTTCCAGTAGAAAATATGATTCAGAGCTTGAGGTGCTTAGTGCTCACTATGTTCGATTGACATCAGAAATTGGCAACCGTTTCGAACTTACCGACGGGGACTATTTTGTTGAGAGCAACTCGCTGATATTAGGCGCTCAATCACGTACCTACAACAGTAATAGTTCGACCTATGTCACTGACGTTGATTGGCGCAAAAGTTACTTCGCGTGGCCGGTGCATGATGGTGACATTGGGATACCCATTGGCCTCAATCCAGTTTGCATTGATACCGATGGGGACGGCTGGGGGTGGACTGGTTCGGCGTCTTGCAGACTTTAGTTTTTCTGTTACACCCCATCCTTCGGTTTAACAGGTGCCGAACTTCATTCACATCTATATTCTATTATTTGGATGTCACTTCGCATCCAGTTGAATTATTGTTGGTATAACCTGGCAACGGCAGGTTTTTCGGGTTTGGTGTACCAGATGATTTTTCAGTCACGGCGATCGATATAGTAAAACTGCCTGGTGCGATACGCTTTAATGACGGAATACATTGACTACCGACTACCGACTACCGACTACCGGCAGGATTTTTCCTTTAAACTGAACATTACAACCCGGCTCGGTTCAGGTATTCTGCATCTGACACTCTGACTTATGGCCCTGTACCGGTGACCATATTCTTGTATCGCCTGGAGAAATCATGCCATCAGCTCAGTCCAAAGCAGACACAACTGGTAAGAACACTTGGCACCATAAGGGGCCTGTAGTCTTTTCAGCCGTTTTTGACTGGCCGCCGAGGCCAATGGCTGCTTTCCTTGCTCTTACCAAGCGCTGGGTGACTGTGACAAGAAACCTGCTGTTCCTGATCATGGCTGTGTGCGTATACAACTACCTTACGCCTGAATTGTCCGGCATGAAAACACTTGCTTGGCAGTGGGTTGTTTCTGTTTTTCTTAGAAATATCGTGCTGCTTACAATAGTGGCAGGTGGTTTACACATCTACCTTTTTGTCCTGCGCGGGCAAGGTAAAAAGCTGAAGTTTGACTCTCGCGAAAACATGGAATCGAATAGTAAATTTAAATTTCAAAACCAGGTTCGTGACAATATATTCTGGAGCCTTGTCAGTGGTGCAACTGTCTGGTCGTGCTACGAGGTTCTGTACTTCTGGGGAGCAGCCAACGGCCTGTTACCAGTATTAAGTTTCTCTGATCACCCGGTGGCCTTTTTCGCCTGGCTAGCTGTACTGCCGATACTACTGTCGTCGCACTTTTATCTAACCCATCGTCTCCTGCATTGGCCGCCACTTTTTAAAAGTGTGCACCGCCTGCATCACCGCAATGTTCATATTGGACCATGGTCCGGAATGTCGATGCACCCGGTGGAGCATATTATCTATATATCCTCAGTGCTGATTCATTTTGTTATCCCTTCGCATCCGGTAATTGTTCTTCTGCATCTTTATACCCGGTGCATGGCACCGGCTTTTTCACACGCCGGATTCGAAAAGATTTTGGTAAAAGACAAAACACTAACAGAAGCAGCGGATTTTCATCATCAGTTGCACCATAAGTACTTTGAATGTAATTACGGAAACGTGGATGCTCCGTGGGATCGATGGTTTGGGTCACTGCATGACGGTTCGGATGAAGGTACACAGATGGTAAAGGTTCGAAGGCGAAACATGTACCGAAACCAAAAACCCGATATTCAGTAACCCTTACAGGGCGCGTACTGTAAAAACACTTTACGGTTTAGCAGGTGATTTACTCAATCTGTCATACATGACCAGGCTTCCAGCGACAGCGACATTGAGCGATTGCGCGCCCGGTAGTTTCACTATGTCATGGCACTCTGCCATGACAGCAGGTGGCAGCCCGATTCTTTCGCTACCCAAAAGGTAGACTGCTCTGCTGGGGTGCTGATATTTTTCAATCGCTTTTGCTTCCTGTGACAATTCCACTGCGACAAGCTTGGTTGAGTAAGGCAAATGGTTTTTTAAATCAATCATAGATTTGAAGTGGTAAAGCGGGATACTTGCCCAGGCGTTATTCACATCGCTACCTTGCCGTTTATATTTTTTGTCTACTGTGAATATGTAACTGGCACCCAATACGAATGCCGATCTCCACAGAGTACCAATATTCAGATGGTCATCGGTATGGAGTATTCCGATACCGTAGAACCCTTGATTATTGGCCGTGTCCTTTGTTCGCGCCACGTGCGCTATTATTCCATTGAATATTGATACGGTTGATTGTAACCCTTACAGGGATGTACAGGACAAGGCTGCTTCCAGGCTTATCTAACGGTAGCCTGAGTTTTACAAAAATACTACAACGAGGGTCTGTCCTGTTATTGTCCATACTACGACAGTCCTGTAAGCGTTTTAGAACTTCTGTAAGATAGAGCCCTGTAACCATGACCAAAGGCGCCTGAAATGCTAAACCGTTGTGTGGTAGTTGTCAGACCAAAACAAGCTTATATAGACTGGGCAGATAGCTTGAACGATGGTGGTACCCTGCCATCAGCCGATGGAGAAAAAACAGCCTATCTACTTCCCGCAAATGAAGCAGATCACGATGGCAGCCAGACAATCGAACAATGTTACGAAGGGCTGTTTGAGTCAGAACTGGCCAGTTGGCATCAGTATGAAGAGGACTGGCCAGCGAATAGAACTTTTAAAATGTTCCAGCGTTGGTTTTCGGTTGAGTGGCATTCCGTGGTGCTCGATTTATGTAGTGACCCACTGAAAGACGACGACCTGTAGCAGGACGGATCTGCCGGACTCAAGTCACGGCTGACCTGCCAGTCATTCAGATTGGGACCCCGGGCTTGATGGACTATTTCAGGTTGGATTTTAAACACGGTAACGGACTGATAACGGCGATACCTTCAGGACTCAATCCAACGGATATGAATTCACTCCCCGTTAATGGCTCCGGTAAGTTATTGGATACTGTTTAAATGCAATTTCTTCAGTACATCATCGAATCGTCGACAAAGAAGGTCTGCTGAATTTGCGGTGGCAGCGACATAAAAATCCGGTCGCAGAATAAAATAGGTAGCATCAATGGAAGCCATCCACTGCGCATATGTGCCTTCAACGTCAATGGCATCGCAGTCGGTGCCGGGTGTACCAATTATTATGGTTCGACCGTCAAGCCTGTGTAAGCTTTTTAACTGATCATCATTGAGAGCTTGCGCTGGATCGATGTTGAGACCAATGATCATCCAGCCCAGCCCGACCACTTGATCAAAGCGATCCCGCTTGCCGTCAACTTCTACCACACCTTGAGTGGAGACCTCACCGGCGGCGGCAGTATCTTCGCACCATACCCCGGGACCGAGGTGCACCAGGTCACCACTAATGGGTTCATGATTGCGCGCGGTCAGAGCGGCCTTCATTGTACGGTCTCTTTCGGCTGCTTTTTCCGGATCGGTGATACAGATAATATTACCTAGCTCCTGGCTAAAATCGATGTAGTGCTTTGCGTGATGAATCCGTTCACTTTCGTAGCTGTCCAGAACCGCATCTTTTAGCTTACCTTCAATGATTGCATTCAAACGCCAACCAAGTGAAAGGGCGTCCCTGAAGCCTGCGCACATTCCTTCACCTGCAAAAGGCGGCATAAGGTGCGCTGCATCACCTGCAATCATGGAGCGACCAACACGCCAGGTTTCCGCCCAACGGGCCTGAAACCGATACACAGCACTTCGCTCAAGGGTTGCGTTGTCTTTGGTGATACCCCATGGCTCGAGGAGTTTCCAGGCACTCTCAGGGCTTGCAATCTCCTCAGACGATTCATCGGGTTTAACCATAAACTCCCAACGACGTCGGCCCGGGCCACCAGGGACTAAGGTGGTGGGCCGATTCGGATCACAAAGCTGCCACTGTGCAGGGACGACTTTGTAGTCGCCGTGGGGCACAACATCGAGAATGAGCCAATCGAAAAAATACCCTTTATCTATAACAGTGATATCAAGCTGTTCGCGCACAAAACTATTGGCACCATCGCAACCAACAACATACCGTGCCTGCAGGTTGCGTCGCTTACCGTCGTTTCCGACCAGTTCTTTTGTTTCTTGCAGATCTACAGTGACACCGTCTGCTTCTTCGGTAAGAGAGACAGCCTCCCAGCCCCGAATCAATTGTATTGAAGGAATGGTGGCCGCAATACCATGCAAACGCGATTCGAGCTCCGGCTGATTAAACCAGTAAGTTACCCGCCAACCGGAGGGAGAGACGCTCTTCCAGTCGACCAGCTGTAGATCTTCCAGATCGGCATTTTTCCAGTAGTAAAGCTCTTCATGATATTCAATGGCAGGATCGTTGTTGGCATCGATACCAAAGGTGGCAAGAATGCGTGCGACTTCGTGATCCATGGTTACCGCACGCGGTCGGTCGTATATAGATGGCCAACGTTCAACCAGTGTGACACGTTTGCCCTGCTTACCCAGCAGTATAGCGAGTAGGGTGCCTACTGGTCCTGCGCCTATGATGGCGACATCTGCATCATGCGACATTTTATTCTTCCACCAGCATGCTTTCACTTGCTTATATATTACATGTACAAACGTCGAAACTAAAAGACTCGATAGACCGGGTTTTATTCAGCAAACATCAACGCGATGATGCTGCCTTTCGTCGCCATATTATCTGCAGAAACGCCATAAAACAAAGCAGTGGAAAAAATAGGCTTGAGTTCTGACTACTGTGAATAGAACAGCCTGATCCGGATAATCCGGTTTCGTCGTTGATGCCACTGTCCAGTTGATCATCACTGCTGCCGCTGCTGCTATTGTCGCCATTGGCCAGGCTCTTCGCTCGTTGCCATGCTTTCTTGCCGATCTGTTCACCCATACGTCTGCCGGCAATGTCATCAGCTGGCGGGTGAATACCACCCCATATACGGCTGAGACTGGTTTGATCTGCTGCGTCCCGATACGTTGCCCACTGCAACCGTACCTCTGCAGCGGGGCCTTTTTCAAAAGCTAGAAATGAGTCTTTTTCTGCTACAAACTCTGCAAGCCCTCCGGGGAAAAATACGTCGCCGGTCAGAAGTGTCAGTACTTCAGCAGCAGCTCTGGAGAACGTCGAGTGACCTGAAACGTATCCGGCAAACGGGGGTGTGACAAAGGCAGGTCTCTGGTAAGGCCACCAGTTTTCCAACAGGATCCAGTCAACGCCGGCAACATCCTGCGCTGGATTATTAATAAACCCGGGACCTCTCCAGGCACGTGCTTTTATCTTGCCTGTATTTTCATTGTTGCTACCGGCCAAAGGGTCTTGTGGCAAGACGGTTTCTATATAACCTTGTTGTAGCGGTATCCCGTGCACATGGTAATTGCCAGCTGTGAAGTCGGTGCTTTGCCCTAACGATGCCATATACCGAATCGCACTAATAGGCCGCACGTAGTCGTACGCACGTTTGACGCTCCACGCCGCAATTGCGCTATCGTGCATGGCACCACCAAGGGCTAAGTAGGCTAGGAGATCATATTGTAGCGGGTCGATTAGCTCACCGCTGCCTTCCAACCTGGTTTCATGAAGCGGGTGAGAGGCTACCGCTTTATTATAAATGGCGAACCAATGTCCGGGTGGGGTTTCGCTGTCCGGACCGTCAGCCCAGAACTCTGCCAGTACACGTGTGTAGTCACCCAGTGCAACAAGGTTTGGAGAATAAGCTTCTCCTGTATATGGGTTAACGCTGTGGCCTGTGGCTTTATACAGACCACCATTTGTCGCGTTATATTCGGCCAGAATGCCTGCATGATCAGTGGCAAGTGATGATAACGGTTCAAGATTGCCAATGACGCCTGGTGAAATATCTATCGTGTTGTTGGCGTCTGGGTCGAGATGTGCTGACCACATCACCACCAGTGCGTTACCCGCCTGATAAGTGGCATTGGTCGTCGGGTCGTCGGTAAGTTGCGGCGGGGTACCCGGATCCAGCCAGACTGGCACGTTGGTGTCGTCAATTGCTTTGATGGTTTTGTCAGATTGTGTCAGCGCGAACGGTTCGAGCAGGCCCCAGTCTGCTCCCAGAAAGTTCGGTATGTCGGTGACAACACCTGACTGATCAACAAAAGTTCCCAGTAACAATGGTTGCCAACGATTGGGATTGTCCAGACCGGGGTTGCCGGGCATGGTGGGATCAAGTGCCGTATTCGATGCCTGATAGTTGTTGTTGGCGTAATTGTTTGTCTCATTAGACGTGTCGTTTTTGCCCATGGCAATAATGCAGTTGGCTACCCTCAGGCCTATTCTTGCCGGGTGATTATCATTGCTGCTTTGTTCGTCTGTTTTGTCCAGGTTGAGCCTTGTTGCAACTTGTTGAAACTGAGACAGCAATAAGGCGCTTCTTCGGGTGTTTTGGAAGCGATGGTTTAAAAGGTTCCACGCTGCATGGCCCAATGCAGTTTCCTGTAAGGTCTTTCTGTCAGCTGCGATGTCATCGAGAGTGGCGAGCAGACTATTTTTTTCAATAGTTGAAAACCCGCATTCCGGTGCTGCGGACGTTTGCATGAATAGCGGCGCGGCCTGGTCATCAAAGAGTGACCATGCATCGTACATAGCAGCCGATAAGTGAAACAGGTTTCTCGCGTGTACAGTAGGTCGGGCAAGGTCACGTCGGATGGCATAGAGGATGGCTTCGGTCCATTGCCTCGCACTTGTTTCCGTATGTTCTTCTGTGCCGGATTGCGCGAATACCGGCGTGCTGAGTGACGTTAGCAACACCAATAGGATCAAGTGATGTGACTTCGAAATATTCAAAAGGAACTTCATTGGTATGGATGGAGGGTGGTTTACAGCAGCTGCTTACAGTGCCTGGTGGTCAGATATGAAACATTGCAAGCTCGTTGCCATACTGACTGTTTCCGCGAGGCTATTGCCTTAATTGTACAGAAAAAACGCCAAAAAATTGCTTTTCCACCCATTTTATGATGGCAAGATGATTAGGGCCGATGGGTGTTGTCTATGGCATTTGGCCTTAGATGTGGGAGGTAACACCTTCAATCCCCTGACGCCGCCCTGTGGTTCAGCACATGATCTGGCGGGGAACCTTTTCCCGATACGATTCCTAGCAGCGCTGTCTGCAAAAAGTACTCATACCAAACACGGCGAATTAACAATGAGGCACTGGTGTGAGCAGCCTGAAGACACTGCAAAATGGGTTGTGAGAACGACACCCAGTAGCCAAAACAACAACTGATACTCAACTGATACCAAACTGATCCCGCGATGATATCGCGCGTTTCGCACAAAGAAGTGACTATGTTTTCCGCAATCCGATGGATTGTCATCGCCAGGCAGGCCTGAGAAAGCATGAGTGGCGATTGTTAGACAAGGACGTCATTTCGGCGTTCCGGAATATCGAAACGAGGCCTATGGCCAGGAGAAAGCAATGGATGGTTTTTTCAAGTTAAATCATATCAGTCGTACGGTCGCCTTTGGCCTGCTGATGGGGTGCGGAGCTACCTTTTCGAATACGGTAATTGCCTCACCGGTCGAATGTGAGAGCAGTGTAGCTACCGCTGTTTGCAGAATTGACATGAACCACGGCCTGACGCTGGAGACGACTGTCGGCACGATGGAGAATATCGGTGATCAGCGCTATGAGATCTGGGGTGATATACAGGTTGTCGCGGGGTCCACTCGATTTCCTCTAAACAATGCCAACATCATAGTGCAGCTAGGTGATGCACCGGAGTTATATGGCGAGTCTGAAGTGCCACTATCGCAAATGCCACTGCTACAGGACGTGAATTTTGAAACTGTTCCCCGTGCCGTGCTCGGGTTTGCCAATGGAGCAAGCCTTGCGCAACTGACCGGAAATAATAACCTTCCACTGAACGATACGCTTAGTGAAGCAGGAACACTACGGGATTCAACAAAACCCTACTTTCTTTTTCATCTCGACGCAGGCGTCTCTTTTAAACTTGATTTCGGACAAGACCTTAATTTTCTGAATGACGTTGCTTTTACCATACCTGGCAGTTTTACCGCGACAGCCATCCTCGATGTTTTTGATCCTTACTTTTATCTCAGCTACACGCGCACTGAAGGCATAGATCTTAATAGTCTAAAACGTAAAGAATCTGACGGCTCCAATGATCTGATCGTTTATGAAATTATGGACGAGAGTAATGAAAATGTCGCCATGGTGTTCACGCTTGATCCGAACACAGGGGTAATGGAAGAGCGCAATTATGTTGCAGATACCCGCATCTACTACGAACGCAATACAGACGGTGACTATGTACAGCAAAACGTTGAAAGCGACCCGATTGTGCTGGCCGGTAGTCAGTTTGAGCGGATTGATCGCAGGGACGCTGACGATGATAAGAAGCCCGATGATTCAAATGGCGGCGATTTTATCGATGCTATCGGATTCTCTGCCAATGGCTGGATTGCCTACGAAGCGCAGACAAACGGCACACTGCCGGAAGATGTAGCGGACTTTGCCGGTCAGATCTATCTGCATGGTGAGATTCCAATCTCACCAGCCGTATCCCTTGATGGCGATGTGGTGACCTACATTGGCGAGCATGGTATTGCACAGGGTGGTAACGGCGAAGTTTCGATAGGCATCCCCGGCCTGCCGGACTTTATTGATTTTGATATCAGACTGGGAAACGCCAGTGCTGCGTTGCAGGTAACGGATAACACGCAAAAAGTTTTCGTGGCAGGTGAACTTGATCCCGACACTCGGTTCCTTGAAGGCGTATTGCCAATCATGCCAAGTGCTGGTGCGACAGCGCAGGGATATATTGGTGATGATCTTGAGAACACCCAACTTGTTATAGAAGGTGAGATGGGACTTGGTGCTGATCTGCTTGGTGAGTTGATCGGTGTCGATATGAACCAACTACAAATGACACGCGCAAGGATGTCAGTCGGAGCCAATGGTGTAGAGATTACTGGTTCAACTAACATGCAAATTTCACCGGATATCCAGGTGAACAGCAATATTGACGTCTTCGCCGCTTTTGACTGGAACAACCCTGAAGATGTGTTGCTCCGATTGCAGGGCAATATGGACGTTTTCGGCGTTGCGCTGGAAGACGTTAAGCTTGAGATCAGTTCGAATGGCATGTTTGTTAACGGCGCATTTGTCACTCCGGTCTCACGCATTGAACTGAGTGGATCAGTAACCGCAGAGGGCCCGCAAATGTCCGGGCTTGGCCTTGTAACACTGGACTTTAGTGGAGTATCTGATGCAATGCAATCGGCCACTGCCGCACTGACTGCGGCTCAAAACGAAGTTGCAAAAATAAACACCGGCATCACTGCTATGCGCGCTACGATCACCTCAGAGCGCGAGTCCGGTCAACAAAACCTGTCGCAAGCGCAAGCTGTTATGACAGCGGCACAAGACAAGATCGATGGCATTAATAGCAGTATCAGTGCTCAATACCGGGCAATCAACAATCAGAAGTCACGCATAGCTTACTATTACCGATGGTATAAAGCGGCAAAATGGTATGAAAAAGCCAGCCGATACGCGCGTTACCTTTCGGAGAAGTCGTGGAGAAGTGCTGACATCGCACGCAGACACATCACCATAGGTACACTTAGGACTGCATTGGTTGTGGCAAAGGGTGCACTGGAAGCAGCCAAGCTGACACTTGAAGGGATAAAGCAGGGCCTGGAGGTGTTTCCGATAGATCTCGATCCGAGAATGGTTGCAATGTTTGCTGCGCAGGAAACCGCAAACCTCGCGCTGGAAATAGCCAAAAAGCCATTCGAACTGATTCCGCCGATCGACGCTTCGATCGAGGCACAACTGGAAATGGAACTCGGTGTCAGTGGAATTGGAGGAACAGTTAGCGCGAGCATCAATGGGTATCCGGCGCTGACCGGTGAACTGGCATTCGTACCCGAACTAAGTGCTTGCATCACAGTTCCCACGTTTGGTGAGGCTTGTACGACCCTGTAATTCATAGACGAATGATGGTGCGTTGGATCCCTGTCAGCTACTGGTTGACAGGGATTTTTCTCTCCCAATGGAGCTAAGTGCCAACACCTAGACCGATTAAGAACATTCACTTGCCAAATCATCTTCACTTTGTATGGCCGATCGTATAGCCACCGCCCTGGTCATTGAACTCAGAGCAATTCAGTCGTCGTCAAAATTACAACTGATACCCGTTTGATACCAAAGTGAATCCGAAATGATATCGATACCTTTGCGTATAACAGTAATTATGATCCCTGCAGCCCGACGGGTTGCAACCACGAATACCTCGTGCAGAAATTATATATGCAAAGGTTTTGTCAGCGGGTAATAACATTCCAGATTGCCAAATGATCTATAGGAGAATATTCATGAATATTGGGATAACACAGCGCGGACTGAGTGTAATGGTTACGACGCTCGCAACCATCACTTTATCACTTTTAGTGAGCCTTGCCGGTGGCCTTATAGTGCGGGCAGATGCAGCAGCTTGTGTTGGTAGGCACCAGGGCCGTATAAGCGTCATGAATGAGGCTTTCCAGGTCAAGACAGATTGTGTGCTGACAGGCAAGGAAACTGTGCAGTCAGCCCCTGTCGTTGATATTAATACGTTAACAAGGAAGGTATAAGATGAATAACCTTACAACTGTTGTTAAGAACTTTATTCGTGACGAGGAGGGCACAACAACTGTAGAGTATGCCCTTGCGGGCACGCTGGTAACCCTTGGCGCTGTCACTTTCTTTACACACATGCAAGGCATCGTTATAGACAGAATCGACCTTCTAACCCGCGTTGTATTCAACATATAGATTTTCGGGCACAGCAGAGTGTTTCATTCCTTTATTGATGCCGATACGTAATCTTTTTCGGACCGTGAACGGACATCGGAAATGCGATGTCCTTCTACTTAACTTTCGGCATGAATCACCGGTTAGAATCGAATTGAGTAGGAATTGTGGCACACGGTGATTCAATATTTTCTACATGCTCACAGTAGTGGTAAATGTAAGTGCATGCATCAACTTCGATCCGATGCACTCTTGCCCAGCATTACATCAACAACGTGCTCTGCCTGCGCAAAACACTCCTCATGAAGTCCCGCGCCATTCGTCCAACAACCAGCAAAGAAAACGCGTCCGTCCGCCATTCCCTGGTGATTGTGCAGGTCTTGTTGAATCTCAAGTAGCCGTGATGTCATCACTGTGTGGCGAAATGTTGCTTTTGCGAGTTGGGCCTCCGGGTCGTCCGCATTCAGTTTTCGACCGTACCCTTCCTGTCTTTTCAGAGCTTGTATTTTGTCCTTTTGGGTTCGCCGCAGTATGTATTCATCCGGTATTTTCTCCTGTGGATTAAGAGATACGAAGTACACTGGCAAAGCATACTGATTGTAGGTTTTGTTCTGACGGTCGTTTCGGTGGCGGTTTTGCACGTATGTCATCTGATACCCGCTTTGCAAGCCGTGTCTTTGCTTTTGATCGCGTATCGTCACATTGTAGGTTCGCCAACTTCCCGGATCTGGTGGAAGCAATCTATTCCATGTGTGCGCGTATGCTTGACTTTCTGAATGTTGGACGCTGCTAAGGTATTGTTCCATCGTTGTAGAAAGAAGAGGGTCCGCAGTACTATCTCTTTTCGTGATTGCTTCTGGCTTTAATGCATGAAGTTGGTGATCTGCATGGCCTGCCATTACGACCTGATCTACATCAAAGGTTCTATATCGAGCATCTAAAGCACTACTGTTTTCCGAAAGGTTAATCACACTAACGCCATGTTTGCTGTTTCCTGTCAAAGCAGCTTCAAAGCCACGGAGTATTTCTACCTGATTCTCGTCGTTGGTCTCAAGCCATCTGGCTAATTCCTCTATCCAGTGTTGAGAGCCATGAGTGAAATATCGGCGATCAGGTTCCGTCCCGTTTTTAGGATCTGTGATGCCGATACCTTCCTGCAGGCTGTAGTAGCTCATAACACCAAGCATTGGCATGTTTTGCGGGCCACTGTCGTCTGCGAAATACATTGCCGAAATACGTGGATAGAGAAACAAACGAACCAGACGCTTCAAATTTTCACTTGATATCTTAGTTTTTGACAGCCTGTATTTCTTGAAGAATTCAACATAGGCTGCGACTGTAAGGTCCCACCATTCCGGTGGTTTGAAGTGGTTCTTACGATTAAAGTCATCGGCTGCTATCAACATGAAGCTGCGCTCGTCGTCAGCTAACTGTGCGTCTTCGATGTGTAGCGAGTGTCGTGTATCAACAACGCCTCTGCGATCGTCTATTGGCTTTTCAGTATATGGCTCCGCCTGTCCGGTTAAGTAGCCGTCTTTGGTCCAGATTTCCTTAAAATCCGGTGTGAAATGTGTAACGGTGTCTTCGAGAGGACGCAGATATTTGTCTGTGGAGTAATGGATATAGTCCATGGCCTCCTTGAGCCTAACGTAGCTCTGCAAGTTTACATCGTTCACGCCGAGGTCGGCAAACCTCACAAAGGGCTGTATATCTCCTGCGCCGCGGAAGTCAGTTCCAAGAATGACTTCTGCCGTCGCAGCATTGCCTCCTAGTGTGGGGCTTTTTTCAACGACGGTGATCTTACCTTTAAACCCGCAGCGGACCAGATTGTAGGCAACAGAAAGGCCGGATATGCCGCCACCTATTATAGCTACAGAATTAGGTTTATCGCGAGCTTGTGCCGTCCTACTCGCCGTGGCAGCCAATACGGCTCCGCCACCGAAGATCCCTAACGCTTTACGTCTTGAAATACCCATTTCGTTTAGCTCCATTTATACCGAAATAGATTGAGGCCGTAGATTAAATCCTGTTTCATCCGGCCTGAATGTGACATTCCCTAGCAAGAGAATAGTGCGTGATTGTACAAAAGGAAAGATCGAATGAGCGTAAACCCGTTTTTTCTAAGCCAGATGTTTGTGATAGCATTCTGAGCGTCAGGAGCTGCTGAACATTTATCCGTTCTTACTAAAGTCATGATACAAACATACCAGGATGGTAGAGTCGTTCTCTGTAAGGATCAGTTGAAAACACTGCGCAGGAGCTTGGGCGCAAGTCAGGAAAAGGTAGCGTTTCTATGTGCTGAACGTGGCCTTTGCGTTTCTATCTCATCATTGAAACGCGCTGAAACAAGCAAGAATGTGCTTTATCGTACTGCTCGAGATCTGGCTCGCTTTTATGATGTTGCGGTAGAACAGCTTCGTGGCTTCAGTGAAGTCTCTGTCGATTCTGACGCCCCGAAATCAGCGGAACAGGATGGTCACTCAACACAAACTATGGCAGTGCAACGGGAGTTTGTTTTGTTCTGTTGCGAGCAGTCAGACCTAACAACTTCCACTGTGGTTGAAGCTGCCGGACTTGAGTCAATACTTGGCCATATTGCTCCCCAGTACAACGCAGAATTTATTTGCTGTGATAAACAGCGCGTGTACTACTCCTTTGGTGCTAGTCATACACACGGCAACGAGGCCAAGCGCGCTATAAGTTTTGCTCAGCGTTGCCAGCAAATATTTTTCTCGCTTTGGGGTACCCGAGAGGCCGTCAAATTAGGGCTCTGCGTAGGGAAACTAACCCGGTCAGAGACTGATATTGAGATTGATGTTAGCACCATAGAATCAAGTATCGATGCATTAATGCTGTCCGCGACACCGGGCATTCTTACCATGTCTGACGAGTTGCTTTTTGCTGTTGATGATCACTGTAGCCCCATTAGCACTGAATTAAACAGCGGGTCCTTTTGGGTTATTAATGCAAACGATGATTCAGACACCCGGGACTATTCTCCTATTATTGGCCGCCGTGTTGAAATCACATTGTTTAACGCGGTTCTTGAATCCGCAAAAGAATACGAGGCGTTGCAGGTGGTACACCTTGTGGGTAGCGCGGGTGTTGGCAAAAGTCGTCTCACAGAAGAATTTGTTCGAGTCGCTTCATTAGACGGATTTTCCTGCCACACAACCAATATGACAGATTTTCAGGTAGAACAGAAAAAGCAAACAATTCCCAAATTGTTAAAGTCATTGTTGGGTATTGACGACTCGGACTCAAACCTCTCGCTGGATGAAATCAACTCTCGCAATAAGACTGTGATTCTCCAGGAAACAACACACTTGCCACTGCTGCATTCACTTTTGAATTGGCGAATTAGCAACCGATGGGAGTCTCTGTTCGGGGCAATGTCACAAGAGCAACTTTTTAAATCTCAGTGCCAGTTGATCACAAGAATCCTGGCTATAAAAGCGCGATGCTCTCCCTTATTGATTGTTATCGAAGACTACCACTGGTCGCAGAACACCGAGCGTGCATACATTGATTATTTAATGAACAACCTGCTTGGTGAATCGGTAGTATTGCTTATCACCGCAAGACCCGGCGAGACATCCGGTTCAGTTGTTCTGACGAGTGAATCAAGTGGAGCATCGGTCACCAATATTAGCCTGGGACCACTTTCCAGGCTCGATGCGCAAATTTTCGCAGAGCATATTTCCGGTATCGATGCGGACTATCGGGAGAAGTGCATTTTAAAGGCACAGGGCAACCCGCTATTTCTGGAACAGTTGTTGAAGGACCGGCGTGGCAGTGAACTCGGTGGCCTGCCTTACTCTTTGCAAAGTCTGATTGTTTCACGCATTGACGATATGCCAAAAGAAGATCAACTGGCTGTTCGAACAGCGTCTGTAATAGGGCAACGGTTTACTTTGCGTTTATTACGAAAATTACTGAATTCGCCTGCCTACGATCCCGCTGCTCTGGTGGCTAACAATATTATCAACGGTGATGATGACAATTATTCGTTTAATCATGCGCTAATTGTTGAAGGAATCTATCTGTCTATCTCTGCGGAGGATCAACGCAAGCTGCATTATCAATGTGCTCAGTGGTATACCGACGACATCGTTTTGCAATGCCAGCACTTATTAAAAGGGCAGCATCCTGAAGCTATCGATAAGCTCATTCCCGCTATAAAGTATCTAATTAGCGGTTACCACTTTGAACGCGCAAAGGATTTTATTGACATTGCGTTGCGGTTGCCGGGAAACCGGTCAGCGCCATTGGCCTTACATGAGTTACGGGCTGATGTGAACCTACGCGTTGGAGATACTATGGAAGCTCTGTCGTCTTTTGAAATGATGCAACGCCATGCTATCGCGCCAGAGGAAAGAGCGAATGCGCTGATTGGTAAAGCTAATTGTCTAAACACATTAGATAAGTTTGACGACGCGATGCAGGCGCTTAATGAAGCTGGTGATATTGCCAGCGGTTCCAGTCTGTTAAAACAATTGTCCAGTGTATATTACCTTCGAGGGAATTTTTTGTTCCCTAAAGGACAGTCACGGGACTGCATAGAATCACAGGAGAAAGCACTCCTTTTTGCTCGAAAGGCTTCTGAACCGGAACTTGAGGCCCGTTCACTCGGTGGTCTCGGTGATGCCGCTTATGCAAGCGGAAAAATGGTCACCGCTTATGAATACTTTAAACAGTGTTTAGCACTGTGTGACGAACACGATCTAAAAGCAGTTTCCGCTGCAAATATGTTTATGCTCGGCACAGTACGAATTTACCTCAATGAAAGTGAACAGGGGCTTGCAGATGTTGAACGATCCATAACTACCGCACAGATGGTGGGGCACAAACGCGCAGAGATCGTGTCCCGATTAACCGCGTCCTGGATTCTTGTTGAATCGCTTCGTGTTATTGAAGCCGAATCACATATTGCGCTGGCGATGGAAATCGCAAACGAAATTGGTGCATTGCGTTTCGTCCCGTTTCTAAGAGAATGCAAAAGCCGTTGTTTATGGCTATCCGGCAATGCCGATGCTGCTATCCTTTCAATTGAGGAGGCTCTCGCAGAGGTTGAAAAACTGGATGCACAGGCGTTTATCGGCCCATGGGTGCTGGGGACCTGTGCGTTACTATCGAAGACGCGTAGGGAGGCTGAGAGCTATCTTGATCGTGCTGAGCCTATAATCGAAAACGGGTGCGTGGGGCATAATTACTATCGCTTTTACATGGAGGCGATTGAAACCACGCTTAATCACGGAATGTATGATCGTACGAAGGACTACATTGAGAAATTTCGGAATTTCGCCAATAACGAACCTTGCCCATGGTCAGATTTTTACCTGAAAAGAGGTGAGGTGTTGCTACGTAGTGGTGATTCAGCTGATCACAAAACGAATATTGAAAAACTGATTAGAACTGCAAAATCCATCCAGCATCTGACGGCAGTACCAAAGCTGGAACAGGCCATGCAGAAACAACAGACAGAGGGCCTGTCACTAAATTCCTAAGTAATGCCCGACTTGGAAAATCAATAATCTAAAAATATTCAGCGGCAAATGCTGTAAGAATAGGTTTGTCTGGTTTCGTGAACGTGCTGTTTAGAAAACCGGTATGATCGAAGCCCCTCTTTGCAGTTTCGTCAGATGCCAACTACTCAAATTTCGACCACCGGCGTGCGATCAATAGCAGCCTATGCTATCGGCACGCTGTTTTTTCTTTATGCATTTGTGCAGCGTGTTTCACCCAGCGTTATGACAAGCGAATTAATGGCTGAATTTGCGGTAGGTGGTGCGGCGCTAGGCATTTTGTCTGGTACCTATTTCTACAGCTACGCAATAATGCAGTTACCGGTAGGCTTGTTGGTCGATAGATTTGGTCCTCGTAACCTTATGTGTGTCGCAGCGCTTTTAAGCATGATGGCGTCGTACGGTTTTTCGGTCAGCGATACACTTGCTACCGCTTCAGTTTTTCGTGCACTGATTGGTGCGGCCGTAGCATTCCCGTTTGTGTGTACACTAAGCATCATATCCCGCCTGTTCGCACCGAACCGATTTGCCATGCTCACAGGCTTGCTGCTCGCCACCGGAATGCTGGGTGCTATGGCAGGGCAGGCACCACTGCGTGTATTTGTAGAGCAGTTCGGTTGGCGGGAAGTGTTCCAGGGGCTTGCTGTGATAGCAGCGCTGCTCGCAGTCGCTGTCCTGGTGGTTCCACCTTTTGGCCGTGCCGAACGAAACCGTGATGACAGTTCATCCCGTCGCATCTGGCAGAACCTGATTGCGGTGCTGTGCAATCGTCAGTCGATGCTATGCGCGATTGCAGGCTTCGGGCTTGCCTCATCAATGTTGAGTTTTTCAGGTCTCTGGGCTGTGCCCTGGCTCATGGGTACTCAAGCGCTTTCGGCCGTTGATGCGGGCGCTATTGTGTCATGGAATTTTGCCGGTTGGATGATTGGCTCTCCTTTACTCGGTTGGTTATCTGATCGAATCGGTAGGCGCAAACCAGTGTTGTTAACTGGCGTAATCATCGCCAACGTACTACTGATTGTGACGCTCTACGCCGCTATTGATAACATGGTGCTAATGGCATTACTGTTATTTCTGCTTGGTGTATCGTGCAGTTCAATGGTGGTGTTGTTCGGACTGGTACGGGAGTGGAACCAGCCGGCACACGCAGCATCTGCCATGGCGCTGACGAACATGGGTATTGTGGGGTCCGGTGCCGTGATGCAACCTGTAATCGGCATGCTGCTTGACAGTCAATGGTCTGGTGAAGTGGTCAACGGCGCACGCATTTACTCAACACAGAATTATGGTTTTGCCTTCAGTTCTCTTGTAGCTATTATGGCCATCAGCCTGGCATGCTGTGTTTTAGTGAAGGAGTCAGGCGGACAACAGCAGCGTCGTTAACATACTATCAACAGTACTTTGTCTTGTGCTTATAGATTTATCAGCCTGGGAGAACCTTATATAAGCTAGTTTCACCACTATCAATTTACCAGTGTGTTGCATGCAATATGACAGCAGCGCCTGATTAATACCCCCTGAATGTAGCTCTCTGTCATCAGATGTGTCATATCCCATAATACTCGCCTACTTCAGTATGCTTCATTCATGGCTGAAGATATATGCTGGTTTTATACTCGAGTTATGTCAATTGAAACTCTTTCTATCCACTCACTCTGACTCCCGATCCACTGATTTTACGCAACCGTATGCGCGTCATCAGGTGCTGGCTATGTTAGTAAAGTTAACCCCTTTCAAAAGCAACCATTTGACTTTTATGTCATTACATAATAATCTTCCTGATGTCAGTTTAGTTGTCAGAAATAGAGTGTATCAATGCGAAGTTACAAAGCTCAGGTGCTTACAGGATCCGTTGCTGTAATCGCTTTTATAAATCTTGCAGTACCGTTAACTCATGCAGCAACTGTCGGACTCTGCACTGATACCGATGGTGATGGCTGGGGATGGGACAGTGTTCGATCGTGCCTGGTTGATCCTGTCGTTCCAGCTAATGAATGCATAGATTCACCGCCACTTAACGATGGATGGGGTTGGGACGGAATTACCTCTTGTCGCATACCAGTACAACAAAGCGCTTGTGTTGACTCTCCGCCAACAGGTGATGGCTGGGGCTGGAATGGGGTTACGTCTTGCCCGATTCAAACAAGTTCAGACAATCTAAATGAATATGAACGATTCCTTGCCTACCAGTACTGTGAAGATACGCTACCGCATGGGGACGGTTGGGGATGGACTGGATTCGCGTCCTGCGTAGTTGAGGCCAACCTGGTAAAAAACGGGAGTTTCCGTGACGGAGCGACTCACTGGACGACTTACATTCACCCGGATGCCGAAGAATCTTCGTTTGACCTAAGCAGAGATCTGCGTTTGTCTTATCGAGACGCCGGTTCAGAGTGGTGGCATTCTCAAGCCTATACAGCACCCATTCATCTGGAAGGTGGGCATACCTATCGACTGGAGTTCACTCGTGAGTCAGGTGGAAAAACAGGTGACGCAGTAGGTTCAGTAGTGGTCGAAAACGGAGCCAGTTTTACACCACATATGCAACGCACTGATTTCAGTATAGGCATCACTCCGGTACGTTTTCAGGCAGACTTCTATCTGCCAGTGACAGACAGCAACGCTCGAGTGACGTTTAACCTTGGCGATAATAGTGGAGGGTCAAATTCATTGAATATTGGGACCATCTGGTTTACCAATATCGTACTCAAGAAAATTACTAGTCATTCGGAAATGGCAGGGGATAAACCCGCGGTTGAATCGCCAAAGCAGAAAACGCTACGCCACTTTTCTATTATATGATCTTTGCGTCTCCGCAACACGTTGACTGATTGCATTAACGCAATCACTGCACGAGTCAAACGAGCAATGCATAACTTTATTGTTGCCCGGCCAGGCGCGCTGATCCACCAACTGTTGAAATTCCTGCCAGGTGTCATTGTGACTCAAACGGTTACAGATACTGCAGACAGTGAAATCAGAGTGATCAGTGGCCACTCTTTGAACTAACCGAATGCCTGCATGCCTGGGCTCATAGCCCATGACTTTATTCAGGAATCCCACGCGTTTGGAAGATGATTTGGAAACGATCGCTCGAAGAAAAACGCAGTGTGTTTCAGTATCACACCGGTACGGAAAGCTGATTGTCTCAGAGGTCTCCCGAACATGCTCTAACAGCATGACAAATACCGAGCGTGTTTTCGCATCAGAAAATATTTCTTTAAATGGCACTAGCTGTTTATCTGCTGATGTCTCTCCTTCAACGAGAGTGTCGCCTCCACAAATGGTGCCGCAAATGAAATCGAATTCATCAACCTCGAATGAAAGCACTTCATGAATTCCGGTTTGTCTGTCGGTTCTATTCATGTCATTTTTTCCTTAATCAGCCCGCCTTACGCTCAATATGTTCTGTGTCTCCACAGATTGCTATCTGACTGTACCCGGCAATAAAATCGTTCAATCTCATAGGTTTGGCCAACAGGTATCCCTGTATGTAGTCGCATCCCATACCTTGAAGGATTCTTAACTGCGCATCTGTTTCCACACCTTCAGCGACAACAAGTAAATCGAGACTGTGAGCAAAGTTCACAATGCCCATTAGCAGCTTACGCTGATCATTGGATTGCTCCACTTCATCAACGAAGGTTTTGTCAATTTTTAAAGTCGTGCCCGGGAATTTCTGTAAATTGAGAAACGACGACTGGCCCGTCCCGAAATCATCAAATGAAAACCTGAAGCCGCTCTTTTGCAAAGCCTCAAGGTTATCTGAAACGGTGTTATTGATCTCGGAGGCAACGATGCGCTCACTCAATTCGAGCTCTATCTGTACCGGATCTATCCCGACAGAGGTAGCTATAGTTAATAGTTGCATCGAAAAATCCGGCTCGTACAGTTGAATGTCACTGATATTTATCGCCACCGTCCGTCGTACATCATCCGTCAACCACTGCAATAGATCTTCCAATGCTTTGCTGAAAATCCATTTTCCAATCTCACGGATAACACCCGTTCTCTCTGCTATTGGTATAAATTCATCAGGGTAAAATTGCGCCACGCCATCAACTTCCCAACGTACCAGCACTTCAACTAATTCACACCACAGTGATTTAGATGAAACGATCGGTTGATACGCAAGTCTCAGTTCATTTTTTGCCAGCGCAGTTTTTAGTCGTTTTTCTATCTCATTGCTGCGATTCAAACGGTTTTTCATTTGGAGGTTGAATAAGCTGAAACAGCCTCGACCTCTGTGTTTCGCGTCGTATAGAGCAATGTCCGCATTTTGCATGATCAACTGCGCAGAGCCACTATTCTGTGCAGGTGTAACCATACCAATACTAACTGAAGGCTCAATGCAGTTCATGCTCAGATAGACGGGGTGTGAAACCCTGGTTAACATTCGTTCACATAAAGCGTTTAGGGATTCAATGTCCTTCCCGCCTCTGATAATTAACGCAAATTCGTCACCACCCATACGTGCAATCGTGTCGCTTTTGTCAATTACTCCAGTAAAGCGAAATGCAATCTCGCTTAATAGTACGTCTCCGGTGTGATGACCATAGGTATCGTTGATGTTTTTAAAATCATCAACGTCCAGGAATAAAACCGCAAACTCATTATCTGGTGTACTTAACTCCTGCTCAAGCCTGATATCAAAAAGAGTCCGGTTTGGAAGACCGGTAAGCATATCGTAGTGTGCATAGTAATCAAGCTTGCTCACCAGCATGTTTAATTCTTCAATCTCTCCCGTGCGTTTCACCGCTTGGGTTGCCAGGGGAATGAACGTCGTCAATAAGCTGAGGTCCTCACGTCGTAGCTTATGCCTGTCTGTACCGGCACAAATGATTAGCGTAGATTGCGCAAGCCCTGTTAATGATACCAATATGGCGGAGCTCAGGGTGTCATCCGGTGCCGAACTGCCAGATGGCCATTCCTGCACGCGAGACAGCTGGTTCAGAACTGCCGATTTACCGTTCAGGCAACGCTGAAATACGCCAGTGATAGGGATTCTTGAAAACTTTAGCCTGTCATCTGTGCAAACAACGCTGGATAGATTACCATCTGCGGTTTCGATCAGAATGGCGGCCGAATCAAACGGTATGACATGTTGAAGTGTGCCCAATATTTGTTCATATATATCCGAAACGCTGGTGCTTTCATTTAGAATTTGCAGCCCTTTTATCAGTGTTTCAGACTGCTTGAGAGCGCACTTCTCTTTTGCTCGTAATCGCTGTACATTCAGAAGAGATTCGCGCAGGGCCTCCTCGTTTGAGTTGTTAAAGTTCTTCACAAATAACTGCTACAGTTTAAAAACAGTGACTGAGATCATCAGATTTCCGTGCCTGTTTTCACCCCCCATAAGACACCCTTGCTCCCCAAAGGTAAAGCAGCCTAAATAGGGCTGATTATGCATACTTGTGTTTAGGTGCCCGGAAATTTCATTAGCTCTCGGCTCTACTGCGAGCAGGCAACCACCACAAAACACCACAAGTCCACCAATAACTTCAGGGGCCGTTGAATCTGAATTGTAAATCGCTTCATTAGCAACTCTACCAGGACGACTGATTATGTTGTCTTGTGAGCCTGACATTAGCGTAAGTTTCTGACCTTCTTCGATTTCGCAGAAAAACGATAATGCCATTTCTTCGGTATATGTTTCCGGATGTGCAAGATTGAAGTACGGTATTCCACTGACATCACCGACTGCGATACCAACCGGACTAAGTGTGCTTGACCCTAGAACATTGGCTGGCATCGCTACCGTATCCATGTCAATCAGATTATTCGTCCAGCTGTTGTATACCAATGCTGCCGGCATACCATCAATTTCATATACTATTCTGCCTTTACAACGTGTTGCGGTACCTTGCTTCTCTGTTGGCGCATATCCGCTTTGAAAGCTGGTACCGATGTCATAACTTGAAAAGAATACAATCAATGAGACCCCGTTAACGCCAATACTGTCACCAGCGAAACAGGTCCACTTGCCTTCCAGGCTTTCATCTGCGGCAGAACCCCCAACTATCGAGACATCACCGTCGAATATTCCGTCGAGCGTCTCAACTATCGCTTCCTCGTTTCCCGGTGACGCGTGCATCCAGATTAAGCCGGGTAGCTCACCATTACGCCCACTCTTTGCAAGCGCGATGTCCAACGCCTTAGCGGTTGCAGTCTGTATAGTTTCACGATCACTGGCATCTTCGAAGGCGGCAAAGCCGACTCCGTAGCTTCCGTCCTTATCGCACAATCCCCACAGTGCTATATTGGGTTGACCAAAAGCACATAAGCCCTCCGACGTAAGTGCACCCCGGCAAGTGGATGCTCCGGCAATTGCACAGCCAGGAAATAACTCACCGAGATCGTCAACCAACTCTTTTGTATTACACAGACTTGAGTAGCTTGCGATAAGGAGATCAGGTTTACCGTCCAGCTGTGCGAGCAAGGATTCTGCTGCCACAGAGAGATCTTGTCCAGTATTATAGGCAGAGGCGGATGTGGCGATCAGCTTTCGATTCATATCATAGCAACGCTTTTGGTATGAAGTTCTAACGGCAGGCAGGTGATCGTTTTGATTTAATGTGTCTTCGATATTTGAATTAATAGGCAAATCTTTGCCAAAGGTGGAATAGTGGTTAATTACCGGTATCTTATTCGGTGAAAAAAGCCAATATCCATTATCAACAGGAATACATTGTTCTGTAACTTGTTCGGGAGTGAGATTTTGTTATCCCTGCTTTGAGGAAGTCTGTTATCGGGTAATTCTGATTCAAATGAACCGATTGCATATGCAACATTAGGAAATTGTGTTCAACTTTATATGTTTCGCCATGCAGGTACGTCAGTCACATCAAAATTAACATCTCTCAGTGTTTACGGCGCTATAAAAGTATTATTTTCTGGGTTGAAATTTAGGCATACTGTGGGAGCGCGACCAGGCAAGTAACTATTACACCCAGCGTATGTTGCGTGTGAACAATACTGTAAGTTCTGCAACTTATGGTTGCCAGAAGTTATGCATAAATTGGAAGGTACTGGTACAGTAAATCACTTAATCCAACAGGTTTGGGAAAACGATGACGTTAAAATCATTTTCGATACATAGCTTGCTCGTTATACTTGTTTCATCCTGTTCATCTTCAATTCCCATGGCTCCACCGACACCATTGCCGACTCCGATTCCGATCAGCAACAGAGACCCGGTAAATCCGGTTTCATCGTCGGAGGAGTGTGATATTGGTTCTGCGATCGATTGGATGAAATCGCAAAAAATCACCTACGCGCAAAGCCCGCGTGATGAATGGCGTGACTGTAGTGGAAACTTTCTACGTTTATCCAGTCGTATTGCTTCTGTTTGCCCGAACGTTCAACTGGTAGCGCCCCCGGGAGTCAGTGAATACATGGTTGGTGGGAATAATAAAAGACCCGGCAAGGCCGAGGCCAGAACCACCAGAGGCATCGCCAAATGGTACGACCAGAAAGGAATGTTTGTACCTGTTTATTATGATGCAACTGACATCTCTGACGCACCTGCAAATCTGCAAGAAGTGCGCAACAGAATCAAGCCCGGGTCTGTGCTGTGGTTTTCATTTAAGAAACCCCTCGCTGCAAACGGCAAGAAAGCCTTGTACAACGAATCCACTGGCATGATAGGACACATGGCCACAATATATTCGGTTAAAAAGGATTTAGACGGGAACGTAGTTGAGTGGAAAATGTATCATGGTGAGCGGGCAGGGAAAGACAATAACATCACGACGCACTGGTGGGATTGGCCAGCCAAATACACCAGTAGAGGTCAAGAGTATCCGCCCGGTGGTTATTGGAAGCAGCGGATTGTAGGTTTTTCCGAAAGCTTGATTCCGCCGGCGACGATTGTTAGTAGTAGCAAGTAGCCGCAAGCTTCTAGAAGCTTCTAATTGAGACAGTGACGATTCTCCTTCTTTTCAATTTATTTTGGCCACACGAAACATGTTAAGAATCTAAAGGCGACGTGTATCGCTCAGAAACAGCCCGCTGTATAAGCCAGGATCAGCGGTCATGTTGTGATCAGTTGGACGAGTGTTTCCGATGAGTCTGTTTGCTTTGCTAAGTTCTGTGACTGCTCGACGCATAGCAAGTAGGCGAAGGCAGATGTTGATCGATCTCAGGTAGCCCGCCGCGTAAGCAAGGATCAGCGTTAACGCTGTGATCTGTTGAACGAGCGTTTGCGGCCTTGCTCACGCGGCGGGTTGCCTTGATCTTATACGGCTATGATTCTGCTTCCGTTCCGGCTTCTGTGGTCGTCCGAAACAAGGCTGGAAGCAGATGGCCTTGATCTTCTATTGCTTACGTTTCTTAATCACCTACTTCGCTTTGTGCTTCAGCACTTTTTCTGTTAAAAACATCCGCAGCTCTTTGCCAGACTCCTGTATCTATCTGGTCGATGGACAACAGATACGGCATGAGTGCATTGGCAAACTCTTCACTGCTCTCTACCGGTAACAAAGAAGGCAAATGATCTATTGATATCAGGTCAAGTGGTTGTAGCTGATCAGCAGAGCTTTCAATAATACGCATACTCGGCTCATCCATTGAGGTGCAGTCATTGTAAATTGGAAGCGGATTGGCGTCGCTGAACGGGTCACAGCTGACATCGCTGATAACACTCAGCAGACGTCCGGGCTTCTGCAAATGAGGCATCGTGGTAAATGGTGGTACAGGCTTGCTCAGGAACACACAATTGATCATCAAGTGATGCTGTAACATCTCATCAAAAGGCCCACCATTTTTGGTTTCATTCTGATCCCATTGTGTCACCTTCAGGCCACAGGCCTGACAGAGTTCCACGGCTCCACCGCCGCTACGACCTTTCGCACCGATCACCATCACAGCGGGACTTAAACCACATGCTTTGATTGCTGTTTGAACATCGGCTAATAGTTGTTCACGACTATTCCACGGCATTAGCGAACCCAACAGATGTTGATTTTGTTGAGCGCTCCATTGTAATAACGCGATTGCCGCACCTACATAACCGGCCCAATAACCAAATGCCGCAATACGACGACCATCTTCATCAACAAGGTATTCAAGATCATATAAAGTACCCGCACCATTGTTGAACTGATTCAAAAACGTTTGCCAGCCCGACTGCCCCTTATAAACATGGGCAAAATGGATATGACGATGGCGAAAAGGCCCGAGCGATGCTGATAGTTCCTTCAATCCTATTATAATCGCGTCGTCCGGTGCCTGTTGCCAGCTGTGTTCTTCAGCGAGCGTGCAACCAGCATCAACATAAAGACTGTCTGCGAAAGCACGTTGATTTGACGCTTCAAACACCACGTTATATCCCGCAGCAATAAGCGCTTTGGCAGCGGTGGGCGTCACAGCGGTACGTGCTTCTTTTGGTTTGTGCTCAGCACGCAGCCACAAGGTTGGTTTTGCTTGCATATGGGAGTCGCTAATCAGGGAATTGAATCGGAATACAGGTTTCTCATCGTACCGATAATCCATACCGATGCCCAACGGTCATTTCAGTACTTTGTGACTGATGCCTGTTAGCGCCACAGATGATCCGAATCTCAACAAACGCATGGCCAGGTTTCTGCGTTTACGCGGTTGGACGAGCCGTTCCGCGATTCGTCGATGGTGTACAAACTGAACCTGAGTTGCGCCTGAGCTAGAATCACCATTTTTATTAGATCTATGCCCACGTAGCGGGCCACCAGAAATCGATCCAGATCCGCCATTGTTTCCCCCAAACAACCGGTATGAAAACAGAATCATCAGCCATAGAAGATCAAAGCAACCCGCCGCGTGAGCAAGGCCAGAACCACTCGTCCAACCGCATCACCAGCGTAAACGCTGATCCTTGCTCAGGCAGCGGGCTACCTGTAATCGATCTAGAACTACTATATATTTCCTGCCATGTTTCGCGCGACCACAGAAGCCGGAATGAAAACAGAATCTTCAGACACAGAAGAACAAGGCAACCCGCCGCGTGAGCAAGGCCAGAACCGCTCGTCCAACAGCATCACCAGCGTAAACGCTGATCCTTGCTCACGCAGCGGGCTACCTGTAATCGATCCAGGTCTGCATCTGTTTCGTACTGCCACAGAAGCCGGAATGAAAACAGAATCTTCAGACACAGAAGATCAAGGCAACCCGCCGCGTGAGCAAGGACAGAACCGCTCGTCCAACAACATCAACCGCGTTAACGCAGATCCCTGCCACGCAGCGGGATACCTGAAATCGATCCAGATCTGCTATCTGCAATCTGCTTCCGGACAGCCTTTGTGCGGCCATGAAACTTATAGTTTAAATATAAATAATTTAAGCTTGTAACGTATGTGTTCGAATCATATACTGATCACAAGAGCAGCTCACAACGTCATTGGATGAACCGTAAATGCGTATTGCTTGTTTAGGTGGAGGCCCGGCAGGGCTGTACTTCGCCATTTCTTTAAAGCTTCGGCAACCCGACGCTAATGTCGTCGTTCTTGAAAGGAATAAGGCTGATGATACGTTCGGCTGGGGAGTGGTGCTTTCTGATGAAACCCTCGATAACCTGAAGCTAAACGATCCCGTCAGTGCGGCGTCTATCAAAGAGCACTTCGCGTACTGGGACGATATTGCGGTACATCATAAAGGCCGGAAAATGCTCTCTACCGGGCACGGCTTTTGTGGAATCAGCCGCCGTCAGTTACTCATTCTTTTGCAGGCACGTGCGCTCGAACTTGGCGTCGACATGCATTTTGAAACAGAGATAGGCAGCGCCTCAAGTTACGCCGATGAATACGATGTAGTGGTTGCAAGTGACGGGTTGAATTCTAAAACCCGCAACGAGTTCGATGAAATATTCAAACCCAATGTCGAAAACCTGCTGTGTCAATTTGTCTGGTTGGGTACGAAACAAAAATTTGATGACGCCTTTACCTTCATTTTTGAACAAACAGATAAGGGCTGGGTGTGGGCACACGCCTATCAATTCGATGAAGATACGGCCACTTTCATAGTGGAGTGCTCACAGGAAACATTCGATGCTTTTAAATTTGGTAAGTTAGATCAGCAGCAAAGCATTGCTATCTGTGAAGAAATCTTTAAAGAACATCTTGATGGTCATTCGCTAATGACCAACGCGAATCATATTCGCGGCTCCGCATGGATACAATTCCCACGTGTGCTGTGTGAAAAATGGAGCCATAAGAATATGGTTTTATTAGGAGATGCATCAGCAACTGCTCATTTTTCAATAGGCTCCGGCACCAAGCTCGCCCTGGAAAGCGGGGCCGCACTGGCACAGCACTTATCTGACGAACCTGATCTGCCAAGTGCCTTTGCAAAGTATGAAGAGGCACGCCGACTTGAAGTGTTGCGCCTGCAGTCAGCTGCACGAAATTCAGTTGAATGGTTTGAAGATGTTGAACGCTACTTACATCTTGATCCGATTCAACTCAACTACTCGCTACTCACTCGCTCTCAACGAATCAGTCATGAGAACCTTCGCCTGCGAGATCCCAAGTGGCTAGAGAGCGCCGAAAAATGGTTTCAGGAACAGGCGGGTGTCAGTTCGGATAGCCCGGTGCGCGCGCCAATGTTCGCACCGTTTAAGCTACGTGAATTACAACTTAAGAATCGTATCGTCGTATCTCCAATGGCTCAGTATAAAGCCGTTGATGGTTGCCCGACAGACTGGCACTTAGTCCATTATGGTGAGCGTGCTAAAGGGGGTTGTGGCCTGCTGTATACAGAGATGACATGTGTATCTCCCACCGGTCGAATAACACCAGGATGCCCCGGCCTTTATGAACCAGAGCACGAAGCCGCATGGCGGCGACTGTGTGAATTCGTGCATCGGGAGACGCAGGCAAAGATCTGCTGCCAGATAGGGCACTCAGGTCGAAAAGGTTCAACCCGTATTGGATGGGAAGGTATGGATCAACCGTTAACCTCCGACAACTGGGAGTTGATTTCTGCCTCTGCTATTGCATGGTCAGATGAAAACGCTACCCCGAGAGAGATGAACCGGGATGATATGGATGCTGTAAAAAAGCAATTCGTTGATGCCGTTAACATGGCAGAGCGCGCAGGCTTTGACATGATTGAGCTTCATGCTGCCCATGGCTATTTAATCTCATCGTTTATCTCACCTCTGTCTAATACACGCACTGATGAATACGGTGGATCGCTTGCTAATCGTATGCGCTACCCGTTAGAGGTCTTCGAAGCGATGCGTGCGGTGTGGCCAAAAAATAGACCGATGTCGGTTCGCATCTCCGCTAACGACTGGACAGCCAATGGCGTCAAGCCTGAAGAAGCGGTTGAAATAGCCAAGCTGTTTGATGCCGCCGGTAGTGACATTATTGACGTCTCATCGGGTCAAACATCAACTGATGCAAAACCTGTGTATGGCCGTATGTACCAGACGCCGTTCTCTGATCGCATTCGTAACGAGGCGGGAATCTCTACCATGGCGGTTGGCAATATCTATGAAGCTGATCACGTGAACTCAATATTAATGGCCGGGCGTGCAGATCTGGTGTGCCTGGCCCGCCCGCACCTTGCAGATCCGTATTGGACTTTGCACGCTGCGACGCAGCTGGGTGACAGACATGAATCATGGCCATTACCGTACGACGCAGGTAAAGATCAGGCATGGCGGTTAGCTGATCGCGCGGCGCAGATGGCAGCAGAATCATGAAAGACTTCCCTGAGGTAAGCGTTATAGGCAAACATGTTGTTATCTCCGGCGGCGGTAGCGGTGTCGGTGCCGAGATCGCAGCGCAATTTTCTAGAAGAGGTGCAGCGTTAACTATTCTTGGTCGCCGTGAAAGCAATTTACAAGCAGTAGCATCTGCAACAGGCGCGGCACCGATTGTCTGTGATGTCACAGATGAAAAAAGTGTTAAATCTGCATTAGCTGCGGCGCGCGAAATACATGGCCCTGTTGCAATAGCGGTGGCAAATGCCGGCGGTGCTATCAGCAAACCCTTTGGATCAATGTCGGCAGGTGATTTTTCTTCAATGATAGACGTCAATGCTTTAGGGGTTTTTAACCTCTGGCATGCATCACTTGCCGATATGCGTGAGCATAAGTGGGGGCGTATGTTGGCGATTGCGTCAAGCGCCGGATTAAAAGGATACCCGTATGTAGCAGGCTATTGCGCCGCAAAACATGCGGTTATCGGGCTGACTCGTGCCCTGGCCCTGGAGCTTGCTCGAACCGGCATTACGGTCAATGCAGTCTGCCCGGGTTTTGTTGATACGCCTATGCTGGAAAAGTCAATCGCCAATATCGTTGCGACCACCGGCAAGACTGTAGAAGACGCTGCAAGGATTCTACAATCCAACAATCCTATGAATCGCTTTATCACTACAGAGGAAGTTGCCGCTACTGTCATGTGGCTGGCGGACAACAGCAGCAATTCAATCAACGGCCAGGCAGTGTCAGTAAACGGGGGAGAGTTATGACCCAATCAGCAAAGAATCCAACGATAGAGCCTGCGACAAAAACACGACTACGCCTATGGTTAAAGCTGCTGAAAATGTCACGCCAGATTGAGGGTGAGTTGCGTGAAAATTTGCGCGTTGAGTTTGAGTCAACATTGCCTCGCTTTGATGTGATGGCCGCTTTGTATCGCTTTCCTAAAGGCTTGCGCATGAATGAATTGTCTGCAGTGCTAAAAGTATCGAATGGAAATGTTACCGGCATTGTAGACAGACTGGTCAACGACACAAGCGTTACCAGAGTAGCCGTACCGGGTGATAGGCGCGCGCTACGTGTAAAACTAACCGCCACCGGTAAGAAAGAATTCCTGCTACAGGCAAAACAACATGAAGAATGGGTTGACGCCCTGCTAAGTGCTGTATCCATAGATGACGCTGAGATGATGATAGAGATTGCAGACAAGGTTATCTCAACCGCCCCTGATGAGAAAGAAGACCAATGACCAGCTGCCGAACTAATGTTTCACATTTTCAATGCAGTATTACTAATCGTATTGCACAGGTTTCACTTAACCGTCCCGAACGTAAAAACCCGCTAACGTTTGACAGCTATGCAGAGCTGCGCGATTGGTTCAGAGAGTTAGCCTATTGCGATAATGTTGATGCTGTTGTGTTCGGCTCCAATGGGGGTAACTTTTCTTCCGGTGGTGATGTGCACGACATCATTGGCCCACTCACCAATATGTCGATGAAAGAACTGCTGCAGTTCACCAGAATGACAGGGGATCTCGTCAAAGCCATTATTAATTGTGGCAAACCAGTCATAGCGGCCGTTGACGGTATTTGTGTCGGAGCGGGCGCAATCATCGCCATGGCATCAGACTTACGGCTTGCCACGCCGGAAGCGAAAACAGCGTTTCTGTTTGCGAGGGTAGGGTTGGCCGGATGTGATATGGGAGCCTGTGCCATATTGCCTCGCCTGATCGGCCAGGGAAGGGCAGCAGAGTTATTCTATACCGGCCGTTCAATGAGTGCAGATGAAGGCGAGCGGTGGGGGTTTTATAATCGTATTGTTGCAGCTACAGCGCTCGAAGAGGAAGCTATGGCATTGGCTACCAGCATCGCAGCAGGGCCGAACTTTGCCCACATGATGACTAAAACGATGTTGCAGCAAGAGTGGTCTATGTCTATAGAACAGGCCATTGAAGCCGAGGCACAAACGCAGGCACTGTGCATGCAAACAGAAGATTTCAAACGAGCGTTCGTAGCGTTTACTAAAAAAGAAAGACCTGTTTTTGAGGGCAATTAAATGTCAGACAAAACTTATGTAGACTGGCCGTTTTTTGACGACCGGCACCGTCGTCTAGCAGAAGAGCTTGAAACCTGGTCGGTAAATCATCTGGTAAATATTGACCACAGCGATACCGATGCGGTGTGCCAATCGCTGGTCAAAGCACTCGGGGCCGGCGGCTGGTGTCATTATTCAGCGGTTGATCCCTCTGATTCTACTAGCACTCTTGATGTACGCAGTTTATGTCTTATACGTGAGATTCTGGCAAGGCATGACGGGCTGGCAGATTTTGCGTTTGCTATGCAAGGCCTGGGCACTGGCGCTATCTCACTGTTTGGTACACCGGAGCAACAAGCCGAATGGCTACCTGCTACGCGTGCCGGTCAAACACTATCAGCCTTTGCTTTAACCGAAGCACAGTCCGGCTCTGATGTCGCTAACTCCACAATGACGGCAACACGTGAGGGTGATGGTTATGTTCTCAATGGGGGAAAAACATGGATATCAAACGGCGGTATTGCCAATGTCTATACAGTATTTGCGAGAACAGGCGAGGCGCCTGGAGCCCGCGGTCTTTCTGCCTTCATCGTACCGGCAGACACACCCGGATTCGAAGTAGTAGAGCGATTGGGAACAATTGCCCCTCATCCACTTGCAACACTTAAGTTTACCGATTGTCGTGTACCTGCATCGGCGCTGCTGGGTGAAGCAGGAGCTGGTTTTAAAATTGCCATGTCAGTGTTGGATATTTTCCGCCCGACAGTGGCCGCCGCAGCGCTCGGTTTTGCACGGCGTGCTTTAGATGAAGCACTGGAAAGAGTCACTGTGCGGGAAATACAGGGAACCAAGCTGGCAGAGCTACAAATGGTACAGGGGCACATCGCTGATATGGCGCTTAACGTTGATGCCAGTGCACTACTTGTTTACAGAGCAGCCTGGCTGAAAGATACCGGCGCTTCCCGCATTTCAAGAGAGGCGGCAATGGCGAAGCTGTTTTCAACAGAACAGGCGCAAAAAATAATTGACCAGTCGGTTCAGCTGCATGGAGGTGACGGGGTTCGAACGGGTATGGTCGTTGAGAAGCTGTATCGAGAAATTCGAGCACTGAGAATATATGAAGGCGCCTCAGACGTTCAAAAAATTATCATTGCGCGCCAGACTCTGACAGCATATGAGGGGGGAAAGTGATGCTCGGGCCAACAGCACATACAGATACTTTTTCAAGGAATAACTTACCCCCGGAATCTCTTTGGCCGGAATTTCTGTTAGACCGGTTCGACTACCCGGATCATATAAACGTTGCCGTTGAACTCACCGATAAAATGGTTGAGAAAGGGTTCGGTGATCACACAGCATTGATTGGCAATGGGCGCCACCGTACCTATAAAGAGTTAACAGACTGGACAAATCGTCTGGCTCACGTATTGGTTGATGATTTTGACGTAAAGCCCGGCAACCGCGTGCTGGTACGCTCGGCAAATACACCGGCGATGGTGGCATGTTGGCTTGCCGCCACCAAGGTGGGCGCCGTGGTGGTCAACACCATGCCAATGTTACGCGCGACAGAACTCTCCCAGATTGTTGATATAGCCGAAGTCAGCCATGCCTTATGCGACAGCCGAATGCTAAGTGAGATCGAAGAGGTAAAACAAAGCAGCAATACATTGCGTCAGATCATGAGTTTTGACGGAAGTCAAAATCATGAATCAGAGCTGGATCGCCTGGCTCTTGAAAAACCGGTGCACTACGACGCCGTTCAAACAGGCCGTGATGACGTCGCGCTGTTAGGGTTTACTTCTGGTACCACCGGTGTGCCTAAAGCCACTATGCACTTCCATCGTGACTTACTGATAATCGCTGACGGTTACGCAAAGGAAGTACTGGAAGTTACACCAGAAGATATTTTTGTCGGTTCACCTCCGTTAGCATTCACATTCGGATTAGGCGGCCTGGCAATATTTCCACTGCGCTTCGGGGCAACTGCAACACTATTGGAAACAGCCAGCCCACCGAACATGATCGAAATCATTGAGAAGTACAATGCAACGGTATGTTTCACCGCTCCAACGGCGTATCGATTCATGTTGGCAGCTATGGATGATGGTGCTGATTTATCCAGTCTTCGTGCCGCGGTCTCTGCCGGTGAAACGCTGCCGGCACCCGTATACAAAGACTGGATCGACAAAACCGGTAAGCCAATGCTTGATGGAATCGGCGCGACTGAAATGCTGCATATCTTTATCTCTAACCGGTTTGATGACCATGCACCTGCCTGTACCGGCCGCCCAGTGACGGGTTACGAAGTAAAGGTTATTGATGAAAACAATAAAACTGTACCCAATGGTACTGTCGGCAGACTGGCCGTTAAAGGGCCAACTGGATGTCGATATCTGGCTGATGATCGTCAAGCCAACTATGTGCTGGACGGCTGGAACATCACCGGTGACAGTTTCTCAATGGATGATGACGGATACCTGCACTTTGCAGCGCGAAACGACGACATGATCATTTCCGGCGGCTATAACATAGCTGGGCCTGAGGTCGAAGCAGCGTTACTGGCGCACCCGTCAGTAGCGGAATGCGCCGTGGTCGCGGCTTCTGATGTAGGACGTGGAACCATTGTTCAAGCACATGTTGTAGTGAAGGATGGCATTGAGGAATCCGACAGCACCGCCTTGCAACTTAAAGATCATGTAAAAGCGACTATTGCGCCTTACAAATACCCCAGATCGATTGTTTTTTGTGAAGGCTTGCCAAAAACAGCCACTGGCAAAATACAACGCTATTTGTTGAAAACGTAGTCTATGTGGGATATTTGTTTAACCAGTGTATTTCTTATAACTTATTACGGGAAGGTAGTTTGAATCATCAATTTCAATTGTTGTTGGGCGTGTAATTCATGTTTCAATACGATCAAAAGGTACTGTTCAAACATTGTGACCCCGCGGGTATTGTTTTCTACCCCCGATACTTTGAAATGATAAATGATACCGTCGAAGATTTCTTTGAACGTAAGCTGAAACATTCGTTTGTTCAAATTCTCCAAACAGGCGGCGTCCCGACAGTACAAATCAATGCTAATTTCTCAGCTCCAAGCAGGCACGGAGATCAGCTGGCGATAGGGCTTAAAGTAACCCGATTGGGACGTTCGAGCGTTGATCTCAGCATTGCAACCACCTGCGAAGAACAACTTCGATTCATTGCAAGCTTAACTTTGGTTTTTGTCAATGAGTCCGGAATACCAAAACCATGGCCTGATGCATTGCGTCGGGCTCTGGAAACTAATTTGCAAGGAGATGACCAGTGTCAACTGTAGTAATCCAACCTGATGGCTGGGCAAAGGCAAAAGGATACGCCAATGGTGTATTAACCGAAGACGGATTGCTTTTTATAGGCGGCCAAATTGGCTGGAATGCAGATCAGGTGTTTGAAAGCCATGACTTTATCGGACAAATGGAACAAACACTAAGAAATATAGTGGCTGTTGTTGAACATGCCGGTGGATCGGTCACCGATATCACACGGCTAACATGGTTTGTCATAGACAAGAAAGAATATGCGGCGCGACAAAAAGAAGTAGGTGAAGTTTATCGTCGTGTATTAGACAGGCATTTTCCTGCAATGACCATGGTCGTAGTGGCGGGTCTCATTGAAGATGACGCTTTAATTGAAATTGAAGCGACAGCGGTATTAAAGCCCGATAAATAGAGAAATTCAGGATTAAAACCGTTGAAACAGCTTATGATTCTGTAAGTGATAATGTATTTCCATCGGGATCGTTAAACCAGGCAACTGACGCGCCGCCCGGTGCCGACCAGACACCCAATTCGTCTTGAGGTAGCTGTGAGAATCTCTGAAACTGAACTCCCCTAGCCGATAGCTCGGCAACACACTTTCGAATGTCGACCACTTTCCAACCAAGAACGGTGTGGTTCACTGCGGGGACTGACTCCACTTTTTGAATTCGCAAAGTGCTGGCCCCAAGATCAAATACCAGCGCGAACGGATCGTCTGACAGGCACTTCAGGCTCAGTACCGTCTCATAAAAATTACGGGATTCGACAGAATTGACGGTTGCAATAAATGAAATGGGTGTGTCCAGTATAGTCATAGGTCTCTGATCTCTTCATGTAATGGCGATATACTAGGTCGTAAATAATAATAACTAGTACAAAATCAATAATAGAAAACTATAGCTAACCCGGAATGCAGAGGAAAACTCATTATTAGAGTAGGCTTTTCTTGCACAGCTAGCGAACCTCAGTTTCAGCCTCACTATGAATCACATTTAACACCTCGCACGCGTCAGTGTAAGGATAAGCCTCATACTTTTCCCTAAGGTTTTAGTGAACGTATTGAATAAAATAGCTACACCTGGCATTGAAGCCAACCGGATAGTGCCAAAACGTCTGTATTAACATGTGTGGATTTTGGCCAAGCCAGATAATACCCATAGTTATCCAGCTCGGCGTCGCAGAGACGGTGTAATTTCCCGATGCGTTGTTCCTGTTCAACCAGTGCATCATTAAGTGCGATTCCCTGACCATCAATAACTGCTTGCACACGCACATTCGGATCGGGAATAATCAGTGTATTTTCCGGGTTGTGGTAGGCAAAGCCGGCTGCCAGAAACCACGCTTGCCAGGCGCTGCTGTTTTCACTGTCGTGCAATAGTGTTGTATGTGTTAATACATACTCCAGGCCTTTACTCCCCACCAGAGCATTAACGGCGGTATTGCCGCACGGCCATGCCGGACAATGAAACAATAACGATGTTTCGATATCATTCCAATTGCCATCACCCCAGCGAATTGCCAGGTCAATACCGCTGTTTTGCAAATCTGTTAATTCGATCATCGGTTGTATCCGCAATTGGATATTCGGATGTTGCTGCAAAAAATCCATTAACCGCGGTGACAGCCATCGAGAAGCAAAATATGTGGTGACACCGACTGTCAGTGCCCGGGATTCTGAGCGCTGCAGACTACTGATTTTGTCTTCAATATTTCCATAGCCCAGATTCGCCGAAAGTAGAAGTTCCTGACCCTTGGCCGTCAGTGAGATACCTCGTGGTAAGCGTTCAAACATACTAAAACCCAGTGCGATTTCCAGTTGACGAATCTGCTGACTAACAGCCCCTTTAGTGAGGTTCAAATGATTACTGGCGGCAGAAATACTTCCGAATTGGGCAACGATGGTAAAAACACGCAATTGATTGTGATGTCTGAAATGCATACCTACCGTTTAACATAGTTAAACGGTAGGTACAAAATATTTCGATTTTTAAGTACTTGCTTTCTGGTTAGACTAACCAGTCATACCGAATCTTCCGCTCTATATAACTTGAACGATCGAGAAGTAGTGTCATGCTAACCCGAGAGCCAGCGCCCACACAGAACAGAGCAAGAAGGCGTGGCCGTAAATCACGCAAAACCACGAGGGACGCTTGCCAGCCCGCTGTTGATCATCAACGACATATACCAGCATACGAACTGCTCAGCGTTGAATCTTTGATCAAGCTTGAACAACAAGCGGATTGGTTGCTTGAAAATACCGGCGTTGAGTTTCGTGGGGATTCAGTGGCCATCGAACTCTTTCGTGAAGCCGGTGCAACGATTGAAGGCGAGCTCATCAGGTTTGAAAACGGATTGGCGCGTCATTTATGCTCCACTGCGCCGAGCGAATTCAAGCTACACAGTCGCAACGAAAATCACACTGTGAATCTTGGTGGGGAGCATGTCATTCTAATGCCCGGTTATGGCTCACCATTTGTGTCTGATATGGACAATGGTCGACGATATGCAACACTTGAAGACTTCCACAATTTCGTAAAACTCACTTACCTTACTCCGTATCTTCATCATTCCGGAGGCACCGTTTGTGAACCAACTGACGTACCGGTTAACAAGCGCCATCTTGATATGGTCTATGCGCATCTGCACCTGACGACCAAACCGTTTATGGGCAGTGTCACCTCACTATTGCGTGCTCAGGACTCAATTGACATGGCCAGAATTGTCTATGGCAAATCGTTTATGGAATCCAATGCGGTCATGCAAGGCAACATTAACGTCAATTCACCTTTTGTTTATGACAGCACCATGTCCGGTGCTTTACGCATCTACGCTCAGGCTAACCAATGCGTTTGTGTGTCACCAGCTATCTTCGCTGGAGCCATGGGCCCGGTAAGCATGAGCGCTGTGTGCGCACAAACGCTGGCAGAGGCAATGGTAGGTATTGCTTTGGCGCAGTTGGTGCGCCCCGGTTGCCCGGCAGTGCTCGGCTCTTTTCATTCAACCATGAATCTTCGTACCGGTTCTCTCACTTTCGGAACCCCTGAAGCCAATTTAGCAACCATGACACTATCTCAACTTGGTCGTCGTCTGGGGGTTCCCGTTCGATCAGGTGGCGGCCAGATTACCGCCTCCAATACGCCTGATGGTCAGGCCATGATGGATAGCACCAATGCCATGTGGTCTACGATGATTTCCGGCACACATCAGGTATGGCACGCAGCCGGCTGGCTTGAAGGGGGTCTAACGATGTCTTATGAAAAATTTATTATGGACCTGGACAATTGTGGGGCCATGATGAAGCTAATGCAGGGCATAGATGTAGATGATGAGTCGCTATCTCTTGCATCTTACGGCGAAACCGGACCGGGTGATAATTTTCTATCCACAAAACATACGATGAGACACTTTGCCACAGCCAATTATGAGTCACTTCTGCCCGATGCCGGTCCGTTCGAAACCTGGATTGAAAACGGTGCACTGACAGCTGAGCAACGTGCTAACGCTGTGTATAAAGCTATGTTGGATAGCTATGTAAAGCCACAGATCGAAGATACAGTTAACGAAAACTTGAAAGAATTCATTGCGGAACGAAAGTCCTCAATGCCCGACGAATGGTACTAGCAATCAGGAATCTCAATGACAAAAGAACTCAGTCGCACATCGGCACTTGCATCCCGCCACACAACACTTGGGTCCGGTTTAGAAGACTGGAATGGAATGGGGACTGCGTGGTCCTACCATAGCGATCCTAACGTTGAGCACGATGCGGTTCGTGAGCGAGTCGGAATGTTTGATATGTCGCCGTTGAAAAAGGTTTTGATTAGTGGCACTGATTCAGTTGCAGTGCTTAATCATCTCACGACTCGGGAGGTACAAAATATAGCGGTGGGTAACGCGGCATATTTAAGCGTGTTGACCGAACAGGGAACCATGGCAGACGATGCGATTGTGTACAACAATGGAAATGATGAGTGGATGATCGTGCACGGTTCCGGCGATACAATGAGCTTATTGAACGAATCTGCTGAGGGAAAATCGGTTTCGGTCAGTTTCACCGACACACTGCACAACATTTCGGTTCAAGGGCCGGAATCTTTATCGGTGCTAAACACTCATTGCGATGGCGATCTGGCTAAGCTTGCCTACTTTCAGCACGGTGTGTATTCCCTGTTTGATCATCCGTGCAGAATCTCCCGTACCGGCTATTCAGGTGAAAGAGGGTATGAAGTATTTGTTGATGAAAAACATGTAGGTGATGTCTGGGACAAGCTGGTTACAGCCGGTGTCATGCCTTGTTCGTTTGCATCTCTGGATAAGGTTCGTATCGAAGCCGGGTTGCTTTTCTACGGTTATGACATGACCACCGATCACACTCCATATGAAGTGGGACTGGGGTTAACAGTCACCGGGACAAAGTCGGGTTATCGTGGCTGCGATGCGTTGGCGGTTGCAAAAGGCAATGAAAAAATCAACAACGTCTGCCTCGATATTGCACACCCGGATATGGTCAATGGAACAGAAACAATAATAATGAACGGACAGACCGTGGGTGTAGTCAATAGCCCGTGCTATTCACACCGTCTTGGAAAATCCCTGGCGCTTTGCCATGTTGAGCCCACTGCAGCAAAACCAGGTACAAATGTACATATCAAGGGTGGTGACATTGACTGTGAGGCGACGGTGGTAGCTATACCAATATACGACCCGGATAAATCCAAGACCCATCAAAGCTAATCAGATTATCATCCATTTGAGGGACCCGGAATGAGTTGTCGCTTAAAGATTGCATGTGCCCCGATCAATGCGAAACCGCTCTTTTGGACAGAGAAAAATGGCAGCCGATTCGGATTCGAACCTGATATCGCAGAACTGGTGTTTGCCGAGGGCGGCCTCGACTTCGAGTGGGTCTTGCTGCCTTAGAGTGACTTTCTGCCAGCGGTAGCTGAAGGCCGCGTGGACGGCGTGTGGTGCGGACAGGGAATAATACCTGAGCGTCTCGAAATTCTGGATTTCACTGATCCATACGCGATTTTCAATGAGTCAGTCATTATGCGTGCTGGTGAAGCGGTACCAACAGCAAGCGGTTTAGCAGGCAAGCGAGTCGGTGCGATCGCTAACAGCGCTAATATGCGGCTAGCTAAAACCTTCGATGACGCAATTTTGGTGGCTTTTGATGGCGGTTCTGCTGACGTCTTCCTCGATATGCTTAGTGCACTGCGATCAGGGGAAGTCGATGCAGTAGTTGATGATGACGTGGCGTTAATCCCTATTGCAGAGACATCCGACATCGACATGGCCTTCACCGTCAAAACGCGCAACCCATGGGGCATGGGTGTGCGTAAAGGCAATGACGACCTGACGGAAACCGTCAATGCATCTATTGCGCAGATAAAACTGGACGGTCGCCTTGAATCAATTTGGAATAAATGGGTACCAGCGCTGCAATACCCGTTTTAGACATGGCTGTTGGCGGTAGAATAGCTTCATAGTGGCTTAGCCATCCAGCCGGATGGTCTCGTGGCCCTCTGAGAACACGGTGCACTCCGCAACTGTGGCAGCTTTCTGACCTGGATTATGGAAGTACAAAAAATACAAAAAAGTACGGCGGATCCTGTCGAAATATACCAGGCGAAGCTCACGCAACTTCAAGCCGAGTATAGCGAATCAGAATCCGCGTCGTCTCGATTAGCCACTGCTCGGGCAGTGGTGTTTCTGTTCGCAGTTGCCATCATCTGGTTTTCTTTGATTAAGATGAGCATAGCGTTTGAATGGCTGCTGATACCGGTGGCGATGTTTGCATTGCTGGTGTGGCAGCACTCACGGGCAGATAAGCGCCTCGCAAAGGTGCAGCAAGCACAGCGTTTCTACTCGCACCGGATGGATCACATTGTCGGTAACTGGCAAGGGCAAGGGCAAACTGGAACCCGTTATATTGATGCCAGCCATCCGTACACTTCTGATTTAGATATTTTTGGTTCTGATTCCCTGTATGAATTTCTGTGTTGCGCACGAACTCGGCTAGGTGAAGATACTTTAGCGCAATGGTTAAGCCGGCGCGCTGACGCCCAAACGGTTGCCCTGAGACAGGATGCAGTTCGAGAGCTAAGCAATCATCTGGAGTTTCGCGAAGCCTTAGCACTGCTCGATGCGGTATCGGATAACGGTGTAGGTAAAATTGATATCCAGCATTGGATTCAGGAAGACTACCCCATAAAACAGTGGCAACGGGTTCTTGCTACTATTCTTGGCGTGCTGGCCGTTGTGGCTCTGTTGATTTGGGCTCTCGGTTATGGGCGCTGGCCTCTTTTACTGGTTATATTGTTGGAAATTCCGCTCTATGTTTCCTGCTATCGGCCCATCAAAAAAATGGCTCAGCAGGCACAACGTATCAGTTCAACACTTGCGGATCTAAAGCAGGTGCTGGGCGTTATAGAACCTAATAAGTTCGACTCCATTTTGTTAAAGCAGTTAACAGATCCCCTGCAAGCCACTGAATCAATACCATCGGTACAGATCGGTAAGATGTACAACTTGTTAGAGAGACTTAATCAATGTGTAAGAAATCAGCTGCTCATGCCATTTGCTCTTCTGTTTGGCATACCGGTCCATCTAGCCTTCCGGCTCGAGCATTGGCGTAAACATGTCGGACAGAATATTGAGCTTTGGCTGGATGCTGTCGGGCAGATCGAGGCGCTGTCTTCACTTGCTACCCATGGGTTTGAGCATCCCGGGAATACTTACCCATCTATGTTGTCGGAATCGCCGAGTCCGGTATTTAGTGCGCTCGCGCTGTCACATCCTTTGATTCCCGCCACCGAGCGCGTCGCCAACGACATCAGCCTGAATGATGATCAGCAATTGGTAATGGTCAGCGGCTCGAACATGTCGGGCAAAAGCACACTGCTTCGATCTATCGGCATTGGTGCAGTAATGGCGTCCAGTGGCGCGCCTGTTCAGGCGCAGCATCTGGAACTTTCGAGTTTTAATATCGGCTGTGCCATGCGTGCTAATGATTCGCTCCAGGACGGTTCATCGTTATTTTATGCGGTTATTACCAGACTTAAAAGCGTAGTAGACCTTGCTAAAGCAGGTCCGCCATTGCTTTTTTTGCTGGACGAAATTCTCCAGGGAACGAATTCCCATGACAGACTGGTGGGTGCCAAAGGGGTTATTCATCAGCTTATGGAATACAGCGCCATTGGCCTGGTTACTACACACGACCTTGCACTCACCCGCATAGTCGATTCATTGGGAAGCAACGCAATTAATATTCACTTTGAAGATCAGTTTATTGATGGAAAAATAAGTTTTGACTACAAGATTCGACCAGGTGTTACGCGAAAGAGTAATGGCCTGGCACTGATGAGGATGATCGGTTTGGATGTTGACACCGATAGTTAATGCTGACGCTTGCTGGTCTGTGATTGATCTGTAAATTCAGTTGGGTGAGCCTCAATCCGGATTGGCTTCAACTCGACGCCGTTCTTATCTTAGTGGCACACATTAGCCCAGATTATTCATGATGATGACGCATCTCCCTTGATGCTTGATCGCAAAGCGAATTATTTCTTTTGCAAATATCAATACGTATTCGGCGTAAGAAGACATCCGCTGTGAAATAAAATCTCTACGCGATATGCTCGCCACACCATGAATAATCCGGGCTAGGTCCAGTGAAATTGAAAAAGAAAGAGCTCGATCCAACAAACCAACTTGACAAAGATCTTGAAGCTCGCGGTCTGTCGCAATTTGCGCCGTACCTGATGAATCGAATCATGCATCGCTATAATCAAAGCTTACAGACAGCTATGGCTGAGCAAGGCCTTTCCACTTCCAAGATGCGAACACTGGCAGCACTGGCCGCCAATGGGAAGCTTACAGTT
>CALISD010000117.1 GCA_938041955.1 uncultured Granulosicoccaceae bacterium | reverse complement strand
ATGGTATTCACGCTGTATGCGATCTTCACCGTCTGAAGCCATCCAGCCAATATTCAATTGATTTACTCGAATACGGTTTCGCATCAATGCATAGCCTGAGTTTCGAGTCAGAGTAGCCAGCGCTCCTTTAGATGCGCAGTATGGTGCGATAAAAGGCTGCCCTGCCATGGCAGAGGCAGAACCGATATTCACCATGGTGCCTTCGATATTTTCGCGAATCATCAGCTTGGCAACATCTTGCATCAGAAAGAACGGTGCGCGAGTGTTGACGGCAAACATACGATCAAACAATTCTTCAGAAGTGTTCAACAGATTGCCGCGATCAGTAAGGCCGGCGGCGTTGACTAATATATCAACCCGACCAAACTGCTTGTCTGCGGCAGCTACCACTTGCCTGCAGTCTGCAACTACGGCAAGATCAGCCACTACAAACGATACTGGAATTCCCGTGTCTTCGGTGATGGCGCTGGCGACAGCTTCGCCTTTGTCTACACTGCGCCCGCAAGTGACTAAACCTGCCACACCACTGTCTGCAAAGCAACGTGCAATCGCAGCACCCAGGCCTTGCGTACCACCGGTGACTATCGCTATTTTTCCATCAAGCTTGTTCATAAAAAAACTCTGGTTGGATATTGTTCAAAGAACAATTACGCATACGCCCGGGCAATGCAATAGCTTTGTCGGAAATGTAAATGTAGTAGCGGCAGTTCTAAGAAACGCAACCGCATCGCTACTAAAGATCTGTACACAACCCAAGTGCTAATTGTGCGGCCATACCAATGGTTTCACTGCGGGTAGGATGTGCATGAATGGTATGGGCAATATCCACCAGGTTGGAGCCCATTTCAATGGCATGGGTAATTTCTGCGATCAATTCACCGGCGTTGTCCCCCACCAGGGTCGCGCCTATAAGACGTTGACTGTCGGTTGCATACACCAGTGTGGTAAACCCTTCTGAAGTACCATGCGCCAGACTACGACCATTGGCGGCCCACGGGAAGGTGGAAATGCCGGAGCTGATATTCGCTTCACGTGCCTGTTCTTCACTAATACCTACCCAAGCCACCTCTGGCTGGGTATAGGCCACCGATGGTACCAGTGCATCGTTCCAGTCCGCCGTATGACCACTACATACTTCGGCGGCTATATGCCCCTGATGTACCGCTCTGTGGGCGAGCATCGGGCCACCGGTGACATCACCCACCGCAAATACCTTTTTTACATTGGTTTGCCCAGTGCTATCAATTAAGATCTGGCCGCGCTCATCAACTGCCAAGCCAGCTTTTTTTACGTTAAGCGATTTTGTATTGGCACTGCGACCTACCGACTGCAATACGTGACTGGCTTTTATTGTAAGCGTCGTTCCTGCAGTATTGTCTGGCGGCCCATCGCAATTTAATACCAGGTTATTCTTCAAGCAGCGGACCTCAGTTACCCGAGTGCTGGTATGGATAATACAGCCTCGCGCGGTAAGGCTTTTGTGTAACAGCTGTGCCGCTGCTTTATCACAGCCGCTGGCCAGTTGGCCTGTCGCTTCAATAATGGTGACTTTACTACCGAGGCCATGATAGATACAGGCCATCTCCAGTCCGATAATACCGCCACCGACTATCACTAGATGCTTCGGTATTTCACGTACTTCAAGGGCCGCTGCCGCATCCCAGATTCGATCATCTTCAGGCCATCCCTTCAGCACAACGGGTGACGAACCCGTTGCTATTATCAAACTTTTAAACGACCAGACTTCATCAGTGTCCGGACCCTTCACGGTAACCCGTTTGTTATCAAAAAAAGAGGCCGTAGCGACCGTATGACTAACCTTGCGACGCAATGCTATATGCGCCAGGCCGCCGGTTAGTGATTCAATGACTGATACAGTCCGCGCGCGTAATCGATCAATATCTATGGCTGCTTTGCCAAAAGTAATGCCGAAGTCTTCGGCTTCACGGGCCACCCTTAGAGAATCTGTAGCGTGCAACAATGCTTTGGAGGGTATGCAACCCTCGTTCAGACACACGCCACCAAGGGCATCACGCAAATCAATGAGGTCAACCGATCTACCGAGATCAGCACATCGAAACGCTGCGCTGTAGCCACCCGGCCCCGCACCAACAACGACAACATCTTTTTCTATTTCTACTGACATTGCATGCGCTTTAGAATAACAACTGACGAGGATTCGCCAGAAGACTGATCAAGTGATTAAGAAAACGTTGCGCATCAGCACCATTGATCACCCGGTGATCATAAGTGAGTGATAACGGGCACATAGGTACTGGTATAAATTGCTCACCATCCCAATGGGGTTCCATTTGTGTTTTCATTACACCGAGTATGGCAAGCTCCGGCGGGTTAATCATTGGTGTAAAAGATCGACCACCCAGCACCCCGAGATTCGAAATACTCAACCCTGCCCCCTGCATTTGCCCGGGCTTTAGTTTACGTGCACGCGCCGCACCCGCAAGTTCAGATATAGTAGAAGTAATCGCGCTTAATCCCAACTGATCCGCGTGCTCAACTACCGGCACCATAAGACCATGTGGTGTATCCACGGCAATTCCAATATTCACATCACGCTTAAGCCACAGGTTTTCCCCGTTATCAATGAGTGATGCATTGAAGCGCGGGAATTGTCGCAGTGTTTTTGCCAACGCCATTACCTGAAAAGCCAATGATGATACTTTAATTGATTCACTGTCGCGAAGTTGGCGTCGCAAACTTTCAACTGCAGTAGTGTCTACCGCGTCGTGATGGGTTACCGCTGGTATCTGCTGCGAAGCACTTAAATTGGTCGCTGTTAATTGCGCCACTCTGGACATGGGTGTTACTTCACCTGCCCCCAGGGATTCGCGTGGCGGATAGCTCGGCGCTGTTGAGCCCTTGTTGCTCAAGTCACCCGCGTGAATGAACTCCTTTTCCATCGTTGCCGATACCTCTCGCAGGTTAATGCCATTTTTCTGTGCATGAATCCGTGTTGAAGGCGATGCGATGGGCAGATCTATGGCCATGGATTAAATCACCGTTGAAATGTATTGGGTTTCTACAAATTCACGTATGCCTTCACGACCACCTTCGCGACCAATACCCGATTGCTTTACTCCACCAAAAGGAGCTGCAGGATCAGACACCAGCCCACGGTTTAAACCGACCATGCCAAACTCCAGTTGTTCAGATAGCTTTAAACCACGCCCTAACTCACCGCAGTAAAGATACGCTACCAGTCCATACTCCGTGGTATTTGCACGATCTATTACTTCCGCTTCATCAGTGAAGGTTTGAATGGCGGCGACAGGGCCGAATATCTCATCGTGGCAACACTTAGCTTGCGCCGGCACATCAGTCAGTACGGTAGGCGGGTAGCAGAAACCTGGGCCGTCTGGCATTGTCCCGCCAAGCAGGCATTTTGCACCTTGTGCGACCGCGTCCTGGACTAACTCATGAACCTTGTCACGAGTGGCGCGATTAACCAGCGGCCCTACATCTATACGTTCTTCAAGACCGTTACCAACAGTAAGCGCTGCCATTTTTGCCACATACTTTTCGGTGAATTCTGCCGCTATCGAATCGTGTAGATAAATTCGATTGGCCGCTGTACACGCTTCACCCAGATTGCGCATCTTTGCCATCATTAATCCATCAGCAGCTGCATCAAGGTCACTGTCTTCACATACTATAAAAGGCGCGTTTCCACCGAGCTCCATTGCAGGGTTTAATATATTGCGTGCACAGCCGGTTAACAACTGACGGCCTACTTCAGTAGAGCCGGTAAAAGACACCACCCTGATTCGTGGATCATCCAGTAGTGCATCAACCACCGGGCCAGTCTGGCGGGTTGGTATGACGTTTACCAAGCCGTCCGGAACACCGGCTATTTTTAGCACTTCCATTAGCAATAACGATGTCAATGGTGTTTCACTGGCGGGCTTTAGAATGACCGCACAACCCGCCGCAAGTGCGGGTGCGATCTTTCGAGTACCCATGGCGGCGGGGTAGTTCCATGGAGTTATTAATAGGGCAATGCCTGCTGGTCTTTCGTGTACTAATGTGCGAGCGCCAGAGGCAGGTGCATGGCCATAGTGGCCCTCCGGACGCACGGCTTCCTCTGCATACCAACGGAAAAACTCGGCAGCGTAATTGGCCTCGCCTATGGCATCACCATAGGCTTTACCATTTTCAAGTGTGATCAGTCGGGTAAAGTCTTCTACTCTTCTTTGGAATTCCTCAAAGACTTTCATCAGGACTGTTGCACGATCACGTGGTGTCCGTTGCGCCCACGCTTTCTGTGCTGATTCTGCAGTGGCAAGTGCAGCCTGCGCATCTGCAACCGTCGCTGAAGACACCTGAGCTATAACACTTTCATCAAATGGATTAAGCACATCGAAGCGCGCACCATCACTCGCATCACACCACTCGCCGTTAATATAAAGCTGGCTGGGTAATTCATTTAGCATAACGCAGACACTCAGATTAATTGCAACAATGGATTCACACAACGCTTTGCAATACCTTGCAGCCAATTGGCTGCAGCTATTGTGGACATTGAGCTGGCGGGGAAATACAAACGCAGGTTAACGGATTGTTGGGATGCCGAAGGGTCGGAGCACACCACCAGCGTTACCTGCCTGGTGATAGACGAAGGTCCTGTGGCGGGTAGATAATCGACAATCATGGTTTGGCTAAGATCGATGATGTCTATGTCCCAGTGGGCGGCATTATCCACCTGCACCACCGCGCTAAGGCCCGTACCGCCTACCATCCAGTATCGGACAACATCAAGGTGGTCTGTGACTCGAAGGGTGATCCCATTGCCTGAACTAATAGAAGGCATGCCAGAGGCACAAAACGCTGCCAACATTTGTTGTGTACTTAGTGACGAGCTACTTTCACCCTCGCCTTTGTTAGCGCCGTTGCCTTCGTTAGACCATTCAATGAAGTCCTGTATGCCAGTCAGATCAACAGTTGCCTGCAACATGGCAATGACCTGATCGGAACCAGTTAATTGATCAGATGATCTGGGTATGTCTGCCGCATGAAATGGCGGCACTGCGCCTGACTCTATCAGTCTCTGCAAATCCACCCCACGCTCGTAGGCCAGGCGCTTGGCTTTAGGTGAAGCCAGAATAGTGTGGTTGTTATTAAGTGCTGTGTCGGTCTGGGCTGGCGCTGTATCAGCATTGTTTTTTTGGGTGCTCTTTATAGATATTGTAGCAGAAGACGCTGCTACAGCAGCATCAGTGGTTTTTTGCGCAGCCGTTGACGGATCTGTTTGTTTTGTCACCACCACAGCATCATCTGCAGATGCAGAAATCATTGCTATTACATCGCCAATCGGCACATCACTTCCTGCGCCGCTTAATATGGCAGTAACAAAGCCGTTGTGTCGTGACTCTACTTCCATCACAGCTTTGTCAGTCTCGACTTCCAGCAGTAACTCACCTTCAGTGACAGGCTCGCCAACGGTCTTATTCCAACTAACGATGATCGCGCTGTTTTGTGCCATGCCCAACTGTGGCATAAGCACCTCATGCGACATGTTCACGCACTCCACGCATCAGTTTTTTGGCCTGCTCTACCACTCGATCTGGTGTTGGCACTGTCAAGTCTTCTAGTACCGGTGAAAACGGCACGGGCACATCCATCGCCCCCATTCGGTGTACCGGTGCATCAAGGTAATAGAATGCATCGTGCGCAATAACCGAGGCTATTTCTGCGGTGACACCATATTGCTGATGACCTTCATCGATAACGATAGCGCGGCTGGTTTTTTTCACAGATTCAATCAGTGTGCTGCAATCAAGTGGTGCTATGGTCCGCGGGTCAATCACTTCTGCACTGATATTTTGCGCTGCCAGCAACCTGGCTGCGGCCTGTGCCACTTGCACCATAGAGCTAGTGGCAATCAAGGTGATGTCATCCCCTGCCTGATGAACCTTCGCTTCACCAAACGGAATTAAAAACTCTTCCTCGGGTACCGGGGCTTTATCCTGGTACATGAGCTTGTCTTCAAATATCACCACCGGATTGTTATCGCGTATGGCGGTTTTCATTAGCCCTTTGGCTTCATATGCACTGGATGGCATGGCTACCTTAAGACCGGGTATGTGCGCGACCAGTGCATGCAGGGATTGACTATGTTGTGCCGCAGATCGACGGGTAGCACCTAAGTTAGTGCGCAACACCATCGGCACCGTCAGCTTGCCACCAGACATGTAGTGCGTCTTCGCGGCTTGATTACATAACTGATCCATCACCAGATACAGGAAATCACCGAACATCAAATCAACAATGGGACGCAGCCCGGTCATTGCGGCGCCCACGGCTATTCCGGTAAAGCCCGGTTCTGATATTGGTGTGTCAATAACACGGTCGGTGCCAAACTCTTCAACCAGTCCGGACAGTACTTTAAATGGTGTACCTGCCTCGGCAACGTCTTCCCCTAAAATGATAACCGTAGGGTCGCGACGCATCTCTTCAGCGATAGCTTCGTTTACCGCTTGTGATAAAGTGATACTACGCATTCATATTACCTCCCGAATTGATATCTACACAATTCATCAAGCCAGTCTCAGGCTGCGAATACATGAGAATCCACCTCGTCTAATGGTGGGTAGTCTGCTTGTAGGGCATATTCCACAGCCGCTTTTGCCTCCTGCTCTACTCTTGCTCTTATCTCTTTTAGTTCTTTTTTAGTCGCACCCTTTTTGGCGATCATATGCGCTTCGAAGTTATCAATCGGATCGCGCTCATCCCGCCAGTGCGCCTCCTCTTCTTTGCTGCGGTAGTAAGTACGATTAATATCCCCCACGTGATGGCCATGATATCGATAGGTATCAAGCACCATTAAAAACGGCCCTTCACCTTTGCGCGAGCGTTCTACCAGAGTTTGGGTCAGATTGTTCACTGCCAGTACATTCTGGCCATCTACTTCAAATGCCTCAATACCAAAGGCCTCACCACGGGCCTTTAATTCTCCCGCGGCCATCTCTTCAGTTTTGGTGTACTCGCCATAATGATTATTTTCACAGGCATAGATCACTGGTAAGTGCCATAGTGCAGCCATATTCATTACTTCATACAGCAAACCCTGCCCCATTGCGCCGTCACCAAAAAAACACACCGTAACGCTATCAGTACCCAGTATTTTTGCGGTCAACGCGGCCCCTGTGGCGATACCCGCAGATCCACCTACAATGGCATTGGCGCCGAGATTACCGTTGTCCTGATCGGCGATATGCATTGAGCCGCCCTTACCACGACAATACCCTTCAGCCTTCCCTAACAACTCACAGAACATCGCCTTAAACTCGGCACCCTTGGCTACACAGTGGCCATGACCACGATGAGTAGAGGTGATTGAATCAGTCTTTTCTAACGCATCGCAAATACCTACCGCTACGGCCTCCTGACCGCTATACATGTGGGTCAAGCCAGGCATCTTTGCATCGAGATACAGTTGATTAGCCTGAAATTCAAACTGTCGTATCTTGACCATTTGCTCATACATTCTCAGCCATTGTTCGCGCTGATTTGATGCCATAACGATGCTCCCGTTGCTATGGTTTGATAAAGGCTAGTAACGATTAGCGATTGGCAGATCGTGCGCGGGGAACAGACTAATCACTTCACAGCCGGTATCTGTAACCACCACCTCTTCTTCAATCCGTGCTGCAGAGCGGCCATCAGTTGCCGGGCAATAAGTCTCCAGCGCAAACACCATCCCGGTTTTGATTTCCATCGGATCATCAAACGACACCAACCTTGAGATGATCGGGCGTTCATGCAACGCCAACCCTAAGCCATGCCCGAACTGCAAACCAAAAGCAGACATTTCATCAGGAAAGCCGAAGTCTTGTGCTTTTGGCCAGACAGCGGCTATTTTGTCGGTGCTAACACCGGGCTTGATCAATGCAATAGCAGCGTCTAACCACTCGCGGCATTTTACGTAGGCATCATTCTGCGCAGGTGTTGCAGTACCAACGTTAAAGGTGCGGTAGTAACAGGTTCGGTAACCTTGGTAAGACTGCAATATGTCAAAAAAGGCCTGATCACCCGGACGGATAATACGATCAGTAAAGTTGTGCGGATGCGGGTTGCATCGTTCACCAGAGATAGCATTGATGGCTTCTACATCATCTGACCCCATCTCGTAGAGCATCTTATTTGAAAGAGCAACAATGTCACTTTCACGAACACCCGGCTTAAGTTCTTCGTAAATCATGTGATAAACACCATCAACCATAGCCGCGGCCTGGTTTAATAACGTTATCTCATCAATGTTCTTAATTTCACGGGCATCAAGCATCACCTGCTGACCATCAACGATGCTCATACCGGCTTTTTGCAGTTCAAAGAACATGGCAGTTTCAGCGTAGTCAATGCCCACAGGCATATCTGCAACGCCCGCTGCCTTTAACAATCCCATTACCTCTTCTGCATGGTTTTTCATCAAACCCACAGCAGGTGGTACGGTGCCCCGCATTCCTAACATACCTGCACGGCAACGCTCCGGATCGAGCCAGTCGCACGCGAGCCTGTGATGAACAGCAGCCGAACCGAAGTCCCACACCACTGGCTCCTCATCCCCCATTAGTAAAGCAAACCGGCATAGCTTGTCGCGTTCCCACTCACCGATTTTGGTACCGGAAACGTAGCGAATATTGTTTACATCAAACAATAACAACGCACCGCAATCAGAATTCTTCAGTGCTTCACGTGCCCTTGATAAGCGGTACTTACGCAATCGGTCATGATCAACTCGGCGCTCAAAATCTACCGCCATATGGCCAGGTGACTGAAGTGGCCTATCCCATTGCCAGTTGGGCTGAATATCTTCAGGCATTAATATTCTAGGGTTTAGTGCGCTCATAAATTTACCTTAAGTGGTAGTTCAAGCAACAAAAATATTCCACAAGCCGCGGTTACTGCGCGAAATAAAATTATTGATCTTAGGTCTGAAGTGATTTTTACAGCGATGCAGTTAGTGAGCTATCGTTAAATTGTCCAGTGTGGACTTTTCGCAAAGCATGGTATTAACTTTTCCGGGAAAGTGCTTTTCTCTGTGTAGGCTAACTAAGTGAGGTCACCGACGATGTGTCGGCGGCCTTATAGACAGAAAATGTATAAAAGAAACTGGCTTGAAGATTCTCACTAACCCGTTACTGCATCACCATTCCACCGTCGATCATAAACAACTGACCTGTCATGTAATCAGACTCATCAGATGCCAAAAAAGCCGCTGACCCAACAACATCCTTGGGGTACGAATAACGCTTCATCAGAATCATAGTTTCTGCAAGGGTATCCATTGACTCACCCTCTTTCTCAAACTTTCCAATGGCAACCAGGTCTTTATCTAACTGTTCCCACAGCTCAGTACGCACCACCCCGGGACCGTAACCATTGACGGTAATGTTGTGCTCCATGAGTGCTTTGGCACCACCATTGATCATCGCCAACACGGCGTGCTTGGAGCACGAATACGGTACAACATCATCAAATGCCTGACGCGACAATATAGACCCTACATTAATGATTTTATAGGGGTAGTCTTGCTTGCCCTGTTTGATCATTTGCTTAGCTGCTTCCTGCATACCAATCAGTACGCCCAGTGCGTTGACGTCCATAATGCGGTGCCAGTTCTCTTCGGTGACATCCAAAAACATCAACGGTTTATTAATACCGGCGTTATTTAGCATGACGTTGATCGAACCGAAAGCCTCAACTGTTGCGGCAACAGCAGCTTGCATTTGATCACGCTGAGTTACATCCAACGCTACCGCAATCGCGTCACCGCCGGCAGCCTTAATACGTGCGACAACCTCTTCGCAGCCTTCAAGGTTCACATCTGCAAGGCACACCTTAGCGCCTTGAGCGGCGTAATACTCACCAATGGCGGCGCCCATTCCTTGCGCTCCACCTGTAATAAGTGCATGTTTTCCTGCCAAGCGTGTCTTGTCCATTGTCTCCTGCCCCCGTTAAAGTGATGCACGAAATACTGAAGGCGCGAACACAACCATGACATTTGAAATTTATCCAATCTGAATACAAATAAGCCAAACTGGATATAATGCATGTGTCCCGTTAGCGGCCGCCTGCGCAGACTCAGTCGAACCATTAACGGTTGAACAGAACGGGAGGAGTTTAATTATGTCTATTTTGAAAAAAACACTAGGGGGCGTCGCACTTGGGCTTGCTTTGTCCACCAGTTTGCTGTCGAGCTCAGCATTCGCGGCGGGCTCTATTGTGTCCTTTAACGGACCTGCTGGCGAAGCCTACATTGGTCGATTCATCACAGGTATCAAGAAAACTGCTGAACTCAAAGGTTTTGATATAAAAGTATTTGAAAATCAGTTCAATCAGGCAGAGCAAGACCAACAAGTACAACAGGTCCTGGCCGCAGGGCAATTGCCAGATGTGTTTATCTGGTGGCCATCAGATGCAACAGCAGGCTTGGGGTCCCTTCGCGCTCTACACAAAACAGGTGTGCCGGTACTTAAAATTAATCAACTGCCGAATGAAAACGATAAGAAATACATTTTCGGCTATGCGGGCCCGGATGATCGTCTTCGTGCACGCAACGCGGGCTACATGATGCGTGAAGCAGCAGCTGCCAAAAAGGCTGAAGGCAAAGACGGTTTTAATGTGATTGTACTTTCCTACCCTCATTCCTATGGTGGGTATGGGTTATCAATTAACGCTTTTAAAGAGGCCATTGCGGGCTCTGATCTGAATATCATTGGTGACGTTGATGAGGGCTTTGGCCAAGCCAACGGTTATAAAGGCGCCGCAAAACTGATCGCGAAAGTGAAAGATCAGGGCATCGACTTTGTCTACGGCATGGATGACGCGATCCTTACAGGCGGTATTAAAGCACTGGAAGAAGCCGGCATGACCATGGGCGATGATGTTATCGCAGTGGGTACTGTATGTAACGGTGACAAGCAGCTGATTGAAGAAGGCAAGCAGTTTGGCACGACGCTTCAGTCACCTTTGCACGAAGGCCAATTGGCTATAAAGCTGGTTTCCGAATACCTTGAAACCGGCAAGCTGGCCAACTACATCAACTTTACTCCTAACCCTGCGGTTACCAAGGAAACCCTGGAAACCACTGCACTTCGCGGCTTCGATGGCGAATTGTATGGAATTGATGAGCTATGTTCCGGCGCCTGGGAAAAGTAAGCCTTTAAGTGGTATCAGGCCAGTGGTAGGGGAGCCAAACCAAATGGCTCCCCTACCACTTTTAAGTGAAAGTAAAACCCATTTATAGAACCGACAAGCAATCCTGCAATGCAAACACCCGTTCTAAAACTCACCTCTATTAGCCGTTCGTTCGGTGCTATTCATGCGTTACGCGGTGTTGATTTTGAGATCAATCCGGGTGAGGTAATGGGTTTGGTAGGTGAAAACGGCGCTGGAAAATCTACCCTGGTAAAAGTGATCAGCGGGTTTGATAGCGGCTTTACCGGTGAATACACACTAAAAGGCGAGTCAGTACATTTTTCACACCCAGGCAAGGCAGAATTAGCGGGCATTGCAATCGCTCAGCAGGAACTGAGTTTAATTCCTACCATGAGCGTTGCGGAAAACATATTTTTGGTCGGTCACCGTGTACCGATCTTCGCTACTCGGCGCTCACTGGTTAAAAAGGCGCGCCCTTTTCTTGAAGAGGTAGGCCTGACAGACATAGACCCCGCCATGTCGGTAGATCGCTTGTCAGTGGGTGAGCAACACCTGGTAGAAGTAGCACGCTTAATTGCACATGACCCAACCGTATTAATCCTTGATGAACCGACGGCCGCATTGGGGGAATCAGACAGCATTCGAATTCTGGATATGGTCAAGCGTTTGGCTGAACGGGGTAAATCGATTATTTACGTGAGCCACCGACTAGATGAAATATTTAAAATCTGCGATCGCATAACCGTACTGCGTGACGGTGAAAGCCAAGCAGCACAATCTGCCAAAGCGCTTGATGTTCACTCTTTAGTGAATCTAATGCTTGGTCGCCCTTTAGATAATATGTACCCAACCAGAACTTCGCGCCAAAGTATGCGGGCAAGCTCAGCACCTATGCTGCAAGTAAAAGAACTGTGGCCAGACGGGCTTTTAGAGCAAGTATCTTTTAACGCATGGGGTGGTGAAATACTTGGACTTGCCGGGCAACTTGGCAGTGGTTCAGGAGAAATTCTCGGTGCTATTGCCGGAGCACATCGTACCCGTAGCGGGCAACTGGAATACCGTGGCAAAGCCTTTTTACCCGCCACACCCAAAGCGGCACTACAAGAAGGCATAGCGTATTGCTCTGAAGACCGAAAGCACGACGGACTGTTTCTTGGTCGACCCATCATGGAAAATCTAAGCGCCCCGTCACTGGCTTCAATTTCACGCCTCGGTGTTATTTCTGCTAGCAAAGAGCGCGCACTCACCCATGATATCGCAGAGAAATTTACGGTTGATGTTAGCCGTATGAATGCAGAAGCGGGTGTGCTCAGCGGTGGCAATCAACAGAAGGTGGCATTAGGAAAGTGGCTGGCAATTAAGCCCAACTTAATCCTGGTAAACGAACCCACACGTGGTGTTGATGTGGGTGCGCGTGCTGAAATTTACAGCAAACTACGTGACCTGGCAGACAACGGTGCCACCATTATTGTTGCCTCTACCGATATTCAGGAGATTACCCACCTACCCGACCGTGTAATTACTTTTTATCGTGGCATGCAAATAGGTGAGCTTGATCTTGATGATATGAGCGCCTCAAGAATTCTTAAAGACATTACCGACCCTTTTAACGAAACCAATTTATAGATTTGGCCCTTAAGATGACTAACTACCGAAATATTTTGTTTTCTCAAAACACACACAGCGCAGCAGCGTAATGCAGTGCCAGGGTAATCT
>CALISD010000116.1 GCA_938041955.1 uncultured Granulosicoccaceae bacterium | reverse complement strand
CAGCGAGTATCTTAAAAAGCTTGAAGAGGTCGGTAGTGACGGGTGTGTCTGGACTGCTTTGGGGGCGGTTGCTGAGGCTACTTGATCTGTCTGGTTTATGTTGCATTCGCTGCGTTCAACGTGAGCGTCATGCTATTCATGCGTTGTTGTGTTGTCGAGCACGGCGTGTCGAGCAAGCTGCCATCCCTGGCGCTTAGACCCGACTCCGGATGATTTCAAAAAAAATCAGACGCTCGAGTAGCTCGCTTACGCATCGTTGTGGGGAAAACCATCGGAAAGAATCTGAAGCGTAATCTGAGGAACCCCGACACGTAGGCGAGTGGGTCAAGTGCAGCGCGTCCCCGGGGCAACGAAGCCTACTGAGATGTATTCGATGCCAAGAGTAGTGTCTAAATCATAAGCCCGTGACTGAGCGAGGGATTGGCGTCAGGTGTTCTATTTGCTCGCCGTTTGCCAATTTTACTTAGCGGTTAGGTATCTCTCTCTTACGCTCGGGGTTATACCGTCAGGCTATGCGGCCATGCGGTGATTTTCAGATAGGGCTGGCTGTTATTTTTGCTTCATGATGCGATGTTTTTCACGATCCCAATCGCGATTTTTCTCAGCGGCGCGTTTATCGTGTGTCTTTTTACCTTTGCCCAGCCCGATCTCTATTTTTACTTTTGATCGTTTCCAGTACAGCTTTAATGGTATGAGGGTGAACCCTTTTCGATCTACCAGGCCGATCAGCTTGCCGATCTCTGCGCGGTGTAACAGCAGCTTGCGATCACGCATCGGGTTGGCGACCACGTGGGTCGAGGCGGACAGTAAGGGGGTGATATGGCAGCCGTATAGCCAGACTTCACCGTTTCTGATAAACACGTAACTTTCTGTCAGCTGTACACGTCCGGCGCGCATGCTTTTTACTTCCCAGCCCATCAGTTCCATGCCGGCTTCGTAGGTATCGTCAATCTGATAGTCGTGGCGGGCACGCTTGTTTACCGCAATGCGGGAAGATTCCGATTTGTCGCCTTTATTTTTCTTACGATTAGCCATAACCTAAAGTATAACCTTTTTGTAGCCGGACGATGCTTGATGCCGACCATTCAGCGCAGCGCGCTTGTGCCTTTCACTGCGCAACAGATGTACCAGCTTGTAAATGATGTTGAGGCCTACCCCGAATTTCTGCCTTGGTGTAGCGGCGGGGCTGTGCTTGAAGACAGTGAGTCTGTGCGAGTCGCCCGCGTGGACATTAGTAAAGGGCCATTGAAACAACACTTTACCACCCGCAATGAATTAACGGACGGTGAGCAAATCAAGCTGTCGCTGGTAGACGGTCCGTTTCGCCAGCTGCAGGGCCAATGGCAATTCGATGCTATTGGCGACAGCGGATGTCGGGTGACGTTCGATATTGAGTTTAGTTTCGGTAGCTTGTTGGTAGAAAAAACCGTTGGGCCTGTGTTCAAAGAAATCTGCGCCCGGTTAGTGGATGCGTTTGTCGCCCGTGCCCGGCAGCAGTATTCATGACTGCAGGTAACGTGGCTGGAAATGACATACAAGTAGAAGTGGTATACGCCACAGTAGAAGAGCAGAAGATTGTGCAGCTGGTATTAGCCGACCGGTCAACTGTACAAGATGCAGTCGTCGCAAGCGGTTTTCCAGATCATCCGGATATTGAAGTTGGAGTGACGCCCGTGGGTATTTACGCTGAGCGAGTTCAGTACGATACCGTGCTTCGCGATGGAGATCGGGTGGAGATCTACCGGAGCTTGTTGTTGGATCCGATGGAGGCGCGTCGCGCGCGTGCCGAATCGCAAGCGGCCGTAAAGCGACCGAAAGCTAAGTCATGAAATACTGTTAAAAGCGCTGATGCTCTCTACGGTTATTACGAATCCGGCGCTGCTGGCAGTCCGGCTCTCTCAAGGTCAGCTACCTGTTCATTCTGGAATTCTAAAGACAGGCGCTGAACATTGGGTTTTTCCCCTGAGCGGTTGGTGCTATAAATATATTCCCACCGGTCCGGGTTGATTTTATTCGAGGTCAGGGGATTGCCAATCAGACTCACTACCTGGCTCTTGGTCATACCGACGGTGACTTGTGCAATTGCTTCAGGAGATAGCAGATTGCCTTGTTGGATATCTATTTTGTGCGGCCGTGGCAGCCACCAGGAACCACAAGCTTGCAGGGATGAAAATAGAGGGATCAGAATAATCAGTAATAGCGTACGCGTTTTCAATGTCGTCTACCGTGGTTGCACCAATGCAGTGTACCCAAAGCAGTCTGCCCCGGTGGTTGCATTCTGATTATTATTGCCGCCGGCAGGCGCTTGTGATGACTGCTGCAGGTAGTGCCATGTGCGCTAGTCTTCTGCTGCTGCAAGCATCTCTTTGGCATGTGCAAGTGTGCGTTTGGTGATTTTCACACCACCAAGCATGCGAGCGATTTCTTCAAGCGATTCTTTTTGAGTCAGTGTTCTCGATTCTGCCAGGGTTTTATTATCGCTGGATTTTTTGGACACCTTAACGTGCTGGTGTCCCTGGGCTGCCACTTGGGGCAGGTGGGTGACACAGAGTACCTGGCAGCGATCCCCCAGCTTTCGCAGTTGCTGCCCGACAGTTTCTGCAACCCCACCACCGACGCCGGTGTCCACTTCATCAAAGATGAGTGTCGGTACGCGGTTGCGCTCTGAGGTAATCAGCTGGACTGCTAAGCTCAGGCGCGATAACTCGCCCCCTGATGCAACATCACTCATTGGTCGTGGCGCAGCACCCGGGTTGGCACTGACGTTGAAGAGTACGTGATCAAGCCCGTTAATCGACGGCGTATCAGTCGGTTTGCTGCTGCACTCGATGGCAAACTTACCTTCTTTCATGCCGAGAGTTTGCATGGCTTTGGTTAAATAACTTTCCAGTTGTTTCGCTGCTTTGCTGCGTTTGTTGGACAATTTTTTTGCCGCAGCTTTGTATTCTGTGGTGAGCTTTTCAAGCTCTGCATTGAGTGATTCAATGGATCCGTCCATTGACTCAAGTTCTTTAAATTCTTCAATAAGCTTGCTTGAAAAATCTGCTAACTGGCTGGTATCGATTTGATGTTTCTTGGCCAGTTGATGAGCGCTGGATAAGATGCCATCAACCTCATTCAGCCTTTCCGGCTGAGGCTCGATTCCGTGCGAGTAGTGTCGTACTGCATCGGCTGCTTCTTCGAGTTGAATTCTAGCAGAGACAATGAGCTCTCCAACTTCAGCGCAGGTGTTGTCGTGTGCGAGTAGTTCAGCTACCGCTTTTTCAACCTGTGCCAGTTGTGCTAAAGCAGACTTGGGATCATCTTGCAGCAGATCCATCGCGCGACTGCTAAGTTCTCCAAGTTCGGTGGCGTTGGCCAGTCTACGGTGTTCGAGGTCTATTGCATCAAGGTCAATGGATTCAATAGAAAGCTTTTCGAATTCCAGAAGTTGATACCGCAGTGTATCCAGCCGATCACCGCGTGCTTGCAATCGCTCTTCAGCGCCGGTGATTAAGCGATGAGTTTTGTTCCATTCGGTCCAGATGTCACGGACGTTTTTTATCAGTTTCTGACATTCGCCAAAATCATCAAGGATGTCGCGTTGCTTGTCGGGTGAGGTGATCAGTTGATGGTCGTGTTGACCGTGAATATTGACCAGCAATCTGCCGAGTTCTTTCAGGTTGCGAAGCGTCACCGGTGAACCGTTGATAAACGCGCGTGACTTGCCATCTTTTGATACCACGCGGCGCAGGATGCACTCGTCTTCCTGATCCATCGAATGATCGATAAGCCATTCCGCAGCATCTTTCACTTCCGAGACATCAAACACGGCACTGATTTCAGCGCGCTCTGTGCCGTCCCGGACAGCATTTGGAGAAGCGCGATCGCCAAGCACCAGGCCCAGTGCGCCGAGCAGTATAGATTTACCTGCCCCTGTTTCACCAGTGAGCGTGGTCATGCCGGACTGCAGTTCCAGAGAGCTGCGAGTGATAATGGCGAAATCTTTTACGTTGAGTGCAACTAACATTAGTACTTAATATTTTATGGTTGGCTATATAGCAAAGGAAAAATGGCCAGAGAAACGGCCGAGCTACGTAATAGGCTGCTTAGCCCCAGTTGAGTTTTTCGCGCAGAATGTGGTGATAGTCGTAGTCCACCGGATGCAATATGCGAATTGGCTTGTTGTGCCTGCGTACTTCAATAATGTCTTCATTCTGAAGGTCATTATATACCTGACCATCACTAACCATCTGCGCATGTACGGTTTTCTTTTCAGTGATTAACACAGAAATTTCAGAGTCTGCACTCACCACCAAAGGCCGGCTGCTTAACGTATGCGGGCAGATTGGTTGTACCACTAATGCCGCGAGGTTCGGATTAACAATTGGCCCTCCACTAGAAAGTGAATAGGCGGTTGAACCGGAAGGTGACGCGACAATTACACCGTCAGCCCTCTGCGACAAGACAAAGCTACCGTTAATAGAAATTTCGAATTCGATAATCTGCAGGACGTTTTTGGTCCGCATTACCATGTCATTAAAGGCCAGCGATTGATGAACTATTTCACCGCGACGAGCCAGTTGGCAATGTAGCATTAAGCGTTCTTCGTGCTGGTATTCGCCTTCGATGATGTTGACCAGCTCGTGCAAGCCGTCTTCCGGTGACACATCTACCAGGAAGCCGAGGCGGCCACGGTTGACGCCGACTAACGGCACGTCCGCATCGACCAGCTCGCGCGCAGCATGAAGCAAGGTTCCGTCACCACCGATGACCACGGCCAGATCACACTCTTTGCCGATGGTCTCTATATCTACTGTGATGGGGCCGCCCAGCAAACCGCGGGTGCTGGAATCCAGCATGACTTCAAGCCCTGTCTTCTTTAGCAGGTTGTAGACATTATTCAGAGTTTCGGAAACGCTCAGGTCATTACTTTTGGCTATTAAACCTACTTTGGTGAAATTCGACATCCTTCTAAGATATCACGCCGGCCTGTATGTGGATATGCCAGAGCTCAGTTTTTCGCTCATTTTGATTGCTGGACACGGCTAATCGTTGGGTAGGGGGCGCTGGCATTAGCCGTCAAGCAGCTTGCTTAGTTCATAGAGGTGATTCAGCGCGTCTCTCGGACTGGTGTCATCCAGATCAAGTTCAGAAACATAGTCTGCGAGGGCTTGATGCCCGGTGTCGAAAAGGCCCATTTGCGGGCTTTGCAGGCCCGGTGACAAGGGTGGTGATACCACATCATTGTTTTCCAGTGAGGCCAGTCGTTGTCTGGCGTTTGCAAGGGTGGCCGCGGGCAGGCCTGCGAGCTTCGCGACCTGCAAGCCGTAACTCTTGTTGGCCGCGCCGGATTTTACGTTGTGCATAAACACGATTTCATCGTTGTGCTCTACTGCATCAAGGTGCACGTTGCCTATAGCTTCGTGGGTTTCAGCTAACGTGGTGAGCTCAAAGTAGTGCGTAGCAAAAAGCGTAAACGCTTTGTTCTTTTTAGCTAATGCCTCAGCACATGCCCATGCGAGTGACAATCCATCATAGGTGCTGGTGCCGCGCCCGATTTCATCCATCAGCACAAAGCTCTGTGGTGTTGCGTTGTGCAGGATGCTCGCGGCTTCGGTCATTTCAACCATGAACGTTGATCGGCCACTGGCTAAATCATCAGAGGCGCCAATGCGTGTGAAGATGCGATCTATCGGTCCAATGACACAATCAGTTGCCGGCACATGGCAGCCGATATGTGCCATCAAAACGATAAGTGCTGTCTGTCGCATGTAAGTCGATTTACCGCCCATGTTAGGACCGGTAATTAATAGCATGCGTCGCTTGCTATCAAGGTGTAGATCGTTGGGTACAAACGGGTCTTTTAGTGTCGCTTCTATTACCGGGTGTCGGCCAGCGTTGTAGCGTATACCGGGCGCTTCACTAAACTCGGGGCGTGACCATTGATTAGTGATTGACCGTTCTGCCATGTTGCACAAAACATCAAGCTCTGCGACTGCCCTTGCACATTGTTTGAAGGCGGGCAAGTTGTTTGAAAGGTCGGTTAGAAGCTTCTCATAAAGTGTTTTTTCACGATTCATGGATCGTTCGCGCGCAGAGAGCACTTTGTCTTCGAATTGCTTCAGCTCTTCTGTTATGTAGCGTTCTGCACCTTTTAATGTTTGGCGTCTTGTGTACTCAGTGGGGATCTCGCCTTTGCTGGCTTTGGAGACTTCAAGGTAGTAGCCGTGGACCCGGTTGTAGCCGACTTTAAGTGTGTTTATCCCTGTGCGTTCTCGCTCACGAACTTCAAGTTCTGTGAGAAAGTTGTCGGCGTTCTGGCTTAGTGATCTGAGTTCATCCAGGGTTTCATCAAATCCTGTTTTTATAACTCCCCCATCTTTTAATGTTGCCGGTGGTTCGTCGTCTATAGCGTGGTCCAGTAGAGTTCGCTCTGTATCAAAGCCATCAAGACAATCACCGATTTCATTGAGTAATTTATCTTTTGTGGTGGCACAGCTTTTTTGCAGATCCGGAAGGCGTCGCAAGCTGTTACGCAATCCGAGAAGATCACGGGGTCTGGCGCTGCCGATAGATATGCGCGCTAGAATTCTGTCTATATCGGCAATGCCGCTGAGTAATTCTCTCAGGGTGTCGTATTGAGTTGTGTCCGCTATCAGCGTGTCTATTGCGTCCAGCCGGGTGTTTAACGCTTTATGGCTACGCAGTGGGCGGTTAAGCCAGCGTGCGAGTAGCCGGCTACCCATGCTGGTGCAGGTTTTATCTAAGATGGCTTTTAACGTTGCGCCCGGCTGGCCACTGATGCTTGAGTCAATTTCAAGGTTACGTCTGGTGGCGGCATCGAGAGTTACTGCATCGGCATGTGCTTCTGTGGTGATGCCTTCAATGTGCGGTGGTGCGCCGCGATGCGTCTCACGTACATATTGCAATACACAACCGGCGGCCGCTGTTGCATGGGGTAGGTCCTGGCAACCAAAGCCATTGAGATCTTTGGTGCCGAATAGTTCGCATAGCTGCTCCGTTGCGGTAGTCGTATCGAAGTGCCACGGTGGTCGCTCGCGTACGGTGCACTGCTTTTGAAGCTCCTCTAAATTGCCGTTAGTGTTTTCCGCGACCAGCAATTCATTCGGGCGCAATCTTGCGAGTTCCGCATGAAGCAGGGTCTCAGATTCAAACTGAGTGACAAAAATGGTACCGACAGCGAGGTCAATACTGGCAATGCCGTAGTGGTTGCCGTCGCTGGTAAGGGCTGCCAACAGGCAGGACTGCCGATCATCAAGAATGGCTTCGTCGGTGACGGTGCCAGGTGTCAGGACCCGGACAATTTGTCTCTCAACGGGCCCTTTGCTGGTGGCAGGGTCACCGGTTTGCTCACAGATAGCCACCGATTCGCCATAGCCGACGAGCTTCGCCAGGTAGCCTTCGGCTGAATGGTGAGGGACACCCGCCATCGGTATCGGTTGCCCGCCGGAGGTGCCACGAGCAGTTAAAGTGATGCCGAGTAATTCTGAGGCGCGCCGGGCGTCATCGAAGAACAGCTCGTAGAAATCCCCCATGCGATAGAACAGTATCGTATCGGGGTATTCGGATTTTAGCCCCAGATACTGCCGCATCATTGGGGTTTGGGTGTTTTTAGCGCTGGTACTCATGGCTCTATTGTATCCAACGTGCAGCCCGGGCGTCTTACAAAGAGACGTCGGCGCAAGGCGGTTGGCAGGCTGATGATGAAGCTTGTGCAATTACATAGACTTGTGGCTACTTATAAGTACACTGGCTCGCATGGTTTCCCCTGACACTGTAAAAAATATCAATCATCTGGCAAGTTTGGCAGTCGCCAGAAACCAGTTGCTGGCGACTGCGGAATCTTGTACCGGCGGGCTGATCGCCGCTGCGCTGACTGAAGTGTCTGGCAGCTCTGCGTGGTTTGACCGTGGGTTTGTTACTTACAGCAACAGTGCAAAGCGGCAAATGCTTGGTGTGCCAAACGAGGTGCTCGAAGTGCAAGGGGCCGTAAGCGAGGCAACAGTGCTCGCCATGGCGGAGGGGGCATTAGAACGAAGTGATGCGACTGTCGCAATCTCTGTCAGTGGTGTCGCTGGACCTACTGGCGGTAGTGAAGAGAAACCTGTTGGCACTGTCTGGATCGGTTGTGCGTATAAGGTTGCTTCAGGCGCACCGGCGGCGGCTTCCGTGGCGCAACTTCATGTATTTTCCGGCGACCGGGCTGCGGTAAGAATGCAGACTGTAGATGAGGCTTTACAACTGTTGATCAGGTGTATCGAATCTGAGTCATTGTGATTTTTCGTGGCGTCATTTATCACCTTATCGTTTGCACAAAGCGGTGTGAAGCCTACTGCCTTTATGCGATAATTCGGGCTTGGCTACCGAGTCAATTAAATTAATCCAGGCAGATGTAAACCAGGAGTGTCCAACAGTGGATGACAACAAAAAGAAAGCCCTAAACGCAGCATTAGGTCAAATTGAAAAGCAGTTTGGCAAGGGTGCGGTAATGCGCATGGGCGATGATATTAATCGGGATGTTGAGGTTATCTCGACCGGTGTTTTATCGCTCGATATCGCGTTGGGCATTGGTGGTCTGCCCAAAGGCCGTGTGGTTGAGATCTACGGTCCTGAATCTTCCGGTAAAACCACACTGACACTGCAAGCCATTGCTGAATGTCAAAAAGCCGGTGGAACGACGGCATTTATTGATGCGGAGCATGCGTTAGATCCGGGTTATGCGTCTAAGCTTGGTGTCAACGTTGACGATCTGCTGGTGTCGCAGCCAGATACCGGTGACCAGGCTCTGGAAATCGTGGATATGCTGGTGCGATCAAGTTCAGTAGACCTCATTGTTGTTGATTCGGTTGCAGCGCTTACACCGAAGGCAGAAATCGAAGGCGATATGGGTGATCACCACGTGGGTCTGCACGCACGCCTTATGTCTCAGGCATTGCGTAAACTGACGGCCAATATTAAGCGCTCTAATACACTGGTGATTTTCATCAATCAGATCCGTATGAAGATCGGCGTGATGTTCGGTAGTCCCGAAACGACTACCGGCGGTAACGCATTAAAATTCTACTCTTCGGTCCGACTCGATATCAGACGCATTGGCTCTATCAAAAAGGGCGATGAAGTCATCGGTAACGACACCCGCGTGAAAGTAGTGAAAAACAAAATGGCTCCTCCCTTCAAACAGGCAGAATTTGAGATTCTGTATGGCGAAGGGTCATCGCTTGAAGGTGAGCTGATTGATCTGGGTGTTAAGCACGATCTGATTGACAAAGCCGGCGCCTGGTACAGCTATAACGGCGACCGGATCGGGCAGGGTAAAGACAACGTGCGCAATTACATGAAAGAGCATCCTGAAATGCGGGAAGCCATTGAAGCCACCTTGCGCGAAAAATTGCTGACACCGGCGTCAAAGCAGGAGAAGGCAGAGGAAGTTGAGCCGGATGTGGCAGAAGCGCCCGAAAAGAGCTAGTCAGAAGCGAACTGGATGGCCTGCTAAAACGAAAGCAGACTTCGCAGACGATGGCTTTGACAGTGATACATCAGATGACAGTGCCGGGTCCTCCGGCACTGATTCTTTGTTAGACGAAGACCCTGAAACCCCACTTATTACCTTCGCAGTTGTGTATGAGCGGGCGATGCGGTTGTTGGTTCGTCGCGAGCACGGAAGAAAAGAGCTCGAGCTTAAGCTCCTGCAACGTGAATTACCCCTTGACCTGATCACATCTGTTCTGGATAACCTGGCCGAGGAAAGGCTACAATGCGATGTTCGCTTCGCAGAGGCTTATACGCGTATGCGCGTCAGCCGCCTTTATGGTTCGAACAAGATACGGGCTGATTTACAGGCCAGGCACCTGGAGCAGTCCATCACAGAAGATGCGATCAACACTAACGAGGCTGATTGGGCCGTGATAGCCTTTGAAGCGTTAGAGAAAAAGTTTGGCAGAGAGCTTGGTGGCAGCTTCAAGATGGACTTCGAGACAAAGGCAAAAATGCAGCGTTATTTGTATCGGCGCGGTTTTGAGATACCGGAAATACAATCTGCGATAACGGATATTGAAATTGCATCTACTCAAGTCGAGAATGACCCTCAGCTATAACTGCCGTCTGTAGCCATAATTCACTGTAGCAACACAGTAACTATCACATGCTAAGCACATCAGAAATAAGAGACCGGTTCCTGCAATTTTTTAAAAGGAACGGTCATGAGATTGTAAAGTCGAGCCCATTGGTGCCCGGTAACGACGCCACGTTGTTGTTCACCAATGCCGGTATGGTTCAGTTTAAAGATCTCTTTCTCGGTACTGAAAAGCGGGGCTACAATCGCGCGACTACCTCGCAACGCTGTGTGCGTGCCGGTGGCAAGCACAATGATCTTGAAAACGTCGGCTACACCGCACGTCATCACACCTTTTTTGAAATGTTGGGCAACTTCAGTTTTGGTGATTACTTCAAAGAAGAAGCCATCCAGTATGCCTGGCAGTTTTTAACTGAAGATTTAGGCTTACCTGCAGAGAAATTATGGATCACCGTTTTTGAAGAAGACGACGAAGCCTATGATCTATGGGCTAAAAAAATCGGTGTACCGGAAGAACGCATTGCTCGAATAGGTGCTAAAGATAATTTTTGGCAAATGGGTGATACCGGCCCATGTGGTCCTTGCTCAGAAATATTTTATGACCATGGTCCGGAAGTATTTGGCGGCCCGCCGGGTACACCTGATGAAGATGGTGATCGCTACATAGAAATCTGGAATCTGGTGTTTATGCAGTATGACCGGGCTGCGGATGGCACCATGACCCCGTTGCCAAAGCCAAGTGTAGATACAGGCATGGGGCTTGAGCGTGTGGCGGCTGTGCTGCAACACGTGCATAGTAACTATGAGATTGATCTGTTTGCCTCGCTGCTGAAAGACGTGCAATCGGTTACCGGTACTAAAGATGTCGATAACCCATCACTCAAAGTCGTTGCCGACCATATTCGATCTTGTGCATTCATGATTGTTGACGGCGTTTTGCCGTCCAATGAAGGACGCGGCTACGTTCTGCGAAGAATAATAAGAAGAGCAGCAAGACACGGGCACAAGCTCGGCGCCAGTGAGCCGTTCTTTCATAAGCTGGTTGCACCATTGTCTGATCTAATGGGTGAAGCATTTCCCGAGCTTGTAACTGCGCGCGGTCAGGTAGAGAAAGCGCTGTTGGCGGAGGAAGTTCGCTTTGCCGAGACTCTGACCCAGGGTATGAAGATCTTTGAGGATGATCTGGCAAAGCTAACTGGTGACACGGTACCTGGTGAAACTGCCTTTAAACTTTACGACACCTATGGATTTCCGCTTGATCTTACTGCTGACATCGCTCGCGAACGCAATCTGAAGGTAGATGCAGACGGATTCGAAATCCACATGGAGGCGCAGCGCACGCGTGCAAGAGCTGCCAGCCAGTTTGCAAGTGCTGGTACTGCAAAGATAACGGCCAGCACGGCCACCACATTCACAGGCTATAACAGCTATGAAGAGCACGCTGAAGTCGCTGAAATATTTGTCGATGGCAATGTTGTTGATGCCATCGATTCCGGAACGTTAAATAATGACGAGGCTGTGGTTGTTGTGCTTAACAAGACGCCATTTTATGGAGAGTCTGGCGGGCAGGTGGGCGATCGCGGATTGCTCAGCAATGATAGCGTGCGTTTTGAAGTGATAGATACGCAAAAATCCGGCGCTGCATTTTTGCATCTGGGTGTGTTGTCCCAGGGGGCGCTTGCGAAGGGTGATCAGCTGTCTGCATCAGTTGATGCAGATCGCCGACGGCATACATTGAAGAACCATTCTGCAACGCATCTATTGCATGCCGGTTTGCGACGAGTGTTGGGCGATCATGTTCAGCAAAAGGGTTCATTGGTGGCGCCCGGGAGTTTGCGCTTTGATTTTTCTCATGGTGAGCCGGTTTCGCAGGAAGAGTTAACAGAGATTGAATCGTGGGTTAACGGTTTAGTGATGGCCAATGCTGCTGCAAACACCACAGAAATGTCGATGGAGGAAGCTGTTGAAAAAGGCGCAATGGCACTGTTCGGTGAAAAGTATGGCGATGTCGTTCGTGTCGTTGAGCTTGGGCCTGAGTCTGTCGAACTATGTGGTGGTACCCATGTACAGCGTTGCGGTGACATAGGTATGGTACGGATTACCGGTGAAACCGGCGTTGCTGCGGGGGTGCGAAGAATAGAGGCGGTGACCGGTTCGGCTGCGATTGATAAAACACTCGGTGAACATTCAACGCTGCTGCAGATTGCTGATCGTATTAAATCACCTGTCGATAAAGTCGAAGAGCGTGTCGGCAGTCTGTCAGACCAGAATCGCGAGTTAAGTCGTGAGGTGGATCGATTAAAATCGATCATTGCGTCAAAAGCGGGTGATAGCTTAAGTGCTGACGCTATCGAAATAAATGGCGTGAAAGTTTTGGCGATCGAGATGCAGAATACTGACGCCAAGGGTCTTCGTGAGTCGATCGACAAGCTTAAAGATAAGTTAGGCAGCTCGGCGATCGTTCTTGCAGCAGTAGAAGATGACAAAGTTCGATTAATTGCAGGTGTCAGTAAAGATGTAACAGGTCGTGTCAAAGCCGGAGAGCTGGTAAATCATGTGGCGCTGCAGGTGGGTGGCAAAGGTGGCGGTCGACCTGATCTGGCACAGGCAGGGGGCACCCAGCCCGAAAATCTCTCTGTCGCGCTTGCGAGTGTCACTGATTGGATTACAACGAAGCTCCAATAGGTATACTGGCACCGCGAACTTCTCTGCTTGGCCGCATGCGGTCTGCATCGGTTCGCGTAAATCATTTCCATTCATTATTCGGCTATTCGATAATCACAGCATGAGCTTACTCGTCCAAAAATACGGTGGTACTTCTGTTGGCACCGTTGAACGCATTCAAGCCGTGGCTGAGCGCGTTTACAAAACAGCCCGCGACGGTCACCAGGTAGTGGTGGTGGTGTCGGCAATGTCCGGTGAAACCAACCGCTTGTTGTCACTGGCAAATGAAATTAGCGCCAGACCTATCCCTCGCGAGATTGATGTTCTCGTCTCGACCGGTGAGCAGGTGACGACCGCATTGCTATGCATGGCGTTGGCCGAGTTGGGTCAGGAGGCGCGTTCATACACTGGTTCCCAGGCTGGAATAAAAACAGACGACTCGCATAACAAAGCGCGTATCACTAATATTGATACTGATGCCGTCATGAAAGATCTTAATAGTGGTCGTGTTGTCGTGCTTGCAGGTTTTCAAGGGGTGAACGAAGCGGGTGAGGTCACGACACTCGGGCGTGGTGGTTCAGATACTTCTGCTGTCGCTATGGCTGCGGCACTTAAGGCTGATGAGTGCCAAATTTATACGGATGTTGATGGTGTCTACACAACAGACCCGCGCGTTGTGTCGGATGCCCGCAAGCTTGATCGCATTACATTTGAAGAGATGTTAGAGATGGCGAGCCTCGGCTCAAAAGTTTTGCAAATAAGAGCAGTAGAGTTTGCAGGTAAATACAATGTTGCCCTTCGCGTGCTGTCATCTTTTACAGAAGGCGAGGGGACACTAATCACATTAGATGAGGAAGATGCTGTGGAACAGGCGCTTATTTCAGGCATTGCATTCAATCGCGATGAAGCTCAAATCACTGTCAGAGGTGTGCCTGACACGCCAGGTATAGCCTTTCAGATACTGGGTGCTGTAGCAGACGCCAACATCGAAGTTGATATGATTGTGCAGAATATCTCTGGAGACAACGTCACTGACTTTACCTTTACGGTGAATAGAATTGACTATGACAGGGTCAGTGAGATCGTGAATGCCGTCGCCAAAGAGCTTGGTGCTACAGATGTATCTGGCCGATCAGACATCGCAAAAATTTCTGTTGTCGGGGTGGGCATGAGATCCCACGCAGGTATTGCCAGCAAAATGTTTCAAGCGCTTGCGAAGGAACAAATTAACATTCTGATGATCTCGACCTCTGAAATAAAAATATCAGTGGTTGTTGATGAAAAGTATCTTGAGCTTGGCGTTCGGACGTTGCATGATGAGTTTGATCTGGCTCAGAACTCGCAGTAGTTATATTGAAGTAAGGCTGTGTAATTACTCGGTATTGTTTTTACTCGAATAGTTATTCGAAGGCAGAATATCAGCGTGTGTTAACGGTGTTTTGCAATTCAATTTTTGTCGTAAACAGCCAATTGCTATGAACTTTGTGACTAAACCATGCATTGCCGGCAGGTGTATTGTAACGCTTTGTGAATAAAGCCCAGTGACCCCAACATTTGCCGCTAACTTGGAATAAGGTATGCGATATACCGGAACATCGCGGTGATTGGGCAGCTTGTATTTGCGGCAATTATTTTGGGCAGCCTGAAACCGATACCGACAAAAAAATTTGGAGCAAGTAATGCTAATCCTTACCCGACGAGTCGGTGAAACATTAATGATAGGCGACGAGGTGACTGTAACTGTCCTCGGCGTCAAAGGTAATCAAGTACGAATCGGAGTAAATGCTCCGAAAGAGGTTGCTGTGCATCGTGAAGAGATCTACGACAGGATCAAGCGCGAGCAGGAGTCTGCTGCCCACGTTCCCGTGGATTCTCAAGAATCTGATGATACGGAAGCGTATGAGGAGCCAAAAAACACACTCGCTGGCTGACGCAGTGTTAACATTCAGAAAGCGGAAATGCCGGTGTGAGCTTCTTTTGGTATTAAATTAGCTTCAGTTTCCAAGTGTGACCGTTTTGAAACCGCCTTTTGGGCGGTTTTTGCGTTTAGGGTTTGACTTTATCTGCGCAGAAGATAAGCTTCCCCGTTCCGGAGAGATGGCCGAGTGGCTGAAGGCGCTCCCCTGCTAAGGGAGTATGGGGTTTATAGCTCCATCGAGGGTTCGAATCCCTCTCTCTCCGCCATTCCAGTCCCGCCATTTATGTGGCTTTGTTCAATAGGCACTCCACCACGATTAGT
>CALISD010000115.1 GCA_938041955.1 uncultured Granulosicoccaceae bacterium | reverse complement strand
AGAGCCTGTAAAATCGGTTATATTGGCATTCTTTAGAACAAATACACGATTTCTGCACACTTGAAATCTCGGCTCTAACTAACAAACCCCCAACCAATACTGAATTAGTCGAAATTACAGCGTTTCTGGATGGGCACTAACTAGGCACGACAGGCCCACCCTGAACAGCTACAAAAGACTGCAATAGCAGTCGAGAATTTGAAGTTAGCTCACTTCCTGCTGAATAGTTAGGATTAGATCATTTTCTAGCCTTATTTCTGGAGCTGTGATTCGTGAATTGGTACGGAAACCCGACGCGTGAGCGAGTGGCAAGTAACACGCGTCGGCAAAAGGTACCTGCATAAAGACGGTTCGAGGCTTTGGACTGATAGCAGTGACCCATATAGACATGACAGCAGACAGGCCACTCGCTCACGCGTCGGGTTACCTTGATCGAGACAGGCTCAACTTCCACACTTGCTACAACTTAGTTACGCCGAAAAAATTACAAAGCAGCTGCCGATGTCTACAATGAAATACAGCATCAGGAATAGACGCCCACGGAAACCCGACGTGTGAGCGAGTGGCAAGCAACACGCGTTAGTAAAAAGGTGCCTGCGTATAGACGGTTTCGGGGCTATGGGCTGACAGCAGAGACCATGTAGACATCACAGCAGACAGCCCACTCGCTCACGCGTCGGGTTACATTGATCGGAACTGGCTCAACCTTCACTCTGACTTCAACTCAGTTATTCTGTGCACATCCATTAGCCGCTACAGAAAATCATTCGGCGGCACATCCAGCGCTGGATTCTCATCAAAGAAGCCATCGGGCATCCAGTGAAAATTGGCATAGACAACCGGTTGAACAGGCCAGTCTTCGGGTCTTGGCAAGTGATGAAAGTTCAATGTGTACCACACGACAAGATCGGTGTTTTCTAATGAGCGGTTTGCCTTTGTCCATTTCGGAAGTCCTTCTTCACCTGAACTTTGGTTAGGGAACCATCCTGCGGGGTACATTTCATCCGGCTTGTAGGCGGTAGCCCAGAAATGTTTGAACATAAAGGCTGCACGTTTGCCGACGGCGGAATCGCGGTGTAAAAAAGGCAGAGCGTTGCCGCCGGCAGCGAGTTTATAGGCGGTGGGTATTCCAAACTGATTGAGCTTATCGGGGTTGAAGACTTTCCAATAGCGTGCGCTGGCCAGATTAAGCTCTCTCTGTGCTTCTGACTCTGATTTTAATTCACGTTCGAGTATCTGGATGGCGTTGCCCTGAGGGTTATCAGGGCCTATGGGGGAGGATGCAAACTCTACTTCACTTACCGAGTTGTTTTCGCCATCGATGCACATATCACAACGAAAGGAGAAAACATGCTGATGCACATGAGACTGAACACCCGGCGCCAGCATAGCGCCAAACTGCGGTGTTTCTCCGGGTGCTATTGCGGTTGGAAAGGGGATGCCTGTTGCTTTGACCTCGACACCGATGGTGCCATCCTGATAGAAGTAATAATAGAAGCCATACACGTAGTTGCCGATGGTGCAGATAGACGAGATAACCAGACGCCTTGAACGCACAGCGCGCGCCTTGCCAGTCTTTGCATCGGTGTGTTTCCATAAAAGACCGTAGTCTTCTTCGTGCATACACACCACATTCTTTTTAACCGTCGGTTTACCTGTCCAATCGTGAGCACAAATATCGAAATAGTGAATATGTCCAAGGCAATCGCAACCAAGAGTAAGTGAGTCAAGCGCCAGGCCAATGCCATATTCTCCGGTATCAAACGCATTGCGCCTGAAGCTTGCCGGTGACGGGTCGCCATAAGGAACTACCATTTCCGGCATCGACATTCGGTGCATGATAGGGCGAATGCGATCTTTGTCCTGATAGGAAATGTTATGCAGCACCAGACCTTCGCGAACATTAAAACCGATGCGCACGCGCCATTTCTGCCATTCGACGTGAAAGCCTTCCACTGTAAAGCTGGGCCCGTCAGGCTGTGTAATGCTTAACGGTTTTATGTCGGTACGCAGGTTTTCCGTCGGACGGATAGCGGCGGTATCCGGCGGAATTTCTATAACACCAAAATCGTCAACCCTTAGTACTTTGCGCCTCCGTAGATCAACCACCGGGTGCAGGTTACCGATGGGTCTGCCATAGCGGTTATCACCAGCGTCATTGATCAGCCAACAGTAACAGTAAGCGATTCGTTCGCCTTGTTCTTCTGCAATGCCGAAATTTCCGGCAGACCAGGTTTCGATCAATACCTTTTCCAGATCAGTGATGCCACGAAGTGCACAGGCCTCACGGAATCGTGCGTCGGCTCTGACCAGTTTTTCACCAAGATCAAACTCTTCACTGACAATACGCGCCTGCGCGCCGGGAACATGTTCCCAGCTTGATAATGCTTCTGCCTCTATTCCTACAATGCCGCGTAGCGTCCGGTTGCTGGACGGTTCATAGCAGCAGACATACGCCCGGCGTTCTACAGGTGTGCCGCTGTTGTAGGCTATCAATTCAGGTTTGCCGGGTTCCTCTAGTGTGATGGTTTCGATCCAGGCTGAGTCGTCGAGATTGGCCTGTTGCTTTATAACGCTGGCTGCGGTTCTGATTTCCTCTTCGGACAGGGGGTCCAGTGGGTGGTTATGCATTTGAGCTTCCGTGATATGAATCGATACAGCCTTAGTCGGTGCCAGATGTAAGGTGCAGCTATGCTGCCACTGGCGAATGTGCCGGGAAATCCGGCAAATTCTGAGTGCCGAAAATTGAGTTAGTACAATCGCAAATACTCTTGAACTTCCCAATCGGTTACCGCCTGATGATAACGTTCCCACTCATCCACTTTGTAGGCAAGATATGATTTATGCATGGTAGCGCCTAAGACGCTTTGTGCCAGATCATCCTCGCGCAGCGCTTCAGTGGCTGCCATCAGGTTGCGTGGTAAACGACGAATTCCCAGTTCCTCAAACTCTTCTTTGGTCATTTCGTATAAATCACGATCGGTTGCGGGGCCAGGTTCGATTTTATTGACGATACCTTTTACTGCTGCGGTCAGAGACATGCCTAACGCCAGATAGACATTCATACACATATCAGCTGCACGGTTTTCGATGCAGTACCTGCTTTGTGGCAGACGAAACTGAGCTGAACGGTTGTTGTAGCCATAGGTGATGTTGGTAGGTGCCCAGGTAACTGTGCCGCCCTCGAAGCCGCCCACTAGTGGTACCAGACCATTATAGGAATTAACAGTAGGGCAGGTGATGGCAGTCAGTGCTTCAGCATGCGCCATCAGGCCACCTACCGCATAGCGTGATTCATCGCTCCAGCCATTTTCATCTGAACCAAACAGATTAACACCCGGGTTATCTGTTGTTTGCATCGACAAGTTGATATGTGCGCCTGAGCGCCAGTCGCCAATAGTAGGCTTTGGCATAAAGGTGATGAACATGCCGTGGTTTTTGGCAACTTCTTTCAGCAGGATACGCAGGAACACCAACCGGTCTGCCATTTCCAGTAGATCGGTGTAATGAAAGTCCAGTTCGAATTGTGAGTACGCGCCCTCTGCGACAACATCATGTACATTCCAGCCCAGATCTTCGAGGATATCGATCATGTCTTTAAGGAACGGCATGGAATCTATTGAGTGTTCTACATCATAGCCAAATGCTTGTCGACGCGATGTGGTGTTGGTGCCTGTTTCATCATCGATGGCTTTGACAGGCTTGCCGTTTTCATCAAAACGCATGGCGATGAATTCCGGCTCTATGCCTGCGTATCCCACGTAACCTGCTTTGGCGCCATCTTGTATGGCACGTTTAAGTGCCTGACGCGGGCATACGTTGTACGGTTTGTCTTCCCAGAAGAGATCGGCAAAAATAATTGCCATGGATTTATCCCATGGACAGATATATACCGCATCAAGATCCGGCACCATGACTTGATCTGAATCAGCGGGTGAGAGTTCCGGCACATACGATATTGAATGCACCGCGAACTGCGGGCCTTTACCCATGCACAGTTTTTCGAAATCACTCATCGGTACCGGTTTTGTTTTTGGTATGCCGAACAGATCGATCCAGCTCGACAGCACATACTCGACCCCGGCGGCTTCAAGTTCTGCGCGTACTTCTGCAATGCGTTCCTTTGTTGGCAACGCTTCAGCAAATGTTTCTACGTAAGCTGTCATCTGTTTTTCCTCACAATGTATTTAGCACGTAGCCGACGCTTGTGCTGTAAATTGGTTGTTAGTCGATCAGTTCCCTGATGGTGTTATCAAGGTAACTCTGAAATTCAGGGCTATTGCCAGGTGAAGCTACGCAGTGACCCCAGGGGGACTTAAAAATCCGCAGCTCGCTATTTTTAATATGCTCTACTTCTATGGCATTGTCTTCAGGTCGGAAGTAAAGATCATTGTCACAGGCGATCACAATAGTGCAAGCTTTAATGCCTGCCAACGCCTTGCTAAAATCACCATTGTAAGGTGGTTGCTGGCTTATATCACCACGCTGCCAGGTAGATAGTTTGCATAGCAAATCGTTGGCATCCCAGTCCAGGTGATCATTTTCCCAGTCTTGCAATAGCGCTTCGGCAGTGTCGAAGCCTTTCAATTGATACATTTTTTCGCGGTAAAAGGTTTGCGAAAATGCCCAGCCTGCATATATACGACCAAACGCTTTTAAACCTTTTACTGGTGGGTTCTGGTAGTTGCCGTTATCGTATGTGACGTCTGCCTGAAGGGCTGCTTTTACTCCTTCAAGAAATACCCAGTTATGCTCTGCTGTTTTAGCTGATGCGCAGAACGGCAGTATTGCATCGACCATGTCCGGGTATTGTGCCGCCCACTGAAATGACTGGCAGCCGGCCATTGACCAGCCTGTGACCAGTGCGATCTGACTAACTCCCAGTTCTGTGGTGAGTAACTGGTGCTGAGCTTTAATGTTGTCAAATAAAGTGACCGATGGAAATGCTGCGCCACTTTGTGGTGCCGGCGTGTTGCTTGGTGAAGACGATATGCCGTTGCCAAACATATTGACTGAGACAATAAAGTGCCTTGCCGGGTCTATGGCTCTGCCGTCACCGAAGAAGCCTTCGTTGCGCATGTGGCTGCCAGTATAGAATGTGGGCAACACGACAACATTATTTTTCTTCGCGTTTAATTCGCCGTACGTTTTATACGCGATTTTAGCGTTTGACAGTGCGGTGCCGGATTGTAAAACGAAATCACCGAGGTCGAATGTTTTGTAGTCCGTAGTCATGATTTATTCATTCGTTTGGCTATAATTTTGATCATATTTTCCTTGACTGATTGTATTGCCAATTTTCCGAAATATTTCAACTTATACTCCCTACGCAAGTGCGCAACGTTAATAACCGCGCTCCGGCTGTACAGGATTCAGCAGTGGCTTTTTCTGCATAAATAGTCTCATATTTTGAAAGAACAGGTTAAGTGTCATTTGCACATAGGCATCGCCATCATCAGCGGATATGTGCGGTGTGATGATCAGGTTTTTCGTATGCCAAAGTCTGGAATCGGTAGCAATTGGTTCAGGATCAAAAACATCAAGTATTGCGCCCGCAAGGCTGCCTTGTTCCAGCTTGTCGCACAAAGCGTCGTAATCCATGATAGCTTCGCGACCGATATTTATAATACCGGCGCTGCGTTTCATTAAGTCAAGACGACGGCGGTCCAGCAGACCGCTTGTTTCGGGCGTGTCTGGTGTGGCAGCAAACAGATAGTCTGCTTTCGGCAGAACTTCATCAAGTTTGTCTGTAGTGACAATTTCATCGCATCCGTCTACCGGGCGACCACTGCGATTCACGCCTATGACATGAACACCGAGCGCCTGGATTTTTTTGGCTGCAGACCCGCCCAGACTGCCGGTACCAATCACCAGCAGCGTTTTTCCGGCAATGGGTGTGGCGTACAGGGAGTCATAGATTTTTAGTCTTTGGTTGCTGACAACAGCGGGGATGTGTGAGTGCAGCATTAACACGCTCATTAAGCCGAACTCGGCGGCCTTCGCGGCGTGCACGCCTTTGTTGTTTGTTAGAGTGACGCCTGCGGGAATCCAGTCCATTGGCAGCATATGTTCGACCCCTGCGCCAATGCAGTGAATCCATTTTAATTTAGGCGCGACCTGCTCAAGGTTCTCCATTGGCAGGTTCCATGTCAGTAGTACTTCGGCGTCCTGCATTGACTGGTTGAAGTTGTCTGTATCCCAATCAATAAAGGGTTCCAGTGGCCCACCCAATTCACCAAATTCCAGCAGGGCATTGTTAAAGCGATCATGGGTGATAGTGAAGACCTCTTCCCCTTCCGGTGTGTTAGGGAAGGAGCCTGCGGCCCAGCGGTTATTTTTTATATGCACTTTAATTGGCATTGTTGACTCTGGCTTGTTCGTTTCTGTTTTTTCTAATCGGCTTGATACTGGCTTTGGGTCATGTTAAATCCGTCGCTATAGCGACTTTGATATCCCTACGCATTTGCATGGCACTGTCATTGGGCCGATGCGTATGCTTCTCCGCCTACTGCGGTGAAAGTTTTTACTTGATATTTTTTAATTGTGAAATTATTGACCGGTCGCGGTCGTCACCGGTTAGCTCATCAGCGGCGAATAAGATATCCATTACCTGCTTATTGGTGCTCTTTAATATGTCTCTTTCATCTTCAAGCCCCGGGATTTTCAGTACTGTGTCACTGCCATAGGTAGGGATAACTCCATTGCCATTGCTGCCGGCTAAAACGCCTGGTTGCGGTGGACGTTTTCCTTTTTGCATATTGCGAATGTTCTTTTTTATCTGTGCCCGGTACATGGCGATACCGCGATCACCTGAGACTAGATTTTCTTTTTCATGATCTGATATCGACCCCATACTTTCGACCGCTTCTACGTCACCGGGACTTGCCTGCTTTTCTTCGTAACTGCGATCGAACAGCTCACCTTGTTCTATTAGCTGCATGCCTTCGGGTGTGTTGTATTCGTGCGGGTCACCACGTTCACCAAAGTTCCCCCATGCGAAAGCAATGCAATGTTTATCGTCAACCGGCACGACCCATCGGGTAAAGGCGCTGCGACCAAAGTATTTTGTTTGCGTGCCATCAACAGCAAACGCGGAGCCCGCTTGCGTGAAGTTCGGTAGCACGAGTTCGTTAACTCGTACCCAGATATTATCATCAACGCGACGCGATGCGGTGCCGAAAAATCTGACCTTGTTTTTCTCGTAGAATTCTATTTCTCCCAGTGCGCCAAAACCATCGGAGAATTGTGACTGGTGTAAAAACGCGGTGTGTACCGGATCGACGATGGCATCCAGAACTTGAATCCAGTTGCAGTTGAATGGGCCGGCGTAAGGGGTCATGGTCATACCCGGGATATCAAAGGTGTCATAGATCGGGAATTCCGGTAGCTCTTCTATTGGACCCAGATAGGCAAATAGAAGCCCGTTGAATTCTTTTACCGGATACGCACCAAGGCGCAATTTGTTCTGTACATTAATTGCGGAAACTGAGCCTTCAGGTTCACCGGGTATATCGAGTACGCTGCCGTCAACATCGAACACCCAGCCGTGGTAACAACACTGAATGCCCCGCTCGGCGCAACTGCCGAACTCTAATGAGGCGCGACGATGCGGACATCTTTTATGAACCAAGCCATACTGACCTGATTTATCCCTGAATAACACCAGTTCTTCACCAAGAATTTTAATCAGCTTGGGTTTGTCACCTAGTTCAGCCGTAATAGATACCGGATGCCAGTAGCGGCGCAGGTATTCGCCACACGGCGTGCCGGGCCCAACCTGCGTTAGCTCGGTGATCGAGCCACCTTGCCACGTTTGGTGGTAGCCGCAGAAACTGTCGAAATTATCTTTTGACGGGTTGACGACGTCGCTCATTTTCAGTGACTCCGATATAGATAGCAGCGCTTCAAACGCTTGTCATTGTTGTTCGGGGCCATCGGATTGAACAGCTATGGCCAGTTTAATAAGCACACGTTCATTTTCTATTTTGACAGGGTAAGTTTTTAAATCCACGCAGACCGGCGCACCGAGCGCTTTGCCTGTAGGGATATCGAATTGCCCTTGATGTAGCGGACATTCAATGATGTTATCCATAACGATCCCATATTCCAGATGTTCTTCCTCATGGGTACAGTACCCGTCGGTAGCGTAAAATCCATTCGCGGTGTTGTAAATGCAATAGGTTTGGTCACCATGATCGAAGCGGATCAGATCTTCCTCGTCAATGTCATCGACCGCACAGGCATCAATCCAGATGTGACTCATTTGATGTTTCTCCTACTGGTCCAAGGGTCGTGTGGTTGTAACTATCACTTCGTTATTGTTCCTTCTTAACCCTTATACACGTTCCCCGTAAAAGTTGCATATCTGTGCGCGGAACTGTCAGTGTAGGCAGGAGGGGCATCTCTGGCTGGTACCAGTGTATTGGTCATGGGGTGATGATTCAATTTGCGTTGTAATTGTTGTTGACGTCGAAATTAGTGTCACACTGGTCTGCAATGCGTTAAGTTTTACTTCGTGATCCCGGGGTATTCGGTGACGCAAATCAACGAGAGGAGGCTGGTTAATGAAAGACGACGCAATAGAACGCGCCGCCGGGCTTGATTGTTTTGGAGACCCGTATGATATAGAGCCACTGGCTGGCGGTATTACCAACGTTAACCTGACCGTGCGAGATGGAGACAGGAAGTTTGTCGTACGCCTGGGTGATGACATAGAAGAGCACGGCGTCATGCGCTGGAACGAATTGGCGGTATCCCGGGCTGCTGCGAAAGCCGGTTTTTCACCGAATGTTATTCATTCTGAACCTGGCGCGCTTGTGTTGGAGTTTCTTGATGCCGTGACGTTTCACGAAAACGATGTATGCATCGCGGAGAATCTGCCGCGCATCATTGAGTTGGTAGCGCGTGTTCATCGAGAGTTGGGTGCTGAATTAACAACACCCGTGCTGGCGTTTTGGCCCTTTCAGGTTAATCGTACTTATATCGCGCGGTTACAGGCAGAGGGCTCTTCACACAAATCGATTCTACCTGGTATGCTCAAACGATCAGCAATGCTTGAGACAGCAGTCGGGCAGGTCGATCTGGTGATTGGTCATAACGATTTGCTGGCGGCCAATATACTGGATGATGGTAAACGGCTATGGCTGATTGACTGGGAGTACGCCGGATTTAATTCTCCGCTGTTTGATCTGGCCGGCCTGGCTTCTAACAATGGCTTGAGTGAGCCTCAGGAGCACGCAATGCTGGAACAATACTTCGGCACAGCGTCAGAGCAACAATGGAAGTCATATCAGGCAATGAAGTGTGCGTCCCTGATGCGTGAGACGCTCTGGTCTATGACATCTGAAATTTACTCAAAGTTAGATTTTAATTACGCTGCCTATACCGCTGAAAACATAGACAGGTTTGATGCCGCGTTATCCGTTTTTGAAAGTTCTTAAGTATATTATATGAGTTTACCTTCTTCCTCGAAGATCATCGTTGTCGGTGGTGGCATCATCGGATGTTCCACTGCTTATCATTTGGCGCAAATGGGTCAGGAGGTGTTGTTGCTGGAGAAAGCCCGGCTAACATCCGGCTCTACATGGCATGCCGCCGGGTTAGTTGGGCAGTTGCGTTCCAACGCCAATGTTACCCAGCTTCTGGGTTATTCCATTGAGCTTTATAACAAGCTTGAAGCAGAGACAGGTCTTGCGACCGGTTGGAAAATGAACGGCGGGTTGCGGCTTGCGTGCAATGAGGAGCGCTGGACTGAAGTTAAACGACAAGCCACAACAGCACACAGTTTTGGTCTGGACATGCAACTGTTGTCAGCGCAAGAGGCACAAGACCTTTGGCCTTTGATGGATATTGGTGATGTTGTCGGCGCTGCCTTCCTGCCGTCAGATGGTCAGGCGAACCCGGCTGATATTACGCAGGCACTGGCCAAAGGTGCGCGTGCCAAAGGTGCGAAGCTGGTGGAGCGCACTTGTGTCACAGAGATACTGACAGATAAAGGACAGATCAAAGGCGTGCGCACAGCTGAAGGTGATGTCGCTTGTGAAAAACTGGTGTTATGTTGCGGGCAGTGGACTAGGGAGTTAGCCAAGTCCATTGGGGTGGCCGTACCCTTGGTATCGGTTGAACACCAGTATATGGTTACTGAACCATTCGCTGTACCGTCTAATCTGCCTACGCTACGCGACCCGGATCGCCTGACGTATTATAAAGAAGAGGTAGGCGGCTTGATTATGGGCGGCTATGAACCCAATGGTATTCCCTGGGCTGTAGACGGGGTTCCCGATGCGTTTGATTTTCAGTTGCTGGAATCAAACTTTGCGCACTTTGAACAATTGGTTGATCTGGCGTTGCCGCGCGTTCCTTCATTGCAGACAGTAGGCGTCAAAGAGCTGATCAACGGACCTGAGAGTTTTACACCCGACGGTAACTTTATTCTTGGTGAAGCCCCTGAAGTGGCAAACGTTTTTATCGGTGCCGGTTTTAATGCATTTGGCATTGCATCCGGTGGCGGGGCGGGAATGGCGCTGGCGGAGTGGGTTGCTAAGGGAGCACCGCCGTATGATCTCTGGTCGGTTGATATTCGTCGCTTTGGTCGGCCACATACAGATGAAGAGTGGGTGCGTGCCCGTACGCTGGAGGCCTATGGCAAACACTATACGATGGCGTGGCCATCAGAAGAGCACGATAGCGCGCGTCCCTGTCGTCGATCCCCGCTCTATGATGCACTACAGAAAAACGGTGCGGTGTTTGGAGAGAAACTCGGGTGGGAACGGCCCAACTGGTTTGCAGAGGGCGGTGAAGAGGCTCGGGATATTTATACTTTTGATCGCCCCAACTGGCATCCAGCGGTGAGCCGTGAGCACAAAGCCGCTCGAGAAGCTGCGGTGCTATTTGATCAAACCTCTTTCGCCAAATTTATACTGCAAGGCCCTGATGCTGAAGTGGCACTTAACTGGATAGCGTCAAACCGAGCAGATAGACCGGTGGGTTCGATTATCTATACCCAGATGCTCAACGACTATGGGGGTATTGAATGCGATCTGACAATGGCCCGTACTGCCATTGATTCATACTACATAGTGACGGGCACGGGATTTGCCACGCGCGATTTTAATTGGATTTCGCGCAACATCCCAAAGGATTTGAATGCTCAGTTGGTCGATGTGACGTCGTCGAACGCAGTGCTCTCACTATTTGGCCCTAACGCACGCGATATTCTTCAGGCATGCACGCGTGATGATGTTAGCCATGAGTCGTTTCCATTTGCGCAATCGCGTACCGTTGGCATAGCAGGATGCCCGGTACTGGCAATGCGGATTACCTATGTGGGTGAAAGTGGATGGGAATTGCATTTACCGGTTGAATACGCATTAACGGTATATGAGCGCTTGCATGCGGCAGGATCGTCTCATGGCTTACGCAATGGAGGGTATCGCGCTATTGAAACACTCCGGCTTGAAAAAGGCTACAGAGCCTGGGGGTCAGATATTGGTCCTGATCACACACCAGATGAAGCTGGCCTCGGTTGGGCCGTAAAAATGAATTCAAATATAGAATTTAAAGGACGCAGTGCTGTGCAGGCACAGCGTGAAAAAGGCATCATGAAAATCATGGCAACGTTTACCTGTGATGGAGATGTGATTTTATCTGGTCGAGAAACAATTTATCGAAATGGAAAGCGTTGTGGTTGGCTGTCCTCGGCAGGGTGCGGGCACACGGTGGGAAAGAGTATTGGGATGGGTTACGTTCGCGGTGAGAGGGTGATTGATAAACGCTATGTTCTTTCTGCTGATTATGAGCTGGAAGTTGCTACGCAACGGGTAAAGGCTGAAGTTACTTTGGAGCCGCTTATTGATCCGTATATGAAAAAAATAAAAGCGTGAAGCTCAACCACAATAGAGTGATGTAAAGTGCATCAGTTCGAATTGGCTTGCATTATTTCCCCGTTAACGTATCACTGCGGAGATCATTTCGATAGATGACATCTCGATTCCTGTTAGATGAAAAAGTAATCAGTGGCGTGTGCAAGGCCAGATAGCGCTCGTCCGACAGATCAATAGCGTAGTCATTGAGCCTTGCTCACGCATTCTGTTTTCCTTTTCTGTCTTCAGTGGCCACACGATGAATAGGATGAATGGTAAGGCGCGAAGGCAGATCTGCATCGATCTCGGGTAGCCTGCTGCGTAGGCAAGGATCAGCGTTCACACTGTTCATCTGTTGGACGAGCAGTGTCTGGCCTTGCTCACGCAGCGGGCTACCTTGAACTTCTACTACTGATGATTCTGTTTTCCTTTCTTGCTTCTTGGTCGCACGGTAGATGGTTCGGCGCCAGAACGCAGAGCTGTGCCAACAACGCAAATGCCGAGAGCCGAATGTGCATCGATCTCAGGTAGCCCGCTGCGTAAGCAAGGATCAGCGGGCTACCGTATCGATCTACGGCTGACGTCCTGAGCTTAGTAGTTGAGTATGCTCATTTTCGAAAGTTTGAACATCTTTTTCTCATCGGAAGACATGTTTGCAAATTTAAGCTTGCGCGCAGCAGCTTTTTCAGCTGCCATTGGTGTGGGCATACTTGCTTTCGCCAAAGCTTTTTGTTCCGCTTTGTTGATGCTTTTAACCACGATCTTTCGCTTTGGAGCTAGTGTTGCGATGCCTATCCCACGATTGCCATTCCCCACAAGCTTATTACTCTGATTTTTTGCACTATTAAGTTTATCGGTCTTGTCGTTGTTACTGCCATCAGCGAGCATCAGTGCATTGGAAATTGAGTTGCTTTCCAGTGATACCAGATAATTGGCATCTGCCATCTCTTGATAGGCATCTGATCGCTCTATACTTATTTGCTGATAATCAATCTGCAAATAAGTATAGCTTTCCTCAAGTAGTTCCAGCTCATAGTTACTTTCAGAGAGCTCTTCATTTGCCATCAGATAATTGGATTTGGCTAACAAGTGTATTTTTCTCTCTTCAATCAAGGTGCTGATTGCGCTTTTGCTGTTGGCCAGCGCTGCCAGGAAGTCATTTCTTGACTGCGTCATTTGTTCAAGGCTCATAAGAAAACCAGCCTTAGATTGATTTCGTTGTTCAGTCGATGTCATGAGTTCTGATCTCACATCACGAAAATTCTCCAACATAACAAGGAATTCCGACCGTGCGTATAAGAACTTTTCAAAAGACTCGTTGTACTGCTTTTTGGCATCAGCCGCAGCAGACTCCAGTGTCGACTGTTCCGCCAAGCCAAGGTTTTTTGCAGCTTCAAGGGTTGCAACTGCATCCACAAAGCTCGCACTTGCCGTATTAAACCAATCGCGATTTTTAAGGAAATTGTTTCTTTTTTCCAAATACGGATCTCGCTTAGTCAAATATCTATTCATTGCGGACTTCACTGATTCACTGGCACCCAGATATCGAGATCTTAGATCCAGCATTTCAGATTGAGTGTCGAGTAACTCGTCTCTCGAGTCTAAATATTTTGTGTTCTTATCCAGATAATCCGCTCTTGAAGATGAATAACGTGCTCCACTCGAACGCGACTCTGTCAATGCATCAAGCCTCAACTTACCTAAATGCTGATTTTTAGTTCGTGCAACGTCAACAGCAAGTTTTGCTTTATTGAATCGGGATTTAGACGCCTCGTATTCGGCTTGTACCAACTCATAGTGTTTTGCTGCGTCAAGTGCGGCCAGCTCTAGCTCCGTTGGTGGAACAGGTGCATCTGAGTTTATTACATTGGTAGATAAAAAATCACTCGTGTAATGATCTGCCTGAACACCTGCAATGTACGCAGCCATACCGGTATTTGTTTGCTCGGTGATTGACCATCCCAATTCTTTGTTGCTGTTAAACCAGGCGACAGCCCTCACAGCGGGAAAAGAACTCTCGAGATTCACAAGCATGTTAGAAATCCAATCGCTTTTACTTTCATTGCCATCGGCATCGTTGCCATACTGACCCCATTGTGAGTTTGGTAAATCGCCTGCCTCAGCGGAACCTACCTCGGCAATCAATACAGGTTTTTCAGGATAAGTATTAACCAATGTCAGGTAGGTATCGGCATATACCTCTTCAAACGATTCCCAATCAGTCCATGAATAGTTGGTGCCGAAGTTGTACCCGTCAATGGATGTCCAGTCGACGTAGTCTGTGCCCGGGTAATATGCCGTTATATCGTCATAGTCGTCTACGCTGACATTGTTGGCACTCCATACCCATTCGACGTGCTGGTTGACTCCAGCAGTTTCAAATCTATCATGTATGTGTTGCCATGCCATTTGAAAGGCTGCCGGGGAATTCCCGTATGAATACCAGTTGCCATTAAATTCATGACCAAATCGAATCATGACTTTGGGTTGATCTGTCTCAGGATATTGATCGACCCAGAGCAATAATCTCTGACCCCATTCGTCGATATAGTCATCACGAAGGCCTAGAGATATCGGTACAAGAATATTTTCATTCGGATTGTCCAGATCGACCGGCATCCAGCTTATTAAAGGCATCGCGCCTTCAGATACAACATTCGTGGTTTGCCAATACAAGTTGTCCCAGCCATGTGAGAATGAACTAAAAATATTTACAAACGAAAGAGGTTTCGGCACAACAGCATTAATATCATCAATACGTTCCCGTGAAAATCCGTCGCCAGGTACATAAGCGCCAAGCATCACGTCAGCGGAAGAAGTAGTACAAGTAAGAAGCAATGCAAAGCCGAAGCTCTTTTTAAATTTAACCATATAGTGTCCGTCTCAGTTGTGTGACAGTGGTTTACACTGTGAAGATTCATCCGCCAGCCGAGGCTGCGTATCGACCACGCCAACTCAGTCTTTAGCCGAAAAGGTGGTATTTTTAGTGTTTTCGAACGCAGAGGCGCTATCAGCGCGAAATGCTTCTCACAATGCATTCATGTTTTGCCATGCGGGCTCACCGCTTTAGTTAATTCACACTGAATAGAATTGACGTAGTTGGCAGTTTGAGCGGCCAGATGATTCACCGAGCGAGTGGGGAGGGTGCGGCAGACCGGAAAACCCGTCCGGCGTTTTATTGCTCGTTATAGCTGCAGGCGTTTATCAAGGTATAGGACTGTGGACGTTGGGGCGTAGTGGTAATGCATTCAAGGTGATTTCCGGGATAGCACTCCGTCGTAGCAAAAAAATGTGAAGTACATGCTTAGTATCGCTTGGGATTGCTTCCGATACAGAATGTCGCGGTTGTGTTTAGGATATATTTGATTAGCCGGTCATCGACAGCGACTATCCAGATATTACACATTCAACCCAGTCTTGAAGTTCAGCACAAACTTGGTTGGTCTGAATGGGCTTGCAAATCAGCATTACTGAGCAGGAGAATTCAGGAAATAACAAACATTTTGTAATTTTCGTCAGCCGCTTTCTGACAGATATTACGGTACTTATCGAGTCC
>CALISD010000114.1 GCA_938041955.1 uncultured Granulosicoccaceae bacterium | reverse complement strand
GCTCTTCGGGAATTGGTCCTGATAGCTCAGGATCGTTAAGATCAAGGAATTCAAGTTTGGTGAGCTGCGCAAGTTCTGCCGGTATCTGGCCATTCAGCCCGTTCGACCATAGGTCCAATGACGTTACGTTTGTACCGTTGGCATCGCACTCGACGCGTTCCCAAGTGCAAGGGTCAGTTGCAGTGGTCCAGCCAGTATTGTAATTCCACGCAGTTCCGTTAGGTGTATCGTACAAAACCATTAGTGCATCGCATTGGCTCTGCATACAATTGCGTTGGTCTTCCTCCGCCAAAACAGGTTTCTGGCTAATTTTCCTGTGCATTTTTTCGCATGAACCAAAAAAACGAAAGCACTGACATTACTAGTAGCGCTACAGCTACCGGGCTCTTTAACATTAAGGTGAGGTCACCGTTGGTTAACGCCAACGATTGGGCTATGGATTTTTCAAACCTTGGGCCGAGGAAGAAAGCGATGATAAAGATCACCAGTGAATAACCGAAGCTTGACATCACATAACCGATCACAGCGAATATCAGCATTATAGCTACACCAAATAACCCGCTTGTGGCCATTGATACACCGACGATGCAAAGCAACAAAGCCGATGCAAATATAATGGACTCTGGCGCTGAAACTACTTTTACCCAAAACCGTAGTCCTATTTGGCCAACCCAGAGGTTGACGAAGTTCGCCATGATCATGGCACCAAAAAGACCGTAGACTAGCCTGCCTTGTTGTTCGAACAGTAAGGGGCCAGGTTGAATTCCGTGAATCATAAAAGCAGAAATAATGAGGGCGGCACCCACACTGCCAGGTATGCCCAGGGTGAGTAGTGGAATAAGGTTAGCGCCAACCACTGCTGAATTAGCGGATTCTGATGCAGCTACCCCATGGAGATTGCCTTTGCCAAAACTGGCAGGATCTTTTGATGCACCTTTGGCCATGGCATAAGACATAAATGCCGCAGCGGTTGAACCGATGCCGGGCAGTGCGCCCAGAATGGTGCCGATGGTTGCGCCGCGCACTAGTGTGTAACGGCATGACCAGTATTCTGCAAAGGTCACGCGTTTGTCATCGGGGTTGCCGGTATCCATATCAACGATGGCCGATTTCATCTTGCCGCCGTGTGCGATCGACATACGGCGAAGCATTTCAGAGATGGCTAACATGCCTATCGCCACTGACGGTAATGGCAATCCGTCAAATAGATCCCAGTAGCCAAATATTAATCTGGGTGTGTAGTTTTCCGGGTCTTGTCCTATGCAGGCTACCAATAACCCGAGGGCTGCAGCGATAATGCCTTTGGTCAAAGAGTTTCCAATTAGGCCTGTGAGAATTGAAAAAGCAAAAATCATAAGAGCGACTATTTCAATAGGCCCCATTCTTAAAGCAAGAATTGCCAGAGGTGCAGATACAGTGATAAGAACAATGTCGCTGAAGGTATCACCGGTTACTGAAGAGAACAGTGCCATTTTTGTTGCTTTAAGCGGCTTACCTTGTTTGGCTAGCGGGTGGCCATCAAGGGCAGTTGCGGCGGCATCAGGTGTGCCTGGTGTGTTCATAAGAATGGCCGGTACAGCGCCACCCACCAGGCCGCCTTTGTTGACGCCGACCAGAAAGGCAATTGCCGGCAGTGTATCGAGCCCGAAGGTAAAAGGTATGGCGATGGCCATCGCCATGATAGGGCCGATGCCTGGTACTGCTCCTACAAATTGCCCAAGCACCACGCCAAGTAGCACGAACGTGAGGTTGTAGAGTGTAAAAGCGTCTGCAAATCCGGCCAGTATTGTCGTTAAATCTACCATTGCTTAATTGCTCTGACCGCTATGGATAGGCTGGCGGTCATGGCAATGCACGTCCGAGCACAACGCTAACAAGAAACCAGATGAGTAACGGTATGCCGACGGTGCCAAAGGTTAGCCATAGCGGGCGGCGTTCACCAATGGCTAGCATGATGGCTAATGCCAGAACAGGGGCAACATATTCAAACCCGTACTTAGACATGGCAAATAAGCCTATGACCAATAGCAACACATAGAAAGCTGTGATGCCCACGCTACGTAGATCGGGTGTTTTTTGCGATGTGGGTTTAAACAATAGTACGCCGCCACACACTGCAATGATAAGTGAAATGATGTTTGGAAAAGTGCGGGGCGCGATGCTCCCGCCGTCAACAGATTCGATGTAGTTGGGGTTAACGTAGAGGTACATGGTTAACCCAAGTATCAGAAAGAATGTTCCGGAAATTCGGTCACTTAAGCCGACCATGTATTTTCTACCTGAAATAGGAAAGTTGAATTAAGGAAAGCAGTAGAGCCGATAAGTCCCGCCGACGATGCCAGCGGGGTTTGCGTTGTTACTTTACTTTGCGAAAAGAACTTTCGCATTAGCCAGGCCGTCGACCATCATCTTTTTGGTGCCTTCGCGGCCCATGTTGATGGGGTCACCCTGTACTGCGTTTTGTACTATTTTAGCGAATTCCGGTGCTTTGATGGCTTCGTCCATAGCAGCCGAAATTGCTGCGACCGCTTCAGGATCAGTGCCGCCCCTCATAGCAAGGAAGAACACAGGGTCTACATAAGCTTCAATGCCAGATTCGATGAAGGTTTTGGAGTCTGGTGCATAGCTGAGTCGTGACTGATTTGCGCCGGCAATCACCTTCATTGTGCCTGCTTCTAAATACTGAAAATGTTCACCTGAGGCAAAACCCGCTAGAACCTGTCCGCCTAAAATAAGTTTCAGAACTTCGGCGCCGCCATCGGCATTAACAAGACTGAATTCCGCTCCTGTTTTTGCTTTGGTTTGATCCATCATAAGCACTTGTGGCGGTGCCATCGTGGCTACGGGTAGCGAGCCTTCCTGTTTTGCATAGGCGACCATAGACTCTAGGTCATCAAACGGTGCATCTTTACTTGCAACCAGTGCGAGTTCTGCTTTGGCAACAGTGCCAAGGTAGTCGAAGCTGTCGACGGTGAATGGCAGTTGATCAGCGCGATTCACTAATTGAACCAGCACGGGGATGCTGACACCCATGCCAATGGTTTTGCCATTGGCTGGTCGCTGTGAAAGACCGGTGAACATAGCGACTCCGCCACCGCCGGGTTTGTTCTCGACTACGATGCTCCAGCCGGTAGCGTCTTCCATTGATTTTGCCAGTACGCGGCCCATGGTGTCAGTTGAACCACCCGCGCCAAAACCGATCTGGATGGTGAGCGGGCCATCTGGCTTCCAGTCTGCAGCGCTGGCAGTGGATGCAAGGGCGATAAGCGCACTCGCGCCGAGCGCGAGTAGTGTTGATTTAGCTTTCACTTGGTTTTCCTCTTTGGTGTAAAAGTACTTATTAGGTATAGGTAGTTCTGCATAACGGTATCACTCAATAACCGTCAGTCGCCATAGATGCCATCAATAAATATCTGATTGTCGTAGATACGACACGAGTTTGAGTTGTGTAGTTTCTGAACGGACAGTTTCTACAAAGGCACTAATGAAGAAGCACTGCCGAGTATATTCGAGTGATTCATTCGAAAAGGCTGCGCCTGTGGCATTCAATGCAGTTGCCGCGAACCCATAACCTGCAACTGCAGCAGTTGATATTGCTCGTGCATCTGCGGCATCTATGGATAGAACGGCTTTGTCATGTGCAGTGCGTAACGTTGCTTTACTCACGGCTTCACCAGGCGCGATACCATAAGAATATTCACCTATCCGTATATCCGTACGTGGCATTCTATGATTATTCAATATACTTGACAGGTCAAGAAAAATGTTTAAATCTATAGTTCATTCTGCGGAGTAGCGTTATCGTTCACAAATTAGAAAAACAAGTCCAGCAATCTGCTAAAACGGATCTAAGAGATCTTTTTACATTTCGCATCACTCAGTTGTCGGCGAAAATGAATGCCCATGCAGCGCGTTTGTTGCGGGAAAAATGCGGCCTTAGCGTAGTTCAGTGGCGAATCCTTGCCATGCTCGATGACTTCGGCCCCACTCATGCAGCGGTGTTGTTGCAACATTCCGGAATGGATGGCGGCCTGTTTAGTCGAAATATAAAAAGCCTGGTAGATTCTAGATTGTTAAAGTCAGCAACAGATACTGCAGATCAAAGACAAAACACACTCACCATGACAGCCGCAGGCGAGCGATGTTTTTCTAAAGCACGGCCGTTTATGGAGGCTCGTCGGCGCGATCTTATGAAAGGTATTACCGAGCGTGATCGGCAATTGTTGTTCAAGATATTTGACCAACTAGAAAAGAACATCAGTAAAAGTTCTAATGCTGAGTCGGCCAAATGAATGTCGTGGTGACGCCCATCGTTGATACAGGGAACGGTATTGCTCTGACTACTGTACGTGCTAGCCAGTGAAGCTCACCTTACTTGGTACAGGTTCTCCAGAAGCACATGCTTCGCGTGCTTCTTCAGGCTATCTAATAGAAATTGATCAGTGCAAAATTCTGTTCGATTGTGGTGGTGGTGTGTTTGATCGTCTTTTGCAGGCGGGTCTATTGCCAGGTGATATTACACATTTATTTTTTAGTCATCTTCATTCTGATCATATGATGGACTATGCACGTTTGGTGCATGCAGCATGGGATGAAGGGGCAGCGCCTTTGCAAGTGTTTGGACCACCTCCAATTGCACAGATCACTCAGCAATACTTTGGCAGAGATGGTGTGTTATCAACAGATCTTAAAGCACGCACAGAACAGCAAGCCAGTATTGAAGTTTGGAAGGCAAGGGGCGGTCAGGTGCCACGGCCATGGCCGGCACCGAAGATCACAGAAGTTGACGCAGTTTTTACCAAGCAACACACCGACGGCTGGCGTTTGAGCAGCTGTTCTGTACCACACGCGCAACCACAGTTGCAATGTATGGCGTTTCGAATCGACTACAAAGGTAAAAGTATTGTCTATTCAGGTGATGCTGCATTGTGTGAAGAGCTTGAACAGCTTGCGCATGGTTGCGATATATTGATTCACTGGTGCTACAGAGAAACGGGTAACAAGTCTATGCCAACAGTGACTGAGTTCTGCCCCGATCCACAACAAATAGCTCAGCTCGCCACCCGTTGTGGTGCCAGACATTTGATACTGACTCATATTCGAAAGAATATGGATAATGCAGATGCACATACGAGAATGAAGAATGATATGGCACTGCACTTTAACGGCAAAGTTGATGTAGCCAAAGACTTGATGAACATAAAGCTGTAGTTATGGGCCCACGTAAACCCAATTTTTTAGTCATCGTTGCCGGCCGGCAAAGATCAAACTGCATGGGGTGGCAGGGCGTAATATTCAAGCGTCTCTTTTTTTGAACAAC
>CALISD010000113.1 GCA_938041955.1 uncultured Granulosicoccaceae bacterium | reverse complement strand
TTCAAGCGGAAAAGCGCTGACCCAGCCAGGTGGGCGGAGTAGGTGCCACGTCGCCACTGAAGTAGGCTCAATGCCGAGAAATCTATTGGATCACAGACGGCAATGCCATTAGGTCTGTACTATCCGTGCCTGCATTGAAAGGCAGGCTTTTATCTGGTCTGTAATTGGCTGTCAGCGGTGTGTTCTGGTGTCGGCGCACCACCAACCAATTGGTATCGCCTTTTAAGATACGGAATTCTATTAAGTTTTATTAAGTAAGGGGTGAGAAATCATCTCGATTGGAAACAGAGCCCGGGGAACCATTCCTCCGTGTATGAAGCCGCAGGCAAGTTTTTCCGTATCATAGCAACCGTATTCCCATGAACCTGACTGAACCGAACAATGAACCAAACATCTTATCTGCCGCCCTCTATAGTTCGGGTCGAGAAAATCGCACTAAACGGGCCGGGTGTAGTGATACTGACGGGACCATCAAGCTGCGGAAAAGGCGAAGTTGCTAACGCGCTGTGCGAGATGCTCTCGATTGATCCTGAGCGCCATCTTTCAATGGGTGTGATTCTGCGGACCACCATTGAGCGTGCTAAAGAAGATAAGAAATTCGCTGGTCTTCTTGAAGAAAAATATTCCTTGTCTCACGGCGTTAGCATGTTTAACAGCATGGACACCAGTGATGAACTGTCTGAAAAGGTGCGTCGCTATCTGCCTGAACTACAAGACTACTTCGGTCGCCCGAAAGATGCTGAGAACGCTGATGCCAGTCAGTTGGAATGGTTGGAGTTCTGCACCGCGCGCGGCCTGCTGATTCCAAATCGCTGGACTCAGGATCTCATTGCCGCCGCTATTGATGTCATTTTACAGTCGACGACAGCAGACGGCGCCAATGGATATGACAGCCCGTTTATTCTTGATGGCTATCCCAGAACAGAGATTGCTGCCGAGCACTTGCTGGGGTATCTGCGCAGTGTCAACGTTCCAGTATTGAAAGTCCTGCACTTATCAATCAGTAAGGCCGAGATGAGCGCGCGTGCCGGCAAACGTGGCCGTGCGGATGATCATGCTGAAGCGTTGCGCAGTCGCTTTGAGTTTTATGTTGAAAATGTCCAGCCCTCAGTTGACTACCTCAAAACAGAGCTTGGCGGGGCAACCATTGCCTTAATCGACGCGCATCAACCAGCCTTTGCCGAAATCGATGGCAAGCGGGAGTTTCAGCTACAAGAATCAATCAACAACGTCGTGTCCACCGCGCTTCGGGCTCTTGGTGTACCGCGGGTGATTGTTCGGGATTTGATCGAAGCCAAGCGTTAACAGGCCGTCCGATCAGCTTTTAGCGACGATTGTCAGCGGCGCGGACTTGTGCACAAGTATGATGTCGCGTCGAGCAATCACGTAGAATTAAACTGGAGTACAATCGCGCCGAACAGCAGGCCTGTTTCCTACTGATACAGATCCCTGGCTCTCGTAGCCCCGGGAAAAAGCATGTAATTGTGTGATTGGCTAAAGCCGGCCAATGCCTACCCGAGTGTATTTTCATGAGCAAGCCTTTGTCGTACCTGCGCGGTGTGCTGCTTGTGCTGTGTGCCGGCGTTTTCTGGTCGTTTATTCCCGTCGGCATTCGTGGATTCGATGAAGCAAGTGTTTGGCAAATTCTGTTTTATCGCTCACTCGGCTTACTGCCTCTCATCTTTTGGTTAATCTCAAGGCAGTCGAAAGGACAGGCCCTTGGCACTATCAAAAACTCCGGGCTCTGGAGTGTTATAGGTGCCTGTGGTCTCGTTGCTGCCTATGCCGGCGGTATTGCATCGATCCAATTAACTACAATTGCCAATGCTGCTTTTCTATTTGCTACGGCGCCTTTTTTGACCGCCGCATTGTCGCGCGTTGTACTTGGTGAGCCACTGCGAAAATTTACTGTTGTCGCGCTCTTTATGGCGATGGTCGGTATTCTTTCGATGGTCTACGACAGCGTTGCGCAAGGCAACTGGTTAGGGGATTTTCTGGCCTTTATGTCTGCTACGGGGTTTGCCGTATTCGCTGTGTCTCTGCGTGCAGGCAGGGGAGATAGCAGCAGTCTGCCAGTCGTTTTCATGGGGGGTAGCTTTGCATTGGTATTGGCGCTGGTGATGTGTTTTGTCACTGGGACCGGTATCGGCATTCCACTAAAGGAAATCGTTCTGGCACTTTTCCTCGGGGTCTTTTTGCTCGGCATCGGGATGGTGCTGTTTACTTTTGGCTCCAGCGTTGTTCCGGCTGCCGAACTTGCCTTGCTCTGCATGACCGAGGTTGTATTTGCTCCAGTCTGGGCCTGGTTGTTCCTTGATGAAGTGCCTCACTACTCTGTTCTTGTCGGTGGCAGTATTGTTATTTTGGCTATCGTTCTGAATGCAGTTACCGGTATGCGTAATAAGCCGGCGCTTGTGACGTTTTGAGAGTCTCTCCCGATTCCAGGCTCAAGATAAGCCTTGCTGCAATGACTTGATCTTAGACCTTAGATTGTGATGAGGTATGCGCGCCATGAGCGAGTCAAGCCAGGCGAAACGCTTCACGAATTAATGAAATTTAATCTCAATACCGCTGAGATTGATAAAGAACCATTGGTTACGGCCGTTAAAGCGCATCGGCGCGGCGGGCCAATCTCACTTGCGCTAAGCAGGTAGCGATCCAGGTAACACAATGGAGCAACATATGGTCGATCGGAATACGGCAATTTCTTTGGGTACTGCATTATTATTAATAACATCTGCAAGTTTTGCTGCAGATAAAAACCGGCAGAATTTTCACGCAGGATCGAATATCAACCTGGAGCAAATCCCTCCCGGCCTATTGAGGAGTGGCTTGCGTGATCTTCCACCACAAGCGCGGGCACGTGCGTTGGAATGGTTAGATGGTTTTAGCTTCCCGGCTGCGGACGTTGCCCGGCTTCGAGTAGATTCGAATGGCGCAGTATTCTATGTCGATGAGTTTGCCTATGAAGTCGAAGCGATCAGTAGTGCGGAGGTTGATGCGCCTAGTGGCATTACCCCGGCTGAAACATTTTCCCTGCACAGTAAACCTGGTGCGGCTACCGTGCTGTTTATCGACGTTGATGGCCATGTAATTAGCAATACAGCATGGAATAACGGGAGCGTAGATCCATTGTACGCGCAGGCGTTTGATTCCGACGGTGACGGAGCTTCGTTTAGCCCCACTGAACTAGATCAGATCGCTGAAATGTGGTATCGCATTGCCGAAGATTATTCGAGCTTCGATGTCGATGTAACGACTGAGGACCCCGGTGTATTTGGAAGAAATACAGGTCGAGTGCTCATTACACCTAACGTCGATGCCAATGGTGTTCCGATGCCGGCTCAAAATGCAGGTGGTGTGGCCTACGTGAACGTTTTTGGTTTAAGTAATTACGGCTACTATTCTCCGGCGCTGGTTTATTCCAATAATCTGTCGAACCATCCTCCATTTATTGCTGAAGCGGCATCGCATGAAGCAGGTCATAATCTTGGGTTGTCACACGATGGTACATCGACGCGCAGCTATTACTCCGGGCATGGTACAGGCGCTGTTTCCTGGGGCCCGATTATGGGCACGGGTTATAATGACAATGTCAGTCAATGGAGTATGGGGGAGTATGCAGATGCCAATAATTTTCAAGATGATATAAGCATAATAACAAGCAAAATGGGTCAGCGGCCTGATGATCACTCTGACTCATTTTCAGCGGCTACCACGTTGCAGGTGGGTGACGATGGCAATATAAACTCTACAACACCACAAACCGATCCGTTCAATACTCTGTATGAAAACAAGGGAGTAATTAGTAGTCGTACCGATGAGGATATATTTGTATTTTCCGCCGGTGATGGGCCGGCCAATATCACGGTGACTCCTTCGTGGGCTGCCTGGTTGCGCAATTCCAATCGTGGAACCAACCTGGATGTCGAGGCAACATTGTATGCTGCCGACGGTACAATACTTGTGCGTGCCGAACCGGCAAACGAAACTAACGCTGTCATATCGACGACGCTAGTGGCGGGTGATTACTATCTTGGTATAACTGGTGTGGGTAACTCGATCAGCCCGTACACTGATTATGGGAGCCAGGGCCAGTATTTTATCTCGGGCAATATCGTAGTCGGTTCAAGCGAACCTCCACCATCTGATATTACACCGCCGACCCCGAACCCGATGTCTTTCGTTTCTGCGCCTGAGGCGAATAGCGATACTACAGTGACTATGACGGCCACTACCGCTGTTGACGAGTCTGGTAGTGCTGTGCAGTATCTCTTTTCCAGTTCCTCGGCTGGTAGTAGTGGCTGGAGTGGCAATACGATTTATACCGCGACAGGATTAGAGGCGAACACGACCTATAGCTGGCAGGTGAAGGCGCGTGATGCAGCTGGGAACGAGACCAATTGGTCAGCGCTTGCAAGTGCGACAACGCTTCCTACACCAACTGAACCAGAGCCACCGGCCGCTGTTACTCTATCGGTCGTTGATAATGCAGATGGCAGTGCAACGCTAAGTTGGAACGATGTGGCAAGCGAGTTAACTTATCAGGTTTACCGTGAGACTTGGCATTCGAAGCGCAATCGCTGGCGCGCGAACACGCTGATTGCAACGCTTGGTGAAAATACTGTCAGTTATACAAACACCGGGGTAAGCGGCCAGGTACGTTATCTGGTTCGTAGTGTTAACAACGCTGGCAACGCATCGAGCACTTGGGTCGAAGTCAATGTGACCAATGCGAGCGATGGTGGCAACGGTGGCTGCAAAGGCGGGCCGAAAAAATGCGGAACATCATAGCGAGTAAACTACTCTAATTGTGTGAATTAACCCGGCTGCGTGCCGGGTTGATTTTGAGTTGATACGCTTTTAACGGAGCATGTATGTGTGCGGCACTGTATCGAATCGAGAAGCTTATATCGACTACTCTATTTTATTAGACTTTCATCATCACACAAGAGGACCGGCTTACTTTTCAGAAGATTTGAGTCAGAGGTCATAGACCCTATGAGTCAATATTGAGATCCGACCTAATGAGTATCACCTGCCAATCGCGCGGAGTTTTGATTTTAAGTGTAGATATAAATCAGTAATAAGTAAGCGCTGTCAATTTACCGCGAAATATATAGTAGGACAATGCTGTGTAAGCAAGTATTGTTGGCAGTACGAATACACAGCCCCACAAGATGACACGCAGTGACTCCGGCGCGCTACTGGCTTCCCATACAGTGAGTTGCCCCGGTACGATCATCGGAAAGAAGCTATACGCCAGGCCTGCGAATGAGAGCACGAAAATGCCAATGGTGTATAACAACGGCTTGGCTTCACGACTGTCTCCGGGCTCTATAGAAGCCAGTAGTTTGTGCAGCATAAGCAGTAGTGCGATAGTCGCCAGTGGTAACGGTGCCAGATACAAAGTTTGCGGGAAACCGAACCAGCGACTCATTGTTTCAGCGCTAATCAACGGGTTTACGATGGATAGTGCCAGCAGTCCAATGGCTGTCAGTATCAGGCAACGTCTGGCACAGCGAATGGCATAAGCCTGTAGTTCAGTTTCGGCTTTAAGTATTAGCCAACATGCGCCCATCAGTGTGTATGCACTGGTTACGCATAACGCGCTGAGCAGAGCGAATAGTGTGGTCGACCCGGAATCATTAAAGCCCGTGATATACAGACCGAGCATGTACCCTTGAGTTGATGTGGCGAGTAGCGAGCCAAAAATGAAAACGCGATCCCAAAGTCCCTTGTGTTTAATATTTGCCTTGGCACGAAAATCAAACGCTACTCCGCGCAAGATCAAACCCGCCAGCATGAGCGCGACTGGCAAATACACTGACGTGAGTATCAGTCCGTGAGCTGTTGGAAAAGCCACCAGCAATATGCCGACGCCAAGTACCAACCAGGTTTCATTGGCGTCCCAAAACGGCCCGATGGATGCGATCATTTGATCGCGATGTGATTCGCCGCGACCGATCATTAGAATGCCGGTGCCCAGATCGTAGCCATCCAATATTGCATATAGCAACATCGATAGTCCCATCAGGCCAAGAAAAATAACTGGTAGGTAGCTGTCTGGTATAGCGCTCATGTGACGACCCCGATCGGCGTTGACGTTGCGGTATGTATAGCGTTTGGTTGCTTTTTGTCTGCCGCTTCCGCCTGCCGCGCGAGATGAAATAGTGTGAAAACAAAAGCGACTAATAACGTTGCATATAGCGTTAGGTATATGGTCAGAGAAGTAGCGACATTTGGCGCGGTTGTAGCCGACACCGCGGCCTTGGTAGTCAGGACGCCCTGTACGAGCCAAGGTTGACGTCCAATCTCTGTTACGTACCAGCCTGCAAGTGTTGCGACCCAGCCAGAGAAGGTCATCGCTACCAGCGCCCTAAGTGCCAGCGGCGGTAGTTCACGATAGCGCAACAAGCGCCAGCTGCAAAACCATGACACCAGCAACATCAACAAGCCGACGCCGACCATAATTCGAAAGCCAAAAAACAGTGGCGCCACGGGTGGGTGGGTTTCAAAGCTGTTTAAGCCTGCTATCTCCCCGTTAATATCATGAGTAAGTATCAAGCTGGTTAATCCCGGTATACCCACTTCGAATTTGTTTTCTCGTGCTGCTTCATCGGGTATGGCGAACAACAACAATGGAGCGCGCCTTTCTGTCTCCCAGACGCCTTCCATAGCGGCTATTTTCTGCGGTTGATGTTCCAGTGTATTTAAACCATGCATATCACCCACAGCAATTTGCAAGGGGATAAATATTGCGGCGGCATAAATTGCTGTCTTCATCGCTTTGCGTAGCCCGACTGATTGATCACCACGTAGTACACGATAAGCAGAAAGGCCGGCAACAAGAAAGCAGGCCGTCAGTGCCGATGCGATCAACATATGGCTAAGGCGATAAGGCATCGACGGGTTAAAGATGACCGCTGCCCAGTCAGTCACATGCGCCTCGCCATCAATCATTTCAAATCCGGCCGGGGTGTGCATCCAGGAGTTGAGTACGATGATCCAGAATGCAGACATGGTAGTACCGACAGCTACCAGCGCGGTAGCCACTGTATGTAGCCACGATGGCACACGGTGAGTGCCGAACAACATGATCCCCAGAAACGTGGCTTCCATAAAAAACGCTGTCAGTACCTCGTACGCCAATAGAGGACCTGCAACATTGCCAACCGTTTGCATATAGCCCGGCCAGTTGGTGCCAAACTGAAAAGACATCGTGATGCCGCTAACGACACCCAGGGCAAAAGTGAGTGCAAATACTTTTACCCAGAAACGATAGGCAGCCATCCATCCTTCATCACCAGTGCGTTTAAAGCGGATTTTGAAAAACAGCAGCATCCAGCCGAGTGCGATAGTGATGGTAGGAAACAGAATATGAAAAGAGATATTAGCGGCGAACTGTATACGTGCCAGAACCAACGCGTCCATTTAGTTACCTTTTCTTTTTACCCATGATCGAAAGTTTGCCTTTCATTTCCAGTAGCCGCGGTATCTTATTGCCAAACTTCAATAGAAGTTCCAAATCGGTACGGCTCAAACGTTGTAAATCTTCTGCCCAGTCAGATACCTGTTCCATCAGATCGCACATTTGCTGCATCCGCTCGTGTGCATGTTTTTCCTTTTCCGAGCCTGGCTTTTCCATTAGCGTCTGACGTAGCAACGTAAGGGTAGGGTCTAGTTCACGCTTACGCCGTTCTTCCAGTAACGTGAGAGCGATATCAAGCACGTTCTCCGGGGTGGAGAAGTAGTCTTTGCGGTCGCCAGGTAAGTGTTGCGACTGCACCAGGCGCCATGACTGCAATTCTTTCAGGCCCATGCTCACGTTAGAGCGGGAAAGCCCCAGTGCATCGGTAATCTGCTCGGCATTTAAAGGCGCATCTGATACGTATAGCAGGGCATAGATCTGACCGACAGTGCGGTTGATTCCCCAATGACTGCCCATCTCGCCAAAGTGCAGTATAAAAGCTTGTATCGACGGTTCCAGGTTCTTCATTTCTATTATTTCGGTTGTTTCAGTAATTACTGAAACTAATGTAACGTGAAGAGGTGCCTGTTTCAACCGTACCAATTCGTATTTTGCTGATTTAGCTTGATTTGAGGGTCCGGGGTGGCTCGGACTATTGATTCGGCGTGCGAGAAGGGCTGTATCAGAATGAGTATTTCAGCGCGAATACTGAGTGGCTGATCGAATCTGGTATTGAGCAGTACATTGAAGTGAGCCCCGCTATTGAGGCCATTGAGATTTTGTCCTTGAGCGTTTCGGGGTGAAGGGCATATCAATCAAAAAAGGACTTAATGTGCTGGTGTAGTGACGGATGTCATTTCGGGGGTGGGGCTGCAGTCCCGGCTTCCAGGGGAGCCTATTCACTCATTTATGGGTGAGCTATGCGCCAGTGTAGCCCGCCAGTCGATTGTACGACGCAGCTGGTATCAACTTTCTACCAGCTGCAGATTTTCCAATGTTTAGTGACGCTCCAAGCTAACGGTTTTCTTAGGCACCAGATACAAAAGGCACAATAGGATTGCAGCGTAAGTGAATATTAAGTTGGGCATTGTGGTCGCAAACCCTAAGTCAAATGCAGGAATACCAAACCAGTCCCGAACTGAGGTTGTGGCAATAAACAACATGAATACTATTCCGAATATAAACAGAGCGATAATGGATTTTCTATTAATGCCTGTGCGTTGAATTCCATTTTTAGACTCTTGACTAAAAAAATACGCCATAACGACCGCGGTGAATACCGCCTCTATGCCAACGGCCAGATAGGCATTGCTGGCGTATAAGCCAAGACTGATATCAATTGAGTCAGCTCCAAATACATGGTGCGGATGCCCTGAAACAAGATCCAATACGAAATGTCCGAACACCACTATTGCCGCGGTCACGCCCACCTTGTTGCTTTTAAACAATAACTTACCCAGTAAGAACGCCACGGCCATCCAGAATATTTGCGGCATTAAATCATGGCTGTAGAGCATGTCGACAGTCATGCCTTGCAATGTTGTGTCTAAAACGTCAGTGGGTGTCGTGACTTCCAGGCCAAGATAATGCAACAGCGTCCACAAGATATCTTGCAGTTGAGATATAACGAGAAAAAACAACAGACTGCCTGCTGGAACTTTTTGGTTGGCGACTAAAGCGGTTGAAAAGTGACCTACAAGCATGGGTTGTCCCGTATATAAGTTCAATCAAAAAACTTATTATTAGTTGTTTGAGAAAACTTGTCAAGTATAATGGCCCCCATGAAATATAAATCTTTCGCGCATATGAACTGCTCAATTGCGCAGACGCTTGAGATCATCGGTGAGCGCTGGACGCTGCTTATCCTGCGGGACGCGTTTCGGGGAGTGAATCGATTCGAAGAGTTCTTGCAGACTGGAATGTCGAGAAACGTATTGACTGAACGGCTTAAGCGTTTAGTCGATCAGGGCATTTTGGAAAAGCGTGCAATTGATGGAAAGTCTTCCGAGTATTTGTTGACCAGGAAAGGCGTGCATCTTCAACCGATTATGTTGTCGATAACGCACTGGGGCGACAAGTACATGGCAAACCCCAAAGGTGCTCGCACAATTTTTTTTGAAAAGAATACCGGCAAGCCAATCGCACCGATGTCCCCCCATAGTGTTGACGGGCGGGCACTTAAACCGCAAGACATTGGCTTGAAGGCAGGGCCGGGTAGTTCGAGTTGGGAGTGACGAACTGCCGGGTGACTACGCTGCTGTGTGCGGATACTCCAGATAGATACTCGGGTAGTTGGCAGCTGGCCTGATAATCGACAGATTGCATATGCTAGCGCCTGTCGGGCAGGGATGTCTTGTTGCTTTCTTTTATTGTGCATCAGACGCTGATGGTAAAACGCTTTGTTGCATGTGATGGTTGAAAACCAGTATCTGATCCACCATTGTTTTAGACAGCCTGCAAGGTAGTCAGCCACCTTGATTTTTATGCTGCGCGACGAACAGCGGTTTGATCGAAGTTTGATAACGCTTGAGGTTTGCCGATCCCATACCCTTGTACATAGTCAATGCCGAGTTCAGCCAGCCTATTGCGAATATCGTCGTTTTCGACAAATTCTGCGATTGTTTTTATACCCATGACGCGAGCAATATCACCGATGGCTCGAACCATAACGACGCAGGTTTCATCACTCATTAACGGGCTGACAAAAGCTCCGTCTATTTTGACGAAGTCTACCGGCATGTTCTTCAAGTAGTTAAACGAGCTCATTCCGGAACCAAAATCATCCAATGCAAACTGGCATCCGGCATTCTTTACTGTTGTCATGAATTCAATGGCGCTGGATAGTTGCGAGACAGCCGCAGTTTCTGTCATCTCAAGACAAATATTAGATGTTGGAACACTGGTTTCCGATAGCTCTTCAAGCAGAAAATTTCTAAACATGACGTCGCTCATCGATGTGCCGGACACATTGATTGCGCAAACAGGAACTGCGCTGCCATTTTCTTGTTGTTGTTCCATCCAACGCAATGTATTACTGAAAACCCAGCGGTCTATTTTCGGCATAATGCCGTAACGCTCAGCTGCCGGAAGAAAAGCACCGGGGGGTATGATGTCACCGTTGTGTCCAAGCATACGAATCAGTATCTCAATATGAAGAGAATCTGTAAGAGCAGGGGTTGTGGGTTCGATTGCCTGTCCATAAAGAATCAGATTCGACGATTCCAGTGCTTCATGAATTCTTGGAATCCATCCCATTTCACCGCGGCGCTGGCTTAATTCATCATCGTTTTCCTGATATACGTGGACTCGGTTTCGACCTGCATCTTTCGCTGCATAACAAGCCTCGTCTGCGGCTGTCATGATTCTTTTTGCGCTCTCATCGACTTCCGAAATGCAGACAATCCCGATACTGGCGCCGATGATGAAAGCGCGGTCCTGGTGTACGTAGCGTTGTGCTTGTGTTAAAGCACGTACGTTTTCAGCGATAGCCTGCGCTTCCTGCATGTTAGTCGAATACAGCAATACAGCGAACTCGTCGCCCCCAAGTCGTGCAAATATATCGTCTGGTCTAAATAAAGATGACAGAGTTGCTGAAAGCTGCATCAGTAAATCGTCGCCCGCTGCGTGCCCGCAGGTATCGTTGATGACCTTGAACTGATCGAGATCAAAATAGATCAGGACGTCATCGGCGCTCTCGGTGTGTCGACTCTGAAGTCGCTCTTTGAGTGCGGTTTCAAATGCAGGCCGATTTTTTATCCCGGTTAAAGAGTCGTGTGTGGCCTGGTGTTCGAGTTCTGTTGTCAGCATTCTGGATTCATGTAAAGTGGTATCTAGAATATTCACAGCATCTGCTAACAACGACATCTCTTTTGAACTTTGTATTTTCAGTTTGTCTGAAGTATGTCCGCCGGAAATAGTTCTTAATCTACTGGTAAGTTGGTAGATTGGTGACGCCACCAACACATGCAGTAACAGCAAGCTTAAGGACGTCAGACATAGCAACGCGTACATGAGGGTTTTGCGCCCGCGTGCCAATCGTTTATCCACTTTTTCGGCCAGGCCGACAGGGTCCCACTGTGCTTTCACAGTGCCGAAAAATTCGGATTCGTAATGGATAGTCTGTTCGAAGACAGCGGTTGATGAAGTGCTGGTGTAGTCGGCACGATTCCATTGCGCCATAGTTTGACCAGACTCGTTACTGATTACCAAAGATGTCAGGTGCGGGTCCAGTGCTGTGGTTTCGCGCACGATAGAGAAGAGCATAGGGACATCTTCCATGATGACTGATTCCAGCGCTCCAGCTGATATCAGTTTAAGGATCAGATAACTCTGCTGTTTGAGCTCATCATTTAATTCTTGTTGACGATATTTGTCATCCAGTTTTACTGCAATGAGAGTTACGGCAACCATGGTGCAAACCAGGGCAGCGCATACTTTAAATGACAGAGGCCAGGGGGCAGACTTAATGCGGGGGAGTTTCACTGAGCATTGGTTGCTGTTGTGCTAACAGAATTTTTCTTGCGGAAAAAATTTCCGTTGCTCGCGATAGCCTCTCGGATTTCTCTGAAATCTGAGTCACTTCCTGCTACAAATTGTTTACGTCCCATTGCCTTAAAGGCTTCGGGTGCAGACAGTGCAAACATGACTCTGCGTAGTGCTGTGAAAAGATCATCGTTCATCCTTGCATTGGCAATCCATGGCTTGTTTACATTGTCGAATCTGGCGATGGCTCTTAGCGGCAGGCCGTTTTTTCTTAGCTTATCGAATGTACCCTCTTTTAATGCACCTGCATCAAAGTTGCCATTTGCTACTGCATGGCCGACCCGGTCATGACGTACCAGATAGTCGAAATGATCAAGTTCCTGTGCTGAGATTCCATGCTTCAACAGGTAAGCCTGAGACAGATAACGTCCAATAGTGGATTCTTTGTTCCCAAACGCAAAGCGACTTCCTTTTAGATCTGCAATCGTCTTGATTTCATTGTCTTCGTGGACGCAAATTACACCCTTGGTTGTTTGTGCGGCGTCTTTGCTATCAAGTGCAAGTATACGTAGTAGAGGGTTCTGTTCAGTCGCCGAAATGTAAGAGGCAGGTCCTACTCTGGCAAAGTCCACATCACCGTTGACCAACGCAGCCACGCCACTTTCGTAAGTGGGTGAAATATGTGTTTGAATTGTGACTGATATGCCAAGTGATTTGCTTAGATCGGTTTCGATAGCTGTTAAAATTGGGCGAAATGCCTTGACCAGAACAGTGGGCTTGTCTGTCGTGTACAAGCCGAATACCAGGTGTAATTCCTGTTGTGCGGAAGATGGAGAATTGACCGTTAATAGTGCCAACATGAATGACCAGCAGGTATTGCGAAAGAAGTTTGAAGTCTTACGGCTCATGGTTTATTCTCGTTAATCAAGTCCGTTGTTTGTTTATCCCTGTATTGATAGATAGTTTTTGTAAAGGGCTTCATACTTCCTGCACTCATTTTATTTTTTGTCACGTCACTGTTAGCGCATGATTCGTGATTAGCTTTAAGTCCATAGAGTCATAAAGTGTGATTACCTGTTGACATAGCGCACAATGCACACGAGGACGCGCCAAGTTCGAGTTTGGGAAGTGTTGATTTATCCCGATGCAATCGTATGTAATCACTAGCGTCCAGCAACTCGGGGGAACCATAACTGTATCGAATGTAGTATGGGTGTGTTAGTCCGTGGCGGTTGCTGCTTGCTTGATATGAACGCAAAGAACAGCTAAGTCGTTATGTGACGAGCAGGTAACTCATGGTGCTGTAGTTTCAATGGGGTCTTCCAGCATAGAGAGGTAGAAGTTGCCGGTGATGATTTATGCAGCGAATCCGCTCTATAAAAAAAACCTTGTTGTGACAAAATGATTATAGGCTGAGCGTATGTTTTCAGGTTGCGGATTGGTTTTTCTGAAGCCCGTAGGTAGATAATTCCTGCGTCTTATTGTCGAGGACTATGTCGGGATGGTCTATTCACCGGAATGGTGCTCCTATATATGTCCCTGTATTCTTGCTCCAGCATGAATTATTTGTCTTAGGTGAAGGTCGATTGAGGCAGCGCGGTTGCCAGTGTCGTGCTGACCCTGTCAATATGTCCGGGAGTCTTTTTTAGAAACATATAGTGCGCAGTCAGAGGCGGTCGGGAAAAAGATAGTATGTCAAAGCAGCCAAATATTGTTTTCATTATTACGGATCAGCAGCGGCTCGATACCATCGCAGCACACGGTCATGACCACATGATTACGCCCCATCTCGATAAGCTGGTTAACACCGGTGCGACTTTCGAAAATATGTATGTAACAGCGCCGGTTTGTTCGCCTTCCAGAGCATCACTGTTCAGTGGTACCTATCCGCATACCAATGGTGTATTCAGAAACGATGAGCCCTGGTCTTATTGTTGGGTAGAAGCGCTGGCAGATGCAGGGTATCGATGTGTCAATGTCGGAAAAATGCATACCTGGCCGGTGGAAGGCGCATTCGGATTTCACGAACGACACGTCACTGAAAACAAAGACAGAGACCATCCGGATTTGCCCTTTTATCTGGATAACTGGGATAAGGCATTGAGGGCTCGTGGTGCATACAAGCCCTCGCGTGTGACCTATAGAAAAAATGAAGATCACAAAGAGCAAATGGGGGCCTACATCTGGGCGCATGATGAAGACTTGCATCCCGATGTTTTCGTTTCCGATACCGCGTGTTGGTGGTTGCAGAGATACCCGGGATCAGAGCCCTTCTTTCTGCAAGTCGGTTTGCCCGGCCCGCATCCGCCATATGATCCGACCAGAGAATACCTTGATCTGTATGCGGATCGCGATCTGCCGAAAGCCACCAGAGATTATGATCTGGACTCCCAGCCAGAACCACTGAAAGCGTTGCGACAAAACCATATACAGAACGATCACGATGCGGTTGTGCACCTGGAAAATCCTACTGATGAACAGCTGCATCGACAGCGTGCTCACTACTATGCCAACTGCTCAATGATTGATACTCAGGTGGGTAAAATTGTAGATGCACTTGAAGCGCGTGGTGTATTAGAAGATACCATCATTATATTTACCTCTGACCATGGCGATTGTTTGAATGATCACGGTCATTCGCAAAAATGGAACATGTTTGAGGAGACAGTGCATGTACCCGCAGTGGTGTGCTGGCCCGGGCATATCGAAGCTGGCTTAAAGATTCCCGCCCTGGTGTCACTTATGGATTTTGGCCCCACTATTCTCGATTACGCCAACGCAGACATTCCGGATTGGATGGAAGCGCAATCACTCAAAGAATTGCTTCAGGGAAAGACAAGCACCGGGCGGGCTCGTGTGTTTACCGAGCAATCGGATGACGCCATCATGACTGGCAGTAAGTTTGTCATCATGGTTCGCGAAGGGCCATGGAAGCTGGTTCACTTTGTAGATCACGAGAATGGACAGCTTTTTAACCTTGATGATGATCCAAAGGAGACTAACAACCTTTGGCAAGACGCCGCGCAGGATGGTTTGAAGCAACGATTAATAGGTGAAATACTCCGATGGCGGATTGAGAGCTCTAGAGCTACGCAAGGGTTCATACAAATGTTGAGTGAGCGCTAGATTGATTGGCTCTTTGATGTTGGACCAGGATTCGGGCTTGTGAATATTCCGGTCTCTCATAAATCAGGTTCATCGTCATATTGCTGCCATCGAGCAGTTGCGAGTTGCGTTACCGGTGTGATTTGGGTGGTTTGAACTTCTGTTCGTGGAATCCAGAGTAATATCTACTGTGCTAAGCGATATATAACTATCTATGTTGTTAGATCAAAACACTGTTACGGCAAAACCGTGTTGGTAATGACGCTTAATAGTCAACAAGAGTGCATATTCCTGTAAGAATTAATTGCCAAGTGAGCCAGTACTTGCAATGATGATCAAAAAGGAGATCAATTTGAACTTAACTGACGCTGACTTGGAAGTCCTGACTCAATGGGACACTCCAACTATTTGCAACGCTCTTGAATTGGTCGCGGCACACCGGCGGGGCTATGGTTATACAGTCAAGGCATTTTCATGCATAGACCCTGGTGCAAAACCCATTGTAGGGTACGCTCGAACGGCTACAATAAGAGCCAGTGCTCCGGATCTTTCCGGTGGCAACGGGATGGCTGATCGTATTCCGTATTATGAGTATGTTGCCGCTGGCAAAGGACCCACTATCGTGGTCATCGAAGACCTTGATGCTCACCCGGCCTTTGGTGCGTTCTGGGGTGAAGTGCATACAGCAGTGCATAAAGGGCTCGGTGCGCTGGGTGTTGTGACCAACGGTTCCTATCGCGACGTGGGTGACAGTGCTCCCGGCTTTCAGGTGTTGGGTGGGCAGATTGGTCCCAGTCACGCCTTTGTACACGCGGTTGATTTCGGTGGCTCGGTGACCGTGCATGGTATGGTGGTCAAACATGACGATGTGATACACGCCGATCTACACGGGGCGGTGGTTATACCCGCTGATGTCGTTAAGGAAATTCCGGAAGCGGTTGCAGAGATGAATCGTCGCGAGGCAGGCATACTCGCTGCTGCGAGATCTGCTGATTTCTCTATTGAAAAACTGAAGGCGGTAATCTCCGGTAAAGGCGATATTCACTAACGCAGCCCGGGTTGGTAGCGGAACACCTTCAAGTCAAAGACTCGCAACAGCATTGTAAAACCTGTAGATCCCTTTTTGAAGCGATAGGTGAAGCCGAAGGCAATTTATAAGTGCTCGGTCACTATGTAAAAGCCATTAGTGCACTAACATTAGCGATGCTCACTTTCACGACACTCGCTCAAATTGTGCGAGTGTGAGTCTATGCAATTGCTGTCTGTTGGCTTCACGGTGTCACAGCAGGTACGGACATCTTTGCTATCAATGCCCGTACCTGAATGCTACCGGTTAGCGTTCTGTCTGGTTTTGGATTGAATCGCATCTCTATCTCGTATGCCATCGCGAAATAGCGCCTTGGCCAATGAAATACACATCAAACCCATTACCACGGTGAACGGCAGTGCTCCGATGATCATGGCGCTTTTTAGTGCTTCCATCGGGTCAGCTCCACTGTCAGATTTACCGGCAATTAACAGGGTGCCAATGACAAGCGTTAGCACGATACCCCATACAATACGGTGCTTAATACCAGTCTCTTGCTCGCCACCTGACATGATTGTGTTCATTACCAGGATCCCGGAGTCGGCAGAGGTTACAAGGAATGTCATAATCAAGACGACAGACATAATGGTGATTGCAGATAGAAAGTTACCATCAATCATATGACTGAGAGTGACGAACAGCTTGGCGGTATTTGAGGCACCGACAATTGCGCCGTTGGCAGTGCCATTCAGTTCTAGATCGATTGCTGTACCACCGAGGATAGTCATCCATGCAAAACACACCAATGATGGAGCAACGACACAACCAAGAATGAACTCTCGCACCGAACGGCCACGTGAAATACGTGCTAGAAATAGTCCGACAAAAGGCGAGAAAGCAATCCACCAGGCCCAGTAGAAAGTCGTCCATGCCGATTGCCAGCCAAATTGACGACCCGAGTCTCCGGCGGCATAGGTTGCCTGAAGCACAGGCTCTGATAGTCCGGCAGCTTCGCCTTCAAGACCTGAACGGAATCCGTCAAAGCTTCCCCATGGGCTGGTGGCGCCAGCTTGAAGTGTCTCGGCGAAAGGCGCTGCCTCAGCGGGGAGTGCTGCGGCAAAAGCAGCGGCCGACTGCGGACCATAAGCACCGAAGCTTAGCGAGAAAAAGTTAATGATGTAGTCCACTAGTGCCGTGCCGTAAGTGGTCAGTGCGAACATGAATGATCCAAATATTATGAAGGTGAGTAGTAAAATTAAAGACATCACTAGATTAAGATTGGACAAGTATTTTACGCCGCGACCAACACCTGATACTGCTGAGATAATTGACAGTGTCATAATCACCAACAGACCCGCAATCAATCCAACGGTACTTGGTGCTGGTGTTTCACCGGTCAGGTTCATTAGCCATTCCATGCCGGTAATTGCGTACAAACCGTCGATAAATTGTGACACACCAAAACCAATCGTGACTGATACGCCAAGGATCGTTGCTACAACGCCAAGTATGTCTACCACATTGCCGAGGAAACCATTCATCAACCGACCAAACAATGGTGTTAGTGCTGAACGAATAGTAAGTGGCATGTCGCGAGTGTATGCGTAGTAGGCGAGGGACAGTCCAGTGACAACGTAGATCGCCCAGGCGTGGAAACCGTAGTGTGCGAACGTGTATCGGTAAGCTGATTGAATAGCTTCTTTGCTGTTACCGGCTACTTCACCGCTGACGGTAAGCGGGTTTGATCCCCATAAGCCTAATGGCTCCGCAGTAGCGAATACCATTAGGCCAACGCCGAGACCGGCACCAAACATCATAGAGAACCAGGAAAAATTAGAAAACTCTTTGCCTTCACCCGGTCTGCCCATGATTCTCTTACCGGTCTGAGGCAAAGCTGCAACGATAAACAAAAAGAAAGCGAAAAGACCAACAATGATAATGTAAAACTGGTTAAAGCCCTTTAGGAGGGTTGAGTTCAAGCTGCCGAGAACACTGTTGGCATTGGCAGGGAATACCAACGCCCATATTACCAGTGCGACTAATATACCTTTACTGATTAACGCTATTGGAACGCTATTTCCCTTATAAAAACCGTCATTCGCGGTATTTACCGCGACATCGGTATAGGGTGCTTTTATAGACATGCTATATCTCCTTGAGAAAAACAACTGTTTTGAATTGACAGATTTGTTTAAAAAATATTTATCCGTTCTGTCGGTTTAATTGGAACCTGGTACCAACGCACTAGTCTGATGGAACTCCTCGTCTATCAATCATTATCTGAAAGTCCTGCACCGGCACCGTTGAGACGGGATTCCTCAGTGGCTGGAGCGTAGGTGCGACTGGCAAATGTATTCAGGGTTTTCCAATCGTATGTCGTCGGTGTTGCCCGGTCATATTGCGCCTGCGGTGTTTGGATTATTCCTCCAGCCTTTATAACTCCTGGTTTTATACATACTTCATCGGCGTAGTTATCAAGCGTGCCTGCTGTGCTCATTATTATTCCGTCGGTGGTGTATTGAAAACCCTGCCACTGAACGGTGACAATATGCATTGGATGGTTCGAGGAACAATGCTGGCGTGCAAGCAGTGTGCAAAAGTACAGTAGTAAATAGGGAGCGATCACTCGACGAAGCGTTACACAGGTACCTGTAAATACATGAGCTCGGTCGGACACCGCCGTGCCACTTAACAGCGGACATAAGCGACCATTTGGAGCTGCCCAGGTGTTACCGGTGATAGACGGCGAATGAAATACAATGTCCGAGCTTTCGAAACTCTGCTCATCTGCCGGGTTTGTTTTGACTTCCTTTAGATAGGTAGTAAGTACAGCGCAACCGTCGATTCCGTTTTCACATAACCAGCGGACTGACTTTGCCGATTCTTCCGCTATTCCCCAGGGGTGACCTACAGAGCGCGTTGCCTTTTTCGTTAGAGCCTCGACCTCGTTGAGGGAGTAGCTCATGACGCTATGCTACCGAGCTCTGGATAGACCCAATGATCGGCATTGCTGGTACTGAGTTCCTGCGGATAAGGTGCGCCTGTATACATACAAATTCGTAGCCATCGATCAGAGCGCGGGTCAAAATTGGTGGCGCCAAAAAAAGACAGTTTTGCTCGCAACATATCAATAGGCATAAGCGTCGATGAGATGGTGTTGTCTCTTATTTCACCGTAGGGTGCATGCTCAGTTAGCTGAGCACGGCGGATACTCTTTCGGTGTTGTGGGTGTGCTAACAGGAAGTCCGATATTGGTTGATCTTGGTGGTAGGCTGCTAAGGCCTTGTATGCATTGCTAGCGTCTCGTGCAGGTGCAAGTGGCTGTTCGTATTCCGCAATGGCTTCTTCAAATCGTTCACCAAGTCTTGGTTCTTGTTTTTCTTCAGAGACATACCAGGCCCGTGCACAGCATTCAGGTGCGCTCCAGTCAAGAGACAGTGCCCATTCGAAATCACGCTGTAATAATTTTCGAACCTGACCGATGAGCATGCTGCCATCGATTCGAAATGAACCACTGTAGCTATCTGCCATGCAGTGCTCCAGTCCGTCGACCAGGTCGGGGTAGGGCTCAAGGATTAATGAGGCCAGTAGCTCTTGCCCTTCTTCGGTTAGCGATTGTTCAGACCAATTTAGTAGTCGGTGCCAGGGTTGATTTTCCCGCAGGCTCTCCTTAAGTGTGAATAATTGCAGCGCTTCCATATCTGCTTTTAGGCGCGATAACTTCTGCTGTTGTAGCGGATGCTTTGAATGCCAGTTCGACACCAATAGTGCCGTTCGTTCAAGTAGGGTCAGAAAAAATTCTGTGTCAGTATGGGTTGCGTTGGGGAGCGAGCGTACCCTTGCAATTGCTTCCTCTCTTGCCATGAGCCAGTTATTAAATAAAACCGGATGATTGACAATGAAGGGTGCCATGCCCAGACCAGTTGAGTTTCCGATGCCTAGTTTTCTTGCTATTGCCGGACATAGTTCCGCTGTGTGTTCGCCACCGAGCGCATTGGCACAATGCTGTGCCAGATCGAGCACAAAGCTGCGTATCAGAAAGACAGTCAACATTTCGGCTTGAAACGGTGCTTGTGTTTCGGCTCGGTTGGCGATCATCTCGCGATCTTTAGCGCCGAATTTGCCAGAACCGTAAACGGCTGTGGTGCGCATAAGGTAGCCGACGCTTTCGATTTGTTCGACATCCGGCTGGCGTCCCTGGGACAATGCTTCAATAACGTGCTTCCACAAACGAACCGATTTATTGGCTCTGGAAAGAGTTAATTCGCTTTCACTGATGCGTCCTGCTTCCTGCAGCGGTACGTTAGCGGCGAGACGTTCAATGTCATCGTTGGTAGGTACTCCGTCAAACAGCGCGAACGTGCAATCCCAGGCTTCGGCAATAACACGATCTGATCTTGAGCGTTCCGGTAAGTTGTGGGCAAAAGCGATCAGTGAATACGTTCTATCCGGACCCTGAGCAGTGTAGACAGCGTGGCCGCAACCTTCTTTGTTAATAGCAAAATCAAGTCTTTCAAATTTCCATTGCTCTCGTGCCATGCGGCGGGTAAGAATTCGCATGAAACTCAGTCTGCACTGGTGCAGTGATCCAAGACGCTTGAGTCGCATAACTGTTGCGGGTTCGCGCCTTTGAACAGTCATCAGGATTGTACCGGACCAAAGTTTTCAGAATAAAACTGATACCAGTTACCACCCATTACAGCTGCTATTTCAGTATTATTCATTCCGACTGTGCGTAATCCGGTTTCTATGTTTCCAAAATCACGATTATCTTTAAACCACTCAGGCATTGGCGGGAACCCGGCATCGCTGGCGGAACCTTCGCCATAGTCTATTTCTTTGCTCCAACGACCAACGCGCATCCATTCAACAATGCTGTCTGGATGATCCTGGCATAGGTCAGAGCCAATACCTAAATGCTCTACACCGAATTGCTCTGCCGCACGGGCAATCATTTCGCAAAAATCCTGAACTGTGCAATTTGATTTACCGTTCAGGTGATGCGGATATAAAGAAAAACCTAACATGCCACCGTGTTGCACAACGGCGTTGATGACATCATCTTTTTTATTGCGCAATGCCGGTGACCAGGAGTAGGGGTTAGCATGGGTAATGGCGATAGGGCGTTGAGAAATTTCAGCCGCTTCTATGGTTGATCGATCTGCTGAATGGCTCATGTCGACTACCAGGCCAACGCGATTCATCTCTTTGATGACTTGTTTTCCCATTCGAGTAATGCCAGTGTCTTCATTCTCGTAACAACCGGTGGCCAATAGCGACTGGTTGTTATAAGTTAGCTGCATGAATCGCGCGCCCAGCGTGTGTACTATTTCAACCAGGTCAATATCGTCTTCAATTGGACTGGGGTTTTGAAAACCGAAGAAAATCGCGGTGCGCTTAGCGGCTCGGGCGTCGTCAATATCTTTCGCTACTAGACCTTTTTGAATCAGATCGGGGTATTGTTCAAACCAACGGTTCCAGCGCTCAAAGTTAAGTACCGTCTCGCGAAAATTTTCGTGGTAGGCAATAGTGACTTGTACTGCATCAATATTGCCTTCACGCATTTGTCGAAAGATCTTCTCTGACCAATTGGCGTACTGCAAGCCATCGATACGCATTAGGGTTGCCCGGCACTGATGTAGGCGGTCTTAACGGTAGTATAAAACTCTACTGCGGAGCTACCTTGTTCACGTGGACCGTAGGAACTGTCGCCACGTCCGCCAAAGGGTACGTGATAGTCAGTGCCTGCAGTTGGCAGATTGACGGTGACAACACCCGTGCGGGCGTGGCGACGGAAATGTGTAGCCCGTGCAAGGCTTTTGGTAACAATGCCTGAAGTCAGTCCAAAGTTGGTGTCGTTAACTACCGCCAGCGCTTCATCATAACTCGCTACTTTTATGATCGATGCCAGTGGGGCAAACATTTCTTCACGATTAATTCGCATATCGTTGTTGGTGTTTATAAATACACCTGGTGACATGTAATAACCCTCATGAGGCATGTCGAGTTGTGCCCCTCCACAAACAAGTTCAGCGCCTTCACTACGACCCAGGTCAACATAGGCGAGGTTTTCTTTGAGTTGTTGTGCGCTGACTACCGGTCCCATTTGGGTGCCTTCATGCTGTGCATGTCCTACCTTCATCGCTTTGGTTGTGGCTATCAGTTTTTCTGTAAAGGCTTCGTGCAGACTTTCATGCACAATCAATCGTGATGAAGCGGTACACTTTTGTCCGCTTCCGCCAAACGCACCACCGGCGGCAACAGTGACTGCAGTGTCAAGGTCAGCGTCATCCATCACTACAAGTGCATTCTTAGAGCCCATTTCCATCTGCACTTTGGTCAGATTTTGAATTGCTGCCATTGCTATCTGCTTACCGACTGGTACCGATCCTGTAAAAGAAATCGCTGCGATTTCGGTACTTTCAATCAGCTGTTGCCCGATGCTGCTTCCGGCGCCCATCACTAGTGAGAACAAACCTTTGGGAATGTCTTGTCTGGCGATTATTTCGGTTAATGCAACCGCTGAGGCAGGGGTTATGTTGGCTGGTTTCCAGACCACCGCGTTGCCGTAACACAGTGCCGGTGCAATTTTCCACGAGGCGGTAGCGGTCGGGAAATTCCACGGTGATATTACCGCCACAATACCTAATGGCTCGCGACGTACATCAATTTCAATTCCGTCGCGCACGCTGTCTGCGTTTTCACCAATCTGACGCAAACACTCGGCGGCGTAGTAAGTGAAAAACTGACCGGCCCGATAAACCTCGCCTTTGCCCTCGGCAATGGGTTTTCCTTCTTCGCGGCTGAGCAATGTTCCAAGCTCCAGGGATCTGTCCATCATCTCCGTACCGATGGCCATCAACACGGCCTGCTTGCGTTCGATACCGTAGGCAGCCCATTCAAGCTGAGCTTGTTTGGCACGCAGCAGGGTGCTGGCTAGCTGGCTGGCGTCAGCTTGTGCGTAAACACCGATCAGGTCAGACAAATCCGACGGATTACGGTTTTCGATCGTCGCAGTACCTTCTGACCAATCACCGGCAATCAGGTTCTTTTGTAAATCAAGCATTGTCATAGCGTCTTTATGAATAGTCACGAGAGGATGACTTTTCTGTTGTAGTCAGTAAAACTGAAATTACTTGAATTAATTTCAATATTATTGAAATAAAATATGCCAATAAAAATCGAAATGTTGCGCTGTTTCAGCACTGTTGCTCAGTGTGGAAATCTGGCCGAAGCGTCAATCCAGCTGTCGCGAACGCAATCCGCGTTGTCTATGACGCTAAAACAACTAGAAGCCGATATTGGGCAACGGTTGTTTGAAAGTGATCGGAAAAAAACACTGACGCCGTTGGGAGAGCAGGTGTTCGAGCTGGCGCAGGAACAGCTGCGCTTGTTTGACGGTACTGTGAATGCGATCCAAACGGCGGCTGCTTTTCCGCAGGGGTTAATACGCATTGCGTCAGTGCCCTCGGTATCGAGCGTTTTGTTCTCATCGATAATTAAGACAATGACCAAAAAACACCCTGGTTTGAAGGTCGAGTTGCAAGACGCTGACACTCAGCGTGTTATTGATGCGCTAATACAAGGTCAGGCAGATTTTGGCATCGTGTCTGGTAATCATTCATTGAGTGGCATTAGAAGCATTCTGCTTTTTGAAGATCAGTTCGGCTTGATTTGTTCACCGGAACATCCACTCGCGAAACAAACTAAAACACCGACAATTAACGACCTTGCGACCGCCGCATTTATTGGCAACAACCTTTGCAAGATTATTAAATCGACTGAATTCCAGTCTGCTTTATCGCAAGCTATGGTTACTGTTCATAATACGTTGTCATTGATCGGAATGATTCGAAGTCAGAACTGGGTAACTGTTTTACCGGAAAAGGTTGCGCAGATTTCCCCCGGTGAATTAGCCTTCAGAAGAATTGCCGCAATTGATGATCGGCGGCCCGTATTTGCACTCATCAGGGAGCGCTCTCCCTATCTGCATTACGCGGAAGAGCTTGCCACCATGGTGCGTGCATATGACTGGGATACTGATACGAAATAATTTTCGTATCGTAGAGGTGCGAAAGAATAACCATGCAGGAATGAGGTCATGTCTTGCTGAATGGACTATGCAATTCAGTTGCTGACATATTGTGTTTAAGGATTGCTCTGATGGCCACTTCGCTAAACAGGCTTATCATGGTGTTTGGGTATGCCAGTATATTATGCACCGTGAGCCTAACCGTTATATAAGTTTAAGCAATTCCTCTGCTAACTCGGCTGGCATATCTACCATAACATCGTGACTTGACGGCAGTTTTGTAACTGACCAGCCGGGAGCTTTGGAATATTTCTCGGCAAAATATCGAAACGGGCTTGGATCCCAGTTGTCAGCAAGAATGAATACCCGTTTTGATACAGTGTCACCGGCGCCGGACAACAAAGCAGGCATCTCAAAGGTAGCTAGAGATTGTGGTACACAGCGTCTTTCTACCCACGGGCGATTTTGTTCAAGTATGCCGAACATTTCAGCTGGGATTGGCTGCATCATACCGCTACAACCCTCTTGCGCCGCTCCACGAAAGCCATCTAGAAACTGTTGCGCTACATCGGGCGGCAAAGCATCAGTGAGTAAATCATTTAACGATTGCCCGTGCTCTGGTACGAATGCATCCAGATAAACCAGCGCTTTGATTTTGTCTGCCATTCTATCGGCAAGTTGGGTTATTACCATCCCGCCGTAGGAGTGACCGCAAATGATGACGTCAGTGAGTTCTTCTGCCTCTATGCAACCAGCCACATCACGGACATGAGTTTCGAGGGTTATGGACTCACTACTCAAATGAGCCCGCTCGCCCACACCGGTATGTGTCGGTGTAAAAACCTGATGACCCGCTTGCCGCAGCAGGTTTGCTGTATCACGATAGCACCAGCCACCATGCCACGCACCGTGTACTAATACGAAGTTCGCCATTTTATTCCCCCGATAGTAGACCGGATATATATTCCGGTGGTTTTAGTATAAGGCAGAAGACAGCGCCATCCAAATCAGAAACACAGCCACTGCTCAGGATGAACTATAAAAAGGGTGGAGCTGTTTCCATCTACCGTTAACACATCACAAGGCTATCTATTCACCAGGCTGCATGAACTCCTGTTCTCCATTGAGAAACTTATGTTGATCATCAACGGTCGCTATGCTTTGACAATGGCAATGGCGGATTGATTTCTGATGCCATCGTGAAGGCTATGCAAGTTCGCGCGCGCCAGGATAGTTCGTTATACAAACCGTGCGATCATTGATGTGCCGATCAATTAACTTCCACTTTGCTCTGACAGGCGAGCACGCGTCTGGCTTACACTTGCAGCCGATGCTCCGGCTAGCAGTCGTACATCATTGAGTAAGGTGGTCAGATTGAAGCCCTGTGTAATTGCATTGGCTGCGTATTCCGGGCTGCCGCAGTGTAGGCAGGCGCGAATACCGGCAGAATGTGCGGCCTTGAGAATTTTATCTATCACTTCGAGCATTTCTTCTTCCTGTCGATCAAAGCCGGGAGGAAGGCGACCGTTTGTGACGCTGATCGTTAAATCGGCGGGTCCTATATACAGACCATCCAGTCCGGGTGTTGCGGCTATCTCTTCAAGATTACTCATCGCTTCAGCCGTCTCAATCATCGCAAGACAAAACACCTCATCGTTGGCTTCTGCTGCGTAGTTATCACCGGCAGAAAACAGGGCGCGTGTAGGGCCGAAGCTACGGGTACCATGTGGAGGATAGCGGGTGTATGACACCAGCTGCTCGGCCTGTTCACGGGTATTGATCATTGGGCAAATAATGCCGTAGGCTCCGGTGTCTAATGCTTGCATGATCATTGCCGGGTCAAGCCAGGGAACTCGTACAATAGGTGTGACGCCGCTACTGCGTATGGCTTGCAGCATCGTCACAGCTGATGCGTAATCAATGATGCCATGTTGCATATCTATAGTGATACTGTCGTAGCCTTGCGCTGCTACGACTTCTGCTGTTAATGAGTTTCCTATAGACAGCCATCCGTTCAGAACGGGCTTTCCATCGGCCCACAAGGTTTTAACACCACATTTATTCATCAAAATCACTCCTTAAAAATGCAGTGTATCAAAGCGGCTATAAGATAGCTCCGCGATCCATGTTGAAACAACAGCTACTTATGTGACTGGCTAGTGGGCTGTGCGGCGTTCGGTAACAAACTTGTCACAGTCGTCAGAGCAAGGCGGAAAAATGCAGGCATAGCGGAGTCTACGTCGAATTTTTCTAATGCCGCTATGGCGGCTGTGGCTTCGATCCGTGTTACCGAACTTTCCAAGCATCCCACTAGGCCGAACCGTCGTTCATAGTCTTCAATAAGGCATCAATTACCTCTTTGCGTTGAATGTCTGGTTTATTCTTTAGATCACTGAGGCACTCATACACATCGGCAGCTCCGTCGAACCAGTATCTTGAAAGTCCGGCATCTTCCAGTGCTTTGGCAATTTCATGCATCTCTCCGGTGAAGCGCCATGCCTTGGGCGCCATGCTGCTGCAACCGGAATCCAGCCTGGTTGTAAGGCCGGGCTGCGACAGCTCCCATTCTTCCAATAGCGCAGATTCAACCTTCTGCTGTTGAGCGAGGGCAAACTGTGTCATCAACAGTGCGGCTGATCCTTTGGTCCAGCCGGCATAGGCCATTTTTAATGCTGATGCCGCTCCGCTGCTTGAGCCTAATACCCGTGCGTCAACGACAGAATCAATAAAGAGCTCTGCAACCGCTGTTGCTGATTTACCGGATAAATACAATCGGGTGGTGCCGCTCTTGACAGCTGGCGGGCCTATAATTCCACCATCGACAAACGTACCGCTTTGCTGTGTAACGATGTTGCTCACCAGGTCGGTGGTTGCTGGTGCCACCGCATTGCAATCTACGAATGTGCCGTTGAAACCCAGGTCTGCTACCTGTTGTGCAACTGAAGGGGCCTGGTCTGGTGGGCAAATGGAAAATATAAAATCACTGTCATTGCACAGTGCTTCCAAAGTCAATAAATCTACCAGATTTGACTGTTCTGCCCGATTGACGGTCTCGTCACTTCGACCCTGACTGGCCCATGAGGCAGTGTGACCGACACTTGCCAATGCTGCGGCGATTGCGACACCCATTTGACCGGGGTGTATGACTCCTGCTTTGATGACAGAACCATTCATTAGTGTTCCTCCATTGCTTTCAGTATTTTCTCGCCTTCGGATTTGCAGAAGCTATGAAGAATTCTTAAGTCAATCCCGAGAGAGAAGTGACGGACGCCCATATCCAGATACTTGTTAGCCTGATCAGCGGTTTCAATTTCTGCACGAGCCGGTATGCCATTGCTAATTGCGGTGGTAAAAACTTTTTTCTCTACGGCCTGTAGTTCAGGATCATTGGCTGTTCTTCGTTTACCTATGCTCATGCAATAGTCAGCCGGTCCCCACTGAATCATGTCTACACCCGGTACTGCAAGGATTTCATCAAGGTTGTCAACGGCATCCTTTTTTTCGATCATAAAGGCCAGTACGACTGAGTTCATATTGTTTATATAATCATCGGATCCCGATTGACTCATAAACGCATTGCGTCTTGTGATAGCGCCGTGAAGCCCGCCAAAGTCGGGGTGATCAGGTTTAACCAGACGAATGTTATTTTTTACATCCTGTGCGTTTCTACAGTCGCAGAACAGGATGCCATTGAAGCCTGATCCGATAGCACGTTGGGCAGTAGCAGGCACAATGCCTGGCTCAATCTTTATCATGCTACCCATCTGGTAGAGCTCTGTCGTACGACAAAAGTTATCCAGATCACTAAGATCAAACGGCGTGTACTCTGCAAGAAATTCAACGTAGTCAGTCGTGCCTGTATGACCAAGCGCCTCAACTACCGATGGGCAATTAATCATCACGCGGGTAGACAATGATGGCTGTCCCTTATCAAGCTTCTCTCTGATCAGGTTGTTTCTTGTCATGTTAATTTCATGTCCGGGTATCTTGCTCTGCTGACTCTACCTGTCGCGTTGCTCTTCGCGCGGCCTGTATGTCTGGATCGGGATCAAGGCTCGAGGCCAGAAGGCTGCGGGTGTATGGCTGGCTCGGGTTTTCAAATATTTTGCGTACGCTTCCCTGTTCAACGATGCGTCCGTTTTGCATCACAATAACGCGGTCTGCAAAGTCACGTACCACAGGCAGATCATGTGCGATAAATAGATAAGCCAGGTCGAGCTCTTTACGTAGCCTGGACAATAGCGCAATCACCTGTGCCTGTACCTGCACATCCAGTGCACTGACGGCTTCATCGCAAATAATTATTTTCGGCTCTAGTGCCAGTGCTCGTGCAATAGCGATTCGTTGGCGTTGTCCACCAGAGAACTGATGCGGGTAGCGCTTTGCGTGTTCTGGCGACAGCCCTACCTGATTTAGTAGTTCGTGAACGCGATCATTCCAAAGGGTGCGTGGCAGAATTTCTTTGTGAATAACCCACGCCTCTGAAATTAACTGGTAGATCGACATGCGCGGGTTCAGGCTCTGGGTAGGATCCTGAAACACCATCTGGATCTCGCGCCGTATCGCAAAAAGATCTTTGGCCGACAGAGTGAACAGGTCGCGACCTTTATAAATTGCCTGTCCTGTGCTTGCTTCCTGTAATCGTAGCAACGTATTAGCAAGCGTTGATTTGCCTGAGCCACTTTCACCTACAATGGCAACGCATTCACCCGCCATTAAATCAAACGATACGTCTTTTACTGCTTCGAACAAGCCAAATGACTTGGATAGTCCCTGTACGCTGAGCAGCGCCTCTGGGCGGCGACTGTGGTCTGCCGGCATATCACCTTTACCTGGAGCGGCAGCGATAAGTTCCTTTGTGTAAGGGTGGGATGGGTTGCGATAGATGTCACGTGCGGTGCCTTGTTCGACAATGCGTCCGGCGTTCATCACAACAACACGTTCAGCAATTTCAGCAACCACACCGAGGTCATGGGTGATTAATAACAGCCCCATTCCGGTTTCGTTTTGCAGATCATTCAGCAGGGCCAGTATCTGAGCCTGAACGGTTACATCAAGGGCGGTAGTAGGTTCATCTGCAATTAGAATGTCGGGCCTTAATGCCAGCGCCATTGCGATCATCAAGCGTTGTCTTTGACCACCGGAGAATTGGTGCGGGTATTTCTTTGCGGAAGTGGCAGGGTCAGGGATGCCAACGCGCTCCAGTAGCTCCAGCGTCTGTTGTCGCGCTTGTTTTTTCGAGGTGCCGTGGATGGTCAGTGTTTCTTCAATTTGCCAACCAGCGGTGTATACCGGGTTTAGATGACTTAACGGGTCCTGGAAGATCATGGCGATTTTTTGACCGTTGATCTTGCGGCGCTCTGTTCGCGACATTTGTAGAAGATCAGATCCGTTAAATAGTATTTTTCCGGAAGTAATTTTACCGGGAGGCATATCAATAAGGTCCATTACGGCGGCAGCAGAAACTGATTTTCCAGAGCCGCTTTCACCGAGAATGGCAAGCACGTCACCGGAATCAAGATGCCAGCTGACATCCTGTACGGCTTTAACACGCCCGCCAGTGGTATGGAACTCTACTGAGAGTTGTTGCACTTCGAGCAGATGGTCAGTCACTCTGCTGACTCGTTTCAAGCCGCCAGCGCTGCTGTGGGTCTAATGCTACCCGCATCCAGTTGGACAGCAGATTTAAAGACAGCGTAGTAAGTATAATGGCCAGGCCGGGCCAGAAGGATAACCACCATGCGCTGGTCAGATAAGGGCGACCTTGCGCTACCATGAGCCCCCAGGTGATTTCAGGTGGTTGTATTCCAATACCAAGAAAAGATAGAGAACTCTCTGCCAACATAACGAACGCAAAGTCCAGTGTGGCGATAGTGATCAATGTCGGAAACACCAGTGGCAGTATATGGCGGAACACTATTCGCGGTGTTGATGCCCCCATGATCGTTGCGGCCTGTACAAACATGCGCTCACGGATTTCCAGAACCTCTGCACGTGCGGTACGCAAGTAGACTGGAATGCGGGTGATCGCTAATACAATAATCAAATTGCCCACCGAGGCAGGCAACATATACAAAACAATAACCGCCAGTAGCAGTGAAGGAAAAGACATGATCACATCGGCCAGACGCATGATTATCTGGCTGCCCAATTTAGAGGTATAACCTGCTATTAAACCAAGTGTACTACCGATTAGCAGGGAGAAAAATACCGCGCCCGCAGCCACCATAATGGTGTTGCTGGCGGCGACTATTATGCGAGCCAACAAGGGCCGTCCTAATGCGTCACCGCCAAGCCAGAAGGTCCAGGCGGTTGAAAAATCGAAAGGTGGTGCGTTGCGGCCACGCAGATTTTGCTTGGTGGCAACGTCTTCCAGAAGCATCGGGCCAAACAATGCACAACAAATAACAGCTAACAGAAAAATTGCTGCAGTAGTGGCCAGTTTGTCGCGCCATAGCATGCGAAATATTTGTATAACAGGAGAGGGTGCGTCAGCGACCAGTAGAGTATCAGTGCCGGTATTATTCAATTGATCAATACCGGATGCGCGGGTCAAGCACTGCATACAGAATATCAATGAGCAGGTTCATCACGAATATTGCAAATGCAGTCACCATAATGGCAGCAAGTACTACCGCAAAGTCGCGTTGCAGGATGGCATCAATCATCACCTTTCCTACGCCTGGAAATCCGAAAATAGTTTCAACAATGACTGCTCCATTCAACAAGCCGGCGGCTTGATCACCGATGACAGTAATGACCGGCAGCAGCGCGTTTCTAAGAGCATGAACAAAAATGATAGATCGGTCGCCAACACCTTTCGCGCGTGCAGTTTTTACATATGCAGAACCAAGAGCCGTGATCATCGAACCGCGTACGACTTGCAGTATCAGGCCGAAGGGCCGGATAAATAAAACAGATACCGGCAATATCCAGTGCCATGGGGTTCCGGTACCAGACGTGGGTACCCATCCAAGATTCACTGAAAACACAACAATCGCGACGATAGCAATCCAGAAATCGGGCGCACTGGCAGCGATCAATGAACAGAATGTGGCAATGCGGTCAAACACGCCGCCGACTCGGAAGGCGGCAAGTGAACCCACAACAATAGCCATCACAGTGACCAGTGTCATGGTGATAAAGGCCAGTTGAAGCGTCCATTTGAACCCGCGTAATACGGAGTCTATTGCCGGCTCGGCGCGTCGGATTGACATACCGAAATCCAGCCTGACCAGATCACCCATGTAGCGTCCGAACTGCACCAGTATGGGATCGTTTAAACCATGAATTACACGAAACTGATCGCGTGATTCCTGTGAGGCATCAACAGGTAAGTAGAGTGAGGTCGGATCGCCGGTTAAACGGCTGAGAAAGAAAACGATAATCACCAGGCCCACAAGCGAGATGGCACTGGCAATAGCGCGCTTTCCGAGAAAAGTTTTAATGTCGTGTCACGCTATAAATTGAAGGGGGTGAAGAGATCACCCCCTTGTTTTTGGTAGGTTCAAATATTACTTGAAACCAATTTACTTAAATCCAATCTGTGATAACTGCAATTCACTGTTGGTGCGGATCGAAGGTGCAAAATCCAAACGTGTGTTAACACGACTAAAACCAACCATGTGGAAAAGCATCACGTCAGCCACCAGATCTTCGTGAATGTACTTGAAGGTATCTTCCCACTTGGTTTTACGATCATCGCCAGTCAGGGCAGTGGCACTTGCTATCATGTCGTCCAGAGCAGGATCTCTTACACCGGTTTGCAAGCCTTCTGATGCGTATTTAAAGAACATGGAAAATACCGGATCACCGTTAGCATTATCATGCTGCGCTTCTACTATTTCCGGACCTCGATCTTCTGCGAACGGGTTTGAATAGTGTTCCAGCCATTCTGCGACCTCTACCATTTTTAGATTCATGTTCAGACCGACATCCTGATACATGGCCAGTAAAGCTTCCATTGTTTCAAGCACGTTGCCAAAGTTATTGGTTCTACCGATCAGCATTATTTCAGTGTCAACTGCAACACCATCCGCTTTTGCTTCAGCCAGCAGCGCTTTGGCTTTTTCAGGATCAAACGTATAAGGCGTTAATGAATGGTTATAACCAATGGTTGATGGCGGAGTCATGCCGGTGGCTAACAATGTTCCGTTTGCCAATATGGTGCCGACGAATGCTTCTCTGTCGATAGCGTGGTTTAGTGCCTGGCGAACCCGCACATCGTTCAGCGGTTCCATGCTGTGATCCAATCGAAGGTAGACGGTTTCAGAATTAGGATATGAGTAATCCATTTTATCGTCTACGGCATCTTGAAGGGCAATGTTCGGTGCGATGTCTGCTTCACCTGCTGCTACCATAGCAGCGCGCACGGCGCTATCAGAACGGAACACATACGTAGCTGATTCAACAGCTGGTTTTTCACCCCAGTAGTTTGGGTTGGCTGACAACTTGATGTGTTGTCCGCGAGCGTACTCGTCGAAAATAAACGGGCCTGTGCCAATAGGTTTGTCGACAAAAGAATCCATTGGTGATTCTGCGGGCACTATGGTTACCGTAGAGAGTAGTAATGGCAGAATGGGTTGCGCCGGATCAGCGGTGATGTCGATAGTTAGATCATCAATAATTTTACTGGTGAGCTCCATACCGCCAAAGAACTTAGCGCCAATTTCACAGGATATACTAGGGCTCTTGATGCGCGCCAGTGAGTGCGCAACATCATCTGCGGTGAGCGATGTTCCATCTGAAAACATCACTCCCGGATGTAACTTAAACTGCCAAGTGCCATCGCCTTTGTCTTCCCAGCTGTCTGCAAGGCGGGGTTTGAGGCCTTCAGTCGGGTTCAGTTCAGTGATGGTTTCTGAGATATTCTGCAATACAACGCGACCCACATTGGAACGGGATGCTTCGCATGGATCAACAATGTCCAGCTCTTCAGAGAGCACAATCGTCACAGTGGAGTCCGCTGCCAACACTGTCGTGCATGCGGTCGCGGCAAATATGGTGCCCACGATCAGGGCATGAAATTTCTGCATAATGTTTCCTCCATTAATGCGGTGCAGCTTATTGATGGCGGAGGGTAGGCAGAGCTGCGAAGCCTGTGTCCGTTATTGTATCAAGGTGCTGAGTAGTCATTCCACTGGTACTAAGATCGTTGATCTTGCTTTTCCTATGCCCGCAATTTGTGATTCATCTCACCGTCCAGTGTGCAATCACCAAGCTCACCCTGCGCTTCCTACAGACCCAAGGTGGTGAAGCCTATCTGTACATCCGAACCTTACAGTGAACTATTTACTAAAGCCCAAGATCCGGTTCTACCGTACATTACCAGATGAATTTGTCAATAAATAAAGATGATCAGGAGAGGAGGCGAATGAAGTGTTGATTAAAAATCAAATAAAACCTGGTAACTGCTCGTTTTAGGTGATGTGCAGGCGACATCTAATAATCTTCATTAATCGAACTGGAAGTATCTCCGTGACATGCTACTCGCTCAGGCTGCGGGTTTCCATAATCGCATTGGACTCTCATCCCCGACGTGTCGGGAATCACCGAATCCGTAGGGTGGCATAAAAGAAAGCGTATCCACCAATACCCCACTCGGTGGATGTGCTGTGAGGCAGGGGAAGAATATATATTCGTGCGCAGAACAAGCCTTAAGCATATTCCCCTTGCGGTATTCAACGAATTGATAGCGTGTGTCCACTGGGCATCACTGTCGGTTCTATTTCTATTTTATCGCGCCTTAAAAGTAATTACCGTTGGCGTTTGGTCTTTTGGCAATTCAATTATTTGTTACCTACTTTAATAGCCATCAGCAAAGATGCGGCAAAAATTAGAGTGCCGCCGATCCAGGTAGTCAATGGAACGGTTTGTCCAAATATAATGAACGCCAGTGCTGCCACTATGGGTAGCCGCAGGAAGTCCAAAGGCACCAGTAAAGAGGCTTCTGCCAGTGCGAAGGCGCGGGTAACAGAGGCCATCGCAAGCAGGCCCACCAGACCCTGAGTTACCAGTAGCCCCCATTGCCATGCGGTCGGAGTTGTTGTCCAGAACAATATCGCCGGTATCACTGCAATGGGCACGGTAATAATAAGGTTCCAGGCCAACAGAGTTTCGGTTGAGTCTTTGGCGGACATTGGCTTAAGAATTAGCTGAATTAAAGCGGTGAGTACAGCCCCGAGTAGTGCCAGTAGCAAGCCCACCGGAGCTTCGATATGGTGGCCTGGATTAATAACAATAAGTGCACCGGAAAAACCGCCCACCACAGCAACGATACGCAATACGCGTGGACTTTCTGCTAAAAATATCCAGGCGCCTATGGTGACAAAAATTGGTGAAGTAAAAGCGATTGCTGTTACATCGGCTAGCGGTGACATTGAATAGGCGCTAAAAAATGCGATCAGTGATGCGAGCTTAAGTGTGGCGCGTAACACGTGCCTGAAGCGGTAGTGCGAATGCAGCATTTGCGGTTGACGCAACAGCCATGGTAAAAAAAACAACAGTCCGAAAAGTGACCGCGTGAATACCATAACGAACGGATCAATGTCTGGTGTGACTAACCGTACAATAACTGCATCTATAGCACCTAACAGGGATGCCAGTAACATCAGAGACATACCGGTTATTGCTGACGCGGAGCTACCAGTGGCTGGTTTGATTTTAGGATTCAATTGCTTAAATCATTACCTTATTACTACTATGGTTTTGGAGGGTCAATTCAGGGGACGGTAAACAGAGGGCAGTTTAATTCACTGTTTTATTAACAAGAACCGCCTCATGGCATTGATAAAAACAAGCAGATCAAGAAAAATAGGCCAATGCAAATAGCCATTTTCTCGATCGGTAAGACTCAAAGTGGCAACGCTTTGCTCAAGCTACGTTACTCTATAATAGATTGTCAACCGGCTTTCTGATTTTATTGTGCGGTGTAGTTGCGATGCTACATTGTGCTTCAGTTTTACAGCGCTGATTGCCAGTTCACGTTACCTTATATAGGTATAAAGATCACATCACAGGTGCTGTCGATCATCAACTGTTTGTGGTTTTAGGGTTTAATGCTGAGGTTCTTGGGAGGTAACATGGCACGCCAACTATGCGAGAGATGGCAGAGAGGCCGTGGGATCTGCCGCTACCCTCTGACACTTTTGTTCGCTCATCTGTTCATGTTCGAACGGACGGTGCCTGGTTGCTGCCGTTATTTCGTTGTCTTTCACGCGAAGGGTTGCACTGGACTGGCAGTCTGGATACTGCAGCGCTTTCTATTAGCAGGCTTTGAATTACGGTGGATGGCCCTATAAGATGTCACGCTGTATTAAGGTGAACATCTCGGCAATTTTTGTCTAACCTGGGTATCTGATCGATGGCTGAACAATAACTGATTAATTTTCTGATTCGAGGGCACACGGATACCATTGAATTTGAAGTTAGAGAAAGTGACTGGCTCAGAGCACAGGGTCTGTTTGATTATGCTGAGTCCTTCGAATGTTCAACACGCTTTTTGGTTTTGGATACGGTCGAGGGTCTGGCGGTTGCCATAAGCCTTTCAGATTTGCAGCTTGTGCGCTTTCCCCGGAATGCGGTGGAGTTCCCGTCGGATCAGAAGCACAAGGAGGACGATGTGCGTGTTTGGCTAAGGGACCGCGAAAATTCGATCATAACCAGTACAGATGAGGAAAAAGATTCACTGTCCGCCTTTTTTATTTTATTGGAATCTGGCGCTGAGAATATGCAGTTTCTGGGTTTTACAGATGTGGACGGTGAATTAACCCTTTTCAACGCCCGAGAGGTGGTGTTGGTCACTGCACCATTGCATGAAGTAAGAGAAGGTTATCAACTATATCTTACGTGATGGTGAAACTGATGACAGAGTTGACTCGGGAGACGTTCCATTCTGATGCTATCCCAGTAGACGATTGTCGCTGAATTATGCTCGTCTGAGCGATCATTTGGTTGCGAAATAATAGATGGCGTAAGCGATTCACTGCCGATACAACGGACAGATAAAGGGACATGGTTGTTCCCTTTTCAATAGCTGCCACGCAGTTGCAGGCTAAATGACAAGTTCCGGCAGGGGCGCCTGATTTAAGTGCTTGATGACCTTGGATTCTCTGCAACCGTTAGGTATCCATGGTTTTATCATAAAAAAATAGAACGCTTTGATCAGCCGACTCATATGTGGTTTCAATTGAAAAACACAGAGGTGACAGAGTGAGTATAAAGCGCATGCAGAGCATTGGTAATACACATGTCCTCTGGGGTACATAGGCACAGATACCGATAGCTGCCAGAGGTGTGGTAGTCTATTCTGAGGCTGCAGCATTCGTGGGTGGTTAAGAATAGTATTGGCGCTATCGTTCGAGAATGGATAACAGATCGAATAGTAGTGAACTGCGAAAGCTGAGGGGTTAGTGTTTGCCAGAGCGAACGCTTGCTACTGTACTTTCATCGGAGGGATATCTATGGCAATACAGCCACCACTGCAAGATTTAGCGATTGAGACTGAGGCTACTGGCTTTTATGCCAACTTCAATCAATTTGTCTCGATAGCGTCGAAAGTTGTCATTGCCCTGATCGTTGTATGGGCCGCTATTTTTCCTGACAAAGCCGGCGCCGTTCTTGGGGCCATGAAGACCTGGTCTTTTAACAACCTTAATTATTATTACACCTGGTCAGTAGCGTTTTTCATCATCGTTTGTCTG
>CALISD010000112.1 GCA_938041955.1 uncultured Granulosicoccaceae bacterium | reverse complement strand
GGTTGTTCGTCGATAAACACTGGTTCCTCTTCGAACGGTGACGACTGGCGAGAAACGCCTGGTGGGTCGCAAGACACTCGAGATTATGAAGACCGTTTATCCCGTGGTTTATATGCAGCGGTGGGAATAGGAGCGAGTCGTCTGGAGCCTGACACCAGCGAGTTGCCCGCATGGGATCCGAATGATCGGGTAGAGCCGGCAGGGCAGATCACGATCGGTGCAGATATAACGAAACACCTGGCGATAGAAGCACACTCGGCCGATCTGGGCAGTGCGGGATTATCGCCGACTGGTCGAATCAATTATCACATCAACGGCGCGAGCGCACTTATCTATGCTGGCGGCAATCGCCATCGGTATCGTCGCCAGGGGCTCACGGCTTATGGCCGGTTGGGCATGGGGATGCTGGAAAACACAGCGGTCGGTAGTGTGCCTTTTGTCAAAGAGAATGGTACTCATGTGTTGTTCGGTATGGGGATGGAATACATGACGCCGATCGGCATCGGGCTAAGAGCCGAAGGAATCAGTTTTGATAAGGATGCACAGTATGCGCAGGTGGGATTGATTTATCGCACTGGTCGTAAAAAGTCCATCGCCCGACCCAGGCTTGCAGAAGCCCCCGCAGCGATACCAGCACCCGTTATTGCTGCTGCCGTGCCTACACCGCCAGCACCGTTGCCTGAACCGAATCGCTGTGATGGGCTGTCAGGCATATTGGAAGCTGTGGCTTTTCATACTGACTCGGCGGGGCTGACTAGAGAGACGACACAAATTCTGGATGAGCTAGCCTACACCTTGAACGCATGTGGCGGGGTGCAGGTAGAAATAGAAGCCCATACAGACAGTGTCGGGTCTGCCAGCTACAATCAGTCGCTGTCTGAAAGACGTGCGCAGTCAGTGGCTGCTTATCTGACTACGCGTGGGCTGGATCGCAATCGTTTGAATGCAAATGCTTACGGTGAATCGAGTCCGATTGACAGCAATTCCACCGCAGATGGTCGGGAGCGGAATCGCCGGGTGGAAGTTTACGCTCGATAGCAATTCATCCTTACCTTGTCGTTGAATAGCCCGGGTCTTTGATGCGGGCTTTTTTTTGTCTGCCGGATTGACGCTGCAGAGGATACTAGCGGTGCTGATGTCGCGCTGGTGGTGCCAGTAATATGCGATAATCACTTTCCTGGTGTGTAATCACGCCACCACAGTCTATTTCTACGATAAGGGAACACCGAATGTTGGTGCTGTTTGGCGAGATTGCGATGTCGGCATTTCGCGTTGAGGCATTGCTTAGTCACTGTCGCAAGTTATCCCCCGGGTTGAGTGGTTTATCGGCTCGCTATGTCTACCTGGTTGAGGGGGATGTCGCTTCAAACTCACATGCACGCTTGCACGAGCTACTCAACGCGCAGCCCGAATCAGAGAGTTCGGTAGATCTTTTTGTCGTGCCACGTGCAGGCACAATATCGCCCTGGGCATCTAAAGCTACCGATATTGCACACAATTGCGGGTTGCCAGATGTTCGGCGAATAGAGCGCGGCACAGCATGGACGGTAGATGGGCAAATCACAGACGAGGCCAAAGGGCTGCTCTATGATCGAATGACGGAGATGCTACTTACCGATATAGAGTCTGCAAGCCAGCTGTTTATGGATAAGCCACCCGCGCCGTTGATGGAAGTAGACGTACTTACTGGAGGTATTGATCAACTAAAGAAAGACAATCAACTGTATGGATTTGCACTTTCTGACGATGAAATCAGCTATTTGGTTGAGAGCTTTCAAAGCGTTGGTCGTAACCCGACTGATGCAGAACTTATGATGTTTGCCCAGGCAAACTCTGAGCACTGCAGGCACAAAATATTTAACGCGAGCTGGACTATAGACGGCGAAGCTGCGGATACCTCTTTGTTCGGTATGATCCGAGAGACTCACAAGGCACAGCCACAAGGGACCCTGGTGGCATACGATGACAATGCGGCGGTGATTGCGGGTGAGCGAGGCCATCGGTTTTTGGTTAACCCGGAAACCGGTGCGTACTACGCCACTGAAGAATCGATCAATATTCAAATCAAGGTCGAAACGCATAATCATCCAACTGCCATCAGTCCACATCCGGGAGCTGCCACTGGATCAGGTGGTGAAATTCGTGATGAAGGTGCGACGGGTAACGGTGCCAAGCCGAAGGCGGGGTTGTGTGGCTTCAGTGTGTCGAACCTGCGCATACCAGGGTTTACCCATGAGTGGGAACAACATCCGGGTAAGCCTGCGCACATAGCCTCTGCGCTGCAAATTATGCAAGAGGGGCCGATTGGTGCTGCGGCATTTAACAACGAATTCGGTCGTCCGAATTTGACGGGTTATTTCCGTAGCTGGGAGTCGATGGTAAACACGGAGGCGGGTGACGAATGGCGCGGCTTTCATAAGCCGATCATGATCGCCGGCGGGCTTGGCAATATCCGGCCGATGAACACAGAAAAAAAGCCGGTGCCGGACGGAAGTGCGATTGTCGTACTCGGTGGCCCGGCAATGTTAATTGGTCTTGGAGGTGGCGCGGCGTCTTCATTGGCCAGTGGGCAGAGTAATGTAGCGCTCGATTTTGCGTCAGTGCAACGCGGTAACCCTGAGATGCAAAGGCGCTGTCAGGAAGTGATCAATCACTGTATTGCGATGGGTGATGATTCACCCGTGCTTTCAATGCACGATGTAGGCGCGGGTGGCTTATCAAACGCATTGCCGGAGCTGGTTCACGATGCAGGCCGCGGGGCGATATTCGAGTTGCGCAACATACTTGTTGATGAACACGGAATGTCACCTATGGAAGTGTGGTGTAACGAATCGCAGGAACGCTATGTCCTGGCTGTTGATGCTGAACAACTCACGGTGCTTGAAGTTTTATGTGTGCGAGAGCGATGCCCGTATGCAGTGGTAGGCCGGGCGATCAGTGATAAGCACTTAACGGTCAATGATAGTTTATTTGATAAGCCGGCTGTTGATATGTCGTTACACACCTTGCTCGGTAAACCACCGCGTATGCAGCGTATTACAACACGCAGGCGCTACAGTGAAGCGCCGCTTGATTTTGCGAGGGTCGAGGTTGCTGAGGCCATCGGCAGAGTATTGCAAGCACCTGCGGTGGCTTCGAAAAACTTCCTGATAACAATAGGAGATCGTACAGTTGGTGGCCTGGTTCACCGGGATCAAATGGTCGGCCCTCATCAAATTCCTGTTGCTGATTGTGCCGTTACATTGTCAGATTTCACCGGCTTTGGTGGTGAGGCGATGGCGATGGGTGAGCGTTCCCCTCTAGCGACCATAAGTCCGGAAGCGTCGGGTCGTATGGCAATAGCAGAGGCGCTGACAAATCTTTCAGGTGTGTCTGTCGGGTTGCTTGAAAACATCAAGCTCTCGGCCAACTGGATGGCCGCAGCGAGTGTTGATGATGCTGCGTTGTTTGATACCGTCCGTGCTGTTGCACGTGAATTTTGTGTGCCATTAGGGTTGTCTATTCCCGTCGGTAAAGACTCGCTGTCGATGCAGTCATCGTGGCAGCAGGATGGCGCGACTCACACCATGACTGCGCCGTTGTCGCTGGTGGCCACCGCCTTTGCGCCGGTTAAAGATGTGAGAAAAACGGTAACACCCCGGTTAGTTAAAAAGCCGGACACAATACTGCTGTTGGCAGACATCGGCAACGCTAAAGATCGATTGGGCGGGTCAATCCTTGCGCAAGTGTATAAGCAGGTGGGTGATGACAGCCCTGATGTTGATGACGTACAGGAATTTAAATCATTGCTGTTAGCTGTGCAGGAGTTAGTAGAGAAAAACTTAACGCTTGCATGTCATGATCGATCTGATGGTGGCACGATCACAGCAATTGCCGAAATGTGCTTTGCTGGTCATTGCGGCGCTGATATCTCTCTAACGTCGGGCGGACAAGGCGTATTAGGTTCACTGTTCAGTGAAGAGATCGGATTGTTGTTGCAAGTGAATAGATCAGATCTTGATACAGTGCAACAAATCTTTGCCGATCATGGCGTGGCGCATCTTGTGTCAGAAGTGGCAAGCGTAAAAGATGAACTGGATATAAGCGTAACAGTAGATGGCTCACCGGTGTTTCAACAGTCCATGATTGAGTTGAAGCGTCTTTGGTGGCAGACCTCCTATCACATGCAACGCCTGAGAGATAACCCCGACTGTGCAGAGCAGGAGTTGGCACTGGTGATCAGCCCGGCCGACCCGGGTATTCAGTGTGATCTTAGCTTTGACCCTGCAGACAATATTATCTCATCGCTGAGTACCAAGCCTAAGCTTGCTATCTTGCGAGAGCAAGGCGTTAACGGCCACGTTGAGATGGCGGCGGCGTTTCATCAAGTGGGCTTTGAGTGTATCGACGTTCATATGAGTGACATTATCAACGGCCGAATGACGATGGATGCCTTTAGTGGCTTAGTCGCCTGCGGCGGGTTTTCTTACGGTGATGTTTTAGGCGCAGGAGGGGGTTGGGCAAACTCGCTTCGCTACAACTCACGCGCCCGCGATCAATTTGAACAATTCTTTGCTCGCGCTGATGTATTTGCTCTGGGTGTCTGCAATGGCTGTCAGATGTTATCGAAATTGCGAGATCTGATTCCGGGCGCCTCATACTGGCCGGATTTTAATCGCAACCTGTCAGAGCAGTTTGAGGCCCGGGTGTCGACTGTGCAGATTGAGTCAACACCGTCAATACTATTCACCGGCATGGAAGGGTCGAGAATACCTGTTGCTATCGCTCATGGTGAAGGGCGCGCAGACTATGGAGACATTGCTGCTACGGAGTCACAAGTGACCATGCGATTTGTTGATAATTCAGGTGCAGTGACAGAACACTACCCTCTGAACCCGAACGGATCAGTTGATGGAATCACCGGTCTGTGTAGTGATGATGGACGCTTTAATATCATGATGCCGCACCCGGAGCGGGTTTATCGCTCTGTGCAGAATTCTTACAGACCTACTTCGTGGGGCGAAGATGCGCCCTGGCTGCGGATGTTTCGCAATGCACGGTATTGGGTTTCGCAATCTTAGTTTTTGTTTAGCTGCGCTGGGCTGTTGTTTTTGGTAGTTGTTGTGCTCAACCCTAGTTTGGTCGCTGAGCCCGGCTGTCTATTCATTCGCTACGCTCAACAAGCGGGGCATGCAATCTTTGTCGTGTTCCGATATTTCTGCTTTGAGTTTTTTCGCGTTGCGCGATGAGAGCGGTTAGTTTTTAAACAGTCCATTGTAGCTTTCAGAGCACGCCTGTCGTATTCATGCGGTAGGAGTTCACGCGCACAGCAAAACATGGGTATTGACCACGAACGACAACGCCCATGGGTGCGACAGGTGTGCCTGAATAGTTAAGAATAGAGTTGACCGGCCAGCTCTGCTTCGCGATCACAAAACCTGCGAACCGTCGGAATATCAACCTGTAACCGTTCAATAACATTCAACAGCCATTCGGCAGTTGCAGATACGTTCTCTGTGTCTAGTCCGCAGCCTACAATGTGACTGTAGATACGTTCATCAAATTCCTGTTGAGCCAGCGCAATAGTGGGGTGATTGTGATCACTCAGCTCAACATTTGATAGCAGTTGAAATGGCGTCAGTTCAGTGTCTGCAAAGTGCTTGCGCAGGTACTTTTGCCATTGATCAATACGTGTGTGAAATTTCTCGGCGGTTCGCGTTGCGTGTTCAAGAGGAGTTTCACGATTAATGAACATTGGAATAAGTGAGCAGAGCTTATGTGCACTACTGGCTGCGCTATCGAGGTGTGGCTCTACCTTGGTGAAGTCGCGTTCAAACGAACCCCATTGGTCTGCAAACTGTGCGACTAATAGGGATGAACCAAGGTCCTGTGACAGTGAGCGCACGTAGTTGATGACTGAGTCAAGTCGTTGCCAGTTGGTGTCTGTGCCATTAAACAGGGAGCCGAAGCAGCGGGTGTAGTAAACGTCATCGTTAAATAATTCAGCAAAGCGCAGTGTTTTGGCCAGACTATCAAGCCGCTTGAGATCGTTCTCTGTCACCACACCATGGTGAGTTTTGAGAATTTCATTCAGTTGGCGTCGAGCCCTGAAGTAACTCGGGTTGGTTAGTTGCGACTCCTCTTCTCGCATACCTATAGTCTTTATCAGCTTGTGCAGAGCTGCGCTACTAGGGACCGCACTCATATGAAATGTTTCGTATATAACCCCAAGCTCATGTTCAAGAGAAGACGCTTGAATTTTTGCTTTTTGCAGCAGCAGTCGTGTGTCAACGTCAGCGTGCTGGGATATGGCGTGGTGCCGCATTTCAGGTGGTGCGTTAAGTATTTTTCCCTTAGTGCTATTCAGCCTGAAGAGCATATCTACGGTTCGAAATTCTTTACTGATATGAGTCGTGTAGTCTGGGCTGTTAAGCAGGTTGTTTATGTTGTCGACCATACGCCTGACGCGCTCTGGCAGTGCGGCGATATTCTTCAGCTTCCAATGCCCGAGGCCAACATCAACTAGCCATCCAGCGCAGTTGTAATATTTTTCCAGTGTTGCCTCATCCAGATCCGGCTCTGCATCAAGCACAGGGGTATTTGAGACTTCTGATTGTTGGCCGGAAAAATTTAACAGGGCCTGAGGTAGATCTTCATGTTTGACGAAACGCAAAATTCTAAGCGCCAATTGTGCATCGAATGCCGGAGGTGTGATTGGTAACGGCTGAAATTCGACACCGGGTTTTGTTCTGTCCAGCTCGATATCAATTATTTCTTCAGGAGTGAATTCACCGAGTACGTCAGCTTGCAGGCTCAATAGTCCAGTGTTCGCGCTAATGGTGCAATTGAGTTCTGTGTGTAGCTTGCGGTTCATTGCTCGCAAGTAGTCACGTAAATCGGCGGAGTTTTCAAACGGTTTGATTAACTGTTCCGCATGGGTGTTGCACATTTCTGCAACATGTGGATTCAAGCGTAGCAGGGCGCCGCTGATGTATTTAATGACGTATGAACTGCCTCTACCGCGCAATCGACTGATAGTCACTGGTATCAGTAATATCGGGGCTCGTTTGGTTATTCCATCGACCTGATGCACGGTAAAGCCCGCAGCAAGATACAATTTATATTGCACAGGGTGGCTTGTATCTGAAGTTTCAACTTCGAGTTTACGGCAACGTAGCGCCAATTTTCCGGCTTGATTACGGGTGGCCAAAGCACCCGGTGGGTTCATGGTGACACTGTTTTCGTTGCCGGGTTGCACGGGCATCAGCTTCAGCGCCCGGCCTTGAACGACCAGATCCTGATAGTTGTCGATGCACGATGACGGCATTAGCTGAATGTCGGCTTGCCCGCTTTGCCAGTCAGCGAGGTTTGCTGTGCGCAGTAGCTGTGCCAACTGCATCGCGCTTTTGGAACTGCCATGGTTATCTGATCCGTGTATAGATAACTGGTCGCTTGCTGATGGGATACTGTTTGCCGCTACTAATGTCATAGGTGCCGTGCTTATGAAATGAGAACGAAGAGGTTGCTAAGTAATAAGGTTAGCAGGCGTTTTAGAAAACTCATTCATTCTGTTATGAATTTGTGAATAGTTTTAACTAGAATGTGTGTGATGTTAAATTGGCATGTATCAATGCAACCCGTCTGTTATTCAAGAATCGTGCGCAAATTGGATGATTTCCGGGCTTGACACTCTTGGCAACCACAATTGGACACTTGCGATGGCTTCTAAAATAAGATCCTCAGAAATTACTCCTGAAAGCGTTTTTCGCGAACGACGCCTGATTCTTCAGGCTGCGGGGCTGGGCCTGGGCGCAAGTGCTTCCACTCTTTTGCCCTTTGAAGCAATGGCAAATGCGCCATTGACGGGCGATATTGAGAAATGGCCGGGCAGCACGGATGAGATGCAAACTTCCTTCGAACAGGCCACCACCTATAATAATTTTTACGAGCTGGGTACTGCCAAAGGTGACCCGGTTAAAAACGCAGACAAGCTGATTACTGAGCCCTGGACTGTAGAAGTGGGAGGCCAGTGTGAGAAGGGTGGCAAGTTTGCGCTTGAAGATATTCTTAAGCCTCATGCGCTTGAGGAACGAGTTTATCGCCTGCGGTGCGTTGAAGCATGGTCGATGGTTATTCCCTGGGTAGGGTTTCCATTGGCCGATCTACTAAAAAGATTTGAACCCAATAGTCGCGCTAAATATGTCGAGTTCAAAACGCTCTATGATCCAGTGCAATTGCCTGGGCAAAAGTATCCGGTTTTAGAGTGGCCGTATGCTGAAGGGTTGCGTATTGATGAGGCCATGCATCCGTTAACGTTAATGGCGGTTGGTCTATATGGAAAGACACTGCCTAATCAAAGCGGCGCACCGTTGAGATTGGTGGTGCCCTGGAAGTATGGTTTTAAGAGTATCAAGTCTATTGTTAGTATCAATTTTGTTGAAGAGCAGCCCAGGACAAGTTGGAACATCTCTGCGCCCAGAGAATATGGTTTTTACTCAAACGTTAACCCTGAGGTGAGCCATCCACGCTGGAGTCAGGCTAAGGAGAGACGCCTTGATAGTGAAAGTAAGGGCTTCAGCGCCTTGTTCTCAGACAAGCGTAAAACGGAAATGTTTAACGGATATGCGGACGAAGTGGCCAGTTTATACAGCGACCTGGATCTAAAGAAAAATTTCTAGTCGACTATGGATCCTCAACGATGCTCTCACAAACTGTAAATAAGAAAGGAGTTGTAGCAAAGCGCGGATTGTCACTAACGCGGTTGTTTAAGCCATTGGTTTTTATAGTGGCGCTACTACCAGCGGTGTTTGCAGTGTACGGTGTGGCAAGTAGTCAGTTTGTGGATCCGGTAGAGACGTTGTTAAAAATTACGGGTGAGTGGGGTCTGCGCTTTTTGTTGATCACACTGTGCGTGACGCCTATTCAGTTTATTTTTAAATGGGGTGGCGTGGCTAAGTTACGTCGAATGTTAGGTCTGTTTGCGTTCTTCTATGCCACGTTACACTTAGCAATCTGGGTTGTACTGGATCAGGGGCTGGATCTCCAGGATGCAGTGAACGCAATTGTTGAAAAGAAGTTTATTACGTTCGGGATCGCCGTCTGGCTCGGACTGCTGGTACTTGCGGTTACATCCAACCGTTGGTCAGTGCGCAAGCTCGGACGTAAGTGGAAGAACCTGCACAGCTTGGTTTACGTACTTACTGTGCTCGCTGTCGTGCACTTTGTGTGGCAGGTAAAAGCCAGTGAGTTGCTCGAGCCGTCGGTTTATCTGGGGGCGTTAGCTGTGCTTCTTTTATGGCGTTTTTTGAGGATGGTTAAGCGCTAGGTTGATTTGACGTCTTGTTTGACGTCTTGTTTTGACGCTATAGCTTGACGTGCTGTCTTGCCATCAATTGCAGTTGTTGATGCCGGTCCCTGGCACTACGAGTCCCTTTTGAAAAGCGCATAACTAGCGAAAACGCTTCTTCGCGGCTTCGTTGCTCTTCGGGTGCCTGCGGCATTTTTTTAATCACGATCGTCGGGTCACGCTAATGGCACATCCTTATGCCGTCTGTGCTCACGCGCGATCCATGGCGCTTCGTTCCAACTCAGGATGATTTAAAAAAACAAAATCAGACGCAACGGGTTGACGCTGGCTCGCTTCGCATTGCGCTTGTTTAGTCTGCTTGTTGCATGTGTGTTTTTAAGTGTTTAGGTTTGCTGGGCTAGTGGGCTGTTTGGAAAGTTCGGTAACACGGATCGAAGCCACAGCCGCCATAGCTGCGTTGGAAAAATTCGACGTAGACCCTGCTATGCCTGCATTTTTCCGCCTTGCTCTGACGACTGTGGCTGTGAAAAGTTTGTTACCGAACTTCCCGCACAGCCCACTAGCTCACGCTTTACTGTGTTTAGTCCTAAGCCCGGGCCGAATTATAAAACGAAAAACGTTCGGAAATTACTGTGCTTAAAACTCTGTGCAGGGAAGTGGTGCGTGTAGTGATGTTCGACCGGTCTTCACAGGGGTAGGTGTAGTATAGAAAGCCAGAAGCGTAAGCGAGGATCAGAGCGATGGCTCTCAGGGGATCTCTCTGCGTAACGCGTTAGGGAAGGGGCGGAAGCTATTGAGGAATTTCTGGCGCGACTAAGCGTTAGAGTTTAGATCGAGTTTGCACTCGATGGTATAGGAGTTTTGAATAAGCTGTGCCGCAAGGTGCGGCACAGTGTACTGACCTGTGTTTAGATTCGCAGGCTGATTACTTCGGGGTCTTTTTCTAGACCATTTCCTTTACAGCGTCTGCTTCTTCAAGCAGTTCTGCTTCGCTTTCTTTCATCTTTCCTGCGATGAAGTCACTGACTTCAAGGCCTTGTACAATTTCCCATTCGCCTCCGCCTTTGCAGGTTACCGGGAAGCTGTAGATCAAGCCTTCTTTGATGCCGTAGCTACCATCTGAAGGTACAGACATGCTTGTCCAGTCGCCGTCACTTGTGCCCATTGCCCAGGTCGCCATATGATCAACAACTGCATTGCCTGCAGAGGCGGCACTTGATGAACCGCGAGCGGCGATGACTGCACCACCGCGCTTGGCGACAGTAGGAATGAATTCTTCACGAGCCCAGGCTTCGTCTACCAAACCAGACGCATCTTTGCCTGCTACCTGGCAGTAGGAGATATCAGGAACCTGAGTGGTGGAGTGGTTGCCCCAGATGACCATCTTTTTAATGTCTGGAACACCGCAACCAACCTTTGCAGCCAGTTGGCTGATGGCACGATTGTGGTCGAGTCTTGTAAGGGCCGTAATGTTGCGTGGGTTAAGCTTTGGCGCATTGGCTTTCAGGATGTATGCGTTGGTGTTGGCAGGGTTGCCAACCACACAGACCTTTACATCCGGGTTAGCCACGTCGTTTAAGATCTTGCCCAGCGAGCTGAAGATTTTTCCGTTGTCTTTTAGCAGGTCACTTCTTTCCATGCCTGGTCCGCGTGGCTTTGCGCCAACGAACAAGGCCGCATCAATGTTGGTGAACGCGGTTTTTGGATCATCTGTGCAGATCGTTTCTGCAAGCAGCGGGAACGCACAATCGTCCAGTTCCATTTTGACCGCTTCCAGCACTTTCATTGCCTGCGGGATTTCTAGTAACTGAAGTGCAACCGGTTGGTTGGGGCCGAACATGCCACCAGAGGCAATCCGGAACAGCATGGAATAACAGATTTGCCCTGCGGCACCTGTAATGGCGATGCGAACGGGATCAGTCATGGTAAAGCTCTCCTGCGAGGTTGAGAAACTGATAGAGCTTTTCGCGTTGCCGGCGGAGTTAATACACGAACAAGACAACGAAAAAACCCAAACCGAGGATGATAGCTTCTTTTGGTGTATTTAGGGTGTATTTATCACACCATGACGCCAGTTTGGTACAATCACGGATTGAAACATAATTAGGTGATGACGGATGAGGTGCCCCTTTTGCGGTGCAATGGATACCAAGGTTATCGACTCTCGCCTAAGCGGTGATAATGATCAAATTCGCCGTCGTCGGGAATGCCTTGAGTGCCAGGAACGCTTCACCACTTATGAAAGTGCTGAGCTAAATTTACCGCGTGTTGTTAAGTCTGATGGCAGCCGTGAACCGTTTTCTGAAAAAAAGCTGCTTGCCGGCCTTCAGAAAGCACTTGAAAAACGACCGGTTGCCATGGACGACGTGCATCTGGCGATGAGTCGCCTCAAACATCAGGCGTTGGTGACAGGTGAACGCGAGATACCGTCACGTCGCTTAGGCGAATGGATAATGGAAGAGTTGCTCAAACTTGACCATGTTGCCTACATTCGATTTGCGTCGGTTTATTTGAGCTTTGAGGACATCGCATCGTTTCGAGACGTTATTGAGCGGTTGGAAAAAGAGCTATCGCCAGAAGAGGCTAAAAGCCAAATGACGTTACTGAAGACTGAAAAGGGTCGCATCAGCAAGCCGCGACGCAAATAAGTGGTCAGCGAAGCGTCTAGTACGACTGATCAGCGGTACATGCGGGAGGCAATCAGTCTGGCAGAACGCGGGCTGTATTCCGCCAGTCCGAACCCCAGAGTTGGCTGTGTCTTAGTTAAAGGTGATCAGATCATTGGTCGTGGCTGGCACCGACAAGCCGGGCTGCCACATGCGGAAATTGAGGCGTTAAATGATTCTGTCGCGGACCCTGCTGGAGCGACCGCCTATGTCACACTTGAGCCTTGTTCCTTTTATGGCAAAACTCCACCCTGTGCAGATGCCTTGTTAAGTGCCGGTATTTCACGTCTGGTGGCTGGTAGCACCGACCCGAATCCGAGAGTGAGTGGTTCCGGGTTGGAAAGGCTGCAAACGGCCGGTGTGGAGGTGATTACAGGCTGCGAGCAAGAGGCTTGTGCGGAGCTCAATCCGGGGTTTTTCAGTCGTATGCTGAAAGGTCGTCCTTTTGTAAGAGTGAAAATGGCGATGAGCCTGGATGGTCGCACAGCGCTCGCAAACGGAGAAAGTCAGTGGATTACCGGTCATGACGCGAGGGCCGACGTTCAACATTGGAGGGCCCGGGCGGATTGCGTGTTGACTGGTATCGGAACGGTATTATTCGATGATCCGCAGCTGAATGTGCGGCTAGCACAGGAGCAGTTTCAAAAGCTCGGCCATGAGATCGCCAGACAACCGACCCTGGCCATTGTTGATTCCAACTTACGAACTCCGTCAAAAGCAAGACTTTTTGAAGCAGAGCGTCCGGTTTTGATCTATTCACAGGTTCCAGCTAATAGCGGGTTACATCCAGCGTGTGAGGTGATCAAGCTGCCAGGTGGTGAGGCCGCAGAGGGGATTAATCTGCAAGCCATGCTTGAAGATCTGGCGCGAAGGGAGATCAATGAGGTTCATGTTGAGGCGGGAGCGCAGCTCTGTGCAAGTTTGATAAAAGGCGGTCTTGCAGATGAGTTGTTGTTGTATATTGCTCCCCACCTGTTAGGAGCAGATGCCCGATCGCTGTTTGCTTTGGGTGGATTTACCCGGATGGACGAACGAATTGAATTTGAGTTTGCAGGGACGAAGCAAGTTGGCAGGGATTTACGACTTCAACTGCGACCGGGATAGGTTTGCAAGCGGTAGTCAAGGTAAGCCTATTGTAGTCAAGGTAAGCCTATTAGAGTGAGTATCGCAGCGAATAGATCCCTATTCTGTTATATATCTTAAAAGTCTAAAAGTAGAGTGTGCCATGTCCACAGTGGTTGTTGTTCGTAAAAACGGCGTTGCCTGCATCGCCGCAGATTCGCTGACCAGTTATGGTGATCTAAAACTGTCGTCGCTCTATGATCCGCATAGTGAAAAAATACAGACATTCGGCGAAACGCATCTGGCCATTGTTGGCAGCGCTGCTCATACATTGGTTATTGAGAGCTTACTGAATAAGGACGATTTCTTTCCTGATTTTAGTAATCGGTCTTCTATTTTTACCACGTTTTCGCAAGTGCACTCTGAATTGAAGGAGCATTATTATCTGAATACCAAGGATGAAGAGGACGATCCATACGAGTCCAGCCATATTGATGCGTTAGCGGTAAATGAGCATGGAATCTTCGGTATTTATGCAATGCGTGAAGTTTACGAATACTCGCGTTTCTGGGCAACAGGCTCCGGAAGTCCATATGCATTAGGCGCTATGCATGCAGTGTTTGATCGCTATGACTCGGCTGAATCAATTGCCGAAGCCGGGGTATTGGCAGGCGCTGAGTTTGACAATGCGTCCGCGGTGCCAGTGACATCGCGATCAGTAGTTTTATTGGAGGCAGGCTGATGTTTACCGGGATCATACAAAGCGTTGGAAAAATTGTCAGCATTGAAAGTTCTGATACTGACAGCCGCTTTACGGTTGAACTGGGTGATCTGGATCCCACTGAAATTGCGCTGGGTGACAGTGTTGCTGTGAGTGGGGTTTGTTTAACCGCTGTAGAGTTTGGCCAAAGTAAAGACGGCAGCCACAGCATGTGCGCTGATGTGTCTGCCGAGACATTGTCGTGCACTACGTTAGGTGATCTTAATGCAAACGATCAAGTGAATCTTGAGCTGGCGCTGACGCCAACTACCCGGCTAGGCGGGCACATGGTCAGTGGCCATGTTGACGGGGTAGGCGAGGTGGTTGAGCGCTACCAGGACGGACGCTCGGAACGCATTGAGATTGTGGCACCGGCAGTTTTGTCTCGATATATCGCTGCCAAAGGGTCAATCTGTGTCGATGGCGTAAGCCTGACGGTTAACGAGGTTTCCGGGGATAAATTCGGCGTGAATATCGTACCGCACACGGTGGAGCACACGAACCTCGGACGGTGTCAGGCCGGGGTCAAGGTTAACCTTGAGATTGATGTCATTGCACGCTACCTGGAGCGGCTGCTGACATCCGGCGGATCTGCGAGTACTGAAGACCTAATTCTCGCTGGTGATCAACGACCGCCGATCGGCTGATAATAATGCCGCCTGACGTGCGGCGGATGCAAGTAGGTTAACGCTGAAGGCTTGGTCGCTGACTCACGTTTCGGGTTTTGCGGAGGCCTGGTTGTGTCAATTCAGACGATTTATTGCCGCACCGCAGGTGCCCTTTGGCAAGTTCGACTAGAATTGCGGCACCAGTGCGCTGGATGATGTAGAATTCGGCGCCTTTTCTATTGATTCAAATTCAAACCCACAATTCACACTTCAGGAGTGTTCCCATGGCAGTTGAACGTACTATTTCAATCATTAAGCCCGATGCAGTTGGTAAGAATGTAATTGGCGAAATCTACTCGCGTTTCGAAAAAGCAGGTCTGCAAATTGTTGCTGCGAAAATGCTGCATTTGAGCCAGGAGCAAGCTGAAGGCTTTTACGCAGAACACAAAGAGCGTCCTTTCTACGGTGATCTGGTTTCTTTTATGCGTTCTGGCCCGGTGATGATTCAGGTGCTGGAAGGCGAAGGTGCGATTGCCAAGAATCGTGATCTGATGGGGGCCACTAACCCTGCAGAAGCTGATGCCGGCACTATCCGTAAAGACTTTGCTGCAAGCCTTGATGAAAATGCGGTACACGGATCTGATGCGCCAGAATCTGCCGCCCGCGAAATTGCATTCTTCTTTGATGACAAAGAGCTGTGTGCCCGAACCCGTTAGATCTTAATAAAGCGATCGCCATACATCCGGCGCCGCGATCTGACACTGCAAACCTGCTCGATTTCGATCGGGCAGGGTTGCGTGACTACTTTGAAACTCTTGATGAGAAACCGTTTCGTGCCGATCAGGTACTGAAATGGTTGTATCACCACGGTATTTCAAACATAGATGACATGACCACCCTGTCAGTCACCCTGCGTGAAAAGCTCAAAGAGAAGGCTGAAATTTACCTGCCGGAAGTAGAGTCTGGTCATCTGTCAGAGGATGGCACCAGCAAATGGACATTCCGTTTGCGCGGCGGTAATGGGATTGAAACAGTATTTATTCCCGAAACCAACCGCGGCACATTGTGTGTCTCTTCGCAGATTGGTTGTGCGCTTGATTGCTCCTTTTGTGCCACTGGCCGGCAGGGATTCAACCGTAACCTGACCACCGGTGAGATTATCGGTCAAGTGTGGTTGGCCACAAAATTGCTCGCAGAGAATCCCGCAACTCAAAATCACCGTATAACGAACGTGGTGATGATGGGAATGGGTGAGCCATTACTTAACTTCAAGCAGTTGGTTCGAGCATTAAATTTGATGCTTGATGATAACGGCTACGGGTTGAGTAAAAGGCGAGTCACGGTAAGCACGAGTGGTGTGCTTCCAGCGATGGATAAACTAAAAGAAGCAGTTGATGTGTCTCTGGCGGTTTCGTTGCACGCACCGAATGATGAGTTAAGAACTCAACTGGTGCCGCTGAATGAAAAGTATCCTATAAAAGAGTTAATGGCAGCTTGCCAACGCTGGGTTGGAACCGGGGACCGCAAACGGCACATATTGTTTGAGTACGTCATGCTTGAAGGTGTCAATGATCAGCCGCAACACGCGCGAGAACTCGTCAAACTTTTGAAGGGGTTTCCTGCCAAGGTCAATCTGATTCCTTTTAATCCGTTTCCGATGTCTGGCTATAAGCGGTCATCGGCCACGTCGGTTGAGAGATTTTGGAAGATTTTGAACGAAAATCGCATCGTGGCGACGCGTCGGAAGACACGCGGAGATGATATTGAAGCTGCCTGCGGACAATTGGCAGGACAAGTGAATGACAGAAGCAAACGTGAGTTGAAGTTCGTCAAACCTCGCTTTGGAGAGAATTTGTGAGAAAGAAAGTTCAGGATCCACAAGCTGTGAGCACAATCAGAAAGTCTGTGGTTGCGTGCGCATTACTGGCGATCGTCGGGATAACTTCCGGTTGTGCAACGAAGACTGCATTTGGCCACCTAAGCAGTGATGAGAAGGCAGCAACCTTTAATGCCGAACTCGGCACGAACTATCTTGCAGCGGGGGAGCTTGAACCTGCGGAAACGAAGCTTAAAAGAGCGCTGCAGCAAGACCCGAACAACGCGTTGGCTAATAATACCTACGCAAAGCTGCGTGCCGAGCTGGACGATCCGCAGGGCGCAGACAGGGCTTTTTTGAAATCGATCAGAATGGATCCGAAGCGCGCGGAGTATCGTAATAACTACGCGATATTCTTATGTGACCAGGGTCGTACGGATGAGGCCGTTGCTCAATTTATGGAAGCCTCCAGAAACAAGTTTTACCGCACTCCGGAGTTTGCATTGGATAACGCGGGTGTGTGCGCCATGGATGCCAATCAACTTGAGACAGCGGAACTTCACCTGCGTAATGCAGTACGTTTAAACCCTTCATTCGCGCCAAGTATGCTGCACATGGCAGAATTGAAACTAAAAACAGGTGACGCCACCCTCGCTGATGCTTATTATTCGCGCTTCCTAACAATGTCAGGGCAGTCACCAAGCAGCTTGGTGGTGGGAATTAACATCAAGCGGTCGTTGGGAGACCAGGCAGCTGCCGATCAGTTAGCGGAACTGTTGATAACTAACTATCCGCGATCAAGTCAGGCAAAGACATTAGCTTCAAGGTGAAGCTTGTCCGTATCCATGCGGTGTAGGTGATTGAGGATGTAGCCGATAAAATTCAGTACAGGCCGTGGCGGGCTGTATTTAGACCAAATGTTGCAGATGTGTAAGAAAGCGCTCGGGCATTTCGGGTTGTAGTAGCAGTTCATTAGTTTGTGAAAATAATAAAATCCGTCGATCATACGAATTGGCACACAAACAACGGCGTTCACCTCTTATGGGACAAGTGGTTAAAAGTATCAAGGGCGTGCATGATGTGCTGCCTGAAGATGTGCATCTCTGGCATTTCCTGGAAGGGGTTGTTAGAGATGTGATGGCGAGTTATGGCTATCTGGAAATTCGCACTCCCATTCTTGAAAAATCCGAACTCTTCCATCGTTCCATTGGTGATGTCACAGATATTGTCGAGAAGGAAATGTATTCCTTTGAAGATCGCAACGGTGATCACATATCGCTGCGCCCAGAAAATACCGCCAGTTGTGTGCGTGCTGCGATTCAACATGGATTGCTGACAAATCAGCAAATGCATCGGCTGTGGTACCTGGGGCCGCAGTTCAGAAGAGAAAATCCACAGCGTGGTCGTTACCGGCAATTCTGGCAGGTGGGTGCAGAGGTGTATGGCATCGGCGGCCCTTATATTGAATCGGAGCTGATCCTGCTGAGTGCCAAGCTTTGGCAAAAACTAGGATTGGCGGAACATGTGAAGCTACAGATTAATTCGCTTGGCAGCAGCGATGATCGGGATCGATATCGAAACGTATTGGTGGAGTATTTGAACGATAACGCCAGCGAGCTTGATGAAGATTCCAAACGACGTCTTAAAACAAACCCGTTAAGGGTGCTTGATACGAAAAACCCGGCCATGTCTAATGTCGTAGGTGCAGCCCCCAGTGTGTTGGATCATCTGTGTGATGAGTCGCGTGAGCATTTTGAAGGCTTGCAGGCATCGCTAAAGAAGTGTGGTGTCCCGTTTGAAATCAACACTCGATTGGTGCGTGGGTTGGACTATTACAGTCACACGGTTTTTGAATGGGTAACTGATCAGCTTGGGGCGCAGGGTACAGTGTGTGCCGGTGGTCGATATGATGGACTCACGGAGCAGCTGGGTGCCAACCCGACACCGGGAGTCGGTTGGGCGCTTGGAGTGGAAAGGTTGCTGGCGCTTATTACCGATACCGGGCATGCGCCTGAAGCGCCGGCTCCAGATGTTTACCTCGTATTGGCTGGTGATGAGGCAATAATTTCGGGAATGGCTCTGGCAGAAGAAATTCGTCTGGCAGCGCCCGAATGGCGTGTGGTGACAAACTGCGCGGGCGCTGGCATGAAAAGCCAGTTTAAAAGAGCAGATAAAAGCGGCGCTGCAGTGGCGTTAGTAATAGGCGAGGGTGAAATGTCTGATGGCACCGTCGGCGTTAAATTACTACGTGAACAGACTCAGCAGCAAACGGTGTCCAGAGCACAACTGATGAGTGTTCTGCGCGGTATACTTACATAATATGGCTTCCGGGCTGGTCTTTCGATCGGTCCGCCCTTGGTACAGAGTAGATGGCTGAATACGAAACAGAAGAACAACAAGTCGA
>CALISD010000111.1 GCA_938041955.1 uncultured Granulosicoccaceae bacterium | reverse complement strand
TGTGTTGGACGCCCGTGCTCAGTTGTGATTTTCGTGCTGCTATTATTGCTAAAAGAGGAAGCGCCAATGAGAATGCGAGTATCGCCATTTGATCAGATGGAAATACAGCTGCTGTAGAAAAGTTATACGAGCATGTAAAGCCAAGAATTAAAGCAGCAACACCATTAAATACAACATGTGCGTGCCAGGTAGTTTTATTGTTTTCTATGTCGGTAAAGAGGAAAATCGGGTAGGCGAAGGCGAAAAATGGATAGAGTAGTCCGAGGGTTATGATTCTCAAAATGCCAAACAGCGAATCAGGATCGACGTCCATTTGAAATATGCCGAAGAAATCTGTGCTAAAAGTGAAAACACCTAACCCTATGTAGTAAATAATTACACAGCTTACCTTTTCTGGTGTTTGTGAAAACTGTAGGTTCGGAGTTTGAGTTTCTCTTGCAAAAAACAGTTCGAGCAGTAGTGAAAATGGAAGCAGGGCCAGAAGCCAAATGATGAACCAGATCGCCACCGGTCCGGCTATTGTTGATGTAGTAATTAATGCGTACAGCACAATGGAGGCAATAAAGCCGAGGCCAATGAGTTTAATTATCCACAGCCGATTGAAAGTAAAAAGGCGGGTGATGAATGCGAAGCCGACAACAGAATATCCAAGTGCCGTGGCCAGGAACACATGGGATAAATTATCAGAGGCGACTGTGAAAGAAATTACTGATATTAGTAGCAACGCAAAGCTCATTTGCCGATTCTGACGAAACCGCTCTGTGCAAAATCGAAGTAGGCCAACGAATCCCCAGAAAATAAAATTCCAACTAAAAACTAATGGCAACAACAATAGGTATTTCATTAATTCTGGGGGTTCCGATGTGAGCAAGCGAAGCGATTTTCCCGGGATTCGGGAATCGCTACGCCGCCTGGCTCCGCCGATCAATCAAACTGGTAAGCCATCTAACATGCCTGCGCGATCGGTTGCTGGTGTAACGGTTTGTTTTACATCAGGCGTGGCTTTGGTGATGCCATATTCCGCACACATCTGACTGAGGCCCTCTGTCAAAGAAACAGTAGATGACCAGCCGAGATTCTGGGCACGTTTGACATCAGGTTCTCGACCCGCATGATCCTCAATATAGTGCTCTTTGTATTGAACCGGAAAGTTTTTACCAAGTACTTTGCCTAGCGTCTGGATGAGTTCGTTAATTGTCATTTGTGTGTTGCCTCCTACATTGTAAGGAGTCGCCACGTCGCCATTAGCCATCACGCATTGTAAGCCGTTTAGTAAATCTGTGATGAAAAGATGGGTGCGTGTTTGTTCGCCGTTGCCATAAACCACCAGCGGCTCCCCGGCACTTATTTTTCTCAGGAAATTTGGTATGAGACGGGTGTCGGTTCGTGACATGTGGGGCCCGTAGCTGTTAAATATTCGTACAATTTTTCCTTTTACCCCATACTTATCAGCATATAGCCGGACTAGCATCTCGCCGAAGCGTTTGCCTTCTTCATAACTGGATCTCTCACCGACCGGATCGACGTTTCCGTTGTAGCTTTCAACTTGTGGAAACTGTTCCGGATCTCCGTACACTTCAGCACTGCTGGTGTACACCAGAGATGCATTGTGTTGTTTTGCAACACATAGTACGTTTTCTGTACCGGTTGAGCAGGTGCGCATCATTTCCTCACCGTACTTCTTGATATTCGGAACACCGGTGGGGCATGCGAAATGATAAATCTCCGAATAGTTGTTGTCCGACAGACGCATCAGTGCACCAGCGTCGTTGATGTCCATATGCGAAAAATTGAACTTCGGATAGTTCTTCAGCAGCTGTATGTTGTTCCACGAGCCAGTGATTAAATTGTCTATTCCGTGTACGGTATGGCCTTGTTCCAACAGGCGTTGAGCCATCGAAGTGCCAACAAATCCTGCGGTCCCTGTGACAAGTATTGATTTACTACGTTCCATTTCCTTCCCTTTATTCGACAAGAATTGATCCAAAAAAACTTTGGATGGCATAACTGCTTTACATTTATTTTAGTTGTCTTTTGCTACTCGAATTCCGACGCCACTGTCTTTAAAGTTGGGTGATTCACTACCGCGATAGCTCGATCTGGCGTACTCAGCTTCGTTGTACCAGGCGCCCCCTCGAATCACTCTTTGATCGCAGCCCGGTTTGTCAATTGAGACTGCCGTATTGCCGTGCTGACTATAGTCATCACTCCAGCAGTCTTGAACCCATTCCCAGACATTTCCATGAATATCGAACAATCCGAAAGAGTTAGGTGCGAAACTACCAACGGGTGCGGTGCTCTGGTTATCCCAGGCGGTGCCGCATCCTGCACAGTTCGCGAGCCCTTTGATACTTTCACCTGTATGAAATTCAGTGTTTGTACCGGCTTTCGCCGTGTACTCCCATTCTGTTTCTGTTGGCAGTCTGTAGCTGTCCCCCGTTTTTTCAGACAGCCAGGCAACGTAATCAACGGCATCAAGCCAGTTAACGTCTGTTACCGGCCGATTGCGATTATCTTCGTCAATACTTTTTAGCTCTTTGCCTTTATCTGAGAGAAAGGCGTTGAATTGTTCCGTGGTTGTTTCGTAGCTTGAGATGCTGAATGAATTAACGCTGACCTGTCTGACCGGTTTTTCATCGTCTGAACCTGTTTCGCTGCCCATTGTAAAATCACCGGCAGGTACCGTGACCATGGCAGGTAACCACTGATTTGTCTGATCTGTGGTCGGCGTCGCTGCTGGTGGGCTCTGGGGTGTTGATTCTTTTGCAGGCTGTTGCGAGCCTGGCTCCGCTTCTGCTGTCTCAGCGTCTTCTATTTCGTCGCTACGTTCTTCTGGTGATACAGCGTCAGTCGATACAACGGCAGGCGTTGAGCTTTCGGTGGTCGCTGCATTCTCTGTAGATGCAGCGGATGTGGATGCGATGGGTTTACTGCCAGCGGCTACAGCCGTGCTGCGTGCCAGTTTGATATCTGTAGCGAGTTCGGTGGCTGCAGTGAGTTTGTCATACAGCTTCAATGACTCGGCTACATTTGATTCTGCTAAATCGAAATTTTTGTTCTTAAGTGCAGATGCGGCCAGCTGGAGGTAAATCCGTGCGATGTATTTTTTTCCATTCACGGAATAATCATGGTACGGCTGGAGGGCTTGCAGGCTGTTGATATCTTCCAGTGCATTTTCACCCTGGGGTGACGTCAGCCGTCGGTTGAAAAGATGCTTCGTAATTCGATCTACCAGCAATACCTGCTCTGGCGTATACGTTCGAGTGGATATCTGGGTATCAATTGCCTGACGCTCTGAAGTAGTACGAGAGTCTTTATTTATAGAGTTTTCATCTACAGAGTTTTCGGCTGCTACTTCGGCTTCGTTTATTTCCTCGAAACAGACCAGGGATGTGGCGCATTCAAGCATAGTGGACGCCATAGAGGGGGTTGCAGTACCAATTAAACACATGAAAAGTAATTGGTACTTACCAGTCGACTTTCTTCGATATTTTCGAAGTTGTAAATGCACGCCGTTAATTCCCCCTGAATACTAGCCTGCAACCAATGGCTAACGCGGTTACGCATTTGCATACAGTGGTTACTTCCTATAACCAGTATTGTCACCACTCACTTTAGTTGTCAATAGCCCAACCGGGCTATAAAGTGGTCGTAGCGTGAAGTATTTGTTACCAAAGGATTACATTTATATAAGGCGAAGCAATGAGTTAATATGGTGCTCGGGCTTTTAAGGTTCTACATAATGAACTCAGTGGCAAACACTAAAAAAATCTTTATTGTAAATTTGCGATCACACACTTTGGGCTTTTGTGTTCGATCGAAGCTAAAATTGAAGTGACAAGAAGGCTTAAGATGGACTTTTATTCAAGAGACGTTGTTAGCTGTGGTGGCAATTAATGAAGATCGCTTTTCATCAACCCAACTATCTGCCAAATTTAAGTTTCTTCCATAAGTTGTACAGCGTTGATCTGTTCGTGATACCGACCCGTCTGCAATTCGTCAGGCGGGAGTGGCACAATCGTGCAAAAATTCAAGGGCCGGACGGAGATTTGTTGTTGTCTATCCCGGTCGTCGGTTCTAATCGCCAGTCGTTGTGTGACGCAAAGTTTGATGAGTCCACTAAATGGCAGACCAAGCACCGCAGCAGCCTTGAGATGTGTTATCGGGATTGTATTGGCAGTGATCACTTTAATAAGATCTTAGAGCCCTATCAAAGGAATCAGGCTAGTGCCCATCTAACGGATTTTACTGTGGAACTTATTTTGATTCTGAAGGATCTACTGGGTGTGGCCACACCGATAGTGGTAGACCGTGATGTTGGTGGGAAAAAGCAGGAGTTGCTGATCAATTTGTGTGAAAAATATGGGGCTACCGACTATTTATCTGGTCTGGGCGGCAAGCACTACATGGACGAAGAGTATGTTAGAGACATAAGGGCTGCCGGGATCAGCCACCATTTTGTTGATCAGAACATTACCGCAGAGTATCCGTATTCATCTCTGCACTATATATGTGTGGACGGAATTGATTTTGCTCGTGAAGCGATCGGTGTCAGTTAATAGTACGTTTCCGAAGCGTTCTTATACCTAATTAATTCCAATTTCACAGGATTAAGTTATATGTTCAAGGTCTTTAAGCGCAGAAGTGGCGTACTCATATTGCTCGCGCTTCTGATTGCCAGTTGCAAGGGAACGGATATCACCGTGGCTCACGACAATACCTACCTCGATTCTGTCGGCGTGCCAGCGACTGCAAAGGCGTTGGGCTGGGTTCCATTTTGGGACCAGGAGCGTGCATTGGAGTCATTTTCAAGAAATACCGATATCGTTAAGTATTTGTCGATGTTTTGGTACTTTTTGACACCCGATGGCCAGGTGGCCACCTATGACGGAGTTGACGAGGACAAGGCACTGATTGCCGATGCGCAATCCAAGGGGGCCACCGTACTTGCGTTGATCGCAAATTCCCCTGACAACGGTTCGAACGAGTGGGACGCGAGCAGAGTGCGCGACACGATCACTGATGCTGAGAGTCGGCAAGGCCATATTGAAGATCTAATTCGTCTGACAACTGAATTCGGTTTCGATGGAATTAATATTGACTATGAGGCACTCGACCGCAGTGATCGCAGAATATTTTCTACGTTTATTGAGGAGCTGGCAATCGCTCTACACGATGAGGGGAAAATACTGGCGGTTGCGCTTCATCCAAAGACTGCCGAGTACAGGCCAAGTGAAGACAACGGTTCGCATGCCCAGGACTGGAAACATATTGCACGGTACGCAGATCAACTTCACTTCATGACCTATGGCGAACACGTCGGGTCAGATGATCCAGGGCCAGTAGCTTCACTGGGCTGGATAGAGGAGGTCATAAAGTATGCGCTTGAGGAGCAGGATGTTCCGAAAGAGAAATTCTTTTTAGGGGTGCCGCTCTATGCCGAGGCCTGGAAGGTAACTACGGATGGAAACAGCGTTGGTTTAAATCAGGAATTGACCTATGCCGACATTGAGAGAGAAATAATTGAGTACGATGCCGATGTTCAGTGGGATGATGCTAGCGACAGCCCTTTCATAGAGATTGACAGAGGTAACGACGAGAAAACGGTTTACTGGTTTGAAAATCAAAGAAGCGTCAACCGCAAGCTGGCGCTCATGCGCCACTATGGACTCTCGAATCTGGCTTTTTGGCGTCTTGGGGGTGAGGACAGCGGTGTTTGGGACTCGTTTTCCATTGATCCTTAGTAATTCAAATAGGTAAACCCCCAGCTCTGCTGGGGTGACTCGCATAGGTTCTACCTATACCGCGGTATAGGTAGTCTCAGGTCTCGACCAAAAGACAAGAGAGAAACCTATGCGAGACCCGAAAAGTCTGTCCCATACGCGTTGGGATTGTAAGTACCATATTGTATTTATCCCGAAGAAAAGGCGAAAGTTGATATTTGGCACAATCCGAAAACATTTGGGTGTAGTGTTTCATGACTTAGCGAGGCAGAAAGGTGTTGTGATATAAGAGGGTCATTTGATGCCAGATCATGTACACATGTGTTTGAGTATTCCTCCGAAATTTTCGGTCTCCAATGTAGTAGGGTTTATAAAGGGGAAAAGTGCAATATCGATAGCTCGCAAGTTTAAGGGGCGACAAAGAAACTTTAATGGGGAAGCATTCTGGGCGCGAGGCTACTATGTTTCCACTGTAGGTTTGGATGAAGAAGTGATTAGGGAATACATTCGGAATCAGGAAAAGAACGATATTCATCGAGATCAACTGAATCTAAAAATGTAGTCTTTTGCGCCTTGGGCGCTTACTTAAGCCCTTTGAGGGCGTCACCCAATAAGCCTCCGGCTCTGCCGGAGGTAATTTAGCTAGAGTTTTGCGGTCGCGATTGATTTGATCCACTTGAATGCCAGTAAAGTTTCCGTGTTGTGTCAGGTGCAACTGGTGTCAGCTTTGTACGGATTGCTGATGGTGCAGGCAACCGCTTGCACAGATGTTAGATTGGATTTAGAGCTGTTTTAAGTTAAAGGTCAATAAATGATGAGTCTGCTAAAACGTGCTTCACCAGGCCGACCAGCTATGCGGCAGCTTATTGGTGGTATCTGCAGTAGGCGTAGATTTTCCTGCCTTATGCTTCTGTTATCCCTTATAGGGTCTCTTGTCACAACGCACAGCATTGCTGCTCCTGTATGTTCTGCACAAGCTGTCGGAGTGGTTGG
>CALISD010000110.1 GCA_938041955.1 uncultured Granulosicoccaceae bacterium | reverse complement strand
GCGATTGTCACGCACCGTGGTATCTGTAGGCCTCACTTTCGTCTGCCAGCAGGAGGGCTGCACGATCAAGGTTGGCAGGTTAGAGAGTAGATGCGCTCTCGCGCTTAGTGACCTGAAAGAGCGAAAGGGTGCGCGACTTGTTTCAGCTTGGTTAACTTCCTGGTTCTGGAGCCCGCCTCCGGAAATCTGGTCTATATAAACAGGTCACGTGTCGCACAAGCACAGGTCTTGGCAATGAGCTACTTGATGTGATGAGTGATTCTTTTTACTTTCTCACCGAACAGTGATTCATGCGCATCTTCAAAGGCCCGTTAGAGGTTTACAATTCTGTTCCGTTGCAAGCGTCGTTTTGCCACTCGGTACGCCGTTTTCTGGCATGTGTACTTATTGGTGCAGTGCTTTCTGGTTGCAACGGCGCCGCGACGTTTACCGGTGAGGTTGAGGAAACCGTCCAGAATTCAATCATGCTGCCATCAGAGCCTCTTTCTGATCAGCCTTTAACACCAACACCAACACCAACACCAACACCAACTCCAACTCCAACTCCGACACTCACTGTCACTCTCACTCCAACGTTGTTTCCGGATCTGGCGCTACCGATAGCGGCTTCGTCCCCTGGTCGCACAGCAGCGGACATCACTGATCTAATATTGATCACAGGACAGTCAAATGCTCTCGGAGCCGAGACCGATTTTGACCCGGGAATTGACAGTCCGGACAACCGTGTTTTTGCCTATACAGATGCCGGCTGGCAAAGCGCAGATTTACATCAGGTCTGGGATCGCGGTTGGTTCCCACGCAGTAGTCCTGATACCGATCCATCGAACAACTTTGCGCTGCACTTTGGGAAAAAGGTGGTTGAGATCGCACCTGATCGTGTAGTCGGTTTTATACTGATTACCGCGCCCGGTGAATCGATTAGCCACTGGCGTGGTGATGGTGGCTTCTTTAATGAGATTCGTAACAAAGTCAGCCTCGCAATTAGTGAATTACCATCCCATTCGGGTGTTGATGCGATTCTGTGGCATCAGGGTGAATCGGATGGCAGGGATGATGATCGTTACGGTAGTGCGCTATTTGAATTGATTAGTAACTTTAGAGGTGAGGGCTGGTTTGGATCCGGCAAGCCATTCATTTGTGGTGAGACCGCCAGTCTTCCCGTCAATGAGCAACTGAGAAAGCTCAATACTGATAATGATGATTCAACAGCCTGCGTCGGTGGGGAAGGGCTACCGACCAAAAGTGATGGTATGCATTTTAGTGCAGATGGATTACGCGCCATCGGTCGATTGTATGGCGAAAAATATATAGAAATGACCAATCAATGAGGTGTAGCTAACAAACCGGTTGCTCGCTACGACGTTAACTTGGCCAAGGCCTCTTCATAACGCCCAAGTGTTTTTTGTTGTATATCGTCAGGCAGTGTCGGTCCAGGTGCTGTCTTATCCCAGTCCAGTGTTTCCAGGTAGTCTCTGACAAACTGCTTGTCGTAGCTTTCCGGGTTTTGCCCTTCAATATAGGTTTCTGCGTTCCAGAAACGTGAGCTGTCCGGGGTAAGGATTTCATCCATCAACGTCAGTTCACCATTGTGATCCAGGCCGAATTCAAACTTGGTGTCAGCGAGAATGATTCCTTTTGAAGCACAGTGGCTGGCCGCACGCTGATAAATTTTCTGACTGATCAACTTAACCGCGTTGGCATGTGTTTCGCCAATGCTCTCGATCATCTGTTCAAAGCTGATATTGATATCGTGATCACCCACATCTGCTTTGGTCGCTGGTGTAAATATAGGCGGATCAATTTGCTGTGCCAGTTGCATATCCGGCGGAAGTTTTACGCCACAAACCTCGCCGGTGCTTTGATAGTCTTTCCATCCTGAGCCGATCAGGTAGCCCCTGACGACTGCCTCGACGGGCAGTGGAGTAAGCCTTTTTACCAACATGCAGCGATCAACTGCCTGTGCGTATTCTTCCGGGTCCGGGAGCACATTGTCGAGAGTCAGATCAGTACTTATGTGGTTTGGTATCAGATCTGCCATTTGTTCAAACCAGAAGCTCGCGATTTGAGTGAGAATTTTCCCCTTTCCTGCCAATGGTTGAGGCAGCACGACATCAAACGCCGACAATCGGTCTGTGGCAATCATCAGGAGGTGATCATCGCCGACAGCATAGACGTCCCGAACTTTTCCGCGTTGAAGTAGCGGCAGAGAGCTGATGGTGGTTTCAATGATAGCGGTGTTCAAGTGTGGCGGGCCTCGCGATTCGCTATTGGGCTGTGCAGGAAGTTCGGTAATAAATTAGTGTCACACAACAGTGGCACAAACGGATAAATTTAGTCACCATTACATTTTAACCAATCGCGAAACTCAGATGCAGAATCCTTTAGTTGGCGTGGTCATGGGCAGTAAGAGCGACTGGCCTGTCATGCAGCACTGCCACGATATCCTGACTCAATTTGGAGTGGCACACGAATGCAAGGTCGTGTCCGCACACCGCACACCGGATTTATTGTTTGAATATGCAGACTCCGCCGAAGCGCGTGGCATGCAGGCAATTATTGCCGGGGCTGGAGGCGCTGCACATCTGCCGGGCATGCTGGCTTCTAAAACTGCCGTTCCGGTACTCGGGGTGCCTGTACCATCGCGCCATTTGCAGGGTCAGGATTCCCTGTTGTCTATCGTTCAGATGCCCAAGGGTGTGCCGGTTGCCACATTTGCGATTGGTGATGCCGGTGCCGCTAATGCCGCATTGTTTGCGATCGCGATGCTGGCTCGACACGATGATGCACTTTTAAAACAATTGGTAGAATTCAGACAAGAGCAGCGAAGCGTGTCAATGGCGTCGGAATTGCCCGATGGCCACTGATAAGAAAATCCGTAAATCTTTACCACCGGGCGCTACACTGGGTGTATTGGGGGGTGGACAGCTGGGACGAATGTTTTCGCAAGCCGCCAGCAAGATGGGTTATCGGGTTTGTGTGCTTGACCCTGCGGCTGACTCACCGGCTGCAGAGGTATCAGCTACACACATTAAAGCAGGCTTTGATGATCAGGCTGCATTGGCTGAGCTTGCAAGGGTATGTGATGCGGTCACTACCGAGTTTGAAAATGTTCCTGCAGACAGTCTGCGTTTTTTGCAGAACTCGGTGCCCGTCTCACCACCGCCGGAAGCTGTCGAAATCGCACAGAACCGAAATCGCGAAAAGTCCTTTTTTAAAGATCACAAACTGCCGGTAAACACCTGTGTGGCGCTAACTGATGTTTCACAAGTCGCTGTTGCATTTGAGAGCATGAGTGGTAAGGCAGTCATAAAGACCGCGCGCTTTGGCTACGACGGCAAAGGCCAGCAGGTATGTACAAGTGCTGCGGAGGCCGAATCTGCCTTTGAGGAATTCGGTGGGGTGGAATGTATACTCGAAGATTTTGTTCCATTTGACTGTGAAGTGTCGGTAGTGCTGGCAAGAGACATTTACGGCAACGTAGAAACCTTTCCAGTGGTCGAGAATCAACATATCAATGGCATTCTTGATCTGTGTATAGTGCCTGCGAGAGTACCAGCAAGCGTGCTGGAGCAAGCGCAGGCAATAGCCGCGTCTCTTGCAGAGGCGTTAGATTATGTTGGTGTGTTAGCGATAGAGATGTTTGTCTGTGGTGAATCCATTTCGTTGAATGAAATTGCCCCGCGGCCTCACAACAGCGGCCACTACACCATGGATGCCTGCAACTATTCACAGTTTGATCAGCAAGTACGAACGCTGATCGGTTTGCCCGTGGCAAAGGTTAACCTTCACCAGCCTGCTGTAATGCTTAATGTGCTGGGGGATTTAATACTATCGGACGGCTTTGATTGGAAAAAGGTGCAACAAGTGAGCAATGGGCACGTTCATATTTATGGCAAAACAGAAGCCAGAATTGCACGTAAAATGGCACACATAAACCTGCTTGGTGATAATGTTGAATCACTACTATCAGAGGCTGAATCATTAAAGCGGCTGTGAGGCTCTGCAGGAACTTTGAATGATACTATTGCAGTGCTGCATTGAACGTTAGGCCATAGGTATCTTCCATATGCGAAAATTCATACCCTACCTTCTTATTCTTCTTGGTTTGCTGGTAGCCTTCGTTGCGACACTATTCGGTTCTGCGAATGGTCTGCCTTATCAGGATCCATCGCAAGAGATGTTGGTTAAGCAGATTGCTGAGGCGCGGAAATTTAATCTGATCGCTTTGATCGGGCTGCTTGCCTGTGTAAGTGGAATATTTTGGATTTGCCAGCGCATATGGATGAAGCGTCGCAGGAAAAAACTTCAGACTGAATAGTGCTCTCTGAAAAATCACATCACATCACTGCATTGCATGAAAGGCAAGCTGTTGAACCAAACCACATTTGATTTACGTATCCAGTCGATTGTCAGTATTCGTTCGCCTCAAGCGTTAATGGATGAACTGCCACTACAGTCTGGCGCAGCGGCGGAAATCGCTAAAACAAGACACCGTATCGCCGATATCCTGCATGGTCGAGACAAACGCCTGCTGGTTGTAGTCGGGCCTTGCTCAATTCATGATGTTGATGCTGCCATTGAGTATGCAGAGAGGTTGCTGCTATTAAAACAACAGTACGTGGATACGCTTGAGATCGTTATGCGAGTGTATTTTGAAAAACCGCGCACCACCGTTGGCTGGAAAGGACTGATCAATGATCCTGACATTGATGGCAGCTTCCAAATAGACAAAGGTTTGTACCAGGCACGCAAATTGTTGGTGCAGCTCGCAGAGATGGGTCTGCCAGCCGGGTGTGAATTTCTTGATGCTGCCACTGGCCAATACTATGCTGATCTCGTCAGTTGGGGCGCGATAGGTGCTCGCACCACAGAGAGCCAGGTGCATCGTGAAATCGCATCGGGTTTGTCCTGTCCGGTCGGTTTTAAAAATGGCACGCGTGGCAACATAGATATTGCTATAGATGCGATACAAGCAGCAGGCCATGCGCACGCTTTTCTAAGTCCGGATGTGAATGGAACACTGTCGCTATACCGGACCATGGGCAACACCGACGCGCATCTGATACTAAGGGGCGGGATGCAGCCGAACTATGATGCAGAGTCTGTTGAACTGGCGATAGAAGCTCAGCTGGCAGCAACGATTACGCGCAGGGTAATGATCGATTGCAGCCATGCGAACAGCAACAAAGATCATTTACAACAATTAGTGGTGGTCAAAGACATCGCAGCCAGAATAGCAGGTGAGCAGAATACAATCGGTGGCGTGATGATTGAAAGTCACTTACAGGAAGGCAGGCAATCAACAGCCTCAGGTACCGAGCTGGTTTATGGTCAGAGTATTACAGATGCTTGCATAGGGTGGGTTGACACGGAGCAGGCGATAGCGATGTTGGCAGAAGGGTTGCAGCACGTCAGGAAACACGACGGGTGAGCGACTGGACCAGGCCCAGCACGCAGGTAGCCCGACGCGTAAGCAAGTGGATCAATCCCGGCCCGTAATGGGGCTCGACGCTTAAGCAAGTGGATCAAGCCCGGCCCGTAATGGGGCCCGACGCTTAAGCAAGTGGATCAAGCCAGGCACGTCAGGAAGCCTGACGCGTAAGCGAGCCGATCAAACCCGGCACGTCAGGAAACCCGACACGTAGGCGAGTGGCCTGCCAGCAAGAAATGATTTTTTGAACGAAGTGATACCAACCCGGTGATGCACGCCCCACCGGGCCATTACGACTATCCCCGTTCAGATATCTGATCAAGCACATGCTTAAACGGCACAGTTTCAGCAATCCCAAACAGCTTACTCTTATGTAAACCTGCCTTACTAATCCGAGGTGAAGACAAACCGCAAAGAACTCTGGTAAGAATTCTGGGAGAGCTGAGTAGTTCGGGATGCTCAGTCCGCAACGTAATCGCGTCCGTCAATACAGTCTCAGAAATTTCTGTATTTTCCTGATCAACCATTTCTATAGCCTTGTTTTCATCACACCAGCTGCAATGGCCGCAGTCTTTATCCAGCGGGGAGTCGAAGCGTGCACAAAGGGCTGATGTCTGACACGCGTCAAGACACACCCAATCAACGCATTGCTGTAAGCGATCTATTTCTCTTTCTTCACGCGCCTGAGCATCGGTCGCAAGCTCGTCAGCCAATGCTGTAGTAGATTCAGGCATGCGTGTGATGGTGTACCTATTGCGAACACCGGCAACTTTAACCTCCAACAGGCTCTGCTCGGCAAGATAGTCGAGCGCCGCGATCAATTTCTCTCTTGGTGCATTCAAGGCGGCAGCAGTGTTATCGAGGTCAACCTGAAACCAGATTCTGCCTTTTTGTGAATGACGAAAAATATCACCAATAAACTTTGCACGTTGTTCGTCAAATTGGCTCAATATTTCCTGTGACGATTTAAGTGGTTTAAATTGATAATTGGCGTAAAACGGTGTACCACCCGCAAGGTGTTTTTTAAGCTCAAGCTGGGTGAGAAGCGTACGCAATACCAGCGGGCGGATATCGCACTGTTGTGATAACTCATACAGTGAGACATCGAATTCAGTCTGCTGGCTGAAGATAGTATCAACGAGCTTTGCTACAGCTGTGCGGTCGGGTGTGTCCCCGTAGATAAAGTTCTGCAGTGGAATCAGATCAGAGGCGCAGGCAAGTAAATGGCACTGTGAGGGTTCGCCATCCCGTCCCGCGCGCCCGATTTCCTGCGAGTAGTTTTCCAGGCTCTTGGGTAAATTGTAGTGATATACATATCGAATATTAGATTTGTCGATCCCCATGCCAAATGCAATAGTCGCTACTACTATTCCGCTATCAGACGAAATAAACCAATCCTGAACTTCAGTGCGTTGCTGCTCTTTTAGTCCTGCATGATAGTACTTTGCCTGTAGTCCATTGTGGGCCAGTAACTCCGCGACATGCTGTGCCGTTTTCTGCAGGGTTACATAGACAATAGTCGGGCCGACTGGCAGTGCTTTGATCTTCTGCAATAGAACAGCGTCACGTGATTTTTGATCAACGGCGGTAGCGCTTAAGCGCAAATTTGGCCGATAGAAACCGGTATTGATTGCGCAGTCGGGTGTAATGTTAAATACGCTGCAAATATCATTCAGCACCTCTTTGGTGGCCGTGGCAGTGAGTGCAAGTACGCGTTGCGCGCCACAGGCTTTGGCAAACTCTACAAGTTTAAGATAGTCGGGTCTGAAGTTATGCCCCCACTCAGAAATGCAGTGCGCCTCATCTACAGCAAATAACGCTATATTAATATTGGCTATGGAGGTGCGAAATCGTTCATTGTTGAATCGTTCAGGTGCGACGTACAGTAAGCGCAAAGTGCCATCGCGAAGCTCCTGCATCACCTGCCGGTATTCGTTAGCATCAAGCGTGGAATCAAGCCTTGCCGCTTTAATGCCGCGAGCATTGAGCGCGTCTATCTGATCTTTCATCAGTGCGATCAGTGGCGAGACGACCAGCGTCAATCCGTCGAGCATCAGCGACGGCAGTTGATAGCAAAGAGACTTGCCGCCGCCGGTCGGAAAAACAGCTGCAGCACTATTGCCGGCCAGCAGTTGAGTGATGACGCTTTCCTGCCCGTCGCGAAACTCGGAGTACCCGAAGTGCTGCTTAAGGGCGGCGTAAAGTGTTTCTTTTGAGTGGTGATCTTTAGACATCGTTACATCCTACTACAGTGGGCACGTACTACGTTGTTCAGTGCGAGTATCGTAAAATACCTGATCTTTAGATCAATTTCCTTATGATTGAATCTGAAAATCACCGAAGTACTATTATCTGTAAAGTTGAAGTTGCACTATGATACGAGTTTGATTAATTTTCTCCTTTGAAAATGATCTATATGTGCCTCAGAGCTACACGCATTTCGGCATCATGGAAACGGTAATCGAGCCAGACAAACAGTTTATGTGGTGTCTCTGTCATGCCGATAGTCTTGAAGCTTGTTTTAATAGTTTTTCAAGCTCTGTGAAATCAATATCTTTTGATGATGAGAAATTCAAATGGCGACGGCGCTTACCGGAGCCCAATAATTGATTGCGTGGATCTTTAAGATCTACACCGTTGCTGAAAGATATCTGAACATGCTTCTTGTACATAAAGACTCCGCAGAACTGAGCCTCTTTCTCTTCTGGCTTTAGTGTAAATAGTGTGCCGCCATATTTATTTACTGTCTTAGACCCGGGAATGACAACCCTGATATACGATTCAAGTTCATCTGCAAGAGAAGTTAACTCTAAAATGGATTCGCTCACCCGCCACTGACGCCCTGAGTATTAACAAACAGCGAATACACCGATGTACTGGCAGCCATGAAAAGACGGTTGCGATGTAAGCCTCCAAAGCACACATTGGCACAGCGCTCTGGCAGATCAATTCTTCCGATAAGTTTTCCATTGCTGTTGAAAATGTGCACGCCGTCAAGCCCGTCTTGTCCCATGCCCCAGCCGCACCAGAGATTGCCGTGTGTGTCTACACGAAAACCGTCAGGTGTTCCGTCGGGACCAGCGTCTATCAGAATTTTTTTATTATCGAGTGTATTATTTTTACTGACATCGTAGGCCAGTATATTGCGCGGAGAACTGCGAGATTCCACGATATACAGTATTGATTCATCGGCTGAAAAAGCCAGACCATTCGGTTGGTTGATGCCCTCAGCGACGATGCTAAGGGTACCGTCAACATCGGCGCGGTAGACGTGGGTGGGCAGTTCAGGTTCTGCTACTTGACCTTCATAGTTGCCGAGAATGCCGAACACTGGATCGGTAAACCAGATGGACCCGTCGGATTTGCAAACGATGTCGTTGGGTGAATTCAAACGTTTGCCACTATAGGCATCAGCAATCACAGTTAGGGTGCCATCATATTCAGTACGCACCACACGGCGGTTGAGATGCTCGCAGGTGAGCAGTCTTCCCTGACGGTCGCGGGTATTGCCGTTACCATTACTCGAGGGTTGGCGAAAAACTGAAGCAGCGCCACTCTGTTCGTCCCACTTGTACATACAGTTGCCTGGCACATCGCTCCATACCAGTTGACGGGTGTCACCGAACCACACTGGACCTTCGCACCATCTGTACCCTGTCGCCAGTCGTTCAACTTTTGCCAGCGGCAAAATCAGCTTGCTGAATTCCGGGTCTATTGCCACAACCCGCGGATCGGGATAGCGTTGGCTTGGTTTCCAGTCAGTGTGTTCTTGGTTTAGTGTCAATGTCCTCTCCTAATCACCTGTGCTTTTTATGATACCCATTAGTGAATGGAGAGTGCCACCCTGTGATGATTTCTCTATGGTAGTCGCATAGTTGTTTGGTTGATTGGCATAGTGCTGCAGGAGGTTCTGTCTGCTCCAGGATTGGCTATTCTCCGCGATTCGATGCTAATTATATGCTGGTGTTGCTGGTCTAACTGGCGCACTACGTTTTTCGATATCTCTTCCAGCGGCGAATAAAATATCTTCTCTATAGCGGCTCGCCACCAGTTGAACCCCGACAGGTGACCGACCGACTATGCCGGTGGCGACAGAAATTCCCGGTATGCCCATAAACGGTAAACCAATTTGTGTCATCTGCGCTTCCAGAACGTGCGCGAAGGACTCGGCGGAATCAACATCCATATTGTCTTTGAAGGGCAGGGTGGCAGAGGAAGGGATTAGCACAGCGGGATAATCATCCATAAACTCCATCCACTCGCGTACAAAGCCTGCCCGCGCTTGCAGCAGATCAAGGAAGCCGTCCAGGTCAGGTGCCGGGTTGCGCTGTTGAAATTCATTGAATACAAAATTCGCATCAGGGTCGTTTTCCTCAGCCACCAGGGCTGTTCCATTTCGACGCATCTCTGACATCCAAAGCAAAATTTGCATCTCTGCGGGTTTGCGCAAGGGGGGGCAAGGAGTTTCTGTGACGGTCCAGCCTGCGTCTTTCAGTTTGTCTGCGCTTTCTCGAAGTGCGGCTTCGACTGCTTTTTCTGTATCCAGCCCATCCGGGTTAACGCACAGGGCGACCTTCTTTTCGAAACCGTCAAACGCAAGTGGCGCCGGTGTCCACCATGGATCGCGTATGTCTCTGGCAGCCATGGCATGTAGTGCCAGTTCAAGATCATCAATAGTGCGCGCTAATGGCCCTTGCACCGCAGTGATTTGCGCGCCGATGTGCCGGTCTGCAGCGCACGGGTTTAGCGACGGCACGCGACCAAGGCTGGGTCGGATACCATGAATGCCGCAGGCGTACGCCGGGTAGCGTATTGAGCCTGCGATATCACTGCCCAGTGCGATGGGGCCGATGCCGGCCGCTACCGCCGCTGCCGCTCCACCGGATGATCCGCCCGGAGTGAGTTCCGGGTTTACCGGATTACGGGTATGGCCATGAACAGTGTTGCGTGTAAACCAGCGCATAGAGAAGGCGGGTGTATTGGTACGGCCCACAAATATCGCACCTGCCTTTCTTAAGTTGCTGACGACGGCGTTATCTTGATCAGTAACATTGTCTTTTAGTATTTTGAGTCCGTTGGTATTTGCATGGCCAATCTGGTCGACATTCATTTTTATGGTCACTGGTATGCCTGCCAATGGGCCGACTGTTTCGCCTTTGGCCACTAGCTCGTCGACAGACGCTGCCATTGTCAATGCCTCGTCTGGCATTTCTGTGACTACCGCGTTAATAGAGGGATTGACTTGATCGAGACGTGAAAGCACTGACTGCGTGACTTCAACTGCACTGACACTTTTAGACTTGATAAGCCGGGCAAGCTCGGTTGCGGGTAATTGCCACAGTGCATCAGTTGAGTGATTGTCAGTCATGATCATGATTCCTTTAGTTGTCGTTCAGTGGTTTACGTATGGAATTTAATTCAGCACTGATAAATTATTCAGTATGTTGCTGGGTGGCCTGGCGCTTATGCCTCCCCACTACGGTTTGTCGCTGGGGCATAGGGTTTAGGTGAGCGTGCTGAGGTGGTTAATGACATCGCTAACATTTTTATCAGGGGGGAATACAGGATAGAAAACCTTGTTGATCACGCCCTCTTCAACAATCAGGGTCAGTCGTTTGAGTAAGGTGTTGTCACCAACACGCATGGTCGGTAGCTGCAGTGCGCCGGTAAATTGAAGGTCTGCGTCTGATAGCAATAGATAGGGCAGGTGTAGTCTTGCGGCGGCTTCAATCTGATACTGATTGTCTTGAGTAGAGAGGCCAAACAGATGGTCAACGCCCAAACTTGTTAGCTCTGTCATATGATCACGAAAAGCGCATGATTGTGGAGTGCACCCGCGAGCACCCGGGATCATGTCCCAGCCGTCTGGTAGTGGGACATCCGGGCGGCCTGTCATCGGGTAGGCGTAAATAACACTGCGACCGGTTAATTTGCTTACATCAACAGTGCTCCCATCGGTTGCCGTTAGTGGTGTAGAGGGAAGTGATGTTCCTGTCAGGTGATCACAGGCTCCGTCATCTATTGGTGGTGGAATCTTGCTCCAATCTACCTGTTCGAGACTATTCATAATCCTCTCTATGCTTCAGGCTGCTCTAACGTTCACTGCCAGGTGCCTTCAAAATTTTCTGGTATCAGCAGGATATCTCTGCCGAGTGAGTCGATATTGCGTCTGCCACATAGCGCCATAGAAATATCCAGTTCCTTATGGATAATCTCAAGGCATCGGGTAACACCTGCTTCACCCATCGCGCCGAGTCCGTAGGTGAAGGCGCGGCCTATGTAGGTGCCTGTGGCGCCCATGGCAATGGCTTTAAGCACATCTTGGCCCGAGCGGATGCCACTATCGAGATGGACTTCCATTTGACTACCCACTGCATCGAGTATGGAAGGCAGGGCGCGGATAGAACTAAGCGCCCCGTCAAGTTGTCTGCCGCCGTGGTTGGACACGATGATCGCGTCAGCACCTACCTGTGCTGCGATCTTTGCGTCTTCGACATCAATAATGCCTTTCAGAATGACTTTACCGCCCCATTCTTCTTTGATTCTTGCGACTTTGTCCCAGTCGAGTGACAGATCAAACTGTTCACCGATCCACTGCATCATCTGTGAAGGGTCACTATCCACATGGCCGACTATATTTCCAAGGTTGCGTCTTTTAGCGCCGAGCATTTCAATGCCCCAGCGCCATTTGGTCATTAGGTTGGCTATGGTGGAGGGCGTCAGTTTGGGTGGGGCTGATAAGCCGTTTTTTAAATCTTTGTGGCGCTGCCCGACGATTTGCAAATCCAGTGTGATCACCAGTGCAGAGCAGTTGGCGTCTTTGGCTCTCTGGATCAGGCGGCTTAGATAGTCTTGATCGGTCATGGTGTAGAGTTGAAACCAGAATGGTTTGGTGGTGGCTGCAGCGACTTCTTCAATCGAGTTGATCGACATAGTGGATAGAACGAAAGGCACACCGAATTTTTCTGCCGCTCGTGCGGCTTTGATCTCACCGTTAGCACTCTGCATGCCGGTCATACCGACCGGTGCGAGTGCCACTGGCATCGCGACGTTTTCACCGATCATTTGAGTTTCGGTGGAGCGACCTGACATATCAACCGCGACTCGTTGGCGCAGATAAATCTTTTCAAAGTCGCTGGTGTTTTCGCGAAAGGTTTGTCCTGTCCAGCTACCGGATTCTGCATAGTCGTAAAACATACGCGGTACACGGCGTTTGTAGATAGGTTTAAAATCTTCTATGCAGGTGATGACTGGCATGAGGTTGCACCACAAAGTAAACGTACCACCAGTATACCTATCCCGATCGATTCGAGAACCAGTTGCGTGCTGTTTTTTTCAGGTGACAGCCAATAGATGGTTGATTGGCTTTGAAAGGCGTGTCTACACCGATTTAAACAGCAAGCCGCTGGCTCAGCTGCCTTTGACGGATCAGATGCTGTGATGGCGCGCTATTGTGCGCTGACTGTAGCTCCGGAAATACGCCACTAAGCCTCTATACAGGGCGATAGTAACAATGCCTGCCACGGAATCAATTTGTTGTTTGTAAGTTCACTTGCCGTATCCATGAGTGTCGTCGTACGTGCTCAAATACATTAGGGGCTTGTCCGAGAGCTAGGGTCGTAGCGAGGTTGTGAGATTTCACGTCAGATATTTCGATCGATAGAGGCGAATAGTCATTCTTCTTTAAACGATATGGATCGAAATAGCTGGTCAAGATATCGCGACCGCAGTAGATCATAGTTCTCGGACAAGCTCTTAGTATGGTGCGCTCCTGGAGCAAGAGTTAAGTCGGCAAGAAACGGCTTGCCACTCACAGACGCGCCGGGTTTCCTGAGGCATGGAAGTCCCCTGCTCGAGTACAGTGTTGCGCGCGTTTATTCTTATCCGGCCTGAATGCTATCCACAGAGTGGCATATCGGTGGATGCGCTTTCAGCTTATGCCCCGCTACGGATTCGGTGATACCCGACACGCCGGGGTTGTGGGTGGGTCCAGAGCGGTGATACTAGCCTGCAGTGGTTCCAAGCATTTGTGAGACATTCATACGAACCTTTTCAGCAGCTTCTTCTTTTACCGGGCCATAGCCTCTTATGTCCATGGGGGCCTGCATGATTTTTAGCCAGATATCGTGGGTGTCGGCATTACAGTTTTTATTGCATTGTTCAATCAACGACTTGAACCAAACAATCAATTCACGCTCCATGCGGCGTTCAGCGGTGTAGCCGAATACGTCTGCCGGCGTGCCTCGCAGCGATTTCATTTTTTGCAATGCACCAAACGGTTTATCCATCCATTGACCAAACGATTGTTTGACGGGTCTTCCGCGCGCATCGCGGCGGCTGGACAGCAGCGGTGGTGCCATGTGGTATTTAATCTGATAGCCGTCTTCGAACTGGTCATTTAATGTTGATTGATACTGTCGATGTAATCGGGCGACTTCGTATTCGTCTTTATAGGCCATCAGTTTAAAAAGGGATTTAGCCGCGGCGGTGGTGATTGATTCATCGCAGTGATTTGCGAGATGTTCAATTGTGTTCCGGTATTTGTCTGCGTAGCGCTTGTTTTGGTAGTCGGTCAAAAATTGAGCGCGATTGTCAATCAGCTCTGGGAGTGTTTCTTTGTTCGGTGTTTCCAGCCACTGGTCAAATGCGGTGGGTGAAGTGGCGGCAACCCGACCAACGGTAAAAGCTTCGTAGTTTTTATCCACCGCTACGGCATTCAATTCAATTGCCTGCATAAGGGCTTGCTCAGACAATGGCACTAAACCGTGTTGCCATGCAAAGCCGAGCATAATGACATTGGCAAAAACGGTGTCGCCAAATATTTTTTCAGATAGTTGGTTGGCGTTGATGCAAGGCAGACTCGTCTGGCCGGTCACACGTTCTATTTCAGTGACTCGATAATCTATTTTCAAATCTGAATCTCGATGCCTGACCACATCCCCGGTTGGCATTGAAGCGATATTCATCACCGACTGCATGCCCTGACGGTAGCTGCCTGATGCCTTCGGGGAAGACGAAACAACCACGTCACAACCTATCAGGGCATCTGCAGATTGTTGGTCAATACGCACCTGATGCAAAGCTTCCGGGTTCTGGCCCAGTCTTACGTAGCTTAAGACCGGGCCAAACTTTTGTGCAAAGCCGGTAAAGTCGAGTACTGATACGCCTTTACCTTCAAGGTGTGCTGCCATCGAGATTAGCGCAGCGACTGTGATGACACCGGTACCACCGACGCCGGTGATCAATAGATCAAACGGCTTATCCAGTAACGGTAGCTGCGGGTCTGGTAACTCATAGGCGCTAAGGTCAATATTTTCAGCGGCGTTTTTACGCAGTTTGCCTTTTACCGTGATAAAGCTCGGACAAAACCCATTGAGGCAGGAAAAGTCTTTGTTGCAGGCAGATTGGTTGATGCGTCGCTTTTTACCGAACGGTGTGTCTATCGGCTCAACGCTTAAGCAATTTGATTCTACTGAGCAATCACCGCAGCCTTCACACACCAGTTCGTTGATGACTACTGTCTCATCAGGCATAGGGAGTGTGCCGCGTTTTCGTCGGCGGCGTTTTTCTGTGGCGCAGGTTTGCTCATAGATAAGTACAGAAACCCCTTCTACTTCACGAAGTTCTTTCTGCAGTGCATCAAGTTCTGATCGGTCATGGAAACTGCATCCGGCGGGGAATTCTGAATGTTTGAATTTTTCTATGTCATCTGATACCAGGGCCAGGCGTCTTACCCCTTCTGCATGTACAGAGGCAGCAATGGCTTGTACTGATACCGGTCCGTCGACAGGCTGCCCGCCGGTCATCGCCACCGCATCGTTATAAAGAATTTTGTAGGTGATGTTCGCTTTGGCCGCAATGGCTTGTCTGATGGCCATAGAGCCTGAGTGATACCAGGTGCCTTCACCCAGATTTTGAAAGATGTGGTTCTTACCGGTGAACAGTGATGATGCTGCCCAGTTAACGCCTTCCCCACCCATCTGTATAAGTGAGGTGGTTTCGCGGTCCATCCAGCTGGCCATAAAGTGACAGCCAATGCCTGCTAGCGCTTGTGAGCCTTCAGGTACTTTGGTGGATGTGTTGTGTGGACAGCCGGAACAAAAGTACGGTGTTCTAGTTGCGCCTTCGACGCTGATTAGTGTTTTTTGCTTGCCAAGAATTTGTTCTGCGCTGGCAACGAAATTATGTTCCGGGTAAAAATGCTGTAGCCGTTTGGCGATGATTGGAAGTAATATTCGCGGTGAAAGTTCACCGGTCCACGGTACCAGTGGCGCGCCTTGTTCATCGCGTTTACCGACCATTAGTTCGGGTTTGTCCCCCGGCCAGTCGTAAAAGTATTCTTTAAACTGGCTTTCGATAATGCCGCGTTTCTCTTCTACAACCAGCACTTCGCGTTTGCCACGGACAAAGTCCAGGGCCGCGGTTCGTGCCAGTGGCCAGACCATGCCGACTTTATAGATATCAATGCCCAGCACCCGACACATGTTGCGGTCTATGCCAAGCAGCCGTAGTGCTTCCATTAAATCGAGATGCGCTTTACCTGTAGTAACTATGCCAAACGGTGCATCTGGAATGTTGTAGATGTGCTTATCAATTGGATTGGCTTCTGCAAAGGCGAAGACAGCGTTCTTTTTTGCGACCAGGCGTTCTTCTATTTGCGGGCCGGGCAGGTCAGGCCATCGGTAGTGCAAGCCATCCGGTGGCATATCAAAGTGTGGAGTAACAAATTCGCGTGGTGGTTGTAAATCGAAAGACGCGGCGCTTTCTACCGTTTCTGAAATGGCTTTGAAACCGACCCACATACCAGAAAAGCGAGACAGTGCGTAACCATATTCACCAAACTCTAAATACTCAGCCACTGTTGCAGGGTTCAGCGTTGGCATAAACCAGGCCATGAAGGCGACATCAGATTGATGTGGCATAGAGGAAGACACACAGCCGTGATCATCACCAGCTACGACTAACACGCCACCAGTGGGCGAGGAACCGTACGCATTGCCGTGTTTAAGCGCATCACCGCTACGGTCAACACCCGGTCCTTTACCGTACCAAAGCCCGAACACGCCCTCTACCGTTTTTGCGGGATTGTTTTCGACCTGCTGGCTGCCGAGGATAGCGGTCGCGGCGAGGTCTTCGTTGACTGCAGGAAGAAACTCAATGCCGGCTTTAGCGATCAGGGATTTTTCACGCCACAGTTCAAGGTCAACGCTACCAAGTGGCGAGCCGCGATAACCGGAGATAAATCCGCCGGTATTTACACCAGCCTGCTTGTCTCGTCGTGCCTGATTGAGTGCTATACGTACAATGGCTTGTGTGCCCGTCATATACACACGGCCGTGTGTTTGCTGATAGCGGTCGGCGAGGCTGTAGGGTTTGAGTGCTGCGTTCATGTCACTCTCGATAACTTTATTAGGTGGTAAATATTCAGTCAGAAAATAACCGAATTAAAATATTTAACTGCTTTTGCAGTCTTTTGTAGCTTTTCAGGGTGGGCCTGTCGTATTCATGGGGTAGGAGTTCGCGCGCGACATACATGTGTATTTGAACACGGACGACAACGCCCATGGATACGACAGGTGTGCCCTGAATAGCTGCATTAGGTGGCGTCGAAATCCAGTACGACGTCGTTGCTTTTTGGTCTTGTCTGGCAGGCCAGGGTATAACCGGCTTCCACTTCCCAGTCTGCCAGTGAGAAGTTCAGGTCCATTTCGGTATCACCTGATGCGACTTTGCAGCGACAGGTGCAACACATGCCACCGGCACAGGAAAACGGTAGATCGAGCCCCGCTTTAAGTCCAGCGGCAAGCACCGTTTCATTGTCGCCGTCTACTTGAATTGTGCGTTCAGCGCCATCTATGACCAGTGTCACCGGTGTGCCGATAGTCTTTTCTTTAGAACGGCTTCTTTTAGTTTGTTGCTGAGTTACCGGGGAGTCAGCAGTGGTGAACAGTTCAAACTTTATGCGCTCTTTGTTAGCACCGAGTGAAAGCAATGCTTCGGTGCATTGTTCTGTCATGGCTTGAGGGCCGCACAGGTAGATTGCATCGTATGATGCTGCATCTATTAATCCGTATTCGCTAAGCTGATTGAGCTTTTCAGTATCAATGCGGCCATTGGATATGGCAGCGTCCTGCTTCTCTGCGGTGAGAATATGCGCCAACATGAATCTTTCAGTGAACCGGTTTTTCAGGTTGTCTACATCTTCTCTGAACATGATGCTGTCGGTGTTGTGATTGCCGTACAGCAGTGCGATATGGCTGTCAGGTTCATCCGTCAGGACAGACTTTGCTATCGACAGGCAGGGAGTGATGCCTGATCCTGCGGCAATAAGCAGATAACTATGTTTGCCCCCTATTGCAGCGGTAAATCGCCCTTCGGGAGTCATTACCTGCAGTTGATCCCCTGCGTTAAGTGTTTTGGCGAAGTTTGAGAATTGGCCGCCTTCGACACACTTTATTCCAACCTCCAGAGGTTCTTCAGAGTGGTGTGAGCAGATTGAATAGGAGCGGCGGATGTCCTCGCCGTTTATCTGTGCACGAAGGGTCAGGTATTGTCCTGGTATGAATTGGTACTGCGCTTTTAGAGGTTCTGGTACGTCGAATGTCAGCGCCACGCCATCTTCGGCATTGCCGGTTAATGGTCTGATGTTGCTGATGGTTAATGGATTAAAAGCAGGTGTAGCCATATCAGTGACACTTGAAGTAGTCAAACGGCTCACTGCAACTATTGCACTGATACTGTGCTTTGCAGGGAGTAGAGCCAAACTCGGAAATTTTTATTGTGTTTTCACTTTTGCATTGCGGACAGCAGACTGCAGTTTTTGCAAATAAAATGTTCTTGTCGGTTTGAGTATTGCCGGGTGGTGCTATGCCGTTGGCTTCGAGCTTTCTTCTGCCTTCTTCGGTGATCCAGTCTGTCGTCCACGGCGGGGTCATCATGCGTTCGACGCGGGCGTTAAAGCCTGCCTGAGCCAATGCATCGTGGACGGATTGTTCAATCACATCCAATGCCGGGCAACCACTGTAAGTAGGTGAGACCTTTGCAATCACTGTCGTGCCGTGCACTTCCACCGATCTTAAAATACCGAGATCCCCTAGTGTGAGAAACGGCAGCTCCGGGTCACACACGTTGACAGCCACAGCTCTTGCTGCTTCCAGATCAATTGTTTCTGCATTGCTCACTACCACTGTGCTCCCGGATAGGTGCGCTGCATGTATTGTAGTTCTGTCAATAGAAAGCCGAAGTCTTCAGTGTGATGACCGGTACGACCACCTTGCTGTGGAAAATCTACCTCTGGCACATTGAGTTTGGCTTGCGTGAACACGTTGTGAATGGTGGCGTTCCATTGTGCCTGTATTGGCCCTATCTCTGGTATGACACCAGCCGCAATGCAGGACTGTCGTGCATCATCTACTTCAAGTAATTCACTGGTATAGGGGTGCAGTGCATCGATCGCATCTGCCATGCGTTCAGCGCTTTCATCTGTGCCATCACCAAGGCGTACAATCCATTCACCGGCGTGGCGTATATGGTAGCCAATTTCTTTTTCTGCTTTGCCTGCGATACCGCGCAGTGTTTCGTCGGAGCCGTTTTTTACGCCTTGCCAGAACGGGTGCATGAAGGCGGCAAAGTAAAATTGCTTCAACATGGTGTGGGCAAAGTCGGTGTTCGGTCGTTCAACCAGCAGGCAGTTGGTGTATTCACGATCTTTACGAAGGTAGGCAAAATCATCTTCACTGCGACCTTTGTTTTCAAGCTGCGCTGCGTAGCTGTAGAGCGCTCTTGATTGACCGACCAGATCAAGCGCCATGTTTGGCATGGACAGATCTTCTTCAAGCATCGGCGCATGGCCACACCATTCAGATAAACGGTGGCCAAGTATCAGGTGGTCGTCCGCAATTTGCACAACGACTCTAATCAGATCTTCTGTGTTAGCCGATGTTGCCACTACATATGCCCCACTTCATCCGGTATGTCGTAAAAGCTCGGGTGTCGATAGACTTTATCTGCCGCCGGATCGAAGTTTTCATCTGCATTATCAGGGTCACTTGCAACAATGTCTGAAGCGCGCACCACCCAGATGGAATTGCCTTCTTCACGGCGTGTGTATACATCGCGTGCGGCCTGCATAGCCATTTTTGCATCAGCGGCGTGCAAACTGCCCACGTGTTTATGGTTTAGGCCATTTCTGGGTCGGATAAATACTTCCCACAACGGCATCAAGGGACTGTCGGTCATTTATGCGGCCTCTGAGTTTTGTTGTTCGCTTTTCTTCGCGTAAGCAAGTGCTGCATCACGTACCCAGGCACCGTCATCCCAGGCTTTCTTTCGAGCCCGGATTCGGTCTTTGTTCATCATTCCGTGGCCTTTAACGACTTTCCAGAATTCATCCCAGTTGATTTCGCCAAAGTCGTAACCACCATCTTCGTTTTTGTTTTCGTTCCACTTTAGATCGGGGTCTGGCAGGGTTAAACCGATCAGTTTTGCCTGCGGAACAGTGGCATCGATGAATTTTTGCCTGAGCTCATCATTGGTGAAGCGCTTAATCTTCCACTTCATTGATTGATCAGAATGCTGACTGTCGGTATCTGAAGGACCAAACATCATAATGGACGGCCACCACCAGCGGTTGAGCGCATCCTGCGCCATTTGTTTTTGATCCTCATTGCCTTCCGTCAAGGTTTTCATCAATTCATAACCCTGGCGCTGATGAAAGCTCTCTTCTTTGCAAACGCGAATCATGGCGCGTGCATACGGGCCGTATGAGCAGCGGCAAAGTGGCACCTGATTCATGATGGCTGCCCCATCGACTAACCAGCCGATTGCACCAATGTCTGCCCACGTCGGGGTAGGGTAGTTAAAGATAGACGAGTATTTAGCGCTGCCGTTGAGCAACTCTTCTGTCATTTGCTCACGTGATACGCCCAGTGTTTCTGCTGCGGAGTAGAGGTAGAGTCCGTGACCGCCTTCATCCTGCACCTTGGCAAGTAATGCGACTTTGCGGCGCAATGTAGGTGCACGGGTGATCCAGTTGCCTTCTGGCAGCATGCCGACAATTTCAGAATGGGCGTGTTGACCGATCATTCTGATCAGCGTTTTTCTGTATGCCGCAGGCATGGGATCGTTTGGTTCGATCTTTATTTCTGCGTCTATTCGAGCCTGAAAAGCGTCAAGGAATTCCTGCGTCTCTTTGGTCTCGGTGTTAGCGCCAATTAAGCCTTGAGAATACATGGGTATCTCCCGTGGTTACCGTCATAGACTTCTATCGGTAAAATGTTACAAGAATTGAAATAATATGGGTATTATTGTAACATATTCGAGTAAAGGTCAAGTCAAAGGGCAACCCGGTTCACTTTTCTGCAGCGGGTTTGCCAATCACATGTTTGCTAAATAGGAATGCAATTTTGAACCCTGTGTTCTATCACAACGATTCTGGTCGCGCGTGGGTGACCATTGACAACCCGCCCGTCAATGCAACGTCGCAAGCTGTTCGCGCCGGTTTGATTGAAGCGATGGTCAGTGCCGAGCGCGACAACTGCAGAACAGGCGTTATCGTTTGTCTGGGGAAAACATTTGTCGCCGGTGGTGATATTTCAGAATTCGGCAAGCCACCGCAGGAGCCGCACTTACCTGATGTGTATTGGCAGCTGGAACAAAGCCCGGTTATTTGGGCGGTTGCGTTACACGGAACCGTATTGGGTGGTGGCTTTGAGTTGGCCATGGCTGCTCATGTGCGGGTCGCGGCAACCGGAACCCGCTTCGGTTTGCCTGAGGTGAATCTCGGTTTAGTACCTGGTGCCGGTGGTACGCAGAGACTGCCGCGTCTGGTCGGGGCTGAGTTGGCCGCTGACCTTGCCAGCAGTGGCAGAATGATTGATGCGCAAGTGTTGTTTGATGCCGGCGGCCTGGATGCGGTAGTTGATGATGACCTTGAAGGTCATATAGGCAAGCTATTGGATTCGGCATCAAGTCACCCTCTGACCACCAGTGAACGAAATATCTTACCGGTCGCTGATGATTACTTTTCTACGCTCGCCGTATCGGTTGAAAAGAAAGCCAAAGGAGCAAAAGCGCCGCTGTTAAATATAGAGGCAGTCAAGTGGGCAACGGAAACGGACTTTAGCGAAGGCCAGGTTCGTGAAAGGCAGTTGCATTTAGCATTGCGTGACAGTGAACAGTCAATAGCGCTCAGACATGCGTTCTTTGCTGAGCGATTGGTCTCAAAGCCTGCGGTCATAAAAAATGTCAGTGCAGCTGCGGTTAAGCACATCACTGTAGTAGGTGGTGGGTTGATGGGTGCAGGCATTAGTGCTGCTTGTCTTGCAGCGGGTCTTAATGTGCATTTGATTGAGGTAGATGAAAGCGCAGTAACGGCTGCAAACGAACGAGTAACAGGCTTGCTGCAGGGGGCTTTGAAGCGGGGCAAAATTACCGAGGCCGGCTTTGAAGCACAGCGCAAAGCATTTAGCTGCGGCGATGATTATCGTGCATCAGCCAATACCGATATCGCCATTGAAGCCGTGTTTGAAGATATGCGGGTTAAGCAAAAAGTATTCGTGGAGCTTGCCAAGCATATTCGTGACGATGCGATTCTTGCAACCAATACGTCCTACTTAAATCCGGAAGAGATCGGTGCGGATATAAAGAACCCGCAACGGATTGTCGGGCTACACTTTTTCTCGCCTGCGCATATTATGAAGTTGCTTGAGATTGTCGCCACTAAACACACTAATGAACAAGCGTTAGCTACCGCGTTTAGCCTCGCAAAACGAATAAGGAAAGTCGGTGTGTTGTCTGGTGTCTGCGATGGCTTTATTGGTAATAGAATGTTGGCGGCTTACCGCAGGCAAGGTGATTATCTACTTGCAGACGGTGCGACTCCACAACAGATTGATGCGGCAATGCGCGCCTATGGACTGCCAATGGGGCCCTATGAATTACAGGACCTTACCGGCCTTCAGATTGGCTGGGCTAATCGGAAACGTCAGGCGCCAACAAGAGCTGCAACGGAGCGATATGTAAGTATCGCTGATCAGTTGTGTGAGAAGGAGCGCTTTGGTCAGCGTTCCGGCAGTGGCTGGTATCGCTATGAATCTAATAATCGATCACCGGTAGTAGATGATGAGGTCGAACAACTGATTCAAGCTTACTCGAATAAAAATGGCATCCAGCGGCGCGCTTTCACTGATCAGGAAATACAGGATTCGATGATTGCTGTATTAGCCAATGAAGGCGCACGCATACTGGAAGACGATATCGCCGAACGTGCGCTTGATATTGATATGGTGAAGATTCACGGCTATGGTTTTCCGCGTTGGCGTGGCGGGCCAATGCATGCAGCAGACACCATGGGTGATGATGCCGTAGCAGCAATTTTAGCCACTGTTGATAAGCAAAGCCCGAACAGTTGGGTGATTGCGAAAAAATACCAACGATGATGGCTGGTGTTGTGATGGATTCTCAACTGAGAAGAGCCGTTGCACACGATGCGAATTGGTTGTTTGCAATTTATCGCAGCACGATGAAGCCGAATATTGATGCAGCGTGGGGTTGGGATGAAGAATTTCAGAGAAATGCCTTTAAACAGCACCTACCGTTAACTGATTGGACGGTTATAGTTCAAAATCAGCAAGCGCTTGGCGGTTATATAGTTTATGAAAAGCCTGATCATCTATGGCTTGAAATGATCATAGTGGCACCGGAGTTCCAACGCCGGGGTGTGGCTGATGCAGTGATGGACCATCTGAAGAACACAGATCAGAGTGGTCGTATTCGGCTCAGTGTGATGAAGGTGAATCCGGCGCTGCAGTTTTATCTACAACGTGGCTTCACTCAGTACGATCAGGATGACTGGTCTTACAAACTTGAGTGGACGGCTTAGAAACTATCAGGGTATGCACATGGCAGCTAACGTAGACAGTTATATTGCAGGTCATTGGGTTGCACCGGGCAGTGCAGCACAAGACATACATTCTGCAGTCACCGGTGAGGTGATAGCGCGCGCAGGATGTGATCCACTCGATACGCCTAGCATGCTTTCAATTGCTCGTGATAACGCCGGGCCAGCGCTTCGTGAAATGACTTTTCATGAGCGGGCTAATCGTTTAAAAGCGTTGGCGACCCTATTGAACGATAACAAAGAGGCGCTAACGGAACTGTCGTTTCATACTGGCGCGACTCGTAAAGATTCTGCAGTTGATATTGATGGTGGTGTTGGAACGTTGTTTGTATTTGCATCAAAAGCCAAGCGTGAGTTGCCGGATGAACGGGTCTTGATGGATGGAGATACAGAGCTGCTGTCTCGCAACGGCACTTTTTTAGGGCAGCATATCTACACCTCAAAGCCGGGTGTTGCTGTGCAGATAAATGCATTTAACTTCCCGGTGTGGGGCATGTTAGAGAAGTTGGGGCCTGCATTGCTGGCCGGTGTGCCGTCTATCATTAAGCCCGCAACGGTCACCTCTTATCTGACGGCTGCGTGTTTCAAGTTGATGATTGAAAGTGATCTGTTCCCGCAAGGCACCATGCAGTTGATCGCCGGCCGACCCGGTGACCTATTTGAAAATCTGACGGCACAGGATCAGGTGAGTTTTACCGGATCCGCTGTAACCGCATTGCAATTACGGTCTAACTCACATCTCTTGCAGCATTCAGTGCCGTTTAATGCTGAACAGGACAGTTTAAACAGTACGGTACTTGGCGCAGACGTTACTGCGGGTAGCGATGAGTTCGATCTATTTGTAAAAGAGATCTGTACCGAGATGACCACCAAGGCCGGGCAGAAGTGTACGGCGATTAGACGCATCATGGTGCCTGCGCATTTACACGATGATATTGCTGAAGCGGTCTCTGCAAAGCTTTCCGAAGTCACCATCGGGGATCCGCAGCTTGAAGACACAGACATGGGCCCTCTGGTATCGCACTCGCAACGTCAGGATGTAACAGACAATGCTGCACTCATCGGTAGTGAAGCGCAGTTGGTGTTTGGTGATGATGCGTTAATATGCAATGGTGCAGATGGTGAAAAAGGCGCATTTGTGACCCCAAAATTGTATTCATGTAAAACACCCGATACAGCGCAGTATGTACATACCACCGAAGCATTCGGACCGGTGGCAACGCTGATGTCTTACAAAAACACACAGCATGCGGCGACGCTATTGAACAGTGGCGGTGGCAGTCTGGTAGCGTCTGTGGTGACTGAAGATACTACGTTTGCACGTGAGCTAACGATTGCCAGTGCCGCGTATCACGGACGGTTGTACTTCAATAACCGAAAGTCGATGAAAGAATCTACCGGTCATGGCTCGCCGTTACCGCATATGACGCACGGTGGACCGGGGCGTGCTGGAGGTGGCGAGGAGTTGGGTGGTATCAGAGCGGTTAAGCACCATATGCAGCGAACATCTATTCAGGGTGGTGCAGACATACTGGGTGCCATTTGCAATCGATATATTGTAGGTGGTGCGCAAACCTCTTCAGATATTCATCCGTTTCGTAAAACATTCCATGAACTGGTATTGGGTGAAACGCTTAAAGCGGGCCCAAGAAAAATATCAATTGATGACATTGAGCACTTCGCAGACTTTACCGGAGATACATTCTATGCCCACATGGATGAGGAAGCGGCCAAGGCGAATCCGTTTTTTCCGGGGCGTGTAGCGCACGGCTATCTCCTGCTGTCTTTTGCAGCCGGTTTATTCGTCGACCCTGATCCCGGGCCAGTGTTGGCGAATACAGGCCTGAACGGATTAAGCTTTCAAAAACCGGTGGTCGCTGGTGACAGTATCAGTGTGGCGTTGACGGTTAAAAGTAAAAAGCTGCGCAATAGTGAATACGGTGAAGTGCGCTGGCATGTGGCCCTTTCAAATCAGGACGGTGAGCAGGTCGCCACTTATGAATTACATACGATGAATGCTATTGAGTTGAGCGCCTAGTCTGTGTTGTTGGCTGACTCTCATGAGTGACTCTGCTAAGCGTCGGGAATTCAATAAGCTGTTAACAGAATTATTAGGAGATAATTCTCTTAAGGCCTGGTCGTTAATCATTACATTTTTTGGAGATGCTGTTGTAGCTCGCGGCGGAAATGTATCAGCGAAAACAGTGCAGTCGGTGCTTACAGAGGCGGGAGTCGGTGCGGGTGCGGTGAGAACAGCCTTTTCAAGGCTTGCAGGTGATCAATGGATAACACGGCAAAAGATCGGCCGTGAGAGTTTTTATGAGCTCGGCGAAAATGGCTATCTGCCATTTAAAGCGGCAACGGTGAGAATCTACTCACCTTTAGGATGTGAATCGAATAAATCCTCCGATTGGTCTGTTGCGATTAAAAACCCGGGTGTAAAAGGCGTTGATAACCCGGTGCTTAAAAACGGCATGCAGATTACCAGCAATTGTTGGCTGTTCTCTGATGGCCATGGTGTGAGCAGCCTGAGTCAGGCTAGCTTCCTTGTTTTATCAGGTGAGTTATCCGAGTTTCCTAAATGGGTGACTGAAAAGATTCTGCCTGATGAAACCTCGCAAGGGTATGTGCAGCTTCAAAAACGATTCTCAGCTATTAAGCAGGTAGAAGCGCTGAGTCCGCTTGAATGTATGGTGACGCGCTGTCTGCTAATTCACCAGTGGCGGCGGTTATTACTCCGGACGCCTATTCTGCCAAATGAATTAGTGCCTGAAGGCTGGCCAGAAAAAGGGTGTAGAGAATTCGTCGCCAATCTGTATCATCAACTGCTACCGGGATCTGAAGCCTGGTTGGATGAAAACGGTACTTGTGCTGACGGATCGCTGCCATCAGCCGGTATAGATCTGAGTGTAAGATTTACACAACGCTTTGCAACTGCAATCAAAACCAAACCTGACGTCATAAGAACGGGGCAATAGTATGAAAGAAGTTTTTATCTGTGAAGGAACGCGATCACCGATTGGCCGGTTTGGTGGAGCGCTTTCGTCTGTGCGCCCGGACAATCTACTTGCGGACATACTGGGTGCGTTGATCGTCACTACTCCCGATCTTGATCCGGCGGCAATTGAAGATGTGATTGTCGGCTGCGCCAATCAAGCGGGTGAAGACAACCGCAACGTCGCGCGTATGGCAACTCTGCTGGCCGGTTTGCCAACCACTGTGCCGGGCTCAACAATTAATCGACTTTGTGGATCAGGGCTTGATGCCGTCGGTACTGCCGCGCGAGCGATTGCCTGTGGTGAGGCTGAAGTGATGATTGCCGGTGGTGTAGAAAGTATGAGTCGTGCTCCATTTGTGATGCCTAAGGCTGATACAGCGTTTTCCAGAAATGCAGAGATCTATGACACCACCATTGGCTGGAGATTCGTAAACAAGGCGCTAAAGAAACAATATGGTGTTGACTCAATGCCTGAAACTGCGGAGAACGTGGCGGAGGATTTTGCTGTCTCACGGGAAGACCAGGATGCCTTTGCACTGAGGTCACAACAAAAGGCCGCTGCTGCCATAGAGAGCGGTCGCCTAGATAAGGAAATTACTTCTATAAGTATTCCACAGCGCAAGGGTGATCCGATTGTATTTTCAATAGATGAGCATCCCAGATCGACAACGCTTGAAAAACTCGGTTCGCTGGGGACTCCATTTAAGCAGGGCGGGTGCATAACAGCGGGCAATGCATCTGGGGTCAATGATGGCGCTGCTGCGTTGATTGTTGCGTCTGCCGCAGCCGTTAAGAAATATAAGCTGACACCGAAAGCAAAATTCGTTGGTATGGCAACCGCGGGCGTGGAGCCGAGGATCATGGGTGTTGGTCCGGCACCTGCCACAAAGAAACTGCTGGCGCGTTTGAATCTTAACATCGGTGATATCGATGTAATTGAACTTAACGAGGCGTTTGCAGCACAGGGGCTTGCTGTAACAAGAGATCTTGGTATTGCTGATGACGATAGTCGAGTGAATCCCAATGGCGGCGCGATAGCATTGGGTCATCCACTGGGCATGTCTGGTGCACGTCTGGCCTTAACTGCTGCGATTGAATTGCAGGAGAAGCAATTACAGCATGCGTTATGCACGATGTGTATCGGCGTCGGGCAAGGTATTGCACTTGTTATGGAGCGTGCTTAACCTGCATTACTCACGAGAGTGACGGTATCTCATTTGATCCTTGATTCCACTGCAAAGTTTTCTCTTGTAGATATCAAGTAAGTATTCAGCTCGAGAAGAAGCTCACTGTTGATTAATTCTCTGCGTGATATCACGCCATCTCATGAATAACGCAGGCTTTGCAGTGTAGTTGTTCCAATTTGAACTAACCCGGAGCCATAGTGGCTAATTTACTGTTGTATGTCGTCACTGTGCTTATCTGGGGAACCACCTGGTATGTCATTAAGCTGCAACTCGGGCCTGTGCCCGAAACATGGTCGGTGGCGTGGCGATTCTTCATTGCAGCGGCGGCGCTTGCGGCCTGGCTCGGGTTTCGGGGGCGTTTAACCGACCTACCTAAAGGGCGTGATCTACTGTTTGTATGTGCTCAGGGCGTGATGTTATTTTGCCTTAACTATTGGTTGTTCTATTTGATCACCAATGATCTGACCACCGGCCTGGTCGCGATTCTCTTTTCATTGATCACCATCATGAACATCGTCAATCAGTCGTTGTTTTTTAGAGTGCCGATAAACCCCCGTGCATTGGTCGCGAGCTTAATTGGTATCGCAGGTCTGGTGATGGTTTTCTATCCGGAGTTTGCGGTGGTAAAGGCGAATGACAGGTTGATTTATTCGGTGGGGTTGGGTGTGTTAGCGACGTGGTTTGCATCGGTTGGTAATATCCTCTCTGTACGCAACTCGCGCGCTGGTCTTCCCGTCATGCGTACAAATATGGTGGGTATGTTTGCCGGTGCAGTTTGCATGAGCATTATTGCTTTAGCGAGCAGTGATCCTGTCACGATAGAGTTGTCGCCACGCTACCTTGGTGCACTGTTCTACCTTGCAATCGTTGGTTCGGTGGTGGCGTTTGGGTGTTACTTAACACTGATCCATCGCATAGGAGCAGATAAGGGAGCTTATGCTGGCGTGGCGTTTCCGGTGGTTGCTTTGATGCTTAGCACGTTGTTAGAAGGTTACCAATGGACGCTGCCAGCGACTCTGGGTGTTGTGTTGATAGTTTGTGGAAATATACTCGCACTATCAAAGCCGCGTAATAAAGTAACTATTCATTCGTAAAGCACCAAATTCAATTGCTCAGTTTTTTGCAATCTCTTGTTGCTTTGCAGGATGGGTCTGACGTATTCATTGGGTAGGAGTTCGCGCTCAATATACATGTGTTTTGAACCATGAACGAGCACACCCGTGGATACGACAGTTGTTCCCTGATTTGTTACGTTAGAAAAGTATTTTCGGAGTCAGGCGCCGGCTTTTCGCTGCTCATCGGTAAGCGAATCCCACCATTGAATATAGGGTGTTTCTACTGGAGTATTTCCGCTGTAGTCTGGCGCTCCATCGTCCCACCATACAGGACCTGATTCGCCCAGCGCAATTTTGGCTTCTAGTACAGTGGGTTTATCTTTACTCATCCGTGCCTGCATCATTTTTTTAATTGCTTTACGTCTAATATTGTCATCAAGCGTTGGATTGGTGCATCGTTTTAGAATGCCTTTGGAAACCAGGTAGCGGCCATCAGGTGTGTGTGGGCGATCTTTACGGGCCATGAGTTCTTCCAGTTGAAGAAAAATCGGGTTTGACAGGCACTGCTTGAACTTGATCCAGTGGGCTGTGCGGCAAGTTCGGTAACAAATTTTTCACAGCCACAGTCGTCAGAGCAAGGCGGAAAAAGCAGGCATAGCAGGGCCTACTTAGAAATTTTCCAACGCAGCTATGGCTTCGATCCGTGTTACCGAACTTTCCAAACAGCCCACTAACTAGTGCGGTAGATTTCCAATGAGTGAATCTAACCGTCGCTGGATTATATCAAATTGCTTCTGTGTCATCCTTTGTTGCATTTCCATAATGCGTAGTCGATCTTCGAGGATTTGTTGGTTCTCCCAGTATTGAAGTTGTGCTTCTTTGGCCTTCAGCCGATCATTGGCAGCATTCAGTTGTGCTTCTATTGTTAGTAGTCTTTGCTCGTTAAGTTGTTGTCGAAGCATTGCCTCGACAGAAGATTCCTGTCTGGTTATTTGCTCTTCTTGCGGTTCAGCTTCGTCGAGCTGGCTGGAATGTTCTACTTCAGGGATAGGCTGATTTTCGATCCGGTTAGTATCAGCCGCGTTGGCTATTAGTGACTCGGATAATTCGCTGGACAATGATGCCACTATTACTGGTGGTTCCAGTTGATTTGGGCATGATATCACTGTTGGGGCATCCTCGATGATATTGCCGTATAAACTATCGTTGCATTTCCCGGCGCTACAGCCGTTAAATTCCGCGTTACCTCTGTTCCAGATTGGTCTGGTGCTGTAGTTACTAACCACGTGGTTGCCTGTTCCATCTCTGATCTCGATTGGACCGGGATAGTCTCCTGCGAGTATTACTTTGTTACCTTCAATTTCTACGTTGCTTGCTCCTGACAGGCTGATGCCAGTGTCACCATTGATAAATCCGTTTACGCCGTTCTTACCAGCTTTGCTACGACATATGTAATTGTCTTTAACGACTCCGCCGGAATACTCAGTATCTAACCCGAGTGCTATCGCTCTAAAAGACTCTACGATAGTGTTGCGTAGAATGACATTGTCACGTGACCCTCTCCAAAGGAGTATGGCGGGTTCGCCACCGGGGAAGTACACGCCACACTCGGCATCCACAGCACAGCCGCTACCATCGCCGTAAATATTGTAAATATAGTTGTCTCGAATGGTCCATTCTATTGCTTTGTGCAGATCTATCGCACCGTTGTAATCACCGGTGGATACTTCTTCTGTATACCCCAATCTGGAGCAGGCAATCACTCCGTGAGGGCCTACTTTGTTACCTTTTATATGTTGTGTGCCGATGTCTGCAAGGTCAACGTTGTAGATCATCGTGCGAGCAAACCCTTCTTGGATTGTAATGCCATGGTCCCTGACATTCTTTATCGTGATGTCAGCTATGCGGACATCATTTGCCATCACCATGAGTGCTTCAGCATTTTCGGTATATCCCTGGCCTTCAATGACGACTGCATCTTTGTTTCCTGATGCGCTGCGAAACGTGACCGGGGCATTAAAAACTACAGCGTATTGGTTCAGTGAGTAGAGTCCATCTTCGAGAAGAATTTCCTCACCGGTGACAGAATTTTCAACTGCTGCGATCCAGTTTGAAGGATTTACTAAGGTGGTTTTAGTGGGAGTGCTATAGAGGCGACTGGAGATAAACGGTGGGCAGTGTCCGCTGAATGAGTTGAGAGGTGACTCGGTCGATTCCTTGTTATGCGAATCAGTCGCGGCGGTGCCTGAAAAAATACAGAGGAAAATACAAAATACATAACGCAATAGGTGTGAGAAATGCTTAGATGTATTCAACAATAGTTGCGCTCTCATGATAGTTACCCTGTCTGGAAATCCTTCCCTGATGGGCTATGAACATAATACATTCAGGCACAGATTTCTATTAATCGAACCGGCAGTGCTATTCCAGTCACAATAATAGTTAACCGATATAATGAGCTGGAACAGGCGGGTGTGGATAGTGATGATGCAATTCAACACATTTTACAGGCTTGAGGTGAAAATTGGCAGCAACGGCCTGTTTTTAGTGAGTCGAAAGTAGGAGGTGAGTAGTATCGTTTGGTGGTTCTGTATCGGCAGAGGTTAACTTGGACTTTCGGGAGTCTACGGTCTGTAATATTCGGTGTGGCTTGCGTGCGATGAGACTGGTGAGCTAAACAGCGGGGGCTAGCTGCTTAGTTCATAAGTGGCTTTGACTGAGTGTTCAATTACGTATTTTGCGTTGGGTAAGTCGTTACTATGTGCACGTTGCTCTGCTTGCTCTTGTGTATGGTCGTGATCGAGCCATCTTTGAATCAGTCGCTCTTCAAGCAGAGAGATCGGCTCTTTCATTAACACTGTGGAGTCGAAAAGAACGTGTAGAGACTTCCATGGCACGGTATCGCATAGCAGGTAGTTACCTTCTACCAGTATGATGTGATCTTCTGGGTGGATCATTCTTGCGCTGCTACGAGATAAATCCTGTTCCCGATCAAAGACCGGTGCTGCTATAGGGTCAGTTTGTTTTTTTAAGCCTTGCAGTAAAAGCTGTAGACCGGTGACATCAAAGGTGTCGGGAGCCCCTTTGCGATGAAATCTATTGAGGTCATTGAGTATGCTGTTGTCATAGTGAAAGCCGTCCATGGCGACCACAGCTACTGATGTTTGATGAGCTAACCGATTCTCTAACTCGCTGCATGTAGTGGTCTTGCCAGCGGCGGGTGGTCCTGCGATGGCGACAAAAAAACGTTGCTTGTCTTTGGCTTGTTCAAGAATACTGTTAGCAAGATTTTCGATCGTGACTGACATCTTTTCAAGGTGGCTCAGGCGGCACTTTGTTCTGGAGTCATCGCACCTGTCATCAGTGCCACTGCATCGGACATTGAGTATTGTTTCGGGTCGATAACGCAAAGGCGTTTTCCCAGGCGATGTATGTGAATGCGATCGGCTACCTCAAACACGTGTGGCATATTGTGTGAGATCAAAACGATGGGCATGCCACGCTTTCTGACATCCTGGATGAGTTCTAATACTTTGCGAGACTCCTTTACGCCAAGGGCTGCGGTGGGTTCATCCATGATGATTACTCGTGAACCGAATGCTGCGGCGCGTGCTACCGCAACACCTTGTCGCTGTCCGCCAGATAGCGTCTCAACAGACTGCCGTATGTTTTGTATGGTAAGCAAGCCGAGATCGGATAACATTTTACGCGACTGCTGCTCCATAGCCTTGTGATCAAGTTTTCGGAAAAACCCCAGAATGCCGGATTTTCTGATTTCGCGACCGAGAAAGAGATTGTCTGAAATCGACAGAGCCGGGGAGAGCGCCAGATTCTGGTAGACCGTTTCGATGCCAACCGCTCTGGCATCTTGCGGGGAATTAAAATTCACTATTTCTCCGTCAAGATAAATCTCGCCGGAATCCGGCTTTAATGCGCCGGACATGGTTTTGATCAGTGTAGATTTGCCGGCACCGTTATCGCCGATAACCCCCAGTACTTCACCTGGCATCAGTTCGAAATCACATTGATCCAAAGCGGTAACGCGACCGAATCTTTTGGTGAGCTTGCTTGCACGTAGCACCGGGTTATTCGTGTTTGTATTCATACTGCCACCTTGCGAATCCACTGATCAATCGCTACTGCGAAAATAATGAGTACGCCAATGAGTAGGTAAGTCCATTGAGGGTCTGTTCCCACCAGTCTTAATCCCAGTGAAAACACCCCGACGATGAGAGCACCGAACAGCATGCCGGCAATAGAACCTCTGCCACCGAACAATGAGATGCCGCCTATTACAACCGCTGTGATCGACTCTATGTTGGCAAACTGTCCGGCGGTGGGTGATACAGATCCTATGCGACCGATGAGAGCCCAGCCAGCCAGTGCGCATATGAAGCCCGCAAGTGTGTACACAGAAATCAATGTTCGCTTTACTCTGACGCCGGCTAATTCTGCAGCTTCCGGATCGTCACCGACCGCGTAGACGTGTCTGCCCCAGGCGGTGTGTTTTAAGACATACGCCAGTACCACTGTCAGCAGCACCATTAAAAATACGGCGTAGGTAAATACCGCAGTGCCTGAGATACCAAACATCGGGAGGTCTATGGGGACTTTTATCTTTTCACCCAGCCATTTAAGTATTTTTGCTTTTTCGTCTATATCCTGTGAGCGGATAGTTTCATTGGCTGAGTACAGAAAATTCGACGCTAATACAATTTGCCACATGCCGAGGGTGACAATAAACGGTGGCAGTCTGACGATAGCGACTAAAACGCCATTGATGAAGCCGCATAATGAACCCACTGCAAAGCCGCAGACCAATGCTATTTCAGGCGGAAATCCATAGCGGAAAGCAAACTGGCCCATCACGACGGATGATAAAACCATGATGGCGCCAACGGAAAGATCAATGCCGGCGGTTAGCACCACAAGGGCTTGGGCCGCGCCGACAATGCCGACTATCGCGACTTGTTGCAGAATTAATGTAAGGGCAAACGGTGAGAAAAACTTGTTGCCAAGAATCACGCCGAATATTGCTATGGAAATCAACAAAACAATGAGTGGCACTGCCGCCGGGGTTTGATGTAGCCAATGGCGTATGTGATTCAAGAAAGAGCGTCTTTCTTCAAATTCGGGAAGGGTATCTGGCGCACTCTCCAGCGCGGATTCGAAGTGTTCTGTAGCCACTATTCCCTCGTTTTATTTTTATTTTAATGGTAGCAAGCAGGATACTTGCCCTACACAGTGGTGTGTACTTTAAAACATCTGCGGGGTGATAGTCACCCCACAGTTGTCAGAGTCAGCGCGGCAGAACCTCTGCTACTGCATGCTACTCAGGCTTGTGCCGCGCAGACTCCCGGGTATTAACCCCAGCAGCGGTCAGTGCCGGTTTTAGTGTCAATTGACTCAACACCATCAGCCGGCTTATCAGTGACCAGTGCAACACCTGTGTCAAAGAAATCTTTTCCGGGAGTGTTTTCCGGCTTGCTGCCATCTTTAGCCCAGGCTGCAATGGCTTCGATACCAAGAGATGCCATTAACAAGGGATATTGCTGTGACGTAGCGCCGATAACACCTTCTGCGACGTTAGCAACACCCGGGCAACCACCGTCTACAGAAACAATCAATACATCGCCTTCACGACCGATTGACTTTAGCGCTTCATATGCGCCGGCAGCTGCAGGTTCATTGATGGTGTATACCACATTGATCATAGGATCTTTAGCAAGAAGATTTTCCATCGCTTTGCGACCGCCTTCTTCGTTGCCGGCGGTGACATCGTTACCTACGATACGAGCGTCATCTTCGTCGCCCCACTTATTTGGATCACCAAGGTCAATGCCAAAGCCTTGCAGGAATCCCTGATCGCGAAGTACACCAACAGAAGGTTGGCTTACAGCAAGATCGAGCATGCCAATCTTTGCGTTGGCGGCTTCATCACCTAAAGCAGCAGCTGCCCATTTACCGATAAGCTCACCAGCGAGGAAGTTATCAGTGGCGAATGTGGCATCTGCAGAGTCAATTGGCTCCAGCGGTGTATCAAGGGCAATGACCAGCAGTCCCGCTTCTCGCGCCTGCTGCACGGAAGAGACGATAGCTTTTGTGTCAGAGGCGGTAATTAAAATACCTTTTGCACCATCTGCAATGCAGGTTTCAATTGCCGCCACCTGGCTTTCATGGTCACCATCTACTTTGCCCGCGAAGCTTTTCAGGGAAACGCCGAGTTCTTCAGCTTTTGCGGTTGCCCCTTCTTTCATTTTCACGAAGAATGGGTTGGTGTCGGTTTTGGTAATTAAGCATGCGGAAGTGTCTGCCATTACCTGGCCACTCATAGTCGCACCGCCGATGGCGAGCGCGAATGTGCTAAGAGTTAGTAGCTTTTTCATTTTCCTGTCCTTTTAATTGGGAATTGCGCAGCGTAACGATACACAATGTGGTCATGAAACCACCGGGTGTCATGGGTGTCAATACATAGCGCCGGTTGAATTCATATTTAGAATACAATTGGCTTGTTCCATTTATGAAACAGCCACGACGGTTGGTTTTTGTGGTTTAAATGGATAGGATCGATGTTGCCGGCTGTTACGCCACAGGGTGGTTTAAGGGCCGTGTCAGAACGGTCGCGTAACGGCATCGTAGAATAAGTTGTAGGAATAGACTGTTGTTTAATCAAGCTTAATTGAAGGAACGTTTTTATGTCTCAAGTGGCATTAGTCACAGGTGGTGGTTCAGGGATCGGTCGTATGAGTGCAGGTGCACTGGCGAAGGCGGGTTTTGACGTTGTGATCTGCGGTCGGAATCTGAAATCGTTAGAGGAAACCATTGCTACGTACCCGGAAAGCTCCATCAGCCCAATACCTTGTGATGTAGCCGACACTGATTCGGTTGATCAACTCTTTGAAAAATTGGCCAGTGATCATGGCAGACTTGATGTGGTATTCAACAACGCCGGTACCAATGTGCCGCCCATGCCAATAGATGAGCTCACTGTTGATCAGTGGCGACAAGTTATCGATGTGAATCTGCATGGGGCGTTTCTCATTGCTCGCGGGGCATTCGGACAAATGCGAAAGCAGGACCCGCAGGGTGGCCGCATTATTAATAACGGTTCTATCTCTGCCCACGTGCCGCGCCCGGGTTCTGTGCCTTACACCGTCAGTAAACATGCAATCAGCGGTTTGACTAAAACACTTGCGCTTGACGGTCGGCCGTTCAACATTGCCTGCGGTCAAATAGATATTGGTAATGCTGCTTCTGCAATGACGGAGCGTATGAGTGGTGGGGTTCCGCAAGCTGATGGCAGTATCAAGCCAGAGCCGACGATGGATACGCAACATATTGCTGATGCTATCGTTCATATGGCATCTCTGCCTTTATCTGCAAACGTGCTGTCCACAACAATAATGGCGTCAGACATGCCTTTTGTTGGTCGTGGTTAACGCAGGTTTCGAATTCTGGCTCTGTTGGAGAAAGTCGTATGGCAGACAACAAAAGTAAGCTTGATAAGATAGTTGCTAATGCCCGGGAGTCTTATCAATCCCGTGAAGACGGTTATCGTCAGAGGGCGTTAAAGCTGTACCCTTGGGTGTGCGGTCGATGTATGCGGGAGTTTGATCATAGCAATCTGCGCGAGCTGACGGTACACCATAGAGACCACAACCACGATCACAACCCTGAAGATGGAAGCAACTGGGAGCTACTGTGTGTTTTCTGTCACGACAATGAGCACCAGCGATTCGTTGAAGTCATAACCTATGGCGAAGAGGATACTGCACCAATCAGTACGCACAACCCGTTTGCAGACCTTAAAAGTATGATGAAAAAAGACGACGGCTGAAATATCTGTGTCTGCTTTTATTAGAGCTGCCACTGAGGGGGATCTGAAACCAATACAGAAATGTGCTGTTGCGGCTTATTCAAAATACGTTGAACGGCTCGGTCGAGCGCCTGCACCCATGGTGGCCGATTTTGCCGCCGCGATTGATGCGGGCCTCGTATCAGTGGCATGTCGTGATGGTGCAGTTGCCGGTTTTGTAGTGTTCTATCCGGCAGGGACGTCGATGCATTTAGAGAATGTGGCAGTCTCTCCTGAATTTGCAGGCTTCGGCGTAGGAAGGCTGTTGATTGAGCATGCCGAAGCGCAAGCTGTGCTTGCTGGAATGAAGTCGATAGATTTGTATACTAATGAAGTAATGACAGAGAATTTGTCGCTCTATCCAGCACTGCAATACGAAGAGTATAAGCGCCAAACGGAAGATGGATTTAGACGGGTATATTTTAAAAAAATGCTCGATTCCCGGGCTGACCGATAATTTCTAGTTTGCGACTACGATAGTTTGCCTTTGTTGCTGATGAAATTTCTCAATCAAGTTCTTTTGATAGTCTTTGTATGGTTTTTGGATATTGCAAAAAACCTAGCGTCAGTTGTATAGTAAAAACAGAAGTGAAGTTAACCACGTTGTAGAGTTGTATTGTGGAAGTTGTAACCAGTAGTACAAAGTTATCTCAAAGCTTGGCGTCCGCCGGCTTACTCAGTGATGATCAATTGCAAATTGGCCTTATCGAATCACAACGAAGTGGTGAGGCGCTCGAAAAATCGCTATTGCGCCTGGGCTTCGTTACTGAGGCGTTAATCAAAAGCGCCGAGCAACAGCTGACCGGTAGTCAGGCAATTGATCTTGGTACGGTGCTGCCGGATTCTGATGCACTACAACTTGTTCCTGTTGATATAGCGCGTCGTTTTCAGTTGCTGCCTGTCTCTCTTAAGAACAACACTTTGCTTGTTGCGGTTGTCGATCTCTATAACTTGCCCGCACAGGATCGTTTAAAAGCAACGCTTGATTCCTCGATTGAATTAAATTTCGCTCTGGCGGGTGAGCGTGAAGTGGCGGAGGCCATAGATCGGTTTTACGGTTTCGAGCTATCTATTGACGGGATATTTCAGGAGATAGAAACCGGTAAAATAGATCGTGACAACATTGATCCGGAGAGTGACTACCATCAGCCAGTGGTGAGGTTGGTAGATGCCGTATTGGCGGATGCAGTAAAACGGCGCGCGTCAGATATTCACTTTGAACCGGAGGCTGGTTTTGTTCGAATACGCTACCGCGTAGACGGTGTGCTGCGCCAGATTCGCAGTTTTCATATGGACTACTGGGCGGCGATTGTTGTTCGTATCAAAGTGCTGGCACAACTAAACATAGCGGAAACCCGTGCGCCTCAGGACGGGCAGTTGTCACTGAATGTATCGGGTGGTGTGATTGAATACCGTGTGTCCTGTATGCCAACGGTGCACGGAGAGAACCTTGTTTTGCGAGTACTTGATCGTCAAAAGGGGATTGTTCCACTTGAGTCTTTAGGGCTGCAAAGTCGTATTCTAAGTGAATTAATTGTGTCTATGGATCGTCCTGAGGGATTGATTCTAATTACTGGTCCTACCGGCAGCGGCAAGACAACAACGCTCTATTCCATGCTGGCAGAAAAATCGGATGAGCGGATTAATATCATGACGCTTGAAGATCCGGTTGAGTATCCAATGGCACTGCTGCGACAAACCTCTGTCAATGAGCAGGTGAAGCTCAATTTCAGTAGCGGTATAAAATCAATCTTAAGGCAAGATCCGGATGTGATACTGGTGGGAGAAATTCGTGATCATGAGGCTGCAGAGATGGTCTTTCGTGCTTCAATGACTGGTCATCAGGTTTATTCAACACTGCACGCAAACTCTGCCATCGGAGCACTCGCAAGATTAAGAGATCTTGGCATCACGCCTGCGATAATTGGCAGCAATGTGATTGCGATTGTCGGGCAGAGACTGGTGAGAAAATTGTGCCGTGACTGCTGTATCAAGGATGCTTCGCAAGCAGTGGGCAGGGAAGCGTATCTGTCTGTCGGTTGTGATCAATGTGACGGGCAAGGCTACAAAGGTCGTGTTGCAGTAATGGAGGTATTGCGATTTACCACGTCACTGCATGAGTTGGTTATCGCTGATGCTACTGAAAGTGCCTTGTTGAGTGCAGCGCAATTAGGCGGCTATACCACGCTATCTGAGGAAGCACTGCGGCTTGTAAAAGAGGGAATAACTTCCATGACAGAAGTGTCTCGTGTGATCGATTTCACAAATATCACTATGTGATTTGGTTAGCATTTTTATGCAGCAGTATGGATGTAAGTAGTAATGCAGTATTTTAATTATAGAGCTATAGACAGCGCTGGTGCAGTCCAGTGTGGTCGCATCGCCGCCATAAGTACGGTTGAGGTTGATCTCCAGTTGAGCCGTCGTGGTCTTGAGCTGATTGTCTGTAAGCCATCGCATGCAGTTATTTCTTTTTTGTACGGCACCAGGCGAGCACGTGTAACACGTCGCCAGCTCATCGATTTTACCTTTCATGTGCAACAAATGACTAGTGCAGGTGTGCCACTACTTGATTCACTAAAAGAATTTCGAGATGGCGCTGAGCATAAGCACCTGTGTGCGATTGTTGCCGATCTAATAGATAAAATTGAGTCCGGCAGTAGTTTGTCCCAGGCGTGTTCTGCACATCGTGCGGTATTCAGACCGATCTATACGAGTATGCTTAAAGCCGGTGAAGACAGCGGTCGCCTGGTAGAGGTGTTGGCTGATCTCTCATCGTTACTGAAATGGCAGGACGAAACTATATCAAGCATTCAACGTGTCCTGATTTATCCCGCATTTGTGTCTGTGGTGTTGTTTGTTGTTATCGGCTTTGTTATGACCTGGTTGGTGCCGAGTCTGCTGTCTTTTATTACCTCCGCCGGTGGCGAATTACCGTGGCATACCCACTGGCTGATAGCAGTATCTAACGCAATAACTCATCACGGGTTGGCTGCGCTGATGTTATTGGTTGTGGGTGTCATCTCTTTATCGATTTCGTTGCGGGGAAGTAGTGCGGCGAGGCAGTGGTGGCACCAGTTACAGCTTAAGCTGCCGCTGGCCGGGCCCGTGTTGTACAAGATTAAACTGGCCAGATTCTGCCGGTGTGCGGCTTTAATGTATGCATCGGGAATAACATTGATAGATACGTTAAAACATGGCGAATCCCTGGTTGATAATCTGGTGTTGTCGAAGGCACTGCGTAGCGCCCGTGAACAGGTGATGGCAGGGGAAAAAGTATCGAATGCATTTCAATCACAGCGCGAGTTGCCGCCACTGTTAACGCGTTTAATTCGAGTGGGGGAAAGTACAGGTGGCATGGACAGCGCGTTTATGCAAGCCAGTTATTTCTATGAGCGTGCCTCGCGTGAGTCGATAGATCGCTTAGAACAATTTATTGGTCCTGTTCTGATTGTTTTTGTTGGTGCCATTATGTCCTGGGTAGTGCTCTCAGTGATTGGTCCGATTTACGATTTGGTCTTCAGCATGCAGGGGGCGATGTGATGAGTAAGCCAGTTAGTCATCGGCAGGTGTTGTTTTTACAGTCTGAATCAATTTCTGTGCTGATAAACGGTAGGTCGAGCGCGAGCCGAAGATGGACAGTGGTGAATGATGAAATTCCGATGAAGCTCTCTTCCTACTTGCTGGCGAATAAAAGTGCAGTTTTTGATTTGCTAATTGATGTCGCTGAGGAAGAGTGCCATCTAGACGCATTGCCCTCGCTAAGTGGGCGGGATAAAAAGCACTACATTGAGAGAGTTCGGGATAAATATTTCCTGAATGCATTGCTTTCGTCTGTGCTGTGTTGCCCCACAAAGAAGAGTTCTTTTTTACTGGTTTCCGGTATCAGCCAAAACTCGTTGTGTAAGAAATTACTCGAGGCGTTGAGCGGTGCAGAGGTTGTACTAAAGACTATTCACTCACCAGTGTCTTTAGCGCCTTTAATCTGCCAGAGATTGAGGCTCATGAAAGGTGCTCAATTGCTCGTGCTGCGTCTGAGCAAGCGGAGTGTCAGACTGATTGCCTGTCTGAATTCTTTTGTGGTTCTTAGTCGCGGTGTGGACCTAGTCGTTTCTGCAGATGAAGACTTTAATACGGTATTGGTAAAGACCGTACAGGAAACGCTCGTATATCTCGACCGCAAGGAGATTGCCGGTTGGGTTTCACCGAAAGTGAATCTTGTTGCTGATGTGGTGGACCATGGTGCATTTGGTAGCTTGGATACGCTGGTCAATTCAGATGTTGGAGTTGAAGTTAACTCCGTACACCGGGTTAATTTTATTCGCGCAAACGGATTTTCGGACACCTGTGGAAGTGTTGAGCAACTACTGTCCGCTCTCCTGACGAAAGGGGGGAGTGGATATGAGCAACGTAGTCACACACTGCTTTATACGAGACGTAAGATGCGTCATGCCTGCTTTGCTCTGGCGGTAAGTTTGTTCGGTGGGGTGTTATCCAGTGCTGCAGTCGCAAAAAAGGTGAACACGGAGACAAATGTACTCCTGCAGCGCTATGAACAATCAACTGAACTCGCGAAGACCCCTCTGGGGTTAAATGGCCTTGACTATGAGGTTTCCGTTGAAGCAGTGCGTCAGGCGTTGGTCACCGCCAGGTTTGCAGAGATCCGTTCTCAGGACTCACCCAATACATTTTTATCACACCTTTCCGGTGTCATTGATAGTCATCCTGCAGTTTCTATTACTACTGTTTCATGGGAGCGCGATGATTTGCTCGATGAGAAATCTTTGCGATTGGTGTTGGGGCAGGAAGATGCTATCGATAAGTTGCCGATGGAGCTTGTGTATCGAGCCACAGTCTCTGGTGCAATAAAAGGCAGTGCGGGTTCAGCGTTGGATACCTTCGAAGCCTTTGTTAATACGCTGCGCCGTACTAACGCTGATAGTACTGTGGTGGTAGTTGAAGCGCCTTTTGGTATGAGTCAGAACGCGAGAGTGACGGCCGCTGATCTTATCCAGGCTGGTGGCAGATTTACCGTTGAGGTCAATACGAGGGGTGGGAATCAGTGAGAGTATTTGATCGATCTGCGATATTGGCATTGTTGGTAGCCTTGTTCTCATCGATAGCGATCTTGATGTTGGTAGCAGATGTCTATCGTGATCGCACTGGTGTTTTAGAGCAACGCAGTGAGTTTATCGCGCTAACTGGTCAGGTGCTCAGGCAAGTTGAAGCCCAGGGTTATCTGGTCGAAAACCAACAGGATTATGATCGGGTGATGGAGTCTGTCAAGACAGGAACGACGCAAAGAAGATCCTGGATCGAGACGTTGAAAGCTGCAAAAAAGGAATTGAATCTGCCGGAGATTCAATTTGATATTTACCCGCGCATACCTATTGGATCCGTCCCTTCGAACTTGCCGATTGACGTTGGTCAGGAAACCATCGAGTTGCAGCTAGGGTTGTTGCATGAGGGTGAGTGGTTGATGCTGTTCGATTACCTCAAGCGCAATATCGCCAGCCCGTTTGAGCTTATTTCACTTGATATGCATCCCGTGGTTAGAATTAAAGGCAGCGATATGACCTTGATTAAAGAGATTAACCTTGAAGTGAATTGCACGTTCAGGTGGTATTCAATCACTCAGGCAGGAGAAGACATTGTTCAAAGCTGATAAGTCCTGGATGTTTAAGTTGATCCCGGCTGCTGCGGCGGGGATTGTTATTGGCAATATCGTGGCCGCAGAGTCAATGCCTGATTCGGCACTTGCAGGGCAGGCCAGCCAACCGGCATCTTCTCTCAATCTGTTTATGTCAGCGCAGGAGCAACAAGAAGCAGAGCGACGGAGGCTTCAGGAAAGAGAGATTGTAGATGATGCTGCCATCGAGTTGGCGGAGGAGGATGCCGAAGTTGTTGATGGAAAAATAGTGAATACAACTCCTGAGCCAGTTGTTTCGCGGCAAGAGCCAGCAACTGATGCTGTTCTTCCACCACGCTACAACGGTGTTGTGCTGCGTGGTAATTCGGTATTGGGGTTGTGGGTGGGTGAACGGCGCTTTTCGATGTCGGAAGGGGCGGAGTATCTACAGGTGGAGAGTGTCAGTTCGACCGGGCAGGCCAGGTTCTCAGGAATGTTGCAGATCTCGAATGAAAACGGCGCAGCTTTGTTGAATCCGGGCGACCTTATTCCGTTTCGTACACCAGATTCTGCACTGCAAAACCATTTTTCCAGTTCGGGTGATTCACAATGAATAGTTTATCGCGCCAAAATGGTGTTGCATTGCTTGTAGCGATGATGGCGTTGCTGACGAGCACTGCGCTTTATATTGCCAGTGAACACCAGTCAAATACTCGTAACAACAAGGATAACGTTTTGCCTTCTCTGTTAGCAGCTAAGCAGGCATTGATGGCGTATGCGGTGAATTATGCTGATAACTACGGCCACAATACCCGGGGTGGAGTGGGCCGGCTGCCTTGTCCGGCAATAGCAAGATTCAGTACTCCTGCGAGGTCCTGTCGGCCCGATGCAATCGGATACCTGCCGTCAGTCTGGGAGCGCGATGGCAGGCAAATAGAAATAGATTACTTAGAAAGATTTCTCGATCGGGATATTTGGTATGCGATATCTGCAGATCATCGCTACAACCCGTCATTTAATACACTGAATTCATACCGCGGCCAGGGATTGCTATCGGTGGATTCTCTTCAAGACATCGTCGCGGTGCTAATTGCGCCCGGGGCTGAATCAGAGGCTCAGACCCGTACCGGTAGTGACAGCCAATACAGTGCTATTGCAGACTATTTAGAGGGGGAGAATGCCGATGCTGATAGTGAGTTTACAGTGACTGAAGAAAATGACCTGTTGGTTCCGATTCGTCGAGCTGAGATTTTACCGCTGATGGAGCGCCGTGTACTTGGTTTTGTTAAGCAGTGGTTGATCGAATATAAGTCCGTTCATGGTTTTTACCCCTATGCATCACCACTAGCGGGTAACGGCGCATGTGAGCAAAGTTTGCTCAGAGGCATGCTTGCCTCTGAAGCCGGAAGTTGTGCTGAACATCCGTTTGCAGACATGCTTTTTTCCGACCTGCCGTCTGGTAGAGCGCTTCGGCAAACGTGGTTTCATCGGTATCGTTGGCCATCGCTAATTTATTACCTGGTAGATGAATCCTGTTCTCCTGCGAATGGATTGGTTGATTGTGATGGTGTCGATGATCCGGAGCGATTACTCAGGGTTGATGGTGAGCAGGTTGAAGTAATTTTAATCAGCGTTGGTGAGCCGATAGAGAATGATATTGCCGGAGGCCTGCAGATTCGTGATGATATAGCGTTGGCTAATTATCTCGATACTGACGTGTTGCTGCTGGCTGACACAGAATTTACTGTTCCGTTGTTGGCTGATCATAGCAATGATCAGCTGGTGTTTATTGATTAGGTATGCGCCTGTGAGACAGCTGAAAAAAAGACGCTTAAGGTGCACGACTTACCAAGTGCAAGGGTTCACGTTGCTGGAAATGTCGATTGTACTTCTCATTATGGGTTTGCTTCTCGGTTCTGTTATGAGGCCGATGGGGTCCAGAATTATCGAGAGGCAGCGTAGTGAAACAACTGATCAGCTTGTGACCATTCGTGAGGCGCTAATAGGCTATGCATCTGTGAATCACAGGCTTCCGTGTCCCATTGCTGCGGCTACTACAAGTTTGCAAAGTATAGATTCTGAATGTCATCAGATGCATGGATTTGTGCCCGCTGCTGTGCTTGGCGTGACAGGGCAATACAATGAGGCAGGTTTGTTGGTGGATAGTTGGGGGGCGCCCATTCAGTACCACGTCAGCTTGTCAGATGCCGATAGTGACGGGTTGGCAGATTTTACTACAGCCCACGAAATGCGTGATGTGAGTATGCAGAGGCTTATGCCAGAGTTTGAAGTGTGCAACAACACTGCGTGTGGTCAGTTAAGAGCCAATCGAATACCCGCCGTGCTTGTTTCGACAGGACCAGCACAGAGTTCATCAAGCGATGAAGCAGAGAATCAAAATTCTGACAGGCGCTTTGTCAGTCGGGATGTAGATGTGGTTGGTGCAGATCAGTTTGACGATATAGTTTTATGGTTGTCAGGCAATGTTTTGTACACACGTCTATTGCAGGCGCATGTGCTGCCTTAGTGAAGCGTAGTAACAAGTTTTTAACCAAGTGTAATAGTAGTCAGGAGGTAAGAAGTATGAATAGAAAGCAGCAAGGTTTTACTCTTATAGAGATCGCAATTGTATTGCTAATCATCGGTTTGCTTTTAGGGGGAATTATGAAAGGGCAATCAATGATCAACAGTGCCCGGGTGCGGGCGCTTGCCAATGATCTTACAGGCATTGAGGCGGCGTGGATCTCTTTCCAAGATAGATATAGATCGCTGCCCGGTGACTTTCCACGTGCCTCTACGCATATTCTGCAAGGTGCTGTAGACGGAGATGCTAATGCGAGAGTTGATAGTGTGGTGGAAGCTGGTGCGGTTTGGCAGCATTTAGCCGGCGCTGGCTTTATTACAGGTAACTACGATGGTGCGCCGGTGGGTGCATTAACAGACAGTGGCTGTATAGAGACTACTTGCCCGAGTAATCCATTTAATGGTTTTTATAAGATAAGCAATTCGAGTAACGCTCTCGGTCAAGCTAACGCGACTCATGAGTTGACGACTGGTGGAAACATACCGGTGGAAGTGATGTACGAGCTTGATTTGAAAATTGACGACGGTGCGCCGAATACTGGCCGGCTAAGGGCGTTCAATGTTGCGCCGCACGATGCATGTGTTGCAAACAATGAATGGAGTGTCGTAGACGGCGCCACTGATTGTGCTGCGGTTCTGCAGTTGCCGCTTTAGTTGAGGTTAATGGTGTCGGTGTGGTTGTTCCGGCAGTGAAGGTGGCGCAACCACGCTGATTACCTTTCTATTGCAATGATTATTCGCACGGTTTTGTGGTGCTTTGTACCAATACCCAGCGAATGATGTCACGATGATTATCCAGGGTAAGTACCTGTTTTTTAGTCAGAGTGATTATCAGAAACGGGCTTAAGGTGTCTAGCTGTTGTCTGATCTCTTTTACGGTGCCGGCAGTGAGTGCGCCCCATGGCTGTCGACTCACCAGTTCCTTGAGTTGAGAGTGGCCGGCAACACCATCGTTAAATGCGATTGAGGCGATCACGATATCGTGATCGTTGAGATTATTCAGGCATTCGTTAGTGCTGAGATCAAGGTGTGACGAAGAAGCAGATTCGCTTTTAGCGCTGTTGCCGCTGCCAGGCGTTTGTGTGATGGATTGCGCACTGGCTGTGCCGGCTAAAAATATTGCTGTAACAAGAGATAAAAGGCGCATAACTTACTGTCCGTCGGTAGTGACGAACATTTTAACTTAGATTGTTGGATGTAGAGCGTTCGTGCAAAGCTCATGAACCTTTCACGTGGAAGGTGACAGCGTCCGACTGGATTTTCATTTTACCGTTTGCATCCAGGATGCGGCCTTGAACAGTATGGCTGCCGCGTGTTAAATCTTGCAGAGATAGATTGGCATCCCGGCCTTTGCTGATATCTTTGCCGTCGACGGTAATGACCAGCTCATCAGAACGTGCGAGTGCCGGGGTGGGTAGAAAGATAATCTGTACTGAAGCTGAGCGGCCGCTAATTTGCTTTCCCGGCTTCGGTGTCAGGAGGCTAAGGCTCTTGTAGGCAATCGCTTTGGCAGCCTCCTCAGCAGTTCCCTCATCGAGCTCATTTGGAGAACTATCTGTGGATTGCTCGGTTGAGTCATCTTCATCCGCTGGCTCTGGCGATGGTTTGCGTGTTGATTGAATATTTAGTTTCTGGGACCCGTCGACCGGTTTGTCGCCGTAGGCGACGTTGCCGTTTTCGTCGATGTATTTGTACACCGCGGCGCTGACAGCGCTAGTCGTCATGAGTGCTACAGTAATTAAAAATGTTGGAGCGAATGCCTTCACGCTTATTCCCGATGGTGGTAAAGCTAATGGCCATTAGACAAACAAAATTCAGGCCGAGTTGCAGGCCAAATGACAAGAGGGTTCGGGAATGAGACGTGCGACACAGCAGTGTCGCTATTAGATGTGTAATGGAGAACCGGAGCACATTGCTCCGGTTCCTGTACTGGCAATTACAGGCTGTAGTACATATCAAATTCAGCTGGATGTGTGGCCATACGTAAGCGTGTGACTTCTTCCATTTTTAATTCGATATAGGCGTCGATCATTTCGTCGCTCATTACGCCGCCTGCAGTCAAAAACTCACGATCCTGATCCAGAGCTTCAAGCGCTTGATCCAGAGAGTGTGCAACCTTTGGTATAGCCTTTTCTTCTTCTGGAGGCAGGTCGTAAAGATCTTTGTCCATGGCTTCACCAGGGTGGATTTTGTTCTTGATACCGTCAAGCCCTGCCATTAGCAACGCAGTGAAGGTTAAGTACGGGTTGCCACTCGGGTCGGGGAATCGTACTTCGATTCGACGTGCCTTAGGGCTTGATACGTGTGGAATTCGCACAGAAGCAGAACGGTTGCGCGCAGAGTACGCGAGCATTACAGGTGCTTCGAAACCCGGCACCAGGCGTTTGTAGCTATTGGTTGAGGCATTTGCAAAAGCGTTGATCGCTTTGGCGTGTTTGATGGTGCCACCAATGTAGTACAACGCCATTTCAGACAAGCCGGCATATTCATCACCGGAGAACAGGTTCGTTTTGCCTTTCGCAAGGGATTGGTGAACATGCATTCCACTGCCATTGTCGCCAACCAGAGGCTTTGGCATGAAGGTGGCGGTTTTGCCATGTAGATGAGCGACGTTTTGTACGACGTACTTCAGGATCTGTACCTGGTCAGCACGCTTCACCAGTGTATTGAATGCGGTGCCGATCTCGCATTGACCCGCGGTGCCGACTTCATGGTGGTGCACTTCCACGCCGAGTCCCATCTGTTCCATGACCTGGCACATTTCAGCGCGAATATCATGCAGGGAGTCAACGGGAGGTACTGGAAAGTAGCCACCTTTGATGCCCGGCCGGTGACCGGTGTTTCCACCTGGATACTCTTTGCCGGTGCTCCAGGCTGCTTCGTCAGAATCGATATGGAAGAAAGTGCTTCCCATTTCCGTGCCCCAGCGGACATCGTCGAAAATGAAGAATTCAGGCTCAGGACCGAAGTAGGCGACGTCGGCGATCTTCTGTGCCTGCATGTATGCTTCAGCGCGTTTGGCTATCGAGCGTGGATCCCGATCATATCCCTGCATCGTGTCTGGTTCGATCACGTCGCAAGTAATATTAAGTGTTGCTTCTTCGGTGAACGGGTCAAGTACCGCAGTTTCAGGATCCGGCAGAAGAATCATGTCCGAGGCGTCAATGCCTTTCCAGCCGGCAATCGATGAACCATCAAACATTTTGCCTTCTTCGAATGTGTCCTCATCGACCTGGTGGTGAGGTACTGAAACGTGCTGTTCTTTACCTTTGGTGTCGGTGAAGCGAAAGTCGACGAAGGTGACTTCGTTGTCCTTCATCATTTTCAATACGTCTTTTGCGCTCATCGGAATCCTCGTTGTCTTAATTTTTGTGCCGGTATAGTAAGGGGTGGCGGTTCATCAGGAGGTTTTCTGTAGGTCCCGCAATCCACTACGTTCAAATTTCTATCAGCATAACCCACTTCGCTGATTGAATGGGGTTCTGCCGTGCAAGGGCGGTCTCGGTGGACCGTCCGCATTTCTCTGCTGAGTACGGAAGGTACTTGCTTGAGGTTGCTTTGTAATCTGCTTATTTTGCAGCACGGTGATGCTTTTAGTGCATCGCTTCGCCGACTGGACGATGTAAACGTAAGTCTATGTATATATGCAATAAAAACAAATGGTTAAGGCTTTTTTGGTTGTTGGAAAAGCAAGCTTTGTGGAATTCATTTAGCGCCAGCGATGCCTGCTGGTCGATTTCTCTTTTTTATTCTCGGTGCCGTTGATTGTCAGTTCGGTTGTCTGCTTGTCCATAAAGATTGCTTTTTTATTGGCGCACTCGAGGTAGAAGCAGCGAGCCTTAGCTGGCACTGCATTATATTGAGTCGAAAAAATTTACAGTGTTATACGGGTGAGTTCACGCGAATCTGCGATGGATCTGGCGTCTCACAGCTTCGATTACATGATCAGCGCAGGTTTTCCGGCAATATAGAGATCGTAATTGCAGGGTTTTTTGCTTCACATCAAGCATGTGCGCAGGCCACTTGTCGTGCTACTGGATGGGTTATTTTTAGGACTGTACTTCTTTGGAAAATGTTACATTGAGCCCAATCTCTGGACTGTCTGCCTTTTAGCTCGATGACCGCGCTAAAATTGCCGCATCCGTACATTTAATACACCAATTGCATTAACGCCTTGGAGTGACTCCTTGCAATACGAATTGAACACCTTTCAAGGTTTGATCGCAGCACTTCAACACTACTGGAGTGAGCACGGCTGCACGGTCCAACAGCCTTATGATATGGAAGTTGGTGCCGGGACATTTCATAGTTCAACCTTTCTGCATGCCATTGGCCCGGAGCCGTGGAATGCATGCCATGTGCAGGGCTCCCGTCGCCCAACCGACGGCCGGTATGGCGAAAACCCGAATCGTCTGCAGCACTACTATCAGTTCCAGGTGGTGTTAAAGCCTTCGCCTGATGATTTTCAGGAGTTGTATCTAGGGTCACTGAAAGCGCTTGGCTTTGACCCGTTAGTGCACGACATTCGTTTTGTCGAGGATAACTGGGAGTCTCCTACTCTTGGCGCCTGGGGTCTTGGCTGGGAGGTATGGTTGAACGGAATGGAAGTGACTCAGTTCACCTACTTTCAGCAGGTAGGTGGTCTTGAGTGTCGACCTGTAATGGGTGAGATTGCCTATGGACTGGAGCGTTTGGCGATGTACATTCAAAACGTCGACAGCGTCTATGATTTGATCTGGTCAGATGGTCCATCGGGCCCTGTAACCTACGGTGATGTGTTTTTACAGAATGAGATCGAACAGTCAGCCTATAACTTTGAGCACGCCGACGTAGATGCGTTATTCATCGCATTTGAATCTGCAGAAAAAGAAGCACAACATCTTTCCGAGCTTGGGCTGGCGCTGCCCGCCTATGAAAAGGTGCTCAGAGCATCACACGCATTCAACATGCTCGACGCGCGGCATGCGATATCAGTGACTGAAAGGCAGAGATATATTTTGCGAATCCGAACGCAAGCGAGAGCGGTGGCAGAGGCCTATCTTGCCGCTCGTGAGAAGATGGAATTCCCGTTGTTGAAAAACACCGGGTCCAAGAAGACTTCAGGCAAGGTGACTTAAATGACTGGCACACAAAGCTTCCTTGTTGAGCTTGGTACTGAAGAACTGCCCCCCAAAGCGTTGCGCAAGCTTGCGAGTGCGTTCGCGGACGGGATTGCCAATGGTTTAAAAGATGCCAATTTATCGATAGGCGAATGTCAGGTATTTGCAGCGCCTCGTCGGTTGGCGGTGCTCATAAACGATGTGCCAGCACGCCAGCAGGATCAGAACATTCAACGCCGCGGGCCGGCACTTGCGGCCGCCTATAAAGATGGCGAACCGACACAGGCAGCTTTAGGATTCGCCAAATCGTGCGGCGTTGAACTTCAGGACCTGGAAGAGATCAGTACTGAAAAAGGCACCTGGCTGGCGGTGAATATTGATCAAAAGGGTGCATCGGTAGTCGACCTTTTACCAGACATTGTTGCCAAGTCTTTAGCGACATTGCCAGTGCCGAAGCGTATGCGTTGGGGTAGCAGCGACGTGGAGTTTGTGCGACCCGTACATTGGTTGTTGATGTTGTATGGTGCTGAGGTCGTCAAGGCGAATGTGCTCGGTTTGAATTCGGGTCGTACTACTCGCGGGCATAGATTTCATAACAACACAGATATTGAAATTGCCAACCCTGAAAGTTATGTATCAACACTTAGAGAGCAGGGTAAAGTCATAGCGGACTTTGCCGAGCGACGTGATCTTATTGCCAAAGGGGTTGAGCAGGCCGCCGGCAAAGCAGGTGCCAACGCGCTGGTTGAAGATGAATTGCTTGATGAGGTCACTGCGCTGGTCGAATGGCCGGTGCCGGTACTTGGAAACTTTGAAGCAGAGTTTCTGGAGATTCCAGAAGAAGTGTTGATCACCACAATGAAGGACAATCAAAAGTATTTTCCGCTGTTTGATGCCGGTGGAAAGCTTTTGCCGATGTTCATCACAATATCGAATATTGAAAGTACCGACCCTGCGCAAGTGCAAAGAGGTAATGAAGTGGTGATTCGACCACGCCTGGCAGATGCAATGTTCTTTTGGCAGCAAGATAAAAAGAAGCCGCTTGCAAGTCACCAGGAAGCGCTGAAGAAAGTTGTCTTTCAAAATAAACTCGGGACTATTTTTGAGAAAACCGAAAGAGTAGAAAAGTTAGCGCTAAATATTGCAGATCAAATTGGCGCTGATGTTCAACACACCTCCGTTGCCGTGCAGCTTTCCAAGTGTGATTTGTTGACAGAAATGGTCGGTGAATTTGCCTCCCTTCAAGGAATTATGGGTGAGCGCTATGCAACACTTGAAGGGCAGCCTGAAGCAGTGGCGAAGGCACTAAGCGAGCAATACCTCCCGCGCTTTGCATCTGATGAAATTGCAGCGACTCCTGTTGGCAGATCTCTGGCTATCGCAGATAGGCTGGACACGATTGCAGGTATTTTTGCGATAGGCCAAAAGCCAACCGGTGTAAAAGATCCGTTTGCATTGCGCAGATTATCGCTCGGTGTTTTGCGAACGCTTATTGAGGGCGAGTTAGAGCTTGATCTTGAAAAGTTACTTCAAGGGGCTGCTGATGGGCTGTCTGACAAAGCCACGGTCGATGTGAACGAAGTATTTGAGTTTATGTTGGAACGATTGCGTGCCTATTACACCTCTAAAGATATCAGTCCGCAGATATTTGATTCGGTGGCCTCTGTTCGGCCGACGTCACCGCTGGATTTCGATCGACGCATTAATGCGGTGAAGGCTTTTACGCAATTGCCTGAAGCCGAGAGCCTGGCGGCGGCGAATAAAAGAATTAGTAATATTTTAAAGAAAAATCCTGTGGCTAAAAAAGCTACTGTTGATCAAACGTTGTTTGAAGGTGAAGCGGAGACGGCATTATTCAATGCGCTTGGCGAGCTAAAGCCTGAAGTGGACAAGTATTTTTCGCAGGGGGATTATACGCCTGCGTTGCAAGCGCTCTCCAAGCTTCGGACTCCGGTGGATACTTTCTTTGATGAAGTCATGGTGATGGCGGACGATGAAGCGGTTAAGAACAATCGTTTGGCATTGCTGGAAGAGCTGCGTGTGCTTAATTCACATGTCGCACATCTTGGTGACCTGCAGTCGTGAAGTTAGTTGTTCTTGATAGAGATGGTGTGATCAATGAGGCCACCGATGACGTGATCAGGAGTACCGCTGACTTTGTACCGATTGAAGGTAGCTTTGATGCCATTGCGCGTCTTTGCCAGCAGGATTACCGTGTCATTGTTATTACCAATCAATCCGGTATTGCTCGTGGCTTGCTGACCATAGATGAGGTCAACGCAGTGCATCAGCATATGCAGCAAGCGGTTGCATCAGTGGGTGGCAGAATCGATGCGGTACTATTTTGCCCGCATAAACCGGATGATGATTGCAGTTGCCGTAAGCCAAAGCCTGGAATGTTACACAGCTTAATGGAACGGCTCGATATCGAATTAAACGGCGTGCATCTGGTGGGAGATTCTCTTCGCGATGTTCAGACCGCCATGGTGGTCGGAGCAACACCAGTACTGGTTAAAACCGGCCACGGCGCTCGCACAATTGAGGAAAACATACACCTTGAAAACGTTGAGGTGTATGACGATCTTGCTGAGTTTGCCAGTCATTTGTTGGGAACAGGTGAGGAGTAATCACTTACCTTTTTTTTTGGATTCCTAAGTCAGCACTATAGCTTAGGCAGGTTAAATAACCTGATAGCATTGTTATTGCTATGTTCTGCCAGTGTCTCTGGATTGACCTTTTTAATTTCAGCAACCGTCTCCAATACTTCAATTAAAAACGCTGGCTCATTTCTTTGCCCGGAGTGGGCGCTGCCAGGTTGATCGGGCGCATCTGTTTCTAACATGATTGCGTCAATCGGTAACTGCTTGACCAGTTTTCTAAGGCGAGTTGCCCGCCCGTAAGTAATGGCGCCGCCAAAACTTAGTAGATAGTTTAGATCGATCAACTGTTTGGCTTGCTCATAGCTTCCGTTGTAGCTGTGAATGACTCCGGTGGTGGTTGAGCCGAATGCTTTGATGGACTGGATGACATCCTGTACTGCGTTTCTGGCATGAACAACGGTAGGTAGTTTGTGTTTACGTGCAATGGTGAGTTGTTGTTCAAAGAAATAGCGTTGTCTTTCATAATCTGAGTCTTTAATAAAACCGTCAAGTCCACATTCTCCCACGGCGACACAGTTTTCTTTTTTTAGGAGCGCATCAAGTGCTGTAAGGTCGCTTTCGCTGTGTTGATCAACATAGACCGGATGTAGCCCGGCGGTTGGAAATACCCGTTCGAATTTTTTGCATATCTCTAACACCTTTTGCCAGCGGCTTTCAGTCACTGCCGGAATGATTAAAGTGTGTACACCTGTTGCTGCAGCGGTAGCATAGACTGCATCCCGGTCGCGATCAAAGCGATCATCATCAAAGTGAATATGGGTGTCAATCAGTGGGATCATGTGTGTACTTGCGAAACCGGGGATGATTTAGCTGTCACGGGCAAGGGTTCGGATTGGCATCGTGCACTTTTTGTATGGCTGCAGCGATTTCATCGTTAAGTGTTATATCAATGCTTTGACAGTTTTCTTTTAATTGATCAAGCGTCGTCGCGCCGATAATCGATGATGCGACAAATGGTTGCCGGTTGACGAAAGCGAGCGCCATTGATGCCGGGTTTATATTGTATTGGTTGGCAATTTCAACGTATTTCTCGATTGCTGTGATCGCTCGTTCGGTTGTATAGCGATAGAAGTAGTTTTTGTGTAAGGTCAGGCGGGCGTTCTCCGGTTGTTTGTTGTTAAGGTATTTTCCGGAAAGTGAGCCGCCGGCCAGTGGCGAATAGGCTAACAAGCTAATATTGCTTCGATGAGAAAACTCGGCCAAACCAATTTCAAAGGTCCGGTTCAGCAGGCAATAGGGGTTTTGAATAGAGGCTACAACTGGCAGCTTAAGTGTCTCGGCGCATTGCAGATACTGATGCAGGCCCCACGGGGTTTCGTTCGAGACGCCGATATGTTTGATTTTTCCGGCATCAACCAGCCTGGCTAAAGTTTCGAGGGTCTCTTCAATGGGGTGGTTGTGCTTGTCTTTTCCGTATTCATAACCAAGCTTGCCAAAGTAGTTTGTATTGCGGGACGGCCAGTGAATCTGGTAGAGATCTATGTAGTCGGTCTGCAGACGTCTGAGGCTATCATTGAGTGCAATTTCTATTTGAGCAGGTTCAAGCTTTGGACCGTTGCGGATATAACCGATCCATTTCTTTGGTGCCGGTCCTACCACTTTGGTGGCGATAACGAACTTTTCACGATCCTGATGTTTTAGCCAGTTGCCAATGTATTGCTCACTGAGTGTGGCAGTTTTTTCGCTGGCGGGAGCCGGGTACAGTTCAGCAGTGTCGATAAAATTGACGCCATATTCAGTCGCCAGCGAAAGTTGATCGTGCGCCTGTTGCTGATTGTTTTGTTCGCCATAGGTCATTGTGCCCAGACCGATGGCGCTAATCTGAAGGTTGGTATTGCCTAACGGATTGTATTTCATTCATTCAATCCGAATTTGAATGGTTCGTGAGGGTCTGATTTAAAATATCAGGTTAAGCATGGTTAGGCTGACGATGAGAAACAGAATAGTCATGAATACACCGGCGCGCATAAAATCGATGACCCGATAGCCGGCCGGACCCATGATTAATGCATTGACCTGATGGGTCGGAATGATAAACGAGTTTGACGTGGCGATGGCGACGGTCAGTGCAAACACAGCAGGATCTGCACCTGCGCCTACGGCGATATTAATGGCCAGAGGAACAAGTAACACGGTCGCGCCAATATTCGACATCACCAGCGTAAATATAGTGGCCAGTATGGCGATAACTGTTTGTAACAGCCAGATAGGAACGTCACCCAGCACTTGTAACGTGTGCATTGCGATCCATGCGGCAGCGCCTGATTTTTCAACGGCGAGGCCGAGTGGAATCAGGCTGGCCAGTAAAAATACTGTTTTCCAACTGACGGCCCGGTAGGCCTCATCCATTGTCAGTACTCCCGCCAGCACCATTCCTATAGCACCCACAAGCAGGGAGATAGACAGGCGTAACTCGGAAAACAGGACCAATGATATTGCGATGACGAAAAAGAACATGGCGTGTTTTATTTTATTCGGCCGCAGTTCTTCATCGACGTGGTCGGTCACAATCGCGTAGTCGCCGTTGTTACGCAGCTTTTTAAGGTTTCGCCATGAGGTGTGAACCACCAGTGTATCGCCGCCCTGAAGAGGGGTTTCGCGCACTTTTTCTTCAACCGTATAGCCTGCCCGGTAGATTCGAAGTATGTGTATGCCATCATTGCGGCGTAGCTGGAGGTCGTTGAGGGATTGTCCAACCAGTGATGAACCAGGTGGTACGACAATTTCTGCGATACCTGTTTCCTGAGCGTTCATCACATTTGAAAAGTGATTTTCTCCTTTTACTATTCGAAGTTTGTACTGACGAGCGAATTTGACCAGTTGGCGCTTGTTGCTGAGCACGCCAATGTAACTGTTAACCCAGATAACGTCTTTGCCGTCTGGTACTACGCTGATTTCATCGCCATTTCTGACTGCGAGCATGAACGGGACGTTTTCCAGTGTGCGCTCGATCTGCATGATGGTCATGCCGACCAACGGACTGTCCAGCGTCGCCTGCAACTCGAAGAGTTCGCCTGAAATTCCATACACGCGTTGGAAATAATCGGCTGTACGGGTGGTGGTTTCTCTTTTATTTTCGCCTTTGATATTAGGCAGTACAAAGCGGCCGAACACCACGAAGAATAGAATGCCAGTGGCAATCAGAGCCAGGCCAATCGGGGTGACATCGAACAAGCCGAAGGTTTGCATCTGATGTTCAGCAGGCAGGGATTTGTTTGATGACAGCATCAAGTCATTGAGCAGAATTAGCGGGCTCGAGCCCACCATCGTCACTGTGCCACCGAGAATTGCGCAGAAACCCATGGGCATCAATAGTCGCGACATGGGAATATTAGTGCGTCTGCTAATACGACTGACGACTGGCAAAAACAGTGCGGCGGCGCCGACGTTCTGCATAAAGCTTGAGATCAACCCTACGGCACCGGCGATCAGCGGGGTAATTCGAGTTTCTGTGCTGCCGCCCTTTTTTAGAATCCAGTTCGCGACCCGGCTCATGATGCCGGTTTTGTCGAGCCCCGCGCCGATGATCATCACCGCAATAATCGACATCACGGCGTTACTTGAGAAACCGTCGAATAATTCGTTGGAGGTGATTACCGGTTGAAGGCCGGGCAACATGGTCGACAGGCCGAGTGCGACCATAATAGAGACGGCGGCAACGTCAATTCGGACGATTTCGCTGACAAATAGAAATACTGTCAATAAGAGGATGCCCAGCACAAAGATAATTTCAGGAGTAAGTGTGCTGGCTTCATTCATGGTGCTCTGGCGGAGTGACCTCTTATTATTGTTGGCAAGCCAGTAAGTCGTGTGGCTAAGATGATGAGCCCACAAGCGGAAATTGTTTCAATCTATACCGTGTGATCATGGCGCGGGCCACCCGATCTCGGGTAGAACTGGCCAGATCGATAGCGAGGCTTGCCACAAAGACGAACGGTGTGAGCCAGTTCATTGGCAGATCGGTTTTATTTGCCTTGCTATAACGTTATTGTGCAAAAATCGCTTCACTTTGAAGAATGATCTTTCTTCTGGTGATTGGTCATTTTATTCGATGAAGCAAGAGTAAAATTATATAGTTGTTCCGATTAACTGGCCACACTAATAATGTTGCAGATCGAAAAATTATGTCCTGACGTTTATATTTTTATGAAAACCTTCCAACATTTATGAGACCACAGACAATAAATTCATGGGCCACTTAAGTACACGATCCATCAGAACATTTGTATTGCGCCAAGGTCGATTGACCGAGGGTCAGCAGCGCAGCCTGGATGAGCATTGGGAAACATTCGGCATTGAGGTCGAAGAGGATCGAATAGATCTGACCCAGAACTTTGGTCGGGCCGGACCGATTTGGATGGAGGTCGGCTTTGGAAACGGTGCCGCACTTGCCTACATGGCGAAGCATCATCCGATGGTCAATTTTCTCGGGGTGGAAGTGCATCTGCCGGGTGTGGGGCATGCGCTGGTCGAGATAACCGACGGTGAACTCGAGAACGTGCGGCTCATTCGGTACGACGTGTTGGATCTGATTGAGCATTTCATGCAGCCAGCAAGCGTCGATCGAGTGCTGGTCTACTTTCCAGATCCGTGGCACAAGACGCGTCATCACAAGCGCCGACTTGTTAATGCGGGCTTTCTTGACCAACTCAATACGCTGCTGCGTGATGACGGCTTGATTCACTTTGCAACAGATTGGGTTCCCTACGCTCAGCAAGTGCGGTCGGTGGTGGCGTCGCACCCGCACTATGAATGTCTGCCCGATGGCGATGAGGCGCGGGCGATCACCGGTTTACGTCCCGAAACACGCTTTGAGCGCCGTGGTACCAAACTCGGTCACGAGGTGACAGATTTGGTCATCCGAAAAATTTCCCGTTAGTCACTCTGTTTTACCCGTCTGCTGTATCGACGATTGCCCGGCACTGTTTTAATGTCGGTAACTTACCTTGTCCATTAGGTTTGGCATTTTTTAGAGCCAATAGTTCCAAGCAGGTGTGTTTGCGTCCGTGTGGGGAGCAGCGTTGACGATAGCCTCTAATAATTGTCAATTTAAGTAAAGGGCAGCCAGTCCGGGTGCAGCCATGCACGAGCACATCATTTCAGCGGGCGGTATTTTGACTGTCCCCGGCGATCTTGTGAAATTTTCGGTGAGTGCAGTCGGGTATTTGGCGCTTCAATTGGCCGCGTTCTTGTAAAGAATCCCGATCGGCCACAATTCGTGTGACGGTTCAATAATAGTGAATTTTTGTTTGAAATGAATGTATCGGTTGAAAATCAAACACTCGGGCATCTCTCATGGTAGACGAACAGCACCACGCGGCTAATAGTGGTCATCGTGCTGAAGATCGCCATATCGTTGAAACCGTGCTGTCGTCACTGGTGGCGTGTCATGAATGCGATTTGCTACATGAAAAAATAGAAATTGAAATTGGCGCTGAAGCGCGTTGTATTCGCTGCAACGCCAGTTTGTACACCAACAAGCAAAACAGCATTGATCGAGCACTGGCCGTCGGGCTGGCGGCGCTTATCATGTTTGTGGTGGCCAATGCATTTCCTTTTTTGCAGATCAGTGTGTCCGGTAATTCCCAAAGTATGTCGATTATTTCGGCGGTCTATGCACTATCGAACGAGGGACTGTGGGTACTCGCGATCGTGTGCTTTGGCTTCATTCTACTGTTCCCTTTGATTCGTATGGCGGGGCTCTTGTACATTCTTGTGCCGCTTCGGTTCCATAAGCGTTTGCCGGGTATAGAGTTTGTATTTCGAGGGATAGTGTTTCTGTCGCCCTGGAGCATGATGGAAATCTATCTTTTCGGCGCGATTGTGGCATTGGTTAAGTTAGCTGCAATGGCGAATATCGAATTGGGTTATTCTTTTTGGGCGTTTGCGTTGCTGAATATTCTGACGGTGGCCTCGTTACAAATGATTGATAACCACAGCCTGTGGGAATTTATAAGCGAAGCTCGTGATGAGGAAGATCTGCACACGGGTGATGTTTTATGAAAACCGCAGCGGAATGTGGGTTGGTGGCGTGTCCTGCGTGCGGCACGATTACCCGCTTGTCGATTGAGACGCTGGGGTTGCCACCCAAATGTCAATTGTGTTTTGCGCGACTACACTCTCGTAAGCCGATGAGCATACAAAAGTCGTGGGCGTGGCTCATCGCAGGCGTGCTGGCCTATATTCCAGCGAATGTTTATCCGATTATGCATACCACCGTTTTTGGCAATTCAGAACCTAATACCATTATTGGTGGTTTTTTTGTGCTGTGGGAAATGAAGTCGTATCCCATCGCGCTGGTGGTATTTGCTGCCAGTGTTGTAGTGCCTGTACTTAAGTTTATTGCGGTGTCTTATTTGTTGATCTCTATTCAAGGCCGTTTTCAGCACAGTCGCTATGAGCGAACGCGCTTGTTTCGAATGACCGAATTTATCGGCCGCTGGTCGATGATTGATGTGTTTGTTGTGGCGATTTTGGCAGCGCTTGTCCAAATAGGCTCGGTCGCACAGATTGACCCCGGATTGGGTGCTACGGCTTTTGGAGCCACCGTGATATTTACCATGATGTCTGCGCTCTCGCTTGACTCGAGATTACTCTGGGATGGGTATGACTCACCAGTGAACAGTGATGAGTCGAGCATTGTATGAGTAACCGCTTCCGGCGTCCCAGGTACAAGTCTGACGATTACCATCGTCGGGGCTATGATGTAGAAGCAGCGACGCCTAAAGTCGAACGCGGGCGCAAGCGACAGAAAATATCTGTCTTCTGGCTGGTGCCGCTTCTGGCCGCGCTTCTTGGTGCCTACCTGGCGCTAAATTTTTATCGAGAGCAAGGGCCGGTAATCACCATTCAGTTTGATTCTGCTGAAGGCTTGATCGCTGGAAAAACACCCATCCGATATCGGGATGTTAATATTGGTGTTGTCGAGACTATTTCGCTTAGTGATGATCTTGAAACCGTTTTGGTTGAAGCGCGGATGACAGTCGATTCAAATCGCTACCTGAATAATCATGCGCGGTTTTGGGTGGTGCGCCCAAGAGTAGGTACGGGAGGAGTTTCCGGGCTCAATACTCTGCTGTCGGGGGCTTATATACAAGTGAATTCGCTTGTTGGTTCGGCCTTTCAAACTGAATTTGTCGGGCTTGATAAACCGCCTCTTACCGAGGAAGGTGCACCGGGAGTGAGGTTGAATTTGCGTGCCAAGAAGGCGGGTTATGTGGGTATTGGATCACCTGTTTATTATCGTCAGGTGAAAGTAGGGCAGATTGAAGCTCAGCGATTTTTACCCAACTACGATGGTGTTGAATTTACTATTTTTGTTAATGCCCCTCATCACAAAATTATTCGCAATACCACCAAGTTCTGGAACGTCAGTGGTGTAGCTTTGAGTGTCAACGCCAATGGACTAAGTATTCGCAGCCCCTCGCTTGAAGGGCTTGCTCAAGGCGGCGTGTCATTTGAAATAATTGAAGAGTACGAGTTCCCGTACAAGGTCGAGGATGGTCATGTATTTACCCTGCATGAGTCATTGGAATCGGCAACGGAAGATATGCTGAAAGTTGCGAGCTCCGGCAAGTATAAGTATGTGACTTACTTTGATGACTCTGTTCGTGGTTTATCACGTGGTGCACCGGTGGAATTTAAAGGCGTGCAAATCGGGCGAGTGACAGACATTAACCTGTTGTATGACGAGGTAACCGAATCTGTCAGAGTGCCTGTATATATAGAATTTCAACCGGATCGTGTGCGTGGCGTGAAGGCAACAGACACAGACATTGTCAATAATACTATTGTTCGTAGCCTGCGAGCCAAACTGCAAAATGGTAATCTTCTAACCGGGCAATTGTTTGTCTCACTCGAAGTGGGTGATGAAGAAGGTTTGGATAAGCCACTTGAAAAAGATAGCGAGGGTGTGTCCATTTTGCCCAGTGTAAAGTCTGATCTGGCGCAAGTCACTGAAGGCGTGCAAAGTGCGTTGGTAAAAATTAATGCACTGCCAATTGAAGAACTTCTGACTAATTCCTCTGATACGGTAGCTCAGGCGCAACAGCTACTGGCCGGTTTTAATCAGCTGTCACTTCCTGCACGGATTGATGGCACGATTGGCTCGGCTGATGGTGCGATACAGGAATACGCCAAACTTGCGACCGGCATGCAAAAGGAAATTAATCGCTTGACCAGGCAGATGAAAGGCCTGGTAGCCACTGCTGACGAATCGTTTGAAGGTATCGCTCCGGATTCTCCGCTGTATTATAACCTGCTGAACACTTTGCGAGATTTACAGCAGGCGGCTCGTGCCGTGTTAGCGGTGTCTGAATCGGTAGAGAAAAAACCTGAGGAGTTCTTGTTTGGAAAATAACCGCACGGCAAAGTGCTACGGTCACGGTATGTGTAAACGAGTGGCAGTTCTGTTTGTTTTAATTGCCGCAAGCTATAATATGTCTGGTTGCATCAATACTCCGTTGCCGGACTACTATGTTTTAACCTCAGAGCCGAGTGAGCTAAGTGGTTATGTCCAGCTTAGCGAGCTTGCTATTGGCGTTGGCCCGATCACAATACCTGAGACAGTCAATCGACCGAATATTGTCACGCCACAGGATTCAAACAAACTTGAAGTGGCGGAATATCATCGCTGGAGTGAACCCCTGCGGGAAAATATCTCGCGCGTGGTGATCACCAATCTGGCTAATCGACTAGGTGCGAATAAGCTTTATGCCTACCCCTGGCTCAGAACAGAAATAGATAATATCGCCAGAATTGACGTGTTACAGATGACAGGCCGAATTGGTGAATCGGTGTATTTGCAGGTGCGATGGCAGCTTCTTACCGGCAATAAACCTTATGAACTGCTCGATACCCGCATTACTGAATATCGGCATCCGGTCGCTGGTGGGGGTTATTCTTCACTGGTCGCGGCATACAGTACCGCTTTTGCGTCTTTGTCTGATGATATTGCCCGCGGGCTGGCACAACTCAACAGCGTAGCGTCCAAATAGTGTTGAGAAGTTTAGTTTCATAGTCTTTATTGCTGCTTTAGAATCAGACGCTCAACAGTATTCTGTTTCACGCACGCCTCGAGGTCATTATGGATAACTTGCACAACGCCAGTGCGCACCTGCAAGAGCTGGATTCACTGCATCATCTGCATCCTTTTACCGATTCGAAAGCGTTGGCCAAAAGGGGTGCTAAAGTTATCACCAGAGCAGACGGTGTCTATCTTTGGGATGCTGATGGCAACAAGTATCTTGATGGCATGGCAGGGTTGTGGTGTGTGAATGTCGGCTATGGCAGGCGCGAAATCATGGAAGCAGTTGCCGCGCAGATGGAGCAACTGCCCTACTACAATACTTTTTTCCAGACCACTCACCCGCCAGTGGTTGAGCTGAGTGCAAAAATTGCCGAGCTTGCCCCGGAAGGATTAAATAGGGTGTTCTTTTGTAGCTCGGGGTCTGAGGCAAACGATACCGTATTACGTATGGTGAGACACTATTGGGCATCGGTTGGACAGCCTGATAAGCACATTGTTATCAGTCGTGAAAACGCATATCACGGCAGTACCATGGCAGGTGCGAGCCTGGGTGGAATGAAACCAATGCATAAACAGGGTGGTCTGCCGATCCCCGGTATTGAACATGTCATGCAGCCGCATTGGTTTTTACACGGTGCAGACCTCACACCTGATGAGTTCGGCAAAGTTGCAGCCAAAGCTTTAGAAGATAAAATTCTGCAGGCTGGGCCTGAAAACGTTGCTGCCTTCATCGCAGAACCGGTACAGGGAGCAGGTGGTGTTATTGTCCCTCCTTCAACTTATTGGCCTGAAATACAGCGGATATGTAACGAGCACAATATATTGCTGGTCGCTGACGAAGTGATCTGTGGCTTTGGTCGTACCGGTAATTGGTTTGGCAGTAATACCTTTAATATAAAACCTGATCTTATGGCGATAGCCAAAGGACTTTCCTCAGGCTACCTGCCCATAGGTGGTGTTATAGTCAGTGACAAAGTTGCTGAGGGCTTGGAGCAGGGTGGTGATTTTAATCATGGTTACACCTACTCCGGCCACCCCGCCTGTGCTGCGGCGGCGCTTGCTAATATTCGCATTATGCAAACCGAGCGCATCGTTGAAACGGTGTCTGATTCAACAGCACCTTACTTTCAAAGCAAGCTGATGGCGCTCGCTGAGCATCCCTACGTTGGGCAGGTGAGGGGCGTTGGTTTATTAGGTGCAATTCAACTGGTGCCGGACAAACCCAACCGGACCGCATTTGAAAAACCTGATGTCACTGGAACCCGATGTCGTGAGCATTGCCTCGACAATGGATTGGTGATGCGAGCAGTCGATGATGCAATGATCATTAGCCCACCGCTAACAATCAGCGTTGCAGAAATTGATGAGCTGTTTGAAAAAGCGCTACGAAGTATTGATCAAACTTTTTCCTAAGTGACGCTGAGTCAGCGCCTACCTTGAGGGCTGGCGAAAGTCTGCTCATATTAGGTGTTTGTTTGAAAAGGGAACTTTTGTTACAGGGTTTAAAAGCGAATTTTTTTGTGAGAGGCTACTCGGATGCAACGTGTCGGATCAATCGATACTTATGCTCCCTCTTACGATGAACTTGATTTTGACTGCCAATAAATTCAATCCCCCGGGAAGTACTTATCACACGTTTAGCGCGCGCTGTTTTTCTGCGTTTGCAATCGTACTGTCCTGTATTGTCTTGATAGCGTGCGATAGTGGGGGTGCGGTGGTGAATGATGTGCCGGGTGCTGGGGGTCCTGTGGTCGTTACTCAGTCAGCGGTCGAACCGCAGTCTGAACCGGTTGGAACCGGGGCTGAACAACAGTCACAACCACAGCCTGAACCAATCACACAGCAACCGTCACCGGTACTGGTGGTTGAACCTGAAACGGCTATTGCGCCTGAAGAGGTTTCTCAATCGAATTCCCAGCCGGGACCTGTTGTTCCTTTGGGTGTTGAAGATATTACCGATCTGGTATTAGTTACCGGACAATCCAATGCACTCGGGGCTGGTACCTCTTACGATCAATACCTCGATTCGCCCAATCGACAGGTTTTTGCTTTCACTGATAATGGTTGGCAAGTCGCAGATCTTAATCAGGTGTGGGATCGAGGCTGGTTTCCGCGCAATGATCCAAACACCGATCCGTCAAACAACTTCAGTCTGCATTTTGGTAAGCGCATTGCTGAGCGCCGGACGGACCGCGTGGTGGGTTTTATTCTGATAACAGCACCGGGAATGCCAATCAGTCACTGGCAGCAAGACGGGCAATTTTTTGGTGACATCCGAAACAAGGTATCCAGGGCAATTAACGAATTGCCATACAAAAGTAATCTGGATGTAATTCTATGGCATCAGGGTGAATCAGATGGCGAGGATCGTGATGAGTATAGTGCTGCGCTTTATGATTTGATTGAACGATTTAGAAGTGAGCCTTGGTTCGGGTACGGGTATCCTTTTATATGTGGTGAGACCGCGAGATCACCCGTTAACCAGCAGTTGCGAAAACTCAATAGAGATAGTGATCCATGGACCGCTTGTATCGCCGCAGAAGGTTTGCCCACCATAAGAGATAATGCGCACTTTTCAGCAGAGTCTCTGCGCACTATGGGTAAACGCTATGCTGATGCTTACCTTGAAATGATGCTTGGTGCTCGCTGAATAGTGCGCGAAATTCCGCTGCTTGATATGTGGGAAAACAGCAACCGTAAGGTAATGTTGTAAGTTCTGGTTTTAGCCGGCGATCTGGACAGACTGTCGTATAATGCGTCTCCTTCCGTTTGTGGCGAATAGCGCTGCATTGAATATGTAATTCTATGGTTATATTCCGCAAGTCTGTGTTTCGCCCACGTATATCAATGGTGTTTATAATCACCATGTTATTGCAGGTTGCGTGCTCATCAGATGATTCACCACTTAGCGTCGTTCAGAACGGCTCTGGTGATACTGCAAGTGTGGGTAGCAACAACGTAACGCCGTCCGGTAATTCAATTGGCAACGAGGGATCAAGTTCCCTCAATGTTACTTCAGACACCGCTGTTAACAATTCATCGCTGAACGATACAGCCAATGGTGATGCGTCAAGCAGCAGTGGCAATTTCGCAAGCGACGTTTCTGCGGCGTCGATTACTGAGGTCGTCTTAGTCACCGGCCAGTCAAATGCGCTGGGACTAGATACGTTTTTTGATGCGCAGCTTGATCAACCACATCCAAGAGCCTATGCGTTTACAGAAACGGGGTGGCAAGTGGCAGATTTGCGCCAGGTGTGGGATCTCGGCTGGTATCCTCGCACCCATCCGGAAGCCGATCCGATCAATAACTTTGGATTTCACTTTGCACGTAAAGTGGCAGAACGAAGGCCTGATCGAGTGATCGGTTTCATACTGGTTACCGCGCCGGGTGCAGGGATAGAGCATTGGGATTATGAGTCGGAGTTTTATGTCAAAATCAGGGATCGCGTGGTCGCTGCGATTAATGAACTACCGAGTAAGGCGACGATCGATGGCATACTTTGGCATCAGGGCGAAACGGATTGGAGAGACACCGATTTCTACGCTGCAAAGTTGAATGATGTGATTCGAAATTTTCGTGGTGAAAGCTGGTTTGGAGATAGCAGGCCGTTTATTTGCGGAGAGACAGTAATAGCACCGGTGAATAACCGTTTGAGGGCGTTGAATAACGACGGCGACGCATGGACCGGGTGTGTTGGCTCAGAAGGTCTGCAAACGCTCGCAGACGGACTGCACTTTTCAGCAGAGGGGCTTCGAACTATTGGTACACGCTACGCTACCAAGTATTTGCAAATGACCGAACAGTAAAACGGTTGTGTAGTGTAATAAAGCCTTGAATTATTGCTTAATAAATCTTGGTATAAATTTAATTTTAATAATGACGAGCGCAGTTAGCCGTGATAAAACAGGGGTTGGTGAGCTTGCAAAGAAGGAAAGTGGCGGGACTGTTTTTGCTGTGGATATTCTGTCTACTTTCGTTCTCACCGTTGACGTTAGTATCGGCTGCACCGGTTTGTGCCAGCGCCAACAGTGATGGCGATGGTGATGGCTATGGTTGGGAGAATGGCGAAACCTGTCTTGTCAGTGCGCCGCCTCAACGTGATCAACTCCCTTTATGTACAGATCCGCTGGCTGATCCAGACGGCGATGGTTTCGGCTGGGAAAGCAACGCGAGCTGTCGGGTAAGTGCGCCCACATCTGCCAGGCCTCGTTGCCAATTGTCCGCTTCTGATCCGGATGGTGACGGGTTTGGCTGGGAAAACAACACTACGTGTATTGCTCAATACTCGGGTACTCCCGCGGCTGTGATATCTGCAGGTCTATTGCGTGAAGAGAAAGTAACGTTAAGAACCCCCGCCTGCAGTGATTTCCGATTTGACACGGATGGTGATGGTTATGGCTGGGAGAACAGCCGTAGCTGTACTTTTTTTAATGCCGGAGATGGCGGTCGAAATATCACCGATGTGATTCTGGTGACGGGTCAGTCAAATGCGTTGGGTGCCGAGAGTGGCAGAATGGATCCGCTGGGTTACGATCCCGATCTTGATAGCTCCGTCAGGCGAGTCTACTCATTTTCAAAAAGCGGCTGGGGTATTGCCGGGCTAAGACAGATTTGGGATCTCGATTGGTATCCAAGGGGTGATATCGGTGGCCCGCCGGCGAATAACTTTGCCTTTCACTTTGGCAAAAACCTGGTGCGCAGGGATGCCAGTGCGGTGATTGGAATAATCATGATCACAGCCCCGGGTGAAGCCATTGATCATTGGAATCGAAATAGTGATTTCTTTGCAGGGATTTCCAACAAGGTACAACTCGCGCTTGATGCCTTGCCCGGTGAGCAAAAAGTGCGTGGAATCCTGTGGCATCAAGGTGAGAGCGATTACAATGCCGACGACTACTACAGTGACCGGCTGCGCAATCTCATTAGTGATTTTCGATCACAAAACTGGTTCGCAGAAGATGGTGTATTTATTTGTGGGGAAACACTGAATTCCCCGGTAAATGAAAGACTTTCCAGATTGAACAGTGACGGTGATTCCCTTACCGGCTGTGTGCCGTCCACCGGGCTTGTTTCAGTTGGCGATGATGTGCATTTTAACGCGCAATCTTTACGTACTCTGGGTGCAAGGTATGCGGATAAATATCAGTCACTTGCTCGTTAGTGGTACTGCATTGTAAGAATCTGTAGAGTTTGTGGTTTTATTGATCTGGAAGGCAGATTTATTGTTCGGTTTTTGACACACTGGGGTTCGATTTGTAGATCGGGCTGGACGTGTTGTTTAAATCTATTGCTACATTAGCTTTTGCCATCATGCTGGTGTCCTGCGGCGGTTCGCCAGATGAGTCGGTTGTTATTTCAGATGACCGATCAACTGCAAACGAAGGTGCTGCCGGAGTTGAGTCTAATCTTCAGCCAGAATCGGGCGTTCCGGGATCTGAAACCGGCGTTGCCGTCGTTCAGGGTGGCCCCGCAGCCAATCAATCTGAGCCCGCTGTTGGTGCTGCAACAATCACCGATCTTGTGCTTATCACCGGTCAGTCAAACGCACTTGGCTCACAAACAACTTTTGACCCTGTGCTTGATCAGCCAGTGGAGCGCTTCTATGCCTACACCGATCAAGGCTGGCAGCCTGCAAGTCTGCGACAAGTGTGGGACCTTGGTTGGCACCCTGTAAAAGGGCTTGGCGATGACCCGCACAATAACTTCGGTTTTCATTTCGGGAAAACTGTTGCGCAACAAGACAGCAATCGAGTGGTGGGGATTATTTTGGTCACAGCGCCCGGTGAAGGCATCAGTCACTGGGACGCTGATAACTACTTCTTTAACAAGATTCGAAATAAGGCTTTGCTGGCACTCAATGATCTGCCACAGAAGTCCGGGGTTGATGGAATATTGTGGCATCAGGGTGAGACTGATTGGAGTAAGTCAGGGTCTAATGATACCGATCTTGAGCGCTTTCCACACGACGACTACTACAGCGAAAAGCTATGGCAATTGATCGATAATTTTCGCTCAGAAAGCTGGTTTGCGGACGGACGTCCGTTTATCTGTGGTGAAACTGCCAGATCTCCAATAAACACGAGACTTAATGCACTCAATCGCAACAGCGATAGTTGGACCGCTTGTGTGCCAGGAGAAGGCCTGGAGACCTATGACGAGGAGCGGGTGCACTTCACAGCGCAGGCGCTGCGTCAATTGGGTGCTAACTATGCAGAGGTCTATCTGCAAATGAAATCAAATGAAGGGTAGTCAATAAGCCAACATTGGCATTAAGCATCTGTGCAACCGGTCGTTACCTGCAGTCGGTGAATGTTCCAATAGCTTCGCTTGCTCACCCTGGAAGCCCAGACAAAACGGGAAAGTGAGAATTATGCACACCAGCGATGGGTCAGGGTAACTGGTCGTGTGCTTTGGCTGATATTCCACATAAATACAGCGTCGATGCTGTATCATGCAGCGAGTCTACAGCGACTCGTTTGTGCGAGGGAACCGCTGGTGTAAATCCAATCGGAATTACACGCTTAGTCGTGTGTTGAACACGGAGTGCTGGATGCAAACCGAAGGCTGATGGCCTTTAATAAACAACAATGACCACCACACTGCATGTGTCCCGGCCGCTGATGCCGTGGTATGCAGCTATGGGTATGGCTCACACTTTCAGCTGCTGATCTCGGGATGCGGATAAGCATTATGCTGATGTGTTTTTTTTATTTAGGCAGTTAGGTGATGTTTGATGGGTAGCCTTGAAAACAACTCAGTAAATCTCAGGTTTCTCTTAGTCGTAACTCTGGCAGGCGGTCTGATCGCATGCTCAAGTTCCAGTGTTGACTGTGAAGTTACACCGGATGACGAAGTGTGTGTCGTGGGTGATTCTGTGGTTACAAGCCAGGGCGCGATTGGCGATTCGGGCGTTGGCAGTCAAGATGCTGAAAGCCAAACCCAAAGCGAACTTCCGCAGTGCTCATTGGCTAACAGTGATACAGATGGCGACGGCTATGGTTTTGAAAATGGTGCCAGTTGTCGTGCTGTGAGTAGTCTAAATAGTGATGTTGGGGTCACGATTGCAGACATTAATCACATTGTGGTGGTAACTGGCCAATCAAACGTAGAGGCTTCGGGAACGGTATTTGATGCAACGCTTGATCAGCCCCACCCAAGGGTTTTTGCCTTTACAGATAGTGGTTGGCAAGTCGCGGATTTACATCAAGTATGGGATGAGCATGCACACCCCGGTAATCATTCACTGACTGACCCGACTCGCTCACCCAATAATAATTTTGCTTTTCACTTTGGGAAATCGCTTGCTCAAATGCGGCCTGACGCGGTGCCGGCGTTTATCGTTCTGGCAGCTCCCGGTAAAGGAATCGCGAACTGGGATTACGACTCACCGTTCTACGTGAAGATGCGTTCTAAAATCACCAGTGCTCTGTCGCAGATCCCTCATCGAGACAAAATTGATGTGCTGCTTTGGCATCAGGGTGAAAGCGATGCGCTGTATGAAGGGACTTCTGATCCTGATGCCACAGGGTTTAGTGACAAAGACTCTTATGAATACAAAAAATACTATGAAATAAAATTGCGTAATGTCATTTCAAACTTCCGTTCTGAGGCCTGGTCTGGAAGTGATATGCCGTTTATTTGTGGCGAACTGCGTATTGCTGAAGCCGTCAACCGTCATCTTATGGCCTTGAACGATAATGATGATCCGAATAGTGGTTGCGTGACGTCATCAGATTTACCGTATCGTTTGTCTGATCCTAGCGGCGCTCATTTTTCTGCTCCCGGTCTGCGTGAATTAGGTCGTCGTTATATGCAGAAATATCTTGCGATCACCGGCCGATAGCTAATCACCCGGGTACTTAACAATGTTGAGTTAACTTCTAATTGAAGTGTGTTGTTGGCACTTTGGAGATTTAACCACTTGTTAGATATTAAAGCCTACAGGTAGTGCACTAACGCACATACCTATAGGTTCAAACCGAACGCAATTTTATACCGTAAAGATAGTTGAACCTGTAGTCTTTCTTGATTCAAGATCGCGGTGTGCCTGTGCGGCGTTTTTAAGTTCGTAGCGTTGATCAATGTTGATATTCACCACCCCTGATTTAACTAACTCGATCAGTTCGTTAGCAGAGGCCAGTAAATCTTCACGCTTGGCGGTGTAGGTCATTATTGTTGGTCGCGTGAAGTACAATGAGCCTTTGGCTGCGAGCGTACCCGGATAAACACTTTCGACGGGCCCGGAGGCGCTGCCAAAACTTACAAATAAACCAAATGGAGACAAGCAATCCAGTGATGCTTCGTAGGTATCTTTGCCGACAGAATCGTAAACCACAGGGACGCCTTCACCATTGGTAATTTCTTTTACTCGTTCTACCAGATTCTCATCACGGTATAACACTGTGTGATGGCAACCGTATTGCTTAGCCAGCTCGGCTTTCTCGTTGCTGCCCACTGTTCCAATGACGGTCGCACCGAGGTGATTTAACCATTGGCAGGCGATTAATCCAATGCCGCCAGCGGCAGCGTGCAGCACGACGGTGTCTCCGGCTTTTACGCGGTAGGTGCTGCGAATCAGATACTGTACTGTCATCCCCTGCAACATCATAGCTGCGCCGGTTTCGAAGCTGATCTCGTCTGGAAGTTTGACCAGGCGGTGAGCAGGCATGATGCGTTCATCACAATAAGCGCCTATTGGCACACCGGCATAGGCCACTCGATCACCCACGGCAAACTCTGCGACATCTGCTCCCAGTTCGATCACGGTGCCTGAGGCCTCAAGGCCCGGAATAAAGGGGCTTGCCTCGATTGGGTAGAGGCCTGTGCGATGGTACACATCAATAAAATTCAGCCCGACTGCGCCGTGCTGAAGCCGAACTTCTCCCGATTTGGGTTGTCCAGGATCATAGGTTTCATAAATGAGACTATCGGCACCCCCGGGGGTATGTACTCTTATTGCGTTGGCCAAAAGATGCTCCTGTAGAGTGATGTGTTTACTGAATTGAAACACCCAACGAGGCTATATGAATAAACTAAATTTGTCACTGTTGCTGGCGTTGTTGTATTTTCCACTGGCTGGAAACACCGCGCCTGTTATTGAGCTCTTTACCTCACAGGGCTGTTACTCCTGTCCCGCAGCAGATGAGTACCTGGGAGAAATCATTTCAAACCAGCCTGATGTGATAGCTCTTGAGTTCCATGTCGACTACTGGGATGACTTGAATTACGGCGCTGCAGGCGTTTGGAAAGACCCGTTCTCTGATCCTGCTTACACAGCACGTCAGCGTCGATACAATTCGGTCGGCCTGGCAGGAAAGAGCGGCGTCTATACGCCGCAGATGGTGATCAATGGCAATGCAGCGCAGGTAGGTACCAGTCGTCGTGCTGTGCAACGTGCCATTGACAATAAGCCACCGAAAATAAAACTCGACGCCACCGTTGCCGGTGACAAACTATTGGTGAATATCAAAGACAATGACAAGCGTGGTTCCACGCTTTGGCTGGCGATATTTGATCGTGTGCAAATGACTGAAGTGGTTCGTGGGGAAAACCATGGTAAATCCATGGTGAATCATCACGTAGTACGTGAATTAGTATCACTGGGTCAATGGCAGGGTGACAAAGTGAGTCAAACCTTTCAGGTGTCCGCTGTGAATGATGAAAATTCCGGCTGCGCAGTGTTCTTGCAGAATGAGGCGCTAGGGCAAATTCATGGTGCCACCTACTGCCGGTAGTCTGTTGGTTGCTACGGATTAGGTAGCAACTGATAAAACACTTCTCCACCCGACAGTATCTCCTGAAAGAGAGTGCCACTGGCTTCCAGTGGCAGAGGCTCTACGCAAAACGCTCTGACAGTGCCGTCAACAACTTGAAGGCCGCATTGAATATTTTCTGCGGCGCTTAATTGTTCGGTGGTTGTAGCAATCACAGCCTCATTCACCTCTTGTGGTATGGTGCGGATTGGTGGCTGTCTGAGTTCCAGTCTGGCGTTGATATTATTGATCGCTGTGGTGAACAGCTGGCTTGCAGTGCCGTTGCCGCTGTCAGTGACTACTGCCCAGTTAGCGTCTGACTGGCAGCTTTCAGGTGAGCTGGCCACGGTGCATGTTTGAATATCAATCACTGCACCTGATTGATCGATAATTTCGCGTTGCCGCTCAATGCTGATATTGGTCGGGTGTTGGATGAAAGTTACTGTGGCACCGGCTTCTGCACCGGAGGAGTATGCACGCAGGTAGGAATTAATACCGTTGTTGTTTAGTGTTGTTTCTAAGACTGATTCGCTATTGTTTTCAGGCGGGCTGTCAATTGCGGCCTGAAATAATACGTTAGTGTTACGATCAAAGCGCCTGATGGTGAGTGTTTCGTCCACTTGCAAAAAATAAATAATACGATCTGCATTAGTGGAGAAGACAGATATTGCAGCGTTGTCGCTGGACCACCTTATAACGGTATCGCCTGAGAGGGAATGTTCTACGCTGCTGTCGAAATAGTTATTCACTGCTGTATTAATTGCTGCATCTGTTGCGATAGACAGCTCACTTTGTATTTGTTCGAAATCTGTTGAAACCAATATAAGTTGCTGAGTAAAAGGCGCACTTTCTGAGATCGATTCATTGCGCCCGTGTGCTTCGAGCAGGGCAGTTGGTATTGCAAGTGATAGTTCGGGTAATGTGGGCAAGTTGGTGTTTGCTGTTGGTGCTGCATTGCTGTCAGTGGTGCCACCAACGCCATCTATTACTGTGGTATCAGATCCGGTTTCGCCTGGTTCAATGATCACTGGTCGGCCGTCGCCGGTACCGGATATGCCACCTGAGCAGGCAGCGGTGAATAGACTCAGCGTGACGACTAGAGCAATGCCTGCAATGTGTTGAATGCACTCCAGGATAAATCTGTACGGGGGATTATTTTGCATGGTCGTCGGCCTCGCCGTCTTGTGCCCGGTCGTTTTGTGGCGAACCATCGTTGTTTAACGGCTCTTCGAAATAGTAGATCCCCAGTCCGGTTCGGTATCGTCCTTCGCCTTTTACCGCAGGGTTTACTGATCGGTCCTGGGTCGCGAGGAACTGATCGAGATAGTTCAGCAGCTCTAACGATTTATCGTTACTTAGCTTGCGGAATAATTCAACGCCGTTGCCTGGAACATCGTCATAAGCTACCCGTAGTTGCAGGCGTGTGGTTTCTTTGTCGACTTTAAAATTATGATCGATAGTATTTAGCAGGTCGTTGATGCTGTCACCCGACAAACGTAATAACTCTTCGTTACTGGCTGACGGCACATATCCGTTGGCTAAAAGTTTAACGCGTGTCTTGTTTTTATCGACACTGACAGCACCCACCCGAACCAACTCGTCCAGTATGGATCGCGCTGTCATATCGCCGCTGTAGCGTTTGACCAGTTCTTCAAAACTACCTTCGCTGCTGTTGTTGCCCCAGGTTAAGACTCTTGGTTTGCCTTTTGAGTTGTTGAAGTCGACATCACGCATCCAGCCACTGACTACTCGTGCCGCACGATTATTGTCCTTTGATGTTGCCTCTTTTTCTTCTGGCTCATCCAGTAAGCGTTTGACCTCTTTGCGGTTGACGCCGGTTAACACAGAAACACGAGATACAGACTGTTTGCGTCCCGGTAAGCCAAAATCTTCGCTGGCGACCTCTACAAACACGCGACGAGCCACATCGCTGAAATCAGCGTATGCCACTCCACTGCGCAGCAGCAGACGCACAAGGGGTCGCAGGACCTTTTTCATCATCGAGTTTGTGGCGGAATGCTCGCTCATAGGCAGTAATATACACCAAAATGTCTAAAAAGCTGGGATAAAAATCCCATAAATTAAACTATCGGCTTGACTTGCCGAAACATTTAAAATTAATATGGGAACATATTCCCAAAATATGTTCTATAGTGAACGTAAACAAGAACGCTTTGTGCATAGCATCCCGCAAAGTGAAGGCAACTTAAGGAGTTTTTACTATGAAAAAACAAACAATTGGAATAGGGACAGCGGCGCTGGCGTGTGCCTTCGCGCTGTATGGCTGTGATGGAGGTACCACTCTTAGCGGGCCGGATGTGGTTACTCCAACAGACAACGGCGGTGAAAACACGACTGTGCCTGCGATTCTCGCTGCCGACAGCGCAGATGATCTCATTAGAGAATCCCTGCTTGGTTTTTATACTTCACCCAATGACGGAGGGGGTGTTCTCGGAGGTGGGCTGGTTGATTCGATAGCGGCACCGGTTTCCGCCGATCTTTCTAACAGCACCTTAGCTGAGTCCAGTGATGGTCAGAGTCGATTCAGTGATACCAATGTTCAGGAGCAGGGTGTTGACGAGTCGGATCGCGTCAAAGTCGACGGTGACGTACTTTTTGCTTTAGAGCGCCCGGACGTCAACTACTACGGTTACGGCGGTCCATTTCCTGTGGATATTGCGATCGATGTTTTACCTGGTGCGATTCCGTATCAGCCGCAAATTGATACGCTAAGCGCCTATCGTCTGGACGGTGATAACTCATCGGTGTTGTCCCGCTTGTCATTGGATGAGTTGAGCGGTCGTTCCACAAGTGGAATGTATCTATACAAGAATGGAACTAACACTGATCTGGTGCTGTTGTCCGGGCAGGGTTTTTCAGCGTGGGATTCGTGGGGGACATCGTTTGCCTGGCGTGGGCTTGATACACGTGTCAGTTGGGTCGATGCCAGCGACGCAGGCAATATGTCAGTTAAACGATCTATGGATATTCAAGGGCACCTGATATCAAGTCGAAGAATAGACAATCGATTGATTCTGGTCACCCGGTTTCATCCGCAAATACCGGGGATATTGCCTTATGTTTCCAGTGAAGCAGACATAGAGACTAACAGAAGCATTATTTCCAACGCCGACGTGACTGATTTTATGCCAACGCTCTCCATCACGGAAAACGGCAATACTGTTGAGCGTCAGGTAATCAATGACAACCTTTGTTATTCGGCTAAGGTGGTTGATGATCAAGGCGAGGTCGATGGAGTTTCGGAAACGAGTTTGTATTATCCGTCACCGAGTATTGTATCGATCATTACCGTAGATCTGAATAACCTCAACTCGAATATAAGCAATGCGTGCTTTATTGGTGACTCTGAAACACTTTATGTTTCGCAGCAAGCCGTATATCTGGCGACAACCCAGTATGAATACACCACAATAAGCAGCACCGACTCTCAAGTGAGGCCTGATGAGGCGATCGATGTTGCCATCGCTCGACCGCTTGTATATCTACAGCCAGACATCACGACAGAGATTCACAAATTCAGTTTTAATGGTACTGGTGCACCGGTATTTAAGGGTTCTGGTTCTGTGAAAGGGCATCTGGGTTGGAACCCTGATCGTAAACCGTTTCGTATGAGTGAAAAAGACGGCAATTTGCGGGTGGTGACTTTTGATGAATCGCGAGATGTCTCTCCCGTGACATTGAATATTTTACGCGAGTCCGGCGGTAAGCTTGCAACGCTTTCAACACTGCCAAATAATTCCAGACCAACACCTATCGGTAAGCCGGGTGAAAGTTTATATGCCAGCCGTTTCATTGGTGATCGAGCGTATCTGGTTACTTTCAGAGTGACTGATCCGCTGTATGTGTTGGATGTGTCAAATCCGAATGATCCGAGTATTGCAGGTGAGCTTGAGATACCGGGATACTCGGATTATCTGCATCCGGTAAACGATTCGCTACTCATTGGTTTGGGTAAAGATGCTATCGCTGACAACAATACCGGATGGGGGGATGGTCGCGGCGCCTGGTATCAGGGTGTCAAGCTTGCGCTGTATGATGTTGCTGATCCAGCGAGGCCTTTTGTTGCCGATGAAAGAATCATTGGTAAGCGTGGTTCTCAAAGTCCGGCATTATCGCAGCACCATTCGTTTGCATACCTTCAAGGTGGTGGTTCCAGAAATGCACGGTTCGCATTTCCGGCCTCGATCCACAACGAGTCTACGAGCGGGCAGCCACAAGCGACGGCCCAATGGACGAGTAACAACATGTTAGCGATGGAAGTAGATGAAAGCAGCAACAAGTTTGTTGATGTGCCTGGTTGGAAGTTTGAAAGCCGTGATTCGGGTTTTGAATATTCTCCGGTAGGGCTTGAGAATGATCGAGCGATTATTGGTGCTGACGGTGGACTGTACGTTATTCACAACGGGACTCTGCATTATGGTCAATGGGGCAACGCAGAGCCGGCGGCCTCTGTGAGTGACTAAGTCCTGTGCCTGGTGATTAGGTCAGAAAGGAAGAGAACAGGGTGGCCAGGTGCCACCCTTTTTTTGATTAGCCATCCCGCAGATTGTGGTGTAGTTATCCGTCTTAACTCGTCTTAGCAACGGGTAAATTATTGCCGTAGCTAATGGGTGTACTATAAGGACTGTTTTCAAATCGGTCTTTGTCCAATGCGGGTTCTGGTAATAAACTGTGGTTCTTCAAGTGTCAAATATCATCTGATTGACCTTAAAGGTGGTGAGCGAATCGCCTCTGGAAAAATTCAATCGATTGGTGAAGCCGGTGGTCCCTTTGAGAGTCATCAGCAGGCACTTGATCACGTGGTGTTCGAAGTAGGTGATCAGCAGATTGATGCCATTGGGCACCGTGTTGTTCATGGTGGTGAAAAGTTTATAGAACCTGTCATTATTGATGTTTCGGTCAAGGCCGAGATTGAGGCTTGTGCTATTGATGCGCCATTGCATAATCCCTATAACCTGCTCGGTATCACCATTGCACAAAATAAGTGGTCAGAGCTTCCCCATGTGGCAGTGTTTGACACAGCGTTCCATGTGCGTATGCCTAAACGTGCACGCGAATATGCAATAGATTCGGAGCTCGCACAAAAATACCGCATTCGACGATTCGGGTTTCACGGTACTTCACATGAATACGTCGCAGGTGTTGCAGCATCTGCTCTGCATTCATCCGCTAGCCAGTTGCGTATAGTTACCTTGCACTTAGGCAATGGTGCCAGCGCCTGCGCCGTAGAATATGGTAAGTCTACTGAAACCAGTATGGGCATGACTCCGCTGGAAGGCCTGGTCATGGGTACCCGTTCAGGAGACATCGATGCAGGTGCGGTGTTGTCTTTGTTGCGCAGTGGAGATTTCAGCGTTGCAGATATTGACGATCTGTTAAACCGAAAAAGCGGGTTGCTTGGATTAAGCGGTATCGGTAACGACCTTCGTCAGATTGAAGACAGAGCAGAGCAGGGCGATGACCGTGCAAGAGCAGCGATTAATATATTTGCTCATAGAGCCAGAAAGTACATTGGTGCCTATGCCGCTGTGATGGGTGGTGTTGATGCGGTGGTCTTCACCGGTGGAATCGGTGAAAACAGTGCAACGATGCGAAGACGCATTCTGCAGCGACTGGAATTTCTCGGTTTAGTGGTCGATGAAGATCGTAATACTGACGCTTCAGTAGATAATAATAACAAAGCAGAGATCATCTCTGATGCAAGCTCCAGAGTCAGAGCGCTGGTAGTAAAAACTGATGAGGAGCTTATGATCGCCACCTTAACCCGCCGCGTGGTAAACGAAGAGAACACCGTCACCGCTACCAGAACGATTCCTATCGCAATTAGCGCGCGGCACGCGCATTTAACCAAAGAAACGTTCCAGAAACTGTTTGGTGAAGGGGCTACCCCGACAGTATACCGTGAAATTTCGCAGCCAGGTCAGTTTGCCTGTGAAGAGAAGGTGAATCTCATTGGTCCTCGTAATCGAATCGATGGTGTGCGTGTGCTTGGACCGTTGCGTTCTGTTGATCAGGTGGAGATAGCACGCACTGACGAATTTAAGCTGGGTGTGGATGCTCCTATTCGTGACTCCGGCAAGGTAGCAGGGTCAGCGCCGATTATACTGGAAGGACCGGCCGGAACGGTTCATCTAACAGAGGGGCTTATCTGTGCCAGACGTCATATCCATATGCATCCTGATGATGCGAAAGAGTTTGGCGTCAATGACAAGGATATCGTAGAGATCGCAATAACCGGCGGACCGCGTGATCTGGCATTTGGCGACACGTTGATCAGAGTCAGCGAGAAGTACAAACTTGAAATGCATCTTGATACTGATGAGGCAAATGCTGCCGAGTTAGGCAAAGAGGCAAGCGGTGAGATTATCTATGATCCGGTTGCCGGTGCTGGCGCTCAACTGAGACGTACCAGAGGGTAGTAATTGAGTGGTTGACGTGATTTTCGTTGATGGTTAAGCGTGAGGCGCATCAACGAACAAAATTTGATATACGTATCTACTACTTCATCAGAGAGGTGTATCCAGGCCACAGTAACTATTGCAGTTGCCCATGATGTGTTGTTGGATTCGCCTGGGCGCTTACGCCTTTTGGGTCCGTTCAGTATCGGAACCAAACCCACCGGATCTGATGATCCGGCGGGGTGTTCATTAGCTCGCTTTCTTCTTCTTTCTTGAATTTGAAGAGTTAGCTGCTCTTTTAGTTACAACGCTTGAGCTTACGCCAACAGATTCACTGACGATGTTGATTGGCTGCTGCAAGTTATCCACTTTGCGTTTCTCTGCAGAAAGCATTGCTTCAAGCTCTTTGATACGAGACAACATATTGTTGCCAGTATCCTTGCGAGTAAGCACGATCTGTAGTTCCAGTTCATGGATTTTGTTCAGATAGTCAGCCTCAGCATAAGTTAACTCATCGAGCTGTTTCTGCATATCTTCGGCTTGCTGCTGCAGTTTGGCTTTGGCTTTCTTCTCCGAATCCAGGTTTTTCTTTGCCCGGCTTAGTTTTGCGGCTTCTTTTTCCAGTTCCCTTCTTTCTGCGGCGGCGAGCTTTGCGTCAGTACGTAGGCGTTCCGCTTCGGTTTCGCTTCTCTTGAGTTCCTGTGAAAGTGACTTCTTGTCTGCCACTGCAATTGCCAGTAGCTTGTCAAGATCAGAAAGGCGCTGATCAGAGTTGTCACGGCCCTTGGCTGAAGCTTGCAGTGCGAGCAGTTGCTTGTCTGCTGCTGTGGCTGCATTATTTGCATTGGCGAGAGTCTTCTTGGCTTCAGCCAATGCTGCTTCCAGCTGTTTGTTTTGAGTCGCGCTATTTTGAGCTTTATCAGCTTCCTTAGCAGCTTTTGCTTCCTGTTTGCTTAGCTCACGTGATAGCTCTGCAATTTGATCGTTGAGACCTTTGATCGTGATTTTGAGCTCGGCAATTTCGTGTTGATTGCGTTTGTCATCACGATTTGCAAGTTTCAGTTCCCCTTCACTTGAGCTTAGCTGCTTTTTAAGATCAGCGATGTCATCTTTCAGTTGTGACTCCGTAGCGCGTGCAGCTTCAGTGGCTTTATCATGTGCCGCCTTGACTTTGTTTTCAGTTCTATCCAGCGCGCGATCCAAATCAGTGATTTTTTGATCGGCTTTCTTGAGCGCATTAAGATGATCTCGTTCCAGCGCTTTGTGTGCGCTTTGCAAGTCAGTTAATTGCTTTCGAATAGCGCCTCCATCACTCGACTGTGCTTCTTTTTCAGCAAGAGCGACGCGTAATTTTTCAATGGTGTCTTTGTGTTTGTCGTTGCTGCGTTGCAGTTCGGTACGAAGTGCCCTTGCATCGGCATCAAGAGATCGTACCTCTTCTTCAAGTACTGATATATCAGCTTCCAGCATATCGCGCTGATTGACAGCAATCTTTGAATCAGTGATTTTGTTGTTCAGTTCTTCTTTGAGCTTCTGAATCGACTGTTCCAGTTGAACTCGTTGTGAATCACTGGCATTTTTCGCAGCATTGCTTGCTGCAAGCTGTTTTTCCAGATCACTGGCGGTTTTTCTTGCTTCGGCTTGTTGGCTTTCAAGTTGTGCTTCTACCATGGCAAGCTTACGTTCGAGTCGCTGACGTTCTTTCTCAGATCCGGCCATAGCTGCGGTATGCTCTGCAAGCTTTGCCTCTGCCGCGTCTTTGCTGGTTTGAAATGCAGCCTGCTGCTTTTCACCTTTGGCGAGTTCATCACGCAACCGCGCGATTTCCGACTCAAGCTTCGACATTGCAGCACTTGATGAACTATGTGCCTCAGTCTTCTGCTCCGTTAGGCGCAGGCGCTCTGCCAATGCATTCTCAAGTTTTACCGTATTGGCATCATGAGCATTTTGAAGTGCCTTCTGCTGAGCCAGAAGAGATTCAATCTCTCTTTTAAGCGCGCTGAGTTCCTTATCGGCAAGTTTGCACTCAGTGTCCTTCTTGTTCAGCTGTTCTTTTAAATCTTCGATTTTAACGACAGCGCCTTCTGCATAGGCTTTTGCGTCTCTAAGTGCTTCTTTAGACTTTTGCAGTTCCAGATTTTCCAGGTGCAGGCTGTTCTTTAACGCTGCAACATCAGCGTCATTTTTGTGCTTCGAGTCGTTTAACTGCATCTGCAGGTTGTTGATGTCTCGTTGCAGGCTGGAGCGTTCTGCTTTTGCCCGCTCTGAAGCTGCCTGATTATTATCAAGGCGAGTTTTCATTTCTGCGAGTCGACCTTCAAGCGCTGAACGTTTGCCCTGCGCTTCTGTCAATGCAAGATCGGTCTGTCGAAGTGCAGCTCTTTCCTGACCCAAGTCAGTATTAAAGCGAGCCAACTGGCCATCTTTGTCGTTCAAAGCCCGATTGAGGTTTTGAATTGACGCATCTGATTCGCCGATTTTCGCACTAAGCTTTGCAATTTCTGCCTGCACGGGTGGTACTTCAGATTTGAGATCGTTGTATTTGCTTTGCAGCTTTGCAAGGCTCCGATCTCGTGCTTCAACTTCGTTTTGCACCTGGGTTAATGCCGTTTTTATTGGCGTTATTGAATGCTCGGACTGTTGTAGCCGAGTGTTAAGTTTTTCTTCTATGCGTGAGGCTTTTATCTTGCGAAGAATCCATCCAATCAAGAACCCAAGAACGGTTGCGATCAGAAGAATTAGCAATACCTGTGAGACTAAATAAAGCATTTCTACTCCGAGCTCTGTGTGCTGATTATGGTTTGATTAAGGGAATTAGATTCTTGCGAATCTTTTAGGTAACGTACTTCCACACGTCGATTAAAAGACTTGTCTGTTCGTGATTCGTTAGAGGCAACAGGTCTTGTTTCGCCGAACGCAAATGATGCGATGTGTTTGGCATCCAGTCCTTGCATCAGCAAGTAATTGGTAACTTCGTCAGCGCGCCTCTGACTGAGAGCGAAGTTATAGTCTTCGCTGCCGTCTTGATCTGCATGTGCTTCAACGATGATATTGCCTTCGCTGTTCGCCGCGCACTCTTTAACTAAATCAACCAGCCTGGCAATAGGCTCTTTGTAGGTGTCTTTAATGAAATCTGAGTCAACGTCGAATAAAACAACTTCGTTAATGTTTCCCGCGGATGAAAAGTTTAGACAATTACTTGACACTTTTACTGCAGCAACACTGATTTGTGTGACCAGATCCAGCGGGTCTATCACTGCTTTCTGCCTGTTAAGGTGCTGTTCAATCTGTGCTTTGGTGAATTCGTCAGCGGCTTCACCTGTGATTTTTAATCGGTCTTCGTCTATCCAGAATTCACCGTGATTCATCATGCCCACGGCTCCAGCGGCCAATGCGATCTTGGCGCCACTGTTGATCAATGGCCGTGCGCCTTTGTCGAGGTTCGCTATCGCGTTTCTGGGAGCGATGGTTCGTTTCAGGGACTCCAGTGCTTGCTGGTCATCCACCGTGCCGTCAACAATAAAGTCTTTTCCGTTGTCATATTTTGCATGAATATTAAATGGTTGCATGATGGACAGAGAGTCTCGAGTAGCGCGCACACCATAGACAGAATCTACGGTTTGCAGTGCCTCTTCACGGCTTTTTTCATCCCTCACTCTGCCGACCAGGGTCACATCCCGTCCGTCAACCTCAAGATCGACTGCGGGTTTATAGGGTTCGATTGCTGTGTTCGTTCTCGTGGCTATATCCTGCTCAATCTTGGCAGTATAAAAAGTTGCCCCAATCCAGTAGGTAACTCCAACGAGCGCACACAGGATTGCCAGGGGTATTAGGCGCATTTCATATCCTGCTTGTTTATCGTTATGACAGTGAATGTCTAATGGCAATAAATCAGCCAAGCATGATGAATTGGATCAAACTTGTCTGAAATGCGGGTGATGATCTTATAGAATCTGAACCGGTTAACATTCATCCATGTCATAGCAACGCAATTTGGAGCAACTGATGAAAGCTTTGGTATATACGGGTACGGAATCGGTTGAATTTCGTGACGAACCCGACCCGGTGGTCACAGGCAGTAATGAGGTTTTACTGGCTGTCGATGCCTGCGGTTTATGTGGCTCGGATATGCATGCCTACCATGGGTTAGATGCGCGTCGCGTGCCACCGTTAATTCTCGGCCATGAAGTCACAGGAGTGATTCAAAACGGTGCCCGAAAGGGACAAAGGGCGATAGTTAATCCTCTGATTTCCTGTGGATCTTGTGACGATTGCATCGGTGGGCGGGCGCATTTGTGCGCCACTCGTGAGTTAATCGGTATGCGTATGGCCGGTGCGTTTGCTGACTATGTCGTGGTGCCAGAAAATAGTCTTTTGTCGATGCCCGATGACATGGATGTGGCGCACGCAAGTCTGACCGAGCCAACTGCTGTCAGTTTGCACAGTGTCAATATGGCAGAGCGTGTGCTACATCGGCCTGTGTCGGAAGCTCGAGCGGTGGTTATTGGCGCTGGCGCCATAGGTGTCCTCGCGGCGCTTGTGTTGCAAAGTAAAGGTTGTTCGGACCTGTACCTCGGGGATACCGGGGCGCTGCGAAGGAAGACAGCTGAGCAGCATGGATTCGGGCATGTTTATGACCCGTTAAGTAATGAGCCGGAAGCAGGTAGCTTTGATCTGGTGATAGATGCTGTTGGTAGCGGGAGAACACGTGAGGCTTCCAGTCGCCTGGCACGCGCCGGTGGGGTCATTTGTCATATTGGTTTGCAGGACGATGCTGCAGGTCTCGATACAAGACGTCTCACATTGCAGGAAATTACGTTTATCGGAAATTACTGTTACACCACTTCAGATATGGTGGCCGCAAGTAAGGCGATCTATTCCGGTAAGCTCGGTAAGCTCGAATGGTTGGAGCACCGATCGTTGGCAGAGGGCGCATCGGCATTTGCTGACGTGCACAGCGGTGTGGCTGCTGCGCCTAAGATAGTGTTGTTTCCATCAAAATAATTGGTGACTATTCAGGTCAATGTCCATGGGGGTTGTCGTTCGTGCTCAAATACAAATGTTATTGTGCGCAAATTTCTATCCCAATGTTGATTAACAGAGGCACGACAGGCCGCCTTGAAAGGTTATATAGAGATTAAATAGCAGCTGGAAAACTGAATTTAATTTCTTCTTGGCGGAATAGTTACAATAATTGTTGGCCTGGGTGGTAAGGCAAAACTAGTTGTCTAGGGTGTTACTTATGAGTGAAAAGATGATTATCTCTAATTTGGAATATTATCCGGGTATGAAGATTGAGCAACATATCAGCCTGGTGCAGGGTAGCTCTGTGCGTTCAAAGCATGCCGGTCGTGATTTTATGGCAGGCATAAAGAGTATCTTTGGCGGTGAATTGCTGGGGTATACGGAATTACTTCATGAATCACGTGAGGAGGCGGTCGACAGAATGGTGCGTCAGGCACAGGAGGTTGGCGCTAATGCAGTGCTTAATGTGCGCTTTTCAACATCAAGTATTGCAGCTGGTGCTGCAGAAATATTTGTCTATGGTTCGGCCGTGATGCTTGTAGAAGAGGTATGAGTAATCTTATTATTTTTGCTGTATTGATGGTGCTTGGTTACGGCTTTGGTCAGTACAACGAACAAAGACACTATAAATCAATAAAAAAGCGGGAGGCGTTGTTATCAACACTTCCTGCCGTAGCGACTAAATACCCACCAGGTGATGAAAGGCACCGACAAACCATGGTGATGGGCAGTGTTGTGGTTGCCAGTGATTACTTTAAATCGTTTGTTGCCAGTCTGGTCAATGTCTTTGGTGGCCGAGTCAGGTCTTTTGAACCATTGCTTGACCGGGGCAGGCGTGAAGCCATGCTCAGACTAAAGCAGGAGGCAAGTGAACAAGGGGCTTCCATGGTGTTTAATATTAAATACGAGACTTCTCGCATTGGCGGCAAGGTGCCTACCATTGAAGTGCTTGCCTATGGTACGGCACTTACGCCATTGCATTCACCATCTACACATGGTGAGCAACTAAGTCAGCAAGTGTAAGGGCAACATGCAATATCAGGATCGTATACCACCAGATGGCATCAACACTCCGGGCCGTCATCCACTACGTGAGTTTTTAAGGCTTAGCGTGATGGCGTTGCTGGCGATCATTACTTTGGGTTTTTTACTTAATTCGGCTGGTGGTACGCTGGGTGGTCTTATTCCATTTAAGTATGAGCTTTGGCTTGCAGATCGTATCGACAGTGCATCCGTCGATGCCGGGCAGGAATCTCCGTTTGCTCAGACAATAACTCATCCGGAATTACAGGAATACCTTCAATCGGTGGCTGATCGTGTTGCCAGTGCGATGGAACTCGAAGCATCCATGCCGATCACTCTGCATTACAGCGATGATGATCTGGTCAATGCTTATGCCACCATAGGTGGGCATGTGTATTTTTTCAGAGGTCTGTTGAGCCTATTGCCGCACGAGAATGCGTTGTCGATGTTGATGGCGCATGAATTCTCACACGTGTCGTTACGTCACACAGCAAAAGGAATTGGAGGTGGTTTGGCGTTGGCTGCAGGTACGTCCCTATTGGGTATGTCACAAAAAAATCAATTATTCGGTTTGGCAACCACACTTACGTCTACCCGTTTTTCCAGAAATATGGAAACACAGGCAGACCGATCAGCTCTTGCTGCCGTGAATAGAATGTACGGCCATGTTGCGGGTGCGTCCGCTCTGTTTATCTTGTTCATGCAGCAGCGTGATGAGGAAGAAGGTCAGTTTGATAAGTTTTTGTCTACCCATCCACTTGATGAGCAGCGTATTCAACGGATAGAAGACCTGGCATTAGAGCGCCAGTGGCTATTGGAGGGGGAGACTACCCCGTTGCCGGATAAATATTCGAGCTGGTTGCGTTAAATGGCTACTTGAATTAGACCGTCTTACTTTTAACGGATGGATCTCGCAGTTTAATCTTATGCTGATTAAAAATTAAGTGTAGAGCAGGGCTTGCCACTAGCTCACGCGTCGGCATCCTATAGCCATGATTAAATTTCGTGAATAACAGCTGTTTTATTGCTTGGCGATTTTCACGTTGTTGTCGTTGTCCGGGTTCTGCTCGTGTATTTGAGTGTCTCTCTTAATCGGATGCACGTTGGAATTGTCGTGGCCGTCTGATTCAAGAATAGTTAACTGTGTCCCGAGGTTCACGACGCAGGTATTAGCGCTTGCTATGAGCGCCAGTATTTCGTAACTACTGCCGCCACCTTTGTCTATATCAACTGCCGCTTCGTTTATTCTTTGAATAAGACGCTGTAAGCCGTCACAGGTAGTTTGTGCCTCGGATAACGCTGATGTTGTTGTCATTATATTGAATCCAGTGCCGGTTCCGGGTGTCCCTGTATGTACAATCTTTCCCCAAATATCGAATCCTTTGTCGAAGCTATAGTGCAAATCTTTCATATTTCCATTGAAATCTTTGAATTATTTACAATTTTTAAGCGATTAAAGCTGACTGGTGGCTGCTTCGAGGTGAAAATGCTTCAGAAATAAGGGCGCGGGCCGATCACTTGGCCGGGCTGATTCGACTAACAGGCAATAACTGATTGCATCACTTAAGAATGCAAGGCTGCAAATTATGGCGGTGGTAGAAATAAAACGGCAGATTCGTGTTTCTGCGCGTGCCTGGCGTAAACTGCTGCGCAGGCGTATAAAACCTGCGATTGCTACTCGTGTGCTGATGCGAAGCTGCCTGAAAGTCACACATGCGTTGTCGTTACTGACTTTGCTGGTCATCGGTGCCAGCATTGTCGCAACGTTGATGGTGTCAACGCGTTTGGTTTTTAAGCTGCGTAATGCGAAGTTCGGAAATAGATCATAGCGTGCAGTCGAAAATTTCGTTTATAGCAACCCGTTATAGACTGGCTGATTTTGCAAGCGCGGTGATGTCGTCCCAGGCTTGTGCTTGAATTAGCGCCTTTGGAGCAATCCATGAGCCCCCTACGCAAATAACGTTTTTAAGGTTTAAAAACTCTTCACAGTTGTCTGAATTGATGCCGCCGGTCGGGCAGAATTTAATATCACCATAAGGGCCGTGCAGCGCTTTTAACATCGTAATGCCTCCAGCTGCTACTGCTGGAAAAAACTTTAAGGTATCTAGCCCTGCATACGATGCGGCCAGTACTTCACTGGCGGTCGAAACACCGGGTAAGTAGGGTATTCCAGAGGCAAGTGCTGCTTTTAATAGTGGTGAGTGTAATCCGGGGCTGACCATAAAATCGAGATTCAATGATTTGCAGCGTTCAATCTGCGCTTCTGTGTTTACAGTGCCTGCACCGACAATTGCATTGGGAACGCTTTTTTTAATGGCTGCCATCACATCAAATGCTGCGGGTGTTCGCAAGGTGATCTCCAGTACCGTTGCGCCACCATCGCAAAGGGCTTTCGCAAGATCAGGGGCAGTGGCCACATCATCCAGTTCAAGCACGGGAATAATCTTCGATTGATTGAGTAGTTCGCGAATTTTCATGGATCAGGTTTCGTTGGGCTGGATAGTTGGATCGAATAAGGTGAGTGCGCCGGTTTCAGCACTGCTGACAGATGCTCTCATGTTGCTGAATAATAAGCGCCCATCTGTTTGTGTGTCTTGAAAAGAGGCTTGTATGTGTTCTCTCTGCTTCCATTCTGACTCGTCAATCAGTACTTCAAGTGTGCCTGATGTTGCTTGTAGACGGATAATATCCCCGTCTTGTATGTGGCCTAGTTTGCCACCTCTTGAGCATTCAGGGGTGACATGAATGGCGGCGGGTACTTTGCCGGATGCCCCTGACATACGTCCATCTGTGACCAAGGCCACACGATAGCCTTTGTCCTGTAATACTCCCAGTGCGGGAGTGAGTTTGTGCAGTTCAGGCATGCCGTTCGCTTGTGGTCCCTGATTGATTAATACGGCCACGAAGTCTGTGTTGAGTTGGTCGTCATCAAAGGCTTGCAAAAATTCTTTTTGACTTTGAAATACCTTTGCCGGTGCCTCTACATTGTAGTGTTTGGGGTCCACTGCGGAGGTCTTTATAATGGCTCTGCCAATATTGCCTGTCAGTAGAGCTAAGCCGCCGGTGCTGTCAAAAGGTTGTCCAACGTTCGAAATTATTTCGCTATTGGCGCTTTCACTTGCCGCTGGTATCCAGTCAATTTTGCCTTTGCTCAAAACCGGGTCGCAGCTGCATTGATGTAAGCCGTCACCAAGAATAGTTTTCACATCATCGTGTAGCAGGCCGCTGGCAAGTAGTTGTGAGATTACCAGTGCCATGCCGCCTGCCGCATGGAATTGATTTACGTCGGCCGAGCCGTTCGGATAAATTTGAGTCAGTGTAGGTACGATGGAAGATAGGTCGCTGAAATCGCTCCAATCTACAATTAAGCCGGCACAGCGAGCTATGGCAATAAGGTGAATGGTGTGGTTGCTGGAGCCCCCGGTCGCGAGTAATCCGACAATAGCGTTGCAGATGGTTTTTGCATCAACCAACTCGCCGATGGGGGTGTAGTTTTTTGCTGTCGCGCTGATATCAATGGCCCTGAGCGTAGACTCACGAGTCACAGCATCGCGTATTTCCTGGCCGGGGTTGATGAAACCACTGCCAGGCAATTGCAGGCCCATCACTTCCAGCAACATTTGATTACTGTTGGCTGTGCCATAAAAAGTACATGTGCCCGGTCCGTGGTAAGAGGCGCACTCTGATTCCATTAATTTTTTGCGCGTGATCAGGCCCTGGGCAAACTTTTGTCGTGCGATGGCTTTTTCAGAGTTGGGTATGCCCGATGTCATCGGTCCGGCGGGAATAAAAACCGTCGGCAAATGACCAAAGGCGAGTGTACCCATGAGTAGTCCGGGTACAATTTTATCGCAAGTGCCCAGGCAGACGATGGAATCAAAGGTGTCATGTGACAGAGCAACAGCGGTTGCCTGAGCTATGACATCGCGGCTGAATAACGACAGCTCCATGCCGGATCTACCCTGCGTGACTCCATCGCACATCGCAGGTACACCACCTGCAAACTGAGCGGTGGCTCCGTGTTCCCGGGCAGTTTGCTTGATAATTTCCGGAAATCTATCGAACGGTTGATGTGCCGACAGTATGTCATTGTAGGCTGAGACGATGCCGAGATTGATCGATCTTTCGAGGTGAAGTGTGAGTTTTTCATTAGAAGAAGCAGCCGCGACCGCATGAGCAAAGTTCGTGCAGGAGAGCTGTGCACGGCGCGGCTGATTCTGTTTGGTGCGCTGCAGACGATCTAGGTAATCTGATCGGTAGGGCTGGCTGCGAGCGTTAATTCTCTCTGTAACGGATTGCAGGGTTTTGTGTGTTTTGGTCATGGCAGCAATCCAAGGTGGTGTAATAATACTACATAAATGTTCTGAATCAAGTGTAAAAGAGGATTACTGTCTTTGCGGCAGAGTTCCTCCTTAATGTAGTGCGAGACAATAAATTAACGTGCCGTAAATGTATAGAGTGTTGAAACTATTATGTAGTATTATTACGAAATAATGTAGGTTATCAATCCTGATGGCCTCGATCAACCTCGGATAATCTGTATGAACCCAACCGATGCCCAGCTGCCGCCTTTTGATTTGGTGCTTTTTGGTGGTACCGGTGACCTGGCGTTGCGTAAGTTGTTACCGGCTCTTTATTTTCGCCATCACGAAGGTCAGCTTCCGGATCAGGGCAGAATTATCTGTGTAGCGCGTAGCGAGCTGTCGTCGCAGGAATTCATTGCAATGATGGAAGAGGCCGCCAGGCGGCACATCAACGAAGAGGAATTCCATCAGTCTACCTGGGAGACTTTTTGCCAGCGTGTTGAGTACCTGAAGGTAGATATTACTGTTCAGGACGATTACCAAAAGCTCAGCGATGTGCTCAGCGCTCATCCGGATCGGGTGCGAGTGTTTTACCTCTCCACAGCCCCCGGGCTATTTCGGCGGATTTGCCATGGTGTGCACGAGGCTGGACTGGTGTCTCCGCTGAGCCGGGTTGCGCTGGAAAAACCACTGGGTCGTGATTTAGAAAGTGCGCTACAAATAAACGATGAATTGGCGGAGGTTTTTACAGAAAAACAGATCTACAGAATTGACCATTACCTGGGCAAGGAGACGGTTCAAAACTTAATGGCCTTGAGGTTTGGGAACTCGCTGTTTGAGCCGTTATGGCGTCGTGAACATATTAGAGATGTGCAGATCACTATTGCCGAAAGCCTTGGGGTTGAAGGTCGTGCGGGATACTACGATCAAACAGGTGCACTCAGAGACATGGTGCAAAATCATCTGTTGCAATTGTTAGTGATTCTCGCCATGGAGCCACCCATAAGCATTGACTCAGACTGCATCAGAGATGAAAAAATAAAAGTGCTGCGCGCGCTGAAACCAATCACTGGTAAAGACGTTACTAAATACACTGTGCGTGGGCAATATAAGGCCGGGGTACTCAACGGCGAGCCGGTGGTCGCTTACCGCGATGCTGACGGAGTACCACCTGGCAGCAATACTGAAACTTATGTGGCAATAAAGGCAGAAATAGACTCATGGCGCTGGAAGGGTGTTCCGTTTTTTCTTAGAACGGGTAAGTCAATGCCGGAGAAACGGACTGAGATAATTATTAATTTCCGCTCCGTGCCGCATTCAATTTTTGAAATGCCGGACTCTACTAATCGCTTGATAATTCGCTTGCAGCCAGAAGAGATGATTAAGCTGCAAATTTTTGCCAAAGGCCGAGGTGATGCAATGCGTTTGCTGCCGGTGAATCTAGATTTAGATTTTGACCAGGCGTTTAAAAAGCGCCAGATGATCGCCTACGAAAGACTTTTGTCAGACATGATTCGTGGTCATCAGGCTTTGTTTAATCACCGTGATGAAGTTGCCGCTGCGTGGAAATGGATTGATCCGATTATAGCGGGCTGGGAGGACTACTCCGTTGCTTCGCAAATGTATTCCGCTGGCACGTGGGGGCCTGCTGCGGCTTCAGCACTCATCGCCAGAGATGAGTGTGGTTGGGCTGAGGAGCATCCTGATGTTTAGTGAATCGTTTAGTGGTGAAGTTGTTGTCGGGGAAAATAAGCAAGTGTTGGCTGAGCGACTGGCTGCAGATGTTGCCGCGTGGTTGGCAGAAGGGATAAAGCTACGCGGGGAGGCGATACTGGTCGTTTCAGGTGGTTCTACCCCGGGACCGTTTTTTAAATCTCTATCCGAATATGAAATTAACTGGAGCAAGGTCAAGGTGACACTTGCTGATGAACGCTGGGTGGCACCTGATGACAAGCTCAGTAATGAAAAGTTTGTGCGAGAAAGTTTATTGATTAATGCCGCGGCGGCTGCAAGCTTTGTCCCGATTTACAATAAAGCAAAGACTCCAGACGACGGTTGGAGTCTCTGTGAAGACACGCTCAATGGGCTTTCTCTTCCGTTTGATGTTGTTGTTTTAGGTATGGGGGATGACGGGCATACTGCCTCTTTGTTCCCGAATACGAAGGGTTTGGATGAAGCATCTGATCTTACGACGCATCGCAAAAGTTGGCCCATGTATCCGGTTCACCTTACCGAGGCACGAATGACGTTAACGCTTGCTGCTCTTCTTGACTGCAGGCAGCTTGTTTTACATATGACAGGCGACAATAAGCTCGAACTATTTAATCGTGTTGTCGATGGGGCTGTGCTCCCTATCGCCTCTGTTACCAGCGCCGCTAAAGAGCGTTTACAAGTTTACTGGGCAAGCTGAATGCTGGGTACTGTGCGTTCTGCTAAAGCGACGCTTAGCAAGTCTGAGGAAAAAGTCGCTGACTTTGTTCTTGATGAGCCTGATAAGGTTGTACAGACTTCGATTCAATCGTTGGCTAAAAAGTGCGGAGTGAGCGAGCCAACTGTCGTTAGATTTTGCAAGGCGATCGGCTGCAGTGGGTACCATGACTTTAAGCTGAAGCTTGCGCGTGCAATGGCCAGTCAGGAAAAGTTCTTTTTCCGGGATGTTGCATCCGATGACAGTAGTCAGATACTGTCTGAGAAGCTAATTGACTCGACCATCGCATCTATGCAGGATATGCGAAATCAACTGGACTTTGCAGCGGTAGAGGCAGCCATAGCGCTTTACTGTAAGGCTGAAAGAGTAGAGTTTTATGGGTCAGGTGGCTCTGCTGTGGTGGCAGAAGATGCGCAGCTTAAGTTGTTCCGTCTGGGTAAGCCCGCAATTTCTTATGCTGATCCGCATATTCAATTGGCCTCTGCTGCGTTGTTGGACAAGAATTCACTTGCGATTGCAATTTCCTACTCCGGTCGCAATAGAGACATGCTTGGCGCTGCAGCATTGGCGCAACAAGCAGGGGCCAAGGTGGTGTCGGTCACCAGGACCGGGTCGGCTCTTGCTTCAATAGCTGATGTTAATTTGAATGTTGATGTCGCCGAAGACAGTGATGTATTTTCTCCACTGAAATCACGGCTTGCGCAAATGGTGGTTCTGGACATCCTGGCGGTGGGGGTGGCACTTCAGGGCGGGCAGAAAATGATGGAAAGATTGAGTCACGCGACCATCGCTATTGAAGACAGGTTTTTGTAGTTCAGTAACTACGCATCGAATCAAGCAATGTGCCTGTATAAGGATTACTGCAACGGGTTTGCAGTTCACTCGCTATTTATTTAAGAAGCGATTTATCTCGTCAGCCACAGGCTGTGGGTTATCCAGATGCAGGTGATGGTGGCCAGGTAAAGTGACTACTTCACAGTCTGGAATTTTATCCAGCCGTTCGTTTGTCTCCTGGCGATCATTCAAATAGCCATCGGCGGCCAGTATGGAGAGTGTAGGGCATGAGATTGCCCCCAGTACTGATTGAACTTGCTCTTCGGTAAAATAACTCGGTGATGTTATCCGTAGTTGTTTATCGAATCGCCATTGCCACTTTTTTCCTGAAGTTTGCTGGACTTCCTCGAGTTGGCGCTCGACGATTAAGCGTGCAGATTCCGGGGTCATTTTATTCGCACGTAGCCGTGATGCTATTGCCTGTTCAATCGAGTCAAATAAACGAGACTGGTATTTCTTTGGTGCACTCATATCGCAGTGAAAGTTTTTTAGTCTTTCAGGCAATTCATCCGCTGTTTCTGATCTTGGTCCGGCGGCTTCTATGAGTACTAATTTGTCAATTGCCTGTGGCGCTGCCACAGTTGAAAATGGTGCTATACAGCCCCCCAGGCTATGCCCGACAAGAGTGAAGGTGTCCCAGCCAAGTGCTTTTGCCACTGCCAGCACGGTGTGTGAGCTTGCGGCGACAGAGTAGATTGACTTTTGATGATCGGAGTAGCCATGGCCAGGCAGGTCGATGGCGATGATTTCTGCATCATTAAGTAGTGGAAGTAACGGAAAAAAACTATTGGCGTTGTCTAGCCATCCGTGCACACAAAGAATGCGGTGGCGCGCGCCGGTATGGAGACGCAATGCCGCCACTTGTGAGTCGGCGAGTCTAATGTGAATGTCTTGCGCTTTCATTTTGTGTGTCATGTGTGATATCTAATTACGACCCCGAACCAAGAGACCAAGCCCAAGCAGTAGTGCGCTGCCGATAGAGGAAAAGATCAGGCTGTCTATAACGTTTCCGATGAGGTGAATGTCAGCGAGGTCCGAGATCCAGAGGCCAGCAAAAGCACCTAGTACGCCAAGTAAAAGGCATAGCGGTAATGTCAGCTTGTTTGGCTCATAGGTCTTATAAAATATTCCCGCGATCACAACACCGACGATAATATAGAGAGACATGGC
>CALISD010000109.1 GCA_938041955.1 uncultured Granulosicoccaceae bacterium | reverse complement strand
TGCTGATAACTACAGCCGTCAGGAAAGTACTGGAGCGGACCCGGTGCTACGGCATTCGTTTACTGCGGCCGTTGCCAGACGCCCCAAATACAACAATAAACACCACATGCTCTTTATGTATAAGTTGAAGCAGGAAAAAGGCGTGACCAACGGGGTGGAGAGAACTGCACATGTGCTATCAACGCATCAGAACTTGCAGGTTGATGAAGGCACCACTCTGTCGGGGCGGGTAGGGCTTAAACATGATACCAGTCGATACGATCAAATAATGGTCACTGATTTTGCGATGCTTGCTGACGCCAGGCTGAGCTTTGATCTGGGGCGCAGGCTGAACATTGATACGGGGGTCGGCGCTCTGTCTACGAATAGTTTTGCAGAGGTCAGATACTCAATGGGGATGGGGGTTAACTACACGTTGAATAAGAACTTACGTCTAAGTCTGGGTTATAACCTGGTGGGTTTTAAAGATGAAGAGCTGGATGCGGAAAAATATAACGCCGAAGGCGGACGCATAGGCTTGCAGTACAAATTGGATGAGGAGTTATTTCAATGGTTGAAGTAAGAATATCATTATTTAAATCAGTGCTGCTTTTTGGAATTCTGATTCTCAATGGTTGCGCCAGTACAGAAGAGTTGTTTGCCGAATACGATGACAAGTTTTGTGTGGTGCCTGAGTACCCTGCACAGTCCTTTCGTTGGGAGCCAGCGGTGTATTTTAAATCTGATTCTGATCAATTATCGGCACAGTCCATCGAATTTTTACAAGTGAATATGGCAACTTTAAAGCGGCTGCCGGGATACAAAATATCGCTAAAAGGGTTTGCTGATCATCAGGCTTCGAATGACTATAACCAGGCTTTATCAACGAAAAGGGTGAACTCGGTTCGTAACTATCTGAATACAACACTTGGCTTGGATGTGGCACTGATCATTGGGTCCGCACATGGGGAAGACTCTCCGCTGACGAAAATGACCACCGGACCGGTAGACGTTGATCGCCGGGTTGAAATGTTGTTGATGAGTTCTGATCTTATGCCGGTTGCCAATCAGCCTTTGATCAGGTCTATAGAGAACTAATCTTGTACTATCTGCAGGTTAACAGCAAGCGCTCCAGTCCGGGTGTTATCACCCTGGCGCTGCTGGCTGTGCTTGTTTTCTGCAGTCTTGTCGCCACTCGGTCTCTCGCCGCGACCCAGGCAGGTACGGTGATAGTAAATCAGGCGAGTGCCTCCTATCGAGACACGCTGGGTGTTCGCCGCATTGCGACCTCCAATGTGGTAGAAACCGTTATTCGGCAGGTGGCGGCATTTGAATTAACCAGTGACCAAAGTAAGCCGGGGACAGCTGGTCAGCAATTGTTTTTTACTCACACGTTAATAAACACCGGTAACGGACCCGACAGCTTTGTGCTTGCTGTTAGTAACGGGGCAGCCGATAACTACGACCTGACCAATCTAGCCATTTACAAGGACGATGACAGGGACGGTCAGCCTGACTCTTATATACCGATCAGTACCAGCTATCTGTTGGAATCAGGTGAGTCGCAAAGTCTGGTTATTGGTGGCGGGATTCCAGTGGGTACAGCCAATGATGGTTCGGCCTTCGTGGTGCTCAATGCATTCAGCCAGTTTAACAATGCCGTAATCGCGGTAAATACAGATACAGTGACAGTCACTGACGCTGCCGTTGTTGAATTGACCAAGAGTATCAGTTCGCTGCAAGGGGCCTCACCGAGCGGGCCTTTTACTGTCACCGTCCACTATCGAAATACCGGTGCGGTGGAAGCGACAGACGTCACCCTAATTGACGCGTTGCCACAAGGGATGACTTATCAGCCGACTACCGGGCGCTGGAGTGAGAGTGGCAGTACTGTGTTGACTGACACTGATCCGAACGATGCCCAGCTAGGTATAAAGTACTGTGCTTACGACGTTAGTTGCGCAGGTCTGCCAGAAGCGAATTCTGACAGTGATTCGCTATCAAGCAATCAGGTCACTGCAATTATTGCAAACGTCCCGCCGGGTGCAAGTGGGTATGTCGAATTTCAAGTCTCTATAGACAACGGGTTGCTTTCATCTGTACTGTTTAATACCGCCGAAATTGAATACACCACCGGTGGTGGGTTGATCGGTCGGATAAACAGTAACCCCGTGCCGTTTAAAGTTGTTCAGAGTGCAGGTGTTGTCATCAATGGCTCAAACGTTGTCAGTGTTGATGGTACGGACGAGCCGCGGGAATTAATAGACAGTGTGTTCGGTGCAGGTAGTAATCTGCCCGAATGTCAATTGAGTAATCCTGATCCAGATGGGGATGGCTACGGGTGGGAGAACTCTGCCCAGTGTATTGTTTATAATTTGCAATCTGGCAATACAGTCTATTTTAAGAATACCGTCTGGAATGTAGGTAACGCAACTGACACCTTTGATATTACTACGGCTGTATCAACTTTCCCTGTGGGTACCTTGTTTCGGATACTGCAGGCAGACGGGCAAACTCCATTACTCGACACCACGGGTAACGGCATAGTAGATACTGGCCCTTTGGCTGTGGGTAGTTCCTACGAGATTGTTCTACAGGTGCTACTACCTGCTGGAACCACCGGCGATAATGGTGGGGCATTTTTCGAAGTGTCGACAATAGCGAGCTCGGCTGATAGTGCCAGTGTGTCTAATTCTATGTTGAACAGACTACGAAATATCACTGCCGGTTCAATAGATATTACTAATGTCGCAGAAGTCGGCAGCTCGCAGGCGATTGGTGTCGGGCCAGGGCCGGAGGCAGCACCTGTATCGTCGGTAGGTGTAGTACCCGGCGAGACTGTGGCAGTAGATCTTTTTGTAAACAACACAAGTTCTTTTCCGATGGACTTTGATCTGTCTGCCAGTATACACAGTGATTTTTCAAGTATTGAATTGCCAGATCAGTGGCAGCTTCAGTTCACTCTGGCTGATAACAGTGTGGTAGTTAATACGGGTGTGATCGCACCCGGTGAATTTGTTTTGGTGCAAGCGAGTCTTACTGTTCCTGCTCAAGCCACTCCTCAGGCAGTCAGTATCTACTTTAAGGCAGAAAATGACCGATATGCAGTGGCCGACATTAAACACGATCAAATCATAATCGCAGGTCAGGAGTCAGTTTTTCTGGGTATCAACCAGGAAGCTCAGACGCAGGCTGGCGGCACGCATGTATACAGTCATTCTTTGGTAAATAGTGGTACCACTGATGTTAATAATATTGCTTTGTCGGTTGCCGATAGTCTCGCTAGTGAGGGCTGGAGCTCTCTTATTTACGAAGATACCGATGGTGATGGAGCGTTAAGTGCGGCGGATATAACGATCGGTGTTACTCAGTTGCAGGCGGGTGAGTCGAAAACTCTTTTTGTAAAAGTTTTCGCACCGGGAACGGCCGCAGATAGCGAGTCGAATTTCTCCTTATTATCAGCGAGCTGGGGAACTGAATCTTTGTCAGTCACAGATATTACCAACATTAGCTCCGGTGAGATATCTGTAACTAAGGAGCAGGCGCTGGATAATGGTTGTGACGGGGCTCTGGATAGCGCCTATACAAAGAGCGCATTTTCAGTGGAGCCGGGGAATAATTGTGTCCGGTATCGATTGACGGCAATCAACTCCGGAAGCCAGGCGGTCATGAATGTCGTAGTGGCAGATGCGACTCCTACTTTTACTTCATACTTTGGTAGCGCTGTTTGCTCGCAAGCGAATTGCTCGCTTGCTGAGCCGACCGGTGGTGATCAGGGGGACATTGTCGCTTCATTGCCAACGCTTGCATCTGGTGAATCGGTAGTGGTTGAATTTATGGTGAGGATTGATTGATATGCCTTACTTAAACACTTTAAAGCTAAGACTCTGTCGGTGTGTTTTCGTA
>CALISD010000108.1 GCA_938041955.1 uncultured Granulosicoccaceae bacterium | reverse complement strand
GCGAGGTATGGTCAGAGGCAGATGGTAGTAGTGCATGTTCTCAGGTAGCCCGCTGCGTGAGCAAGGATCGGTGTATCGCTGTTGCGATGTTAAACGAACGTTATCGGGCCTTGCTCACGCTGCGGGTTACCTTGATTGTCTATTGCTGACGATGCGTGTTCCTTTTCAAAACTCTGTAGCCGTACTAGCCATGGTAAGAAGTAGATGGTAGTCGCGCATCGTTTCTTAGGTAGCCCGCTGCGTGAGCAAGGATCGGTGTATCGCTGTTGCGATGTTGAATGAACGTTATCTGGCCTTGCTTACGCGGCGGGTTGCCTTGGTTTTCTATTTCTGTTGATGTGTATTGCTTTTCAAAACTCTGTAGCCGTACTAGCCATGGTAAGGCGCAGAAGACAGACAGCTGCGGGCACAATTTCAAGTGGCCGGTGTGTGCAAGGAGTAGCGAGTGGGCTGTGAACCATTAGTATCGGCGGCTATAGCGTATTTGATAGCTCGTCGTTGATAATGTCGGTGATTGTTTCCATGTCCTGCTCGTTGAAAGTCAGTGGCAGGCGCATATCAAAAGTACGATCCAGAATTCTTAGTGTGTTGGGCAGGGTGGGGGCTTCACCGAGATAGCGCCAGCTATCGTAGCGACTGGTGAATCCGTGTGGTTCGTTGTTGCCAAACCATTTAAGCTCAACGCCGCGCTTTGCGCACCGGGCCATGAAATCTGCAACGTCTTGAAGTTTATCTGCGCGAAACTGTATTGAGCTGCCGACATAGGTTTCTTGTGCTGCACGTTCGGGCAGGGTGATTGAGTTGTTTTTTCTTAAGCCTTTTTCTGCCGCGCGGTACAGACGATTCCATCGTTCACAGTTTTCACTTAGTGTGTTGAGTTGCTCGCGCAGGATGGAGGCGCGCAGGTTGTCCATTCTTCCGCTGTAGTTTGGTGTATCAAGTTTAATGTCTTTAAATACTTCTTTGTCCGGTGCTGTACCGTGTCTTTCAAACAGCATGTAGGAGCCTGAGTGGATGATGGCGCGCGCCATGACTTCTTTATTGTTGGTGGTCAGAAAGCCGCCTTCACCGCTATTGATATGTTTGTAAGTCTGAGTGCTGAAGCAGGCGGCATCTCCAAAACTGCCTGAGGCCTTGCCATTCCAGAAGGCGCCCATAGTGTGTGCACAATCTTCAATTAAAGTGACGTCGTGTTGCTTGCAGAGTGTTACAACGGCGTCCATATCGGCAAGATGGCCACGCATATGGGAGATTAAGAAGAATTTACTGCCGCTGGACTTGATGGTTGCTTCAAGGTGTTTGAGGTCGACACAGTAGTTTTCATCTATTTCTACCAGTGCTACTTTGCCTCCGGCGTTGTCAATTGCCCCGGGAACAGGTGCCAGAGTAAACGCGTTAGTCATTACTGTGTCACCGGGCTTAAGTCCGCAGGCTTTTAGTGCGATATGTATGGCGTATCCGCCGGACGCGCAAGCCAGGCAAAACTCGACACCAAGCGATTTTGCGAATTCTTGTTCAAGAAGCTCTGCTTCTGAGGATTCTCCGGGTGCGGTATTATAACGGTGTAGTTTGCCGGTGCGCATGACCTCGACGGCCCTGGCGATTGCTGCTTCCGGGATCGGTTCTTGTTGTGTAAATGACTTGTCGAATGCGATTGGCATAGTAAGAAGCAGCCGGGGGTGGTGATAGGAATAATTTAGTATGGCACAATTTCTTGCAATTCTTGCGTTGCAACAGTGCCTGCGTCAACATACATAAGGGCATCGCTCGCGTGAGTGTGCATTTTTTTCATTGAGGATAAGATATGAGTTTGGTCGGAACATTAGCAAAAGTCGCTATGGGTGCAATGGTCGCTAAAGGCGTCAGTGGTGCTATGCGTGGTGGTGGTGCTGGCGGTGGCCTGGGTGGTCTTCTCGGCGGGCTAACGGGTGGTGCCGGTGGCGCAGGCGGATTGGGTGGTCTTGGCGGATTACTTGGTGGCCAGCAGCAGGGCGGGCAGCAACAAGGTGGTGCTGCTGGTGGTTTAGGCGGATTACTGGAATCACTTGGTGGTGGAGCTCAGGCGGGTCAGGCACCGCAGCAGCCACAGCAGGGCGGCTTTGGTGATCTTTTCAACAACGCATTGGCCGGGCAAGAGCCACAGCCAGATCCTGCAGCAGAACAGCAGGCTGAGATTCTACTTCGCGCCACGCTAATGGCGGCGCGCGCAGATGGTCAGATTGATGCAGCAGAGCAGCAGAAGATTGTTGGCAATTTGGGCGAAATGTCTGACGAAGAAGCCAACTTTATTCGCGAAGAGATGGCCAACCCGACCAGTCTTGAAGCATTTATTCCCACTATCCCACAGGGTATGGGGCAGCAGGTTTATCTGATGTCTTTGATGGCTATCGATCTTGATACGCAGGAAGAAGCGCAGTACCTGGATAAGCTGGCCAAAGGCTTGAATATTGATCACGCTACCAGTAACGCTATTCATGCGAAGCTTGGTGTGCCAGCTCTGTATGGTTAGTCGCCCACTTGACCTCGCCAGTCTACTTTTAGACACGGGGAGTCAGTAGGAAAATAAAAAGCCCGCAGTTATCTGCGGGCTTTTTTTGTTGTAGCAATTTGATGCGGTGCCTGGCCTGAGTTTCCTGCCCGGCAAACGCTGTTCATTCGCGCGGCCCAGCCTTTTATCCG
>CALISD010000107.1 GCA_938041955.1 uncultured Granulosicoccaceae bacterium | reverse complement strand
ATCAAAGCTCATACATGCAGAGTGACTTAATCCATCCAAATGCCAGCGGGGATTTATTCATAGCAAACACATTTCTGACAGAGCTTAATGCTAACGGTGTATGTGTAGCCAACTAGCTTGGCTTACCCTATTGCATGTGCGCAGATCATTTTCTGCGCACATAGCAGGAACTGCAAAACTCCAGTCACTGGTATTACTTGAGCTTGATAATTCAGCTCAGCAGCCAAAGCTCACCCCCGATGCATATAGCGCTGGCTATCACTAACATCAGTGCCCGACTTAACTTAAACAGCTTATCCGTTGTATCTCTGCATAATCAACGAGGCATTCGTGCCGCCGAATCCAAAGCTGTTAGACATCACTGTGTCGATCTTTGCATCAGTAATGGTTTCACGAACGATATCAACATCACCTGCTTCCGGATCAAGAGTATTAATATTCGCAGACGCAGTAATGAAGTTACCCTGCTGCATTAACAGGCAATAAATTGCTTCCTGCACACCCGCCGCTCCAAGAGAGTGGCCAGATAACGATTTAGTCGAACTTACCTTTGGAGTATTACCACCGAAGGCTTCCTGTACAGCGCGAAGCTCGGTAACGTCTCCCGCCGGCGTGCTGGTACCATGGGCGTTTAAGTAATCAATTTCACCATCAATGGTTTTCATCGCGTTTTGCATGCAACGTACGGCGCCTTCACCGGAAGGTGCCACCATATCAACACCATCTGACGTGGCACCGTAGCCTACGATTTCAGCATAGATGGTCGCACCGCGTGCAAGTGCGTGTTCTAGCTCTTCAACAACCACCATTCCACCACCACCGGCAATAACAAATCCGTCGCGCTCTGCATCATAAGCACGTGAGGCGGTAGTTGGTGTGTCGTTATATTTCGAAGACAATGCACCCATCGCATCGAACAGACAGCTCATGGTCCAATGTTCTTCTTCACCACCACCTGCAAAAACAATATCCTGCTTGCCAAGCTGAATTTGCTCTACCGCATGACCAATGCAGTGCGCACTGGTAGAACAGGCAGATGACATTGAGTAGTTAACGCCCTTGATGCCAAACGGAGTCGCCAGGCAAGCTGATACCGTGCTGCCCATGGTTTGAGTCACCCGGTACGGACCAACTCTGCGCACGCCTTTGTCTCGCATGATATCAGCGGCTTCCACCTGGCTTGCCGAAGAGGCACCGCCGGAGCCTGCGATTATTCCCGTACGGACGTTCGATACCAATGCTTCAGACAAGCCGGCATCTTCTACTGCCTGTTGCATAGATATGTATGCGTAGGCAGCTGAGCCGCCCATAAACCGAAGCTGCTTTCGATCGATATGATCTTTAAATTCAATGTCCGGGGAGCCGGCAATCTGACTGCGCATACCGAGCTCGGCATATTCAGGTTTGCTGGAAATACCAGAGCGGCCAGTCTTCAGCGCTTCAGTCACTTGATGCTTGTCATTGCCAAGACAGGACACAATGCCCAGTCCGGTCACTACCGCTCTTCGCACGCCATTCCCCTTCGGATTCAAAATAAGGTAAGTGGGCGCATTTTATCAGAGCGCAAGTGTTTGCGCCCGATGCTTATGATGGATAGTCAATTTATTGCTTCTGACTTGCTTAATAACAGTGGGTATCAGCATTAAATGCCCATCACACGCCCTGCCTCGCCCACATCTACACCACTGACGATAAATGTTCCAAGCCTAACCGAAGACCTCGAAATCAGTCTTTAGAAATCATCAGTAGAGGTAAACAAGCCCACTCGCAAATCATTTGCGGTATAGATTTCACGACCGTCAACTTCCATTCTGCCATCAGCGATGCCCATCACCAGGCGGCGTTCGATAACACGTTTAAGCTCAAGGTGATAGGTGACCTTTTTAGCGGTCGGCAGGACCTGGCCGAAAAACTTCACCTCGCCAGCACCAAGGGCACGACCACGACCGGGATTGCCTTTCCAGGCCAGAAAAAAGCCCACCAGCTGCCACATGGCATCAAGGCCCAGGCAACCGGGCATCACTGGATCACCGTGAAAATGGCAGTCAAAAAACCACAGATCTTCGGTGATATCGAGCTCAGCGTGAATCTCACCTTTTTCATGAGAACCGCCATCTGCATTGATCAAAGTGACCCGATCCATCATCAACATATTGGGTGAAGGTAGACGGGCATTGTTGTCACCAAACATCTCGCCCTTGCCGCAGCTTAAAAGCTCCTCGCGGTTATAACTGTTTTTCTGCTCCATGGAGCCCCGTCTAAGTAAAGTGAGGAAGCCCGCGACTATATCATGCCAACCGCAAAGGCATCACCTACGGGCTTTATATGGATTGCGTTCTCATCGAGAGTGGCCTGTCACTATGGCAAAGCCGTCCGTTTGAACGCCGCGAATACATGAACCAGATACCGCCAGCGCAGCGACCACCGGCGTCAGTTTTGTGTGCTTACAAAAGTGGCTCGTGGTGCCAGGGGCTAGCATCGAAACCCGCCATGGGTGGCAAGCCGCTTACGTTGAGCGCAGCGACTGGAGCAGAAGCCGCAGATCAGGTGCGGCACACAAAAAACTACCCGAACACATCCCGCAATAGATCTGTAGATCGGGAATCCGGGTCATGTCTGATGGCTCTCTCTTCCACTTCCAGCTGCTTGAAGAAACCACTCAGGCTATGCTCCACAACATGCTCTGTCATAAGAGTCTCAAGCAAGTTGCCAAATTTGATCTTCGACGCGATGTTATCGCAGTTATGCTTGGCGCCAGATTCCAAAAGCAAATCTTCCACCACTGGCTGTAGTTGGCGCTGTACCTTTTCCATCACGCGCATTCGAAGATAGTCAGTTGCTGCCGCATCGTGCGCCACCAACAGAATTCGGGGCTCGGTGATTTTAATTTCCGCCACCGCTGACTTTAGCAAGTCACGTGTCGCGGGTGCTGCTGCGATCACAGCCTGATTGACCTGATCTTCCAGCAGATCAAACGCCTCTTCATAACCACCCTTGGTAGCGATTTTCTGCGCCTTGCGCAAATCTGAAGACAGTTTAACTTCACCATCGCCCTGATAACCTGCATCTGCGACGACTGTTTCAACGACTCGATCAGATGCCACAACCAGCGCTTCACGAAGCGCATTGCTGATTTGTTCTTTATTTAGATCCGGGCGATAGCTCAGCAGTTGATCACGCCCATAAGCTGGCAACGCACTGTTCGCGACACTTACTAACTGGGTAAACACGCCCGCACTCGCTTGACTGCCAAATCCTGTGATGGCAGCGAGTGTCAGGGCGATAACTGAAGATTTTATAGTTATTTTTTTCACTTTCAGTATTGCCTGATTATTCTGTTTTTTTAAGTCGCCTGAAAACAGGGCTGTCTTCAGGGTCGTGCAAACTCTCATAAATTGGCCCGCGGTAAAAGTATATTAAGGGGGTTTCACATTGCAGATCGTCAATGCGGCTCACGACACACAAACTGTTGTTATTTCGCTGATTTTAAACACAACTGGGCATATTGGCGAGAGAGCCTCTCACAATATGACAAAATATTTCGTCACTATTCAGAGCACACCACTCTTACCCACAGACGTTGTTGTTAGTACTCAAATACTCATGCTGTATTGTGAGCTGACTCCGCCATAAAAACACGACAGGGCCACCCTGAAGAAACTGTCAAAGCCTTGCAGACGCCAGTCGAAAAATTGAACTTTCAGTAGAAGCAGAAACCATATATTCAGACATAAAAAAAGCCCCGCAGTGCGAGGCTTTTCATCGTGCTTAAAAAAGCAGCTTTACATCATGCCGCCCATTCCGCCCATGCCGCCCATATCAGGCATAGCAGGACCATCTTCCTTAGGCACTTCAGCAATCATTGCTTCAGTAGTAATCATCAGACCAGCAATTGATGCCGCATTCTGCAGTGCAGAACGAGTCACCTTAGTTGGATCAAGAATACCCATGGCAATCATGTCACCATACTCACCAGTGGCAGCGTTATATCCGTAGTTGCCGCTCTCGCCTGCAACTTGATTAACCACAACAGAAGGCTCAGCGCCTGCATTCGCTACAATCTGACGAAGAGGCTCTTCCATTGCACGACGTGCGATAGCGATACCGTGATCCTGATCGGCATTGTCACCTTTCAAGTTAGCCAGTGAAGCAACTGCACGTATCAGCGCAACACCACCACCAGCAACAACACCTTCTTCAACCGCCGCGCGAGTCGCGTGAAGTGCATCGTCAACACGGTCCTTCTTCTCTTTCATTTCAACTTCAGTGGTCGCACCAACTTTGATTACCGCAACACCGCCGGCAAGCTTAGCTACACGCTCTTGAAGCTTTTCTTTGTCATAGTCAGAAGTCGCTTGCTCGATTTGAGCACGAACCTGATCAACACGACCATCAATTTCAGCTTTAGCACCTGCGCCGTCAACAAGAGTACAGTTCTCTTTATCAACGTTTACTTTCTTAGCGTTACCAAGGTCTTCAAGAGTCACTTTCTCGAGAGAAAGACCGACTTCTTCAGAAATTACCTGGCCACCAGTCAATACTGCGATGTCTTGCAACATAGCTTTACGACGATCACCAAAGCCCGGTGCTTTAACAGCACAAACTTTCACGATACCGCGCATGCTGTTAACAACCAGAGTTGCCAGTGCTTCGCCTTCAACGTCTTCAGCAATAATCAAAAGAGGTTTGCCAGATTTTGCCACTGCTTCAAGTGTTGGCAGAAGGTCACGGATGTTTGAGATCTTCTTGTCATAAAGAAGAACATACGGATCTTCAAGCTCAGCGCTCATGTTGTCCTGGTTGTTGATGAAGTAAGGAGAAAGGTAACCACGATCAAACTGCATACCTTCTACCACATCAAGCTCGTTATCCAGGCCTGAACCCTCTTCAACAGTGATAACGCCTTCTTTACCGACTTTTTCCATTGCTTCTGCAATGATGTCACCGATGTTTGAATCACTATTTGCAGAGATAGTACCAACCTGTGCAATCGCTTTCGTGTCGTTGCAAGGCTGTGAAAGTGTAGCGAGGTTTTCTACAGCGACAACTACTGCCTTATCAAGGCCGCGCTTAAGATCCATCGGGTTCATGCCGGCCGCCACTGCTTTTAAGCCTTCGCGAACGATGCTTTGAGCAAGAACAGTAGCTGTTGTGGTTCCGTCACCGGCGATATCAGAAGTTTGCGAAGCAACTTCCTTTACCATCTGTGCGCCCATGTTTTCGAATTTGTCTGCAAGTTCAATTTCCTTCGCAACCGATACACCATCTTTAGTGACGGTAGGTGCGCCGAAAGCTTTGTCTAGAACGACGTTACGGCCTTTTGGACCAAGGGTAACTTTTACAGCATTTGCAAGAACGTCTACGCCCTTAAGCATTCTGCTGCGCGCGGCATCCGCGAACTGCACATCTTTTGCACTCATGATTTGATCTCCGTGAGTAGATTAATTGGTTTAGTAATTCGGAACAGCTGCTTAGCCTTCGATAACGGCCATGATGTCGTCTTCACGCATCACGAGCAGTTCTTCGCCGTCTACTTTGATTTCGGTACCAGAGTACTTGCCAAACAAAACGGTATCGCCAACTTTCACGTCAAGCGCGCGTATGTCACCACCGTCAGATACTTTGCCATTGCCAACAGCTGTAATTTCACCGCGAATCGGCTTTTCAGTTGCTGAGTCTGGAATTACGATGCCACCAGCACTGGTGCGTTCTTCTTCCATACGTCGCACGACCACACGGTCGTGAAGTGGACGAATATTCATGTCCGGCTCCTCTATTTGTTAAGGGTTTCAGGGATTTGATCGCCGGTGAGTATTAGCACTCACCTGCAGCGAGTGCTAATGGTATTGATTTCGACGACGAATTCAAGGTCTGGGGCAGAAAAAAGTTTTTTTACGCTAACAGGCCAGAAAACTGCAGCACTCAATTGCACACGCAACGGTTGAGGAAACTGCCCGGTGAAAGCCTGTTTTCCCAGGTTCATCTGACAGTAAGCCGTTGAAAGAAATACTGAAGTCAGCCCCATTGCTGCAGGTGATCTCACTATGTTTGAAAGCGATTGCGTAATAAACCCAGAATCCAGCCTGAAAGCCTACTTTCATGACGCGCTGGCCCGAGCGACTGAGCAGAACGAGCTCAAAGCAGAGGAACACACCCTCTGGTACCTCACTAACCTGCTGAATACCTACAGCCGCTCTGAGCAATTTTTCGATTATCTGCCCGATCGCGGCACGCTGACACCGTTAGCCGAATACTACCAGCGCGCGGTCGAGGCCGAATCTACTCACGAACGGCGAATGCACTTGCAGCGCCTGGGAGATGTGGCGATGTTTATCTCAGGCATGTTTGCTCCTGCTCTGAAACGCAGACCCGTGGGTGTTGCCTACTACATGTCTATGGGTGAAAGCGCTTACAGCACCCTGGCTGACACCGCCTCCAATACCAGTCGTGAACAGACCCAGGCGGAGATTTTTTCAGATCTGGCCAGCCGGTTCACATCATTTGTCAATGTACTCAGCAGCATCAGACCACACACATCGGGCGGCACCGGGCAAGATCAAATCGCCGACAACTTGCTGATAAAAATTGATGAATGGCAGCGTACCGGAGACCCAACCCTCGCCTGTGAACTGCGCGAATCCGGAATCGTTCTCAGCACAGAAGAGGTCACCCACTGACATCCTTCTCACAACAAACGAAGATATCCGCGAGTTGCGCGAAGGATCATTATGAAAGAATCACTGCTTGAAGAATCCACGACCAGAGCTTCACAACCCCACTACATTCAATCTATCGAACATCACCATCTGCAGTTTTTAAAATTGCTACAAGAGGCACTGCAGCAGCGCTACGATATTACAGTGCCGTACTGCATAAGCGAGTTTGTATGCCTCAACGAAGCGCACTTAAAACAGATCACCGGTCACAAGGTTAAATACGATTCTACGTCGGAGATGCTGATCTACCAGCAAAATGGCGACAATTTAGATATCACCCTATACCTCGATACAGAATTGCTTAAAAACATTGAAGATGCACAGCTGCCGAAACACTGGGCCGGTAAGACATTTAACAGCAACTGTATCCTTCTCGAAGGCGTGAGCCACTTTCTCTACCTGGTGTGGAATGCCCACTATGACAGGCAATTAAGCCAGCTTGATCTGGAACTGCAGGCCGAAGTAGATAAATTTATTTTCGCCGCTCTGGACGCCAGGCATCGCGATTCAACCAGCAATTTGCTTAAGCGACTGTTTCAGGAAGTGCACTACAGATCAACGATGACACCGACATTAAAAAGCCGCTATAAAAAAGCAAACGAGCTGGCACACTGTTATTGCACGTGGCTGAACAATGAATTCAATTTACGCACACCAAACCGGCAACTGGCCGCTGAACTGGCGAGGTTCTATCGACTTAACGGGGCTGCCAAACAGCGCCATATCACAGCGCATCTGCACTGACGGCAAGCACTTAAGTACACCCTGTAGTTAACAGTGCTCTACGGTTTCTGATCATCTTTGTGAGTGTATTCGCCTTCAATGATTTCGCCTTCGATCACGCGACCGTTCGGCTTTGATGGACCAGCAGACGGTCTCTGCTGGCTGGATGCTGCAGCACGAAACCCACCGGCAACCGATCCAACAGTCACACGCTTCGAAAGCGCATTGACCAGCAACCTTCTGGTGAATGGAATCAGGCAGGCAAAACCGATTGCATCCGTGACAAACCCCGGGGTCAGCAACAAAGCACCACCCACACCAAGAGCAAGACCTTCCATCATTTCAAAGGCAGGAATCTGCCCGCCCGACATCTTGCTTCTGGCCTTGTTCATCGTAGACAGACCCTGAGCACGCAACATCCACGTGCCGATCACTGCTGTCAGAATCACAATGCCAATTGTCAATAAAGCACCGATAGAACTGCCGACTTTAATCAGCAGAAAAATCTCTACAATCGGCATAGCGATAAACAGAAAGAAAATTGATGGAAAAACCATGTCGCTCCAGTGAATTTCTGCCGCCAGACGCGGCTATCAAACGTAAAATAAACTAAAATCAAATTCTTGACCGCTTTTGCAGTCGTTGTTGCTATTCAGGGCGGCCTGTTTCGCCTGGTTAATCAATAATCGGGGGAGGTGTACAAGCACAACACACCTGTGTACCCGAGCACCAATTAGAACACCCGCGGGAGGGACGATTGAGCTCTGAATAGTGACATGTGAACATCCTACAGTATCCCACCCAAACAGCCACAAATAGCCTATTCTCTAACCACCGGCCCGGTGACTTCAATCTCGAACCACCTGCCAGGCCCAAAGGACAGTCAAAGAGCCAAATACAACAAAAGCAGGTACACGCGCACCGCAATCAAAAGAGCATGACACTCGTTTCACAGGGACCGCACGGGATAAACCGCCCGATAGCCAACGGGTCGATTATCAAATGCCAACAGTGTCTAAGATACCAACAACCTAGTCGGGCTATGTGAACGTTAACACTGACATATGGTCGAACCGAAAAGTTACAATATTCATCTCAATGAAAACACGACTGATTCAATTCGCTGCCCTGATGTTTTGCATCCAATGGGCAATCTCGGCAAATGCGTTGTCTCTTATCGGCGGCAACAAAGACGAGCCGCTACTTGAAGTATCAAAGGCATTCCTGACCCGCGTCACTGTTGATGACGATCGCTTAAACGTTGAGATTGATATCGCTCCCGGATACTATTTATACCGGAGCAAGTTGAGCGTCAGCGCTGACGGCGCACAGTTTGGAACGCTGCAATTGCCAGACGGTATTAAAAAGCAGGATCAGTTTTTCGGCGAAGTTGAAACCTACCGTGGCATTCTAAGCTATAACGCCGCTGTGACGAACGTGGCTAAAACCGGCCCGCTTTCCGTCACGATACACTCGCAAGGCTGCGCTGACATCGGCATATGTTATCCGCCGCACAGCGAAGTTTTTACGGTCAATGCCGTTGCTTCAAAAACACCGATGGCAAATACCGATATTGCCAACAACTCCACGAACACCCTGGTAGAAAATAATACAAACAGCCCGCTTCTCCAGAGCTATAAAGCCGAAGGCAAGCAAGACCTTGTAAACAACACCGCCCCATCTAACGGCCTTGGCCTCCCGGGCACCAGTAGTACTGCAATGAGTTCGGTCAGCAGCTCACCGGCACCATCTTCCTCACTGTCCACTTTACTTAGCATCAACTCTGAAGATGAAGTCCTTGATCCGGAAGTAGCATTTACCCTCGACCCAACCAATATTAGCAATGGCATTATACCGCTGAGATGGAGTGTTCGAGAAGGGCACTACCTCTACAAGAAGCGATTTTCCTTTGAATTATTGACACCTGAGAAAGCCTCACTCGGCGCTGCACTAATGGCTGAAGGCGTGTGGGAAGAAGATGCTTTCTACGGAAAGTCAGAGGTATTTCGTGACAGCGCTACCGTCAACTTACCGATTACTTTGCCCGGCGACATCACTGAAGCCACGCTTAGAGTGGGCTATCAGGGCTGCGCAGATATCGGCATCTGCTACCCGCCTATCTATAAAGAATTAAAGCTGGTTGAGATCGCCGCTGCTGCCAACACCAGTTCGAATAATGCAGCCACTGCTGGAACAGCTGTTCTCGCCGCATCAACCAGCCCGGGCAGCGCAGGTTCTGCCTCAAGCAATTCACAACAAAATACCGGCGTACAAAACGAACAGGATCGACTGGCCGATAGCTTGAGAGGTAACAACCGCTGGCTGACAATTCTGACTTTCTTCGGGATGGGCCTGTTGTTGACCTTCACACCCTGTGTGCTGCCGATGGTTCCTATATTGTCTTCGATCATTGTCGGCTCAGGCGATAAAATCGGTACATCGCGTGCGTTCATTTTATCTTTGATCTACGTGCTCGCAATGGCACTGACCTACACCATCGCAGGTGTTCTCATCGGTCTGAGTGGTGAAAACATACAGGCCACACTGCAACACCCTTATGTACTAACAGCATTCGCTCTGCTGTTTGTGGTGCTGTCATTGTCAATGTTCGGTTTGTATGAAATACAGCTACCTGCATTTTTACAAAACAAGTTATCGGCTGTAAGCAACAGACAAAAAGGTGGAAGCTATGCAGGTGTTGCGACAATGGGCTTTCTCTCTGCATTGATCGTTGGCCCCTGTGTGACCGCTCCACTCGTGGGAGCGTTAATCTACATAGGCCAAACCGGTGATGCTGTACTTGGTGGCATGGCGCTCTTTGCGCTGTCTATGGGAATGGGATTACCGCTACTGGTGATTGGCACCACATTTGGCAAATACCTGCCACGCGCCGGTGCATGGATGGATATCACCAAAGGCATATTCGGCATTATGCTACTTGGGCTGGCGATCTATATGTTGGATCGAGTGATCCCGACATGGGCCACCATGCTGTTGTCAGCGCTGCTATTGATCACAGTAAGCATGTTTATGGGGGCGTTTGAATCGCTGCCATCGGATGCGCAAGGATGGAGACGAGTAAGCAAGGGACTTGGCTATGCAGCGGTAGTCTACGGCACACTGCTGCTGGTAGGAGTTGCGACCGGAACCGGCACTCTGTTCAGACCGATACAAGGTTTAACCCTCGGTGCAGGTAACGCATCCGCCGAAAGCTCTGTTGCTCACGTCGCTTTCCAGAAAGTCAAAGGATTAAACCAACTCAACACCATACTCGCAGATGCCAAATCTAAAAACCAACCCGTCATGCTCGATTTTTATGCCGACTGGTGTATTAGCTGCAAAGAGATGGAAGCGTTTACCTTCACAGATCCGGTAGTGGCTGCCAAAATGAATAAAGCAGTATTGCTACAAGCTGATGTCACCGCTAACGATGATCTGGACAAGGAACTCTTAAAAGCATTTGGTATCTTCGGACCTCCGGCAATCATTCTTTATGATGCACAGGGCACTGAGCAGAAAAACTCCCGAGTCGTCGGATACATGCCTGCGGAGCAATTTTCAGCCGTGCTTGATCAAGTCTATTAGAACTCCTGAATCCAACACACTGCTTTGATCAGTTGCCGAGTTCGCGACTACCACCACAGACTCGCCGTTAATCAAATATTTGCTCTACTCCCTCTACGTCGTCGCCTGAGCCGCCAGCTTTATCATCTGACCTTGCGAGTCTAAACGGATCAATGCTACTCCACAGTGGAGTGGCCGCCATCATGCTTGCTGCCAGAGACCCTCCACGCAACACCCATGCTAGCGCACCCGCACTGACACTGATCGAAGCACCGACTGCAGCATCAGACCCAAGTTGGATACGGCGTTGCGTGTCTTCATCAGCCTGGTCTAAGGCCTGCCCCGCCAGACCCAATGAGCGTTGAAATGATTGATTGTCTATAACCTCTGCTGCCGAATATACATTAACATCGACATCTACTTGAAACCCTGACACTCCGGACTGAAGCTGCTCTGCGTCAATAATTACCGAGCTTATATTGTTGTGCTGACGAATAATCAGTTGTTCAAGGCCCCCTACAAATTGAGTTTGCGCCAGAACTGCGATATCCACATCACCAGGCTGGAGCACTTCAATTATTGCCGGATCCACATCCGCATTCGGCACCTTCGCCAGCATCTCAGCTGAGCTAATTAAAGCCTCATATTCCGCGTCACCGACAGCCTCTTCATCTTGATCACCGGCTTTCTCTACCTCTGTTTGCTGTCCTTTCAGATCAGCGCCTTCATTGCCAACGCCAGTCACAGCTTGAACCGGCAAAGGAGGCTCCACCAATCCGAAAGCTTGCGATACCGGCGGTTCAACATTAATTTCTACCGTCGCAATACTCGACATACCGTCTTCATTCGTTACTTTGTAACTGAAGTCATCTGTCGTGTACTGTGAACCATCGTGCTGGTAAGAGAACGTACCATCGCTGTGCAACACGATTGTTCCGTGGCTAGGCTCCCTGTTTAGGGTTATTAAGAATTTTTCTGACTGTATAGAATCGTTGTCCAGCAGGCTGACACCACCACTGCTTAAACGCCCATCCACCGCAGAATCAAATACATCTCCAAACGCGATCGCTAACTGATCATCTGTCACTTGCGGGGCCGCATCAATTACCTCAACGATGTTAAATACCAACCGACCTTCTACTGACCCTGCCCCGTCTTCACCTCCATCAGCAACTCGAATCAATACATCGTCTAGTTCTGATTCGGATCCATCATGCCGGTAAGCGAGTCGATCACTGACGATGTCGTTCAAACTAAACTGATCACCGGACTGAAGCACTTGATCTGCAACCAGTATCTCTCCATGGCGTGGCACTTCTGCAACAGTGAATATCAGCCGGCTTACTGAATCATCCACATCTGTAGCGAAAAGCTCCGCACTGGTCAGAGTGATCGAATCACCCTCATCAAGGGTTGCAACGCCCACGGTCAGCAGCGGCGCATCATTTCGACCAACGATGTCAAAACTTAGTCTTCGTTGAATTTCATCTTTGTTCTGTCCGGCATTACTAAGATCGCCATCATCCATTACGTAAAATCCGAGCGAGTTAAGCAAGCTGGCATCATTATGAACCGGCTCGTAAACCAGTCGCCCTGACTCTATATCCGAGGTACTAATTTCCTGACCTGCAACAACCGAAAATCCGTTGAGTAACAGGCTGCCTTGCAAAGGCAACTCGCTCAGCACTACCGCTGTAAACGCATCATTATCCGCACCATCACTAAAACCGAAGTCTGCCAGCTTAATTTCGTAGGCGATATCTTCTTCTATCTGTACCGTTTTATCCTGACCTTGTGGCGCATCACTGACTGATTCAATATCCAGTACAAATCGGTTCGATATCAGGTCTGTATTGTTGCTCAGTGAACTGTCCACAACTCTGAAATCAATAGCTGTATCAGTAAAACTATCCGCCGCAGGTACAAACTGCAGAAAACCCTTTTGTATCGCTACCACCGGCACTGACTGACCGACAGTAACCGGAAAGCCATCAAGTCTCAGGAATCCATGCTCCGGCAGTACATCAATGATGACACTTTCCATCGGATCGTTGTCTTTCAGATCTCTGTAACCAAAGTCTGCAATAGTGAGTGTGTAGTGAGTGTCTTCCAGCAGCCGGGCATTGCCATCGGTGCCTTCCGGTGCATCACCTACGTTTGTTACGTTAAGCTTCAATTGGCGAACGACAACATCCGTATCTGCGCCGCCGTTTAGCAGACCCCCTGCATCGTGGACACGAAAATCCATCGTACCCGGACCTGTGACATCTGCATACGGATGGAAAACCAATGCCCCTGATGCGATATCAATCGCAAGTATCAGATCACCGACCGGAACCATTGTGCCTTGAAACAGAAGCTCTCCATGCACAGGCAATGCTTCGATTGACACACCGAGAAAGCCATCACCTTCTATGTCGCTGTATCCGAAGTCCTGCAACGACACAACATATTCACTGTCTTCCGCGATGTTAACTGTATTGCTGACACCAACCGGAGCATCGTTCACCGCAGCGACCTCAATGCTTACTACTCTTTTTACAGAATCAGTATCTTGCCCGCCGTTCAACCTGCCTCCGTCATCCTGTACACGAAATGAAAACTCGCTGTACGGTGCTCCATTACCATTGGCTTCCGGAGTGAACACCAGCGCATCAATCTCAGAGGCAGCTATAGATTGATTTTCCTGTACTGCAACGCCCGCCAGGGTTAACAAACCCTGAACAGGCAATTCACTGACAACAATAGACTTTAAGCCATTTCCGTCGATATCATTGTATTCGAAATCGTTGGCTGCAAATGTGTAAGCGCTGTCTTCAGACAGCACAATACTGACATCGGTGCTTGATGGTGCATCATTGACACCGAGTACATCTATAATTAGTGACTCACGCGTAGGATCTGTATCAGAGCCACCAAGTGCATTACCACCATCATCCTGAACGCTGAACTCTAGTTGAGCATAAGCGCTACCAAACCCGCTGGAAACAGGGGTGTAAGTAAGCCCTGCCAGATCAACGACCGCTATCGACTGACCAGCAACAACCGGTACATCATTCAGAGAAAGTGATCCGATAGCAGGCACACTGTCAATGGTAACCGATGTGAATTTGTGCTGATCTAAATCAGTAAATCCGAAGTCCGCCTCACTAAACACATGCGATTCATCTTCCCTCATTGCGATAGTGCCACTGGTACCGGAGGGTGCATCATTCACGCTTAACACATTAAGGGTAATAGAATTAGCCAGCAAACTCGTATTCTGACCGCCATTGACTGCACCGCCAGAATCTACCACCTTAAATGCAAACTGATCATAAGCCAGTCCATAGTCACCAGCAGCAGGACTATAGGTGAGGCCGGGAATATCAGAGACCGCGACCAACTGATTATCAACAACTAAATGACCATACAACTCCAGTCGCCCGCTGCCGGGAGCCAGAGTGATCTGCAAACCGGTAAAACTATCCTGTTCTCTATCATTGAAGCCGAAATCTGATTCGGTAAAGCGATAAGCACTATCCTCGTGCAGAGTGAATGTGCCGGAAGCCCCCTTCGGTGCATCGTTAACCGGGAGAACATCGAAGGTGATCGTATTAACCGTCGGATCAATATTAGCACCGCCGTTTTCAGTACCACCCGAATCTCTGACCGCAAAGTCAAAATCTGCGTAGCCAGCACCGTGGGCTTCCGCATCTGGTGCATACGTTAGACTTCCCGGATCAGCAATAGTAATGATTTGTCCGGTAGTCACTGGTGTACCCGCAAAAGACAAGACACCCTGAGCCGGCACTGAGCTTATCGTGACCGATATAAAATCATCTCCATCCACATCACGAAATCCGAAGTCAATCGCATCAAATACATACACTTGATCTTCAATGATGCCTATTGTTTTGTTCGTACCTGATGGTGGTTGACTTACATTCGCTATCGATAGGGTTATGATATTTTCCATAGCATCTGTGTTATCACCGCCATTCGCCGTGCCGCCATCATCCTGCACCTTAAAGGTGAAAGCAGTATCGCCTGTGTAATCCGGGGTGGGGGTAAATACAAGACGGGGAATATCGACAGAACTTACACTCTGACCTGACACAACTGTACTTCCAGACAAGGACAACGTTCCGGCACCCGGAACACCGGTAATCACAACAGAGTCGAAACTATTATTGTCTGTATCGTTAAATCCAAAGTCTGATGTGACAAAGCTATAACTGGTATTTTCACTGATCAATACCACCGAATCTGCGCCGGAAGGTGCATCATTTATTTCGATCAGATCAATCGTTATAACGTTATCACTCTGATCAGCGTCCACGCCGCCATTTGCCGTTCCACCGGTATCTTGCACTTGAAACTTAAAATCTACATACGCCAATCCGCTCGCGCCAGCCGGCGGCTGATATTTAAGCTCAACAATATTGCCCGCGTTTACCACCTGATCCGTTACAACCACAACGCCCTGATAAATCAACTCCCCTAATAGCGGTAACGTTTTAATGGTTAACGTGGCAAAGTAATCAGCATCTGTATCTGTAAATCCGAAATCTGCGGGGCTAAACCCGTAAGTGACATCCTCATACGCCACAACTGTTGCATCGGTACCTGAGGGCGGATCATTTACTTCCACCACATTTATGGTTATTGAATTTTCAAATGGGTTGGTATCAATACCTCCGTTAGCCACTCCCCCATCATCCTGAACACGGAAATTAAAACTCGCATATCCAGTTCCGCTGCTATTTGTCTCAGGCCGGTATTCCATACCTGACAGGTTAGATGCGTTTATCACCTGGCCGGTAGTTACCTGTGTCCCAGCCAGCCACAAGCTTCCTGCACCCGGAAGCGTTGTCACGATAACGGCGGCCAGGCCATCCATTTCAGGATCGGTAAATCCAAAGTCACTCTCAACAAAAGGATGCACCGAATCCTCGTGCAACGTTATCGTATTGTCTTTACCGGCCGGCGCATCGTTGATCGGCTTAACATCAAAGATGATCGTATTTACCGTTGGATCTGTGTCAATACCACCATTAGCAGTACCTCCCGAATCCTGGACCGCAAAGTCAAAACCCGTATAGGCGACTCCATGAGCCTCTGCAGCGGGTAAGTAAAGTAGACTTGCAAGATCGGCAACACTGATGACCTGCCCGACAAAGACCGGGGTACCGGCAACAGACAACATTCCCTCGGCTGGCAGCGTGCTTACAATGATCGCAGTAAAACTGTCTCCATCAGCATCGCCAAATCCAAAGTCAATCGCTTCGAATTCATGCGTTTGATCTTCATTAACACTGATTACATTGCTGGAACCTGAGGGGGGCTTATTTACGTTGGCTATAGATAGCGTGACTGTATTTTCCGTTGTGGCTGTATCTACACCACCATTCGACGTGCCGCCGTCATCCTGCACCTTAAAAGTAAAACCGGTATCACCTGAAAAATCCGCCAACGGAGTAAATACAAGATTCGCAATGTCGGTAGCACTGACACTCTGACCTGGTACAACCACGTTTCCAGACAAAGATAACGATCCACTACCAGGTATTGAAGTAACTACGATCGATTCGAAATTATTATTATCCAGATCAAGAAATCCAAAATCTGATACGACAAAACTATAGTCCGTGTTTTCATTGATCGAAACAACTGTATCTGCACCAGTAGGCGCATCATTTATCGGGTTCAGAAGTATCGTTATTACATTGACACTCTGATCAGCATCCAAACCGCCATTCAGCGTCCCACCGGTATCCTGCACCTGAAATGTGAAAGATGCATACGGCAACCCGCTTGCATCGGCCGGCGGCTGATAGGTGAGATCGCCAATACTACCAGCGTTGATCACATGACCTGCCGCTAGCACAGCCCCCTGGTGCATCAGCTCACCTATGGCCGGCAATGTAGTTATCTTTATCGTGGCAAAGTTATCACCATCTATATCACTGAATCCGAAATCCGTCGGCGAAAATATGAAGTCTATGTCTTCGAATGCCACAACGGTGGAATCAGCACCTGAGGGTGGATCATTTACATCCAGCACATCTATCGTTATCGTTTTTTCGAGCGGATCTGTATCTACTCCGCCGTTGGCAGTACCACCACTATCCTGCAGACGGAAATTAAAACTCGAGTAACCACTGCCATGGGCATTTGACCCCGGCTGATATGCCATATCGGCCAGATCATCTGCACCTACCACCTGCCCGGCAGACACTTGTGTTTCGCCTAACCACAAACTTCCCTCTGCCGGCAAGGTCGAAATGACCACGGCGGAAAAGATATCTCCTTCAGTATCTGAGTAGCCAAATTCATCAGCGGCAAAAAAATGCACCGTATCTTCAAGAAGCGTAATCGTATTGTCAGACCCTGTAGGAGCATCATTTACACTCAGCACATCAAATACAATTTCATTGCTGACTATGGCCGTATCCTGACCACCACGAAGAACACCTCCACTATCAGTGACTGTGAAATCGAAGCGATCGTATGCATATCCACTTTCCCCGGCAACAGGCTCGAATAGAAGATCACTTAGGTTCGCAGCCAGTATCGACTGCCCTTGCGTTACCCCACTTCCATCGAATTTCAACAAACCGTAGCTTGGCAAGCTTGTTACCGTTATTGCTTTAAGACTATGCTGCTCAGGATCAGTCACAGGAAACTCTGCCATACTGAAATTGAAACTGGAGTCTTCAGCGATAGTGATCACCCGATCTGTTCCCGATGGGGCATCATTAACACTTAAAATATCGAATGTCAGCCGGTTCGTATTGGCAGAGATATCACTTCCGCCATTCAGCACCCCACCATCATCACGAACACTAAAATCAAAACTCGCTGCTGCAGCGCGATTTTGATTCGACGCAGGAGCATAAGACAATTTACCAGCATCAATGTCTGCAACAGAGATCATCTGCGCGGTGGAAACCAATGCTGTATCCAGCAGCAGTGAACCGGACGCCGGCAGTGTCTCCACCAGTATCTCCAGGAAGTTGTTGTTATCTGCAGTGTCAGTAAACCCGAAATCGACTTTACTGAGCTTATAACTGGCATCTTCATCAATTGTTACAACACTATCTTGTCCGGATGGGGAGTTATTTACACTGCTCACAGAGAAGGCTATTTTATTCGCAACAGGGTCCAGGTCTATCCCGTCGTTAGCTACTCCGCCACTATCACGAACTTTAAATTCGATCTCTGCGATCGTGCTTCCATTAACGTTGATATCAGGAGCATATTCAAATGCACCGACGCTCATATCCGCAGCGGTGACTACCTGACCCGCAAGGACCGGAATGCCGTTAACTAAAAATTCTCCAGACCCGCTCAAAGAGGTGATCAGTACGGAGTCGAGAACATCACCGTCAACATCGGAGAAACCAAAGTCGGCTGCAGAGAAGAAGTGACTGATATTTTCTGCCGTTTCAATCACTCCATCCGATCCTGACGGCGCGTCATTCACGGAAATAATATTGAACGTCAGTCGCTTCGCGACAGAATCAATATTTACTCCCCCTTGATCCGTGCCACCGTCATCCCTGAGTCTAAACTCAATAGAGTCATAGCTAAAACCATAGTCGTTTACCTGCGCTCTATATTCAAGCGTCGGAATTTCCGAGAGCATTATCTCCTGACCTGAAGAAACCTCAACACCATCGAGTGTCAGCACCCCCTTATCTGGAAGTGCGTCAATTACTATAGATAAAATGCCGTCTGATTCCGGATCGGTATAGTTAAAGATACTGACCGGAAAACTGTAGGATTCATCTTCTCTAATAACCAAATCAACGCTTTCACCCATTGGTGGCTCGTTGATATCATTAATTTCTACCGCAACATTCAGTGAAACTGATTCCCCGGACAATTCAGCAATATTTACCGGCATGTTTTGAATCGCTGAGTCCTCATAGTCTATTGGAGCGCTCCCGTCGACAAGCACTTCACCCGTTGTAGCATCAATAGAAAACCCACTTACCGGGGATACTTGAAATTGATAGGCATTAACAACACTGTTAACGTCCCATTCAACAACGACGTAGTTAAGACCAGTCAGTTGCGGTTCGTCATTCCAATAACCGTTAGCATCGATGGTGGCAAAATCTTCGCCGCCACTGGCCTGATAGTCGTTAGGCTCACCAGACTTCCAATTGCTAAAAGTATCATTTACCGATACTCCGCCTATTGCTCCCGACCAAAACGGCTCTGCAAATCCGTCTGGATAGTTCCACTGCCATTCACCCTCTACATCAGCATCGCTGGCGCCCAACCATACATCGTCCGTCAGGCCGGATGTAATACCGTGTACAACAGCATTCTCATATACCGAGTGAATGGTCGCGAGCCTCGACGACACGCCGTCAACCGTCTGGCTGTCGGCAAAGTTTAATGCTCCATCGTAAGTCGTTCTATGTGAAGATATTTTATAGAATTTATTAGTGATCGCGTCATAGGTCATATCGGCTTGACCGGCGAGCACACCCACCACAGCCAGCGGAATTTCGGTTAAACGCACATTTGAAATCACCACCGCAGGATCAATTGATTTGAACTCCAGCGCAATGGCATTGCTATCCGCAGCAAATAAAACCGACTCATGTTGCCACATCATGTTATCCACCAGATTCCATTGGGGATCATAGGACACAACAACATCATCAATCTGATTACCCACAGAAGTTCGCACTTTCAGTGGATCAGCACTGGCACTAAAATCACCGGCAACAGAGTAATTAAGCTGGTAAAGACGACCTGCCTCGGTATTTATCATTTGGCCAATCACCGCACTGGCATCTGTCAATCGTATAGAATTTCCACCCAGAGGCGTTGAATCACTGTAGACACCATCAGCACGAAGGATATCAACACTACCGGCTACGACATCCCACCCCCCTATCACTTGCCCTGCGCTATATGCTACAGAAGCCGAAGGCACACCCGCATCATTGAAGTCTCCATCGAGCACGACATTGCGCGCCAACCCGGATTCGTGCACCAACAGGTGCCCCACCGGTGTTCCGACATTGCTATTTTCATTAACATTTAAATCTGCTCGAGCATCTGAATAGATAAACCCGTCGCCCGTCGCATGCATCACAGAAAGAGGGTTCGCTCCTACTTTATCCTCAATCTGATTTTGCGTATTAAAACCATCCATATGCCAATTTGCCAGTAAGTTTTCTACCGGCTGCACAAACTTCCTATCATGCATATGTGCAATATCAGAAGCACTTCGATCATAACCCCACAAACGAACATCATAATAATTTCCACTGAATATATGGCTCGGGGACATTTGAGCAAGCAATTCTGACTGACCTAAAACCACCTTACTGGAGGTAAGGTCGAGCGTCGGGCCGGAATCCAGGTTCGTCAACCTGTCAGTCCTTTTGCCATCGACGTATAGAACGACGCTCTCGTCCGCGCCATCCCATGTCATGGCTACACTATGCTTTTTACCATCTAACAATGCGGTCGTATAGTCCATCACAGTGGAGCTAAATAGCTGACTGTCTCCAACACTGATTACCAAGTCACCCACCGTCGTATCAACGCCAATATAGATGCCCTGCGCATTATTATCATGCATCTGAAACAAGGGAACCGTGTCCGCAGATGCAGACCCGGAGAGAATAATTTCTACTGTCGCCTTGTGCAGGCCAGATACGCCGATGGCTTCAGATGTAAGGTAGACATCATTTCCGCCATCGCTGTTTAGTTCAATTCCGGAACTCACATGCGGTACGGCATTACTTTTAATTAAAAGCTCGAATGTTCCGGTGATATTCGCAGAGCCATCCTGTCCGCCATCATCCGCTGTAAACTGAAACGAATCACTTGCAGCTGACGTTGTATTTACATAAACAAGCCGCCCATCATCAACATCTTGCTGAGTAAAACTGCTTATTGCAGCCCATGGCGCCTGAGCAAATGCCAATCTGCCGTAAAGCGGCAGTGAGGTGACACTGTAATTTATTTCTACTGCTGCATTATCTCCGTCCGAGACATACAGTTGCGATCGAGTGATCGGAACAGCTGAATTTTCCGCCACCTGAGTAGGAGTGTTATGCTCCAGCACCGGGGACCGGTTGAGACCAACCACAGTTACCGGAATACTCTTGATAAATTCATTGCCAAGATCATCTGCAGTCAACACCGTAATATTGTGCACCGGGTTGGCAACATAATCTAATCCGGCACTTGCAACAGACACGGCGCCGGACAACGGGTTAATGGTAAACAACCCACCTGCATCATCAAGTAATGCGTACGTATAGGGCAGTGCGAGCTCTTCGGTTCTCCATTCCATGAGATAGGCGTAGCCTGCTACATTACCCGGACCATCCAGCCACTCGCCATCAATATTCAGAATGCCGTAATCTTCATTAAAATTTGGATCATTAGCTGCCCAGTTATGGTAGGCACCATCGACGCTGTTTCCAGTGGTGTCTCCTTGCCAGAATTGCTCATTCGGCCGATCACTTCTAAGCCAATACCAGTTACCTTCAGCATGCGAATCGGAAGACCCGATCCAGATTGACGTTCCAACACTTTTGGCGAATTCAAGGGCAATGTCATTTTCATAAGCAGAGCCTATTGTCATTAACTGACCAGGCTTTCCATTCAGCAGTGTAGCCATTGAGCTACTCTGAGCACTAAGCCAGCTCTCAGTGCCGGACACTACCCGCTTGTAGAATTTGTCAGTGATGGCATCATAGAAATTATCTGCATCGAGCGCTGAGAAAACAGCGGCGTATTCGGGTATTGCTACCACTTGCACATCGCCGATAACCGGCCCCCAGAAATTCGGCTCAAGCGATTCAAAACGTAATGTACTCACAGAAGATGTCGCGGTAAATTCCATTCTCTGATGCTTCCACATCAGGTTATTTCCAGCCCATGCCGGATCAATTTCGTATTGAAAATCCACGCTGGTGCCGGCGACATCAACGCGCAGGTCTTTTGTGGTTTCACCTCCGGTTCCTGAGCCTGACAGGGCAAACACTAACTGGTAGGTTGTGCCTATCACTGTCGGGATTTTCTGCACAATAATTCCCGGGTCAGTCGCCATTGTGCCGTTCATATCAACCGCACTTCCACCCAAAGGAGATGGGCTATAGTCTCTACCGGTATCTACCTCAACTCCACCACTAACGACAAGCCATCCACCAAAGCCCTCTCCTGCGAGTACTTCGGTATGATTATTTGGTAAAAAACCATGATCAATAAAACTACCATCACGGACAATGTTTACTGGCGCGCTTTCTACTGTTGGCGTGACATGACCTACAACATCGTTTATTGAAGCTATATCACTAACCTCAAGATTCGCAACCACACGGTCAGCGACAAATCCGGTATTGGTGACATCACCAATGTTAAGGTTCCTGACACCCGTAGAATCCACTACATCGACAACCTGATCCGTGGCCGAAAGCGCACTCATTTGCCAGTTAACAAACAGCGTGTCAGGCAGCGAGCCTGGGTCAAATTTGTGGTGCGTGTTTAGTGCTATGTCCGATTCACTGCGCACCTCTTTCCAAATCCTGACGTCGTGCAGTACACCACCGAACACATCGCTAGCATCAAACCCACCCAGACTGGCTTGTTGGTTCTGCCCAAGCACAGTGGTACCCGTCAGATTCACAGAGAAACCCGCAGCCAGACCAGCTAACTCATCAATTGATTCTCCATCAATATATATTTCAACAATACCCTCGGAATTCCAACTCACAGATACAGCATGCGGACTACCATCAGCAAGCAGGCGGTAGTCCATTGCATTGGAAAAAATGTTCTGCCCGTTTATCGCAAAACGTAAGGCACCGTCAGACTGGATAGACAGTTCAATTTGCTCAGTAGACGTAACATGTGACAGCAATGTTGATGTAGTAACAGAATCGTTCGTTGTGAACCTAACCTCTACCGTCAGCGCATCATGAACTTCGGTGAGATCAATAGGAGTAGTTGCGTAGAGATACGCGCTGTTACCCCCATCGTTGTTCAGTGCTATACCATTGCTGATGTCCGTTATATCCGGCACGGCTAACAGGGCAGTGTAATCATCAAGCACAGCACTGGAAAAGGGGAATTGCGCTTCGATGACACCCACTTCTTTTTCGAGAGCCCAGTCACCCCCCTTGGCAGCATGACCGGTCAGGTCTTTGCTCGCCGCCACATCTGCACCAGTGGCAAGCGACAGGCGTTCCAGTAGATGAACACCCTCCTCACTGGCGGCCAGATCGCAGCCATAAAAAAGCAGATCAGCGTGCAATCCTAACGCATCTCTCCAACCGGAAATAGCAGCTGCATTTTGATCAAAGGTATTGTGATTGAGTAAAGCACTGCCCAGCTGGACCTGGCCACTACCACCGTGAGACAAAACATGCACCGCATCAACTGATCGAACCTGAGATAGAATCTGCGAGATTTTATCTACACCGTTTTCACCGCCTTCAATAAATGCCAATTGATATTGAACAGCGGCCGACTGCTTAGACCTGATGTCGTCAATCAGCTGAGAATAGTCCGGTGTTTGAAGATCAATAATAATAATTTCAAACCGGGGCTCGACAACTGAAGTTCCCGGCAAGGCGGCAGCGAAATTAATAACATCTGGCAGCGGATCGTCAACAGGTAGATCGGATACCGCAAACAGCACGTCAGCCGAGAATAGAACTCGTGGCTCAAGTGCCTCCAGAAATAATGAATTGGCTGTCCTTTGCCTTGGTTTACTACCCGAGAAAGTCAAAGGAACCGATACCCTTAGTAGTTATTGCAATAAGTGCTTTGCTTACTTACCACTAACGGCTGTATGTGCGGATTTCTGCAATCCAAATGATCAACAAATATAACAAGTTGTTATACATCGCTGAGGCATAGACTTAGGTCTTAATCCTGATAGCCAAAACCCGGACTAACACACAATGTGACTATTCATCACACACACTGAGAAAAAACACCTCAAGTATTTATGCTTACAGTGAGAAGCGCAATGACATACAAGACAAGCCACCATCTAATTTTGCAGCTTCATAACTTGCCACCACAATCACTTCATAGCCTTTGGATTCGAGCTTGGCGACTGTCTGTGGATAGCCCGCAGTAACCAGCACGCTATTGTTAAAGCGAACCAGATTCGCTGCAGCCTCCTCACCGACAGGTGCTGTAATTACGCGGTAGCCCGAAAAGCAGCCGGTATCTGCGAGCGCCTCAGTAGAAAAAATTGTCTTAGAATCCAATAACCCGCAGTCAGTTTTGAAGTGCAGTATCTCAGCTGGGGTATGCACCGGGCGAACCGCATAGCCGAGGGGCTCTGCAACTGCTTTCAATGCTTCAAAACCATTCGCATCAGTACGAGCGGAAAGGCCCACAAATAGCTCGCTGTCAGATGCGAGGACATCACCACCATCGACAAAACCCGGTCCGGGCAGATCAATCACCGTTGCAAACAGTTTTTCGAGATCAGGCCGAATCATCCCAGCCTCACCATATCGCGAAGACGCTCCGGGGCGCAATACGATCGCAGACCCGCCAAGGCACAACGCCGCATCCTCTACGAACACAGAATCCGGGAAGCGCTCCAGTCGGGGCAGCACAGTCACGCGCGCTCCGATCGCTCGCAGTACATTGGTATATGCCAAATGTTCATTTAATAATCGATCTGCATCTGGCATGCCTTTATCAACAGACGTCAGACCCTTCACCACGCTTCTCGACGGAATACGCACTATGGCATGGGTAAAATTAAAGGATCTGCCAGCAGACATATAAATGCTCTCCAAGTGAAGCGACATACGCCTCAATTAGCGTTCAAATGCCTATAGCTTTCTTATACTCTCAACCTGAGTCCACCTTTACACTTGCACTACCGTGGCTCAACGTGACGTTTTTTATACCGGTAATAACTAATTCGTATTCGATATTACGGATTGCAGTAAAGTTATCAGTTGCCGCAGGTTATCAGAAGGATTTTCACCCATCGCCGCATTCTCCTGATCAGATCCTAACTGAAACAAATGCTCTACTTTCTCCTGGCCCGCAGCAGTTCCTTTAACGGTGATAGCCTCGCCAGCGCCCGAACAGACACACAAGCCGTGCTCCACCATCTCATCAATCATGTCCGTCAAAACGTGAGGTTCGATAAAAGTTCTGACGGCAAGCTCTGACAGCGTACGTGGAGCGCCACCGTGCAGGGATGCTAAAATTCGCCACTCGGGCACCGACATTCCACTTTCTTGAACCACACAATGAAACTGATCTGCCATCTGCCGATAAGCCCGTGCCAAATTGTATAGCAGCAGATTATCTACATGGCTGAATCCAGTACTCTCAACCGAGATGTTATCGGTTTTTACACGTAAAGGACTTGCCGTAGCATACGAACCACGGCTGAATATTAACGGTTCATGGTTGTCCCGGTACAGCGCTTCTACTAATCCCACTATGATCCAGTGATCACCACCTTCATAACAGGCCCACGCACTGCAGTCGAAGCGGCAGACACATTGTGGCAGCACAGGCACGCCCTCTGTGTTTAATGTAAAGCCTGTTCCGGAAAATTTATCAGACCCTGTTTTAGCAAACTGGTTTGATAGCTCCATTTGATCACTGGCCAGTATGTGCACAGAAAAATTTGCCGCTTGCTTAAAAGCATCCGCTCCGTGTGAACTCTTAGTCACACTCCACAATATCAATGGCGGATCCATCGAAACCGAGTTAAAACTTGAAGCGGTCATTCCCACCGGCTTGTCCGTGGCATCCACGGCGGTGACAATAGTGACGCCCGTCGCAAAGGCGGACAGAGCATCACGAAACTCACGGGCGTTAAATGGTTGCTGCATAATTCCCCCTTTTCAGCTTGTCGACCACGATCTTAACGGCACCACCCATGACACTCATAAACCTAAACCGGATCAGGCTCTGGCATTTTATCGCTAACAACTCGTTAATTTGATGCGAGCAGCGACTCAATGCGATCTATCAATGGATCCTTGGAATAGATATCAAAATAAGCAGAAGCCATTAACGCCGGTGGACCAAAGAAAAATCGCTCATACAAAGCCTGACGGTTGCCAAACCCGGACACTGCAACATCGTGAGCCAGTCGATACAGCGCCACTCGATCTTTCGATTCCAGATTGGCGAGTTGAAAGTACTGCTCCACATCATTAGCTAGTGCGTTCGAAAAATCTGCTTCGGTGGGCGTTGCCATGAGAGACGATGACCCCAAAAGCTGCAGAATCTCAACCATTCTCGGGTACATTTTCGGGTACATATTGCGAGAAGTATCCAGTGGGGAGCGCAAGGGGATAAAATTGCCATGCTGATCAACATGCGCCTGCTCTTCGGCCGAAAATAATAACGCACGAACTGTTTCGGTCATTTGCATCACCTCAGCTATCAGACCTTTGGTATACAGATCTTTATCACGACCTGTCGCCTTGGCGATCGCACACATTAAACCCACCATAAACTCAGACTTGGCCAATTTACTACAAGCCACTTGATGGGCCATGTGCACGACAGCATTGGTCGCATTGAAGGCCTGATTGCATAACTCCGGCTGCCCATACATAAATACACGCTCCCAGGGCACCAAAACGTTCTCAAACACAACGACAGCATCCATCTCTTCGTAACGCGATGACAAGGGTGCATCAAAATGAGACTTACCATGATCGTAGGTATCACGACAGATGAGTTTTAACCCGGGGGTGGCTATTGGAATCGCAAACGCAAAGGCAAACGGAATATTGTCATCAGTGGCCCGGAGCACAGTTGAAGGAAAAACTTCAATCTCATCCGCCAGGGGACCAAGAGTCGCCAGCAGACGCGCACCATTTACAATAATCCCTGCATCGGTTTCCTTCACAACTTGAAGAGCAACTTTTTCAGAGAATTTTCCAGACGCTGCTTGCGCATGGTTAAAAGTAGGATTAACCAACGTATGCGTTAACACCCGGTCATTGGTGCGTGCATAGTGGTAAAAATCGGTCATGTTCTGCGCCATCGCTGCACCACCAGGCCCCTTCACACCTTGAGATAAAAAATCCGGTGCTGATGCAAACGCCATCAAAGAGGCATTTTTATAGTCCGGTGTTCGACCGAACATACCGTTAGACCACTTGGCCCATTCGTAATACGCTTTCCCGCGCGCTTTTATATCTTCTACAGACTTCGGCGTTTTAAATGCCATTGCGCAACGACATCCATCATCTGCCACATAGGTGACCGAATCCCGATATTTATCGTCATGTTGGTTATCCAGGAAGGCAGCAAGCGTTTGCGCCCCACGCCCCATACCGGGTTCACTGGTGACATCGGCAACTCGCTTTCCTTGCGTCCAGATCTCGCGATCATCACGCAATCCCTCAAGGTATTGCTGTCCGGTACGAATACCAGAACCTTGTTTAGCGATATCTTCTCTGTTAGCCGCCATCTTTATTCCTCTATGGTCTTGTTTCAATTAGAACTAACTTTTCCGATGCCCTGATCTGACACGGATCCACATATCAGCGGCACGCGCTCTGTTTTACCCTTGGCACTGGCGCTGCTATCGCGCAATTTAATTAAGCTATGACTAATTAATATATTAACTAATTTACCAGCATGATGGAATTTCACAAGCACAGTCTGCATTTAGCAATAATTTCAATGAGATACGGTCAACTCAATAGTCAATTCGTCACCACAAATCCGGCAAAAAGCGAATAGTTCCAATGGAAAGTTACCCAATCCCTGCCAGCAATCAACAATTTGACCTCGAAATCAAACGCAGCCGGTTCATCACAAGTGTCGGACACGTGCAGGACAAGCCGCAGGCGAAGCAATTTATCGCCGGTATCAGGGCAGAATTTCCAGATGCAAACCATCACTGCTGGGCCATTGTCGCTGGTCAACCCGATGATATCTATCAGCAGGATCAAAGCGATGATGGCGAACCCAGAGGTACAGCCGGAAGGCCCATGCTCAATGTGCTCCAGCATTCCGGGCTTGGCAACACCGCCGTCGTAGTCACTCGTTACTTTGGCGGCATAAAGCTCGGCACAGGAGGATTAGTCAGGGCTTACACACAATCGGTCTCAGAAGCACTGATCGGCTTAAAAACTGATCGAACTTACATAAAAGACGAGTTAAAGATTGAAATGCCCTATGCCGGGCTTGATCGCTTTGAACATTGGTTGCAACAGACAAATACCACAATTACCCACAAGGAATTTCTACAATCAATCATTCTGACAGTGGAAACTCCCAAATCCGAGTTCAATCAACTAAAAGATATGTTGCACAAGATTAACGGCAAGATCATATCCAGGTAAAACTGACGGAACTGTATGTCGCCATCGTGTTCAGAACTACTCTCATCTATAAGGGCGTGCACAAACTGCAGCAACCTGCCCCTCGGGCCACGCCCGATTCTACAGATCCACTCTACGGCAAAACTGTTAATCGCCGGCCAGGCGCCAGGCAGAAAAACGCATGAAAAAGGAATACCGTTTGACGATCCATCCGGGGAGCGACTGCGTTTATGGCTAGTGGGTCACTTGATTAATTAGGTAACGCATTTTTAGCTCGCTCCACCGATGCGAGAATCGTTTTAGCATCCTTGTTCCATGTAAATGGTTTTGCGCTGGTGCGATTGTGTACACGGATAAATTCGAGCAGGGCTTCTTTTAGTTCGGTGACACTGGTAAAAACACCTCGATACAGAGCTCGGCGTTCGAGTTGGGCAAACCAGCCCTCCACAGCGTTCAACCATGATGAACTCGTGGGAGTAAAGTGAAAGTGTATATATGGACGATTTTCAACCCAATCCATCACTTCCCTGGTTTTGTGAGCGCTGTGATTATCCAGAATGATATGAAGCTCTTTTCCTTTCGGATGGTGACGATCGATCTGTTTCAGAAAAGATAAGAACTCTTTTGATCGCGTACGTTTTGCTACCTTTCCAATTACACGCCCTGTGAGAATATTGAAGGCGGCATACAAACTGGTGGTCCCATGCCTTTTGTAATCATGTGTACGACTACCAATTCGATTGGAGGCAAGCGGCAATCCGGGCTGAGTTCGATCAAGTGCTTGTATTTGTGTTTTTTCATCGACACAGAGCACGACTGCATTACTCGGGGGATTCAGATATAAACCAACAATATCCACCACTTTTTCAGCGAAATTCGGATCATTGCTAATCTTGAATGTCTGTAGACGGTGTGGTTGTAAATCCGCAGCCTTCCAGATCTTTCTAACCTGATAAGGAGTGATTCCCACATGCTTTGCCATCAACATTTCACTCCACTGAGTGGCCTCTTCGGGTACGTACTCTGTAGTGAGAGTAAGAACTTTCTTTATGGTTGTTTCTTTGATGACCGAGGGACGTCCGCTACGTTGCTCATCGAGTAAACCATCGATGCCATCTGACAGAAAACGATTACGCCACTTGTGAACTGTTTTGGCAGATACAAACTGCTCGTCAGCTACTTGTGTGGGTGTTTTACCAGCATGCAATCCAAGAATAATTTTTGCGCGAGTAATCTGACCTTGAGGAAGCGTCGTTGATCGAAGCCAGTTTTTTAGCTTACGAACGCTACCGTTGTCTAACTTAAAGGATTGAGGTTGTCTCATCCCTTAATTATATCTAGATTGAATTTAGATTACTTTATTTATCAAGTGATCCACTAGCAAGCTAGGTCGTTTGAAAAACACGGCTGCACGCTCAACACGCGATGCCATAGTAATAAGTGAAGCGCTGATCGATTGGTGCGGTTCGAATCTCCTAAATCAAAAAATTCGCTATGGAGATTGCCCGACAATTTACGTAAAGGCGCTTTACCAGAGCCGAGGGACGAGTTAACAATCTTAGATTTGTGGCTGGCGGTGTCAAAAAGTTTTTTCAGCACCTCAACTTCAGCAGCTTGCCACCCTTTCTCTGATTTCGTTTGGATGAACTTGACCTGCTGATCGTAAGAGCACACGACTGTCAGACCAATCACTACTGTCCACCAGCTGGTAGCGCTTTTGACAATCCAGATATGTCAAATACAGCCAAACTTGCTCTACCAACGGACTCAATTTCAAAATAGGAATATCACTTAGATAT
>CALISD010000106.1 GCA_938041955.1 uncultured Granulosicoccaceae bacterium | reverse complement strand
CTCATAGTTAGGACCATCAGGCACATACAACTCTGACGTGACTCGAACTAACAGATCATGAACAACAAGCCGTTCGGCTCGAAAGCATATTAATTCGGAAGTATTTAATCCACAGAAATCAGCCAGTTCTTTTGCTCTTTCGTAGCTAACAGTGGAGCTTTCCTCACGATAAAGAGTAACAAGCGGCAGCAGCGCCGCGGGGATTTGCGAACTGATCCCCGGGTTCCAGGCATCGTAAGAAGGGGTAGTGGGCTTAGACATTAGCTTGTCGATGCCACATCGCTCACGCGACCTCTTTAACACCCCGGTATTTGAACCAGAAAAACTTAAACAATGGCAGCAGAATAAGAATAATGGCGACCACGGTGATGGGCCCCGCAATGGGACGATTAAAAAATATTGCAGGATCTCCGGAAGACAATAGCAGCGATTGTCGAAGCGTTGGCTCTGCTATCGGACCCAGCACAATGGCTAATACGGCCGGTGCGAGAGGGAAATCAAGCTTGCGAAGAATATAGGCTGCAAATCCGAACCCTAACATCAACCAGACATCATGCATGTCTCTTGTGGCTGCATAACCTCCCACTACCGAAAGTACAAATATCATCGACGCAAGAATAGTAAAAGGCATTCTTAGCATCGCTATAAACAATGGTATAAAGGACAGATTAACCACCAATGCGAAAAAGTTAGACACGTAAAACGAACCGATAAGCCCCCAAACAAATTCAGGTTGATCAATAAACAACCTCGGGCCAGGCGTCAGCCCCCAAATCACCATACCACCCAACAGGATTGCGGTCGTTGGTGAGCCAGGAATACCCAGCGTTAACATTGGTAGCATAGAGCCGGTAGACGCAGAATTATTAGCAGCCTCTGGAGCCGCAACACCTTCCGGATGACCTTTGCCAAATTTCTCAGGATTTTTGGACGTGAGTTTGGCTACTCCGTAAGCCATCAGTGATCCGGGTGTGGCACCTGCTGCTGGCAGAATTCCTACAAAGAACCCCAGAAATGAACCAATAGTGGTTCCTTTCCAGCTATGTTTCATTCCATACTTTGCGTCTTCTATCGTGCCCTTTACAGTCATTTTGGTTTCAGTTGACGTTATTTTCCCTCTGGTGCTGTCTATCGTCCAGAGCATCTCGCCAATCCCGTATACCCCGATAGCAAGTACTAAAAAGTTAATGCCGTGCATAAAACCCGATATGTCACCGAAAATTAGTCTTGGCTCGCCGGAGATCTCGTCAAACCCCACCGCGGCCAGTACCAGTCCGATACAAATCGAAAAAATAGTTTTCGGTATGTCGTCACCGCCCAATCCAACAAAGGTTGCGAATGCCAGCAGCATTAGTGCAAAGATCTCTGGCGGACCAAAGCTTAAAGCAACAGAGGCTAACAGCGGTGCAAATCCGGTAAACAATAAGTTTGCAACTGTGCCACCGATAAAAGAGGCAAGTGCGGCAGTCACAAGTGCAAGCCTGGCCTTACCTTGTAGTGCAAGTGGCCGGCCATCAAAGGTGGTGGCAACTGCAGTGGAGGCACCGGGTATCCCCAGTGTAATCGATGAAATCGCACCCCCATACATTGCGCCGTAATAAATAGCGGCTAGAAAGATAATGGCGGAGGCAGGCGGCACCAGAAAAGTAATCGGCAATAAAATCGCCACGCCATTAACCGACCCAAGCCCTGGCATGGCGCCAATAAATAAACCCAGCGTCACACCGATAATGATCAACATTAGGTTTACTGGTAGTAAGGCAAGCCAGATACCATCAGTCAGCTGTCCGAGAATCTCCATCATAATCTATGAGCCCAGTCTTAAGTTATTAGTGCAATGTTATTATAGTTCGCAAGAATTTCAGTAGATTATTGTGTTTAGGAAATTGAATAATGGCTCTAAAAACGGCATCCCCTTCGGCAACGTTATTCGCATTAACGCTTCAAAGAAAAAGAAAAACACAATGGGTGTAACAATAGAAATCGTCAGTGACAGCTTCCAGGTGTGTTGGCCAAGAATTTTCAGATAATAAAATAGAAAAACAAACATTGCCCCGTACATCGATATGATATCGATGAGTGCAACAAAGCCGAGAATTCCACCACCTACTGTCAGCAGCATTTTCTTCCCGTATGAATCCAGCAGTGGTTCGCTGGCCTGAGAAGGCACCGATTTTCTTGTTATGCTGTTTTTTATAATAAATCCCGTGCAAATTAGCATAATTGCCGATAACCAAAAGGGCCAGGCACCACCGCCTGGCCCTTCATCACTTACATAACCAATCTCAAGTTCGGTACTTTTCCACATCAAATAGATTGAAAAAAGTGCCAACACGCAAGTTGTAATTATCTCTGCCAGCCGCACGCGGACCTCCGTTTAAGATAGGTTATTGATCAGCGAAATTATTTCGCCATTTTTGCCAGAAGTTCTTTATGGCGATCTACTTGAGTCTGCCAATAGGTTTTCTGTTCAGCAGCATCCATCCAAAGGGGCGACAGACTTTCAGAAGCCATATAACCCTGCCACTCTTCACTGTCATAGATCTCTTTGAAAAGATTCTGGTAGTAGGCAGCCGCCTCGTCAGACATTCCCGGTGCACCAACAACGGCACGCTGGTTGTAATAGCTGAAGTCCTTGCCCAGTTCCTTAACTGTCGGTACATCAGCAACTAAAGGCAGTCGCTCATCAGAAAAAGATACCAGAGGCACGACATCACCGTTCTGATAGAAACCTTTGGCTTCAGACGGATTGTTAACAGATGACATTATCTGTTGACCTGCAAGATCTTTGGCCACAGCACCACCACCTTTGTATGGAATGTACTTGATCTTCATACCGTAGTTTTGCTCAAGCCATGTGGTTACCAGTGAATCTTCCTGACCTTTACCAGTACCACCCATTACCCATTCGCCGTCGGCCTCTTTTACCTTTGATTGCCAATCTTCGAATGTATTAATGCCACGATCTTTGTGTACCCAAAGTACAAATGGATCAACCCCCATCATTGCGACCGGAGTAAATGTGCCGATATCGATGCCGAGATTAGGCTGGCGCAGCGGTGTGGTGAAAAAAGAATTCAGCGTCACCAGAATCGTGTGATCCGGATCTTTGCTGGTATTCAGCGCAATTAACGCTTCTGCGCCAGATCCACCACCCTTGTTATTAGGAATCAATGGTCGCGGTGTCATCTTTCCCTTTTCAGCAACGGACTGAATAAACCGTGCAATTTGGTCTGCGCCACCACCGGCACCCGCCATAATAACAAAATCAATGGGTTTGGTAGGTTCCCAGGCATTCGCGATACCTGCGCTACTCAGTGCTACCAAACCAACAGTAGCAGCAGCGATTTTTTTTCTTAAAGACATAGCTTTATTCCTCTGTTAACAACGCTTTTTGAAAAACTACATGCACCTAAACTAACTAGTGCGCAGTCGCTTCTATGATCCATATGTTCCCGATGGATGTTGCAGGCCACTCACCAAAACAGCAACCGGTGCATATTGGCCCACTGTCACTGCCTGGCCGGCATCCTTTTGCGCGACCGAACAGTTAATTCCGTTAATCTTCCGTGGATAAAGTATAAGGTGCAATGTCATGTGTGGTTTCTATGCCCACACGCCGTCACCGCTATGAGACGACAGAAATAGATATCACTGCCATCGCACGTAATTTGAATTCCTCCTCCCAACTATCTTAATATTTACCATTAACCCAGTGTATCTCCAACTGATAGGTCAATAGAAGCAGCCCATTCGCTAGCTGCGACCTTTTCACCACCACTTGGCTTCACACGCTTAATTAATATTCGACCACCGACGCTTTGTATCACCACACCTTCCGGCGATACATCCATTACCCTACCAGCTACTCCATCACCAGAAACTCGAACGCTGTCATAAATGCTTATTTCGACGTCATTGTAAGTAGTCCACGCACCCGGGGCTGGATTGGTTCCACGAATCAGGTTGTACACTTGATCTACCGATTTAAACCAATCTATATGCGCATGCTTTTTCGTGCAGCGTCGTTCATAAGTCGCTAGCGCTTCGTCTTGCGCAATATGCGGTGGATTGCCCGAGCGAAATAAATCACAAACCTCAAGCACAGAATCAACCGCTGACGGATATATCTTTTTAAAATAGAGGTTGATGACCGTATCATCTGGATCGATCGGACATTGCCACTGCAGCAACACGTCACCCTCATCCAGACCATCGGTTGGATAAAACCAGGAGTATCCGGATTCATTACGCCCCATGATAATCGGCCAGTTAACTGCTGACGGGCCGCGATGCAATGGCAGTAACGACGGGTGGAAGCAGATTGAGCCCTGCCTGGGGGTATCGCGCGCTGCCTCAGGAACAAAGACGTTTACAAACGCCATGACCATTAAGTCTGCATCATATGCCTTGAGGGTTGCGAGGGCTTGGTCATCTTTAAAGTGCGCAGGTTGCTCCACTGGAATGCCTTTTTCAAGCGCAAACTCTTTTATTGGATCAACAGATTTTTTATCTGGCTCGCAATAGACAGCAACAACCTCATCAATACCGGCATCGAGTATTTTTGATAAAGCATCCTTGCCAAAAGCTTGTTGCCCCATGACAATTAAACGCATATTTTCCTCCCCCGTTTCTAACTTTTAATTCAGCTGCTAACTTCGCCTACTGCTCCAGAGTCAACGACTCTTTTGAGCTCATCACCACTATACCCGAGTACATCAGCAAGTATCTCACTAGTATGCTCCCCCAGTAGCGGGGAACGCAGCACTTCTACATCACTGTCTGATAACTTGATTGGACAGCCGACACTTAAGTATTCGCCGCGCTCCGGATGGTCAACCTTAACCATCGTACCTGTAGCAAACAAACCTTCATCTTCGGAAATTTCTTTCATTGATAGAATAGGTCCAACAGGGATATCAAACGGGTTACAGATATCCATCACTTCAAACTTGGTTTTAGTTTTCGTCCACTCTTCAATGGTTGAAAATATTTCATTGAGCTTATCGAGCCGCTCTGGCGGCTTTGCATAGCCCTCCTGGGTTTTCCATTCCGGCTTATCAATCACATCGCAGATTTTTTGCCACACCGCAGCTTGAATAATAAAGTAGGTATATGCGTTTGGATCTTGCTCCCACCCTTTGCATTTAAGTATTCGGCCCGGCTGACCGCCACCGGAATCATTACCAGCTCTTGGCGTGGTATCACCGAACGGCACGCCTTCACCGTATTGCGAATACTCTTTTAACGGGCCGGTATCCAGCCGCTGCTGGTCACGCAACTTTACCCGCGCAAGATTCAAAACACTGTCTTGCATGGCGCAGCTGACCTTTTGACCTTTGCCACTCTTCTCTCTTTGGAAGAGCGCCGTCACGATACCCAGACACAAATGCAGCCCGGTACCGGAATCACCGATTTGCGCACCCGTCACCAACGGTGGCCCATCAAGAAAACCTGTGGTTGATGCAGAACCACCAGCACACTGTGCAACGTTTTCATAGACTTTACACTCTTGATACTTACCCGGCCCAAACCCTTTGATTGAAGCCATGATCAAACGTGGATTGATTTCCTGAATTCGCTCCCACGTGAATCCCATGCGATCAAGCGCACCGGGCGCAAAATTCTCTACCAGCACGTCACACTCTTCAATGAGCCTGGTTAATACTTCTTTTCCGGTTTCATTTTTAGAGTTGAGCTCAATAGAACGCTTGTTATGATTCAGCATAGTGAAATACAGACTGTCTGCGCCTGGCACATCTATGAGTTGCTTGCGAGTGGCATCACCAACACCCGGTCGCTCTACCTTGATAACATCTGCACCAAACCACGCCAGCAACTGAGTGCAGGTCGGCCCGGATTGCACATGAGTAAAATCGAGTATTTTAACGCCTTCTAATGCTTTCATTTCTCTACCAGGGAGTGAATCATGATCTTAATCGCATGACGGTTATCAAGTTATTTTTTTACTACACTTTGTGGATTCAAATTACCGATGCGCCCGCTTTCTGTTCCTGCGTTTTCATCGATAACCGCGTTTATTAGTGTTGGCTTGCCGGAGTCCATTGCCTCATTAACAGCCTGAGTTAATTCGTCCCTGTTCGTCGCATAAACACCTACTCCACCAAACGCCTCCATCATTTTATCGTAGCGACTATTCTTTACAAACACTGTCGGCGCAACATCTCCGTCGCCATTCTCATTTTCATCAGTGCCACGATAAATACCATTGTTGTTAAACACCACTATGCACACTGGCAGATTGTAACGACATATGGTTTCAACCTCCATACCGGAAAAACCAAATGCACTGTCTCCCTCTACAGCAAGCACGGGGTGACCGGTTTCCACGGCGGCGGCAACCGCAGCCCCCATACCGATTCCCATGATTCCCCACGTACCCACATCCAAACGCTTTCTGGGCTTACTCATATTGATGATGCTACGGGCAAAATCCAGAGTATTAGCCCCCTCATTGACAAGCATAGCGTCAGGTCGCTGTTGCATAATTTCTCGCAGCGCACCAAGCGCCGTGTGAAAATCCATTGGCGTGGTATCACTACCGAGTCTTTGATTCATTTTTGCGGTATTGGCATCACGCTTGGTGGTAATTGCTGATTTCCAACCATCCGGTGCAGCAGGAAATTGATCACCCATCCCAGCCAACAGTTCACTTAGACAAGAACCAATATCACCCACCAAAGGCGCGGCAATTTCTACATTGCTGTCCATCTCACGCGGCTCAATATCAATTTGTACAAACTTTTTACTTCCCGGCTCACCCCAGCTCTTACCTTTACCGTGGGACAACAACCAATTCAACCTCGCCCCCACCATGATGACGACATCCGATTCTTTTAGTACCAACGAACGCGCAGCACCGGCATTCTGCGGATGCATATCGGGCAACAGGCCTTTTGCCATACTCATTGGAAGAAAAGGTATACCACTCTTCTCCACAAAAGATTTCACTACATCATCCGCCTGCGCATAGGCGGCACCTTTACCGAGAATGATTAAAGGCTTTTTGGCAGATTTGATCACATCAAGCGCGCGCTTCACTGATGCCTGTGATGGCAATTGCTCTGGTGCAGGATCAATCACTTTAACCAGTGACTCGGCTCCAGCAGTGGCGTTCATAACCTGGCCAAACAGTTTTGCAGGCAAATCAAGATAGACGCCACCCGGCCGGCCTGAAACTGCGGCTCGTATCGCGCGCGCCACTGCAATTCCAATATCTTCCGCATGCAAAACACGAAAAGCTGCTTTGCACAGTGGTTTGGCTATAGCCAACTGATCCATCTCTTCGTAATCGCCCTGCTGCAAATCAACAATTTCACGCTCTGATGAACCACTCAGCAGAATCATTGGAAAGCAATTAGTGGTGGCATTGGCAAGTGCCGTAAGGCCATTTAAAAACCCGGGGGCTGAAACAGTAAGACAAAGTCCGGGCTTTTTTGTGAGGTAACCCGCTATAGCCGCCGCATTACCTGCGTGTTGTTCATGCCTGAAGGAAAGTACACGCATGCCACTCGCTTGCGCGAGCCGACCAAAATCCGTGATCGGTATACCGGGCACTCCATAAATGGTATTCAGACCATTCAATTTTAATGCATCGATAAGTAAATGAAATCCGTCGGTTAACTGCTCTTCGGTTTCTGCTTTACTTTCAGGCCTTTTCTGCAACTCTACAGACATTGGTTTCCTCCTCCAAATTGATGTAGACCGTTATAGCGTACTGGCGCTCCGGCTCTCTAACTCTTGCCACGTGTTTTTAATATGATCGTGTAATTTCATTGTGTGATCGCGCACCAGCATTGCTGCAAGCTCGCCCTCGCGATTTTCTATCGCTTCAATAATGGCCATATGATCCACCACTGAACGACTGATTCGATCTTTTTCATGCATCGCACGCCGTCTTACCGCATGCATATGCTGCAGCAGGCGATCGGCTGTCTCGCTTAGTAAGGTACAAGCAGACAACTCCAGGATGCGTTGATGGAATTTTATATTCGCAGCAGAATACTCTTCTATATCAGCACGATTTGAATCAGCGCTATGCTTAATGCCGAGCTCACGCAGTGAAGCAATGTCTTTGTCACTCGCTACCTGGGTAACCAGCCGCGCTGCCATACTTTCAAGCGCTGCCCACACAACGACAATTTCAAGCACCTCCGGCAGGGTTTTAGGCCGGACGTAGACACCCTTGCGGGGGCGGATATCGACAAAGCCTTCGCGTTCAAGACGTGCCAGCGCTTCGCGGATAGGGGTACGTGAGATCTGCAACTGCTCCGCCAACTGCCGCTCATCAAGACGAAGTTTGGCGTCGGCGCCATAAATATCCATTTCCATAATGGCCGATTTGAGCACATCGTAGGTGTGGTCTTTCAGCGAGAAGCTCGCCGTCACCGGCCGCAAGCTGATACTGTTTGTTTGAGATTTTTGCTGCAAATCACCCTCGCTAGAAAATCTGTGGGATACCACATACCTTATAACGCACCCTACACCACAAACATTTGCAGGCCAAGACCTAATTTCTCCAGGATGATCCGCGACCAAGCTGTCGCTTTTCGAACAGTTAGGTGCAACAGCCTGCACGCGCCGCCTTCAAACTGCCAATTAGCGAAAGCTGGAGCGCAATTCGATTATTCAAATCACTGCGAAAAAGTTGTCGGGGTTTAATCAAACACTTAGCAACGCCACGTGGCCGCTCAAACAATCGAAGAGGTGCAAAATTGGTACAAACCGACTGATATTTCAGGTTATTTTGAAGGCGACATTTGTCCATTACGAACAATAATGGTACGTTCCAATTGCACTTTTCAGGGACCCGCACTGTAGAATAATTAGAGAGAGTGCTACCCCGATAGAACACTGGTTCTGCGGAATTTTGAAACTAGAGGAAAAATTATGAAGCTACAAACACCCACAACACTCCGCGCATTAGTAGTTGCAGGTTGTGTGTCGCTGCTATCTGCCACAGGTATCGCCCGTGCTGCTGACAGTACTTCTCCAATCGTCATTCCAATACATAACTGGTCCAGCCAGGTAGTGATGGCATATGTCATCGGTGGCATGTTCGAAAAAATGGGCAACAACGTTGAATACGTACCAGCTGACTCACAAGCGGTATATGAGTCTATTCGAAATGGCGACGTGACCCTTTCCCATGAGGTATGGCAGTCAACTTTCGGCAAGTCCTTTTATAATGCGATGGCCAAAGGCGGCGTGATTGACGCAGGCACGCACTCGGCGACAACTCTTGAAGAAATGGGCGTTCCTACCTGGGTTATCGAAAAGAACCTTTGCCCTGGCCTTCCAAACTGGGAAGCCCTGAAAGATTGCCCCGAAGTGTTCGCAACTGCTGACTCCGGCGGCAAAGGCCGTTGGTTGGAAGGACCACAAAGCTGGCATGGTGACTTAATGCCTGAGCGCCTGGAAGCACTTGGTCTTGCTGACACATGGACAGTCAAGTTCGCAGGTGGTGCTGATGCACTTTGGACTGAACTGGCCTCCGCCAAGAAAGAAGGTCGAGGAACTATTGTATTTAACTGGACGCCTAACTTTACTGATGCAGACGGCTTCACCTTTATTGAATTTCCTGAGTACACGGAAGGTTGCCGTAAGGCAGACGGGGGTGACGGAAGCTGTGGTTCACCTAAAGGCTGGTTGAAGAAAGCAGCTAACTACAAGTTCCCTAAAACTCACCCTGCGGCATACACTGCATTCACCAAGCTGGACTTCTCTACAACACAGATTGGTCAGATGGCAGCGCTTGTTGATGTTGACAAACTAGACCATAAAGACGCTGCAAAGCAATGGCTTGCTGACAACGAAGCCGTGTGGATGCCCTGGACTAAGTAATCCAAGAACAACTTGATGCTCGTTAAATTTAAACAGCGTTAAGCGTAACCACGCAGCCCCTCTGGATCGCACCGAACCAGAGGGGTTTTTTTTGAGCTGTGACAATCACCTGCCAATTTTTAGCAGCGTATTTTGACCACGATGAAGACAGTTGCCGGAAAGCGATGTAAATCGGCAAGTGATACCCTCCATCAATACGAAACAGAATTAAAAAAACCTATGGCTTCAGAAGCTAAATACCAAAACGAACCCGTCATCCGGTGCGAATCGGTGTATAAAATATTCGGTGACAACGCCAAGAGAATGCTGAAAGACTCCAATGGAGTGGTCGATGCTGCCAAGTTCCAGAAAGCAGATTGCATTGTCGGCGTTAACAACGCTTCGTTTGAGGTCTACCCCGGTGAACTGTTGATCATCATGGGGCTATCGGGTTCTGGAAAATCCACGCTGTTGCGCTGCATATCAAGACTCACTGATGCCACAGCTGGAAAGATCTTCATCGAAGGTGAAGACATCCTTACGATGAACAACAAAAAGCTCATTCAACTACGACGTAGCAAAATGGGCATGGTCTTCCAAAGCTTTGCGTTATTGCCTCATAAAACCGTATTGGAAAACATCGCCTTCCCTCTTCAAGTGAAGGGTGTTAGCACACCGGACAGCATTCAACGCGCCAAAGAGATGATTGACCTCGTGAGTCTGTCCGGCCGCGAGAATTACTTTCCCCGGCAACTCTCTGGAGGGCAACAACAACGAGTCGGCATTGCACGATCACTGGCCATCGAGCCAGACATCTGGTTTCTGGATGAACCCTTCTCGGCTCTTGATCCATTGATTCGCAAAGAAATGCAAGATGAGTTTCTGCGCCTGCAAGGCGTACTGAGTAAAACGATTCTTTTCGTTACTCATGATTTTGATGAAGCACTACGACTGGCTGATCGTATAGCGATCATGAAAGACGGCATTATCGAACAGTTAGATACGCCGGCTAACATTGTGCTTAATCCCGCCACAGAATACGTTCGAAAGTTCACCGAAGAAGTACCACGCGAAAAAGTACTTAAAATTGAAACCGTCATGAACGCCTATGATCCAGCTGAAGACATCGCTGACTTAAAAATTTCAAAAGATGCCATCATCGAAACAGTCGCAGAAGTGGTCTTAAATTCAGACAAACCAGTATCCATTGTTGACAGCACAGGGCAGATCGTCGGCATGGTGCGATCATCCGATGTGGTCAACCTGTTGTTTGGCGGGCGTTCAAATAACACCACAGGCACAACGTCATGATGGAAGCGCTAAAGGCACGAAAGTACCTGCAGTTCCTTCTACTGATTGCTGTTTTTCTGCTGATGTACTTTTTTATCCCACGCTCAGAAAGTAGTCTGCTTTGGCGACTGCCTCCACTGTTGAACTGGCTTCCGTTAACAATCAACAATGCCGTCGAATTTTTGATGAACGACTGGTGGCCTATCGAGGTATGGGACCCCGATATAGAAGAATTCGAACAAAAGCCATTGCTGCGGGAAATTACTCGCAGCATATCCGGCGTAGTACTTTTCATGATTGAATTTGTACGTGAAATTCTACTCGGCGGCGTAAAGACAATTGTCACATTCACCAGCTGGGACTGGGTCACCGAGAATCAGTGGGCTAAATGGCCCGGCCTGCCCTGGACTGTAGTCGCCGGTGGCGCAGCTATTCTTGGCTATGCACTAAGCGGCATCGGCCTGGCGGTATTTGCAGGCCTGGCGCTTGTCTACATTGCTGTATTCGGGCAATGGGAACCATCCATGCAAACCTTATCTTTTGTATTGATCGCTGCACCGATTGCAATACTGCTCGGGTTATTACTTGGACTGTGGGCATTCAAGAGCAAGCGGGTTGAAAAGATCATGGACCCGTTACTTAACGTCGCTCAGATCGTTCCGCACTTCTCCTACCTCATTCCTGTGATGGTGTTTTTTGGCATTGGCGACCATGCCGGCGCTATTGCCACCATTATCTTTGCCACACCACCTATGGTGCGATTGACATTATTAGGTTTAAAGAAAGTACCGCCTGAAGTACAGGAGGCCGGCTTAATGAGCGGTTGCACCAATTGGCAGTTGCTAAGACGCGTGATGATTCCTACGGCACGCAGAGACATACTCATTGGCGTTAACCAAGTCATTATGCAATGCCTTGCTATGGTCGTTATTGCTTCACTGATTGGAGCCAAAGGCCTCGGAAACGATTTACTTATCGCACTGAACCGCTTACGCATAGGTTTGGCTTTAGAAATTGGAATCTGTATCGTGCTGATCGCCATCGTACTTGATCGATTGTCGCTTGCATGGGCCAACAAGCAGACTGACTACTTTGCTGACGAGTCTTTTAAGCAAAAACACAAATACTCGCTCATGTTTTTGCTTGTGTTCGTGGTGGGAGTAGCACTGGCATTCCTTGGTTCGTTTATCTTTAAGAAAGAATTCAATTACCTGTACCTGATTCCACACAACAAAGGCATCACCACCGAGGCTTTCTGGCAAGCCGGTGTCGACTGGCTGTGGGACACGTTCTTCTACACCCTCAAAGCATTCAATGAATGGTTTATTGTTGATGTACTAATACCTATCAAAGAAGCATTTCTCGGCATGCCGGTGATCGCGACATTTACTCTTGCCATGGGTGCCGGGTTTATTGTTGGCGGCATCCGCTCAGCGCTAATTGTTGGCGGCCTGTTATTGTTTATCGCCCTGACCGATTGGTGGGACAGAGCATTAATCACTACCTACCTGATGTCAGTGGCGGTAGTAATTTCAAGTATCCTCGGTATAACAATCGGAACACTTTGCGCACAAAACAAAACCACCACGCGTTTCATTTTAACCGTCTGCGATACATTGCAAACGTTCCCGTCGTTTATTTATCTCATCCCGGTGATGATGCTGTTCGGCGTCACTGACACGTCTGTGCTCATAGCGATTGTAGTGTTCGCCACCATCCCGGCCACACGCTATACCGTGGAGGGCCTACGCAGTGTACCGGAGGCTCTGCATGACGCAGGCTCAATGTCAGGTGTTAATCGACTACAGCGCTGGCTATCGATCGAACTACCAATGTCATTTCCTCACATTGCACTGGGCATTAACCAGACAGTTGTGTTCGCCCTGTCGATGGTCATTATCGGCGCATTGATCGGCACCGATGACCTTGGACAACTAATATTGAAATCACTGTCTGACAAAGCGGGTGTAGGCAACGGACTGATACTGGGTCTGTGTGTAGCGTTTATAGGTTTAGCCATTGATCAAATCTTGCGAACTTGGGCCAATCAGCGCAAGCAGGCGCTAGGAATGGATTAGCGTCCACCAGACACGGCAAAAGACACAAAAGTGGCGCGCCCCCTTAAGCGTAGTTTGGAAACCCGACGCGTGAGCAAGTGACAAGCCCGCTCATCCCCTCAATAACAAAATAGCGGTGGATGCATTCGTGGCACCGTATATGTAGGCGCCAGGTGAGTTGGTAACTTCGAAATCACGCAGCCTTCACAGATGAAATACCTGCCAAAGATGTAATACCTACCAAATAAGGCCATAAGACAATTTCCGACTGACTAACAACCACACACTCCGACCGTGCGCTTGACCGGAAGCTCGCTGTCAATCATTGAGGGGGCGATACACAACGCGCCTCCGCTCTTATAGAGTATCTCCCGTCGAAGCTTGTGTCATTGGTCCAAGTGCATGACCACCCTGCATTGTTTGGAAGTTGATGTGAACTGATTAACCGCCATTGTGTAAGACCGTTATCACCGCCCCTCCTGTGATTTGATCGCCGGTCTCACAATATGCCGCTACTCTGGTGAGAGATCCATTTGCTTCTATTCCTTCTTTCGAGCTTTGCTAATCACAATTTGAGGTGTTAGACAAAAGTTATTTGATCGCTGATTTTGACCCAAAAGTCTATCAACCCTAGAAACAAGTCATCCAACTAAAGACCTACCTTTTCCCTGCCGCTAACGCCGTATGAAACAGATTTATAGAGGCTTCACACTAATTGAACTTCTGATAGTAATAGCAATTATCGGAATTCTCTCAGCATTAGCGGTGCCTGCATACTCAGGTTATGTCACGAGGGCAAAAATCACTACAGCCCAGGCTGACCTGATAAGCATATCAATGCGCCTGGAAAATCGTTATCAACGTATATTGTCCTATCCCACCACTGCCAACACTACCACCGCCACTTTGCAAGCCGAAGTTGGTGGCTGGACACCTGCAAGTAAAGACGCTGATTTCGTCTTTTCAAACGTAGTATCGACACCGGCAGACGCTTCAACCTATACGATCAAAGCCACAGGGCAATCCAGCAGAGTGAAAGACTGCGTTATTACATTGGAAGAAGACGGCACCAAGGCGATTACCGATTGCGCGGCCGCGTCAGACGGAAATTGGCTGTGAAATCCACACGTGGATTTTCCCTGGTTGAGCTGATGACAGTTGTTGCGATAATTGGGATACTTGCCGCAACCACCTTTCCCCTTGGACAGACATGGGTATCTGAGGCAAAGGTTACCAAAGTACGCGGCGATCTAACAGAAGCCCTCGGCAAAGCCAAAGGTGTCGCAATTCGCAATCAGGCACTCGCCACTGATTTCGAACCGGTCACGGCAGTTTGCCTGGCCGACAGCACCAACAATACCCGAACTATCACGATCTATGAGCGCACCACTATCACCAGCGGTACAACCACCACAATTACGCCACCAGATTGTGCGACAGCAGCTGGGGAGGTGGTTTGGAACACTCGAATCTCAGATGACGTCAGCATAAACACCGGTGCTGATAACGATGTCGCAGTGACCTGTGCATGCTTTGATAGATCTGGACTGACAACCCAAAACGGCACATGCACCAGTTGTGTCAACAGCCGGATTTTTCCAGTCACACTTACCGCAGGCACAAATAGTGAAAAAATGTTTGTCCATTAAACAGCAGCGCGGTAGCTCATTGGTTGAGGCAGTTATAGCTCTTCTACTTCTCGCCTTTGTCAGTAAGGGGGCGATATATCTGAGCTCCAGAGCAAGTGCCTCACAAGGCGAGATACGACTACAAGAAATGGCTCTGGTGCAAATACGCTCGGAACTAATAAACAACGGTCGAAATATAATCTGCGCTACTGACCCACCTACTACCCCGGAAATTTTTCTGCCAAACCTCACTCTGACGACTGAGGTGCAGGGCTGTGACCAAACTATCACGGCAAATATCCTTGCGGATGGTGAACCCAGTTGGACTAGCACAGACATCACAGACATACCCTCTCCAATTGTTCTGTCAGTGACTCACGCTAGTATCGGTGGGCAAATGGTAGTCGGTGGAACCTGGGTTACCCCTTGAGCGTTAAAACGTACAACCTATCGCATAGCAATGTCAGAGCTTCACAGTGCGGCATGACATTGATGAGCCTGCTCGTCAGTATCAATCTATCTATGCTCGCCATGCTCGCTGCGTTGAATATGTATAGCAATCACCGTTTGTCAGCAAACGAAGCCACACAGGGAGCAGAGTACACATCACAGTTAATGCACACCCGACTGGTTATAGAAAAAGAGCTAACGAATGCCGGGTTCGGGATAGCAAATAGTACAACACCGAATGTGTGGATCAACAGCGTGGGGGATAACAGCGATCAACTGCGTTGGAAATATCACGACGGCAATACTGTATGCCGGGGCATACACGAGAACGAGGTGACTATAGATCATAAAACCTACAGAGAGTTGGCTTTTGTACAAGCTACCGGCGTGCCTTGCAGTACCGTTGGCAACCTTCAAACTATGGTCTGGGTACCTGTAGGCATTCTTGGTAGGTGGCCGCTGAATGACGAGCTCAATGCCTACGTTGCTGCCAACGACTCGCTGTTCCAATTCGATCTAAACACGGTTGCCGGCAACTGCTCACCATTTGGAGCTACCCCCACACAGCAACGCCAAAGTGTGACAGTTACAGCACCCAGTTTTCCCGAGTTGAACCTTCTCGCCGAGGACTCCACCTACACTCCCCCTTTCAACTCCGCTTTTACAGTGTGCTTACCAAACTAAATAAGTGAGTCTAATGAATTTATCTCGACTTATGAATGATCCAGGAATAAGCGCTAAATCTCAACAGGGGATGGCGTCGATCATATTCATCGTTTTGGTTAGCCTGGCGCTCACCACTACAAGTATCGGTTTGATACACAGTTATAAGAGTTCTCAGCAGATAACTATCGCATCAAATGCCGTTACGCATGCGCAGAACGGCATGTGGCTGGGCGCAGAAGCCTTCCGCCAACACCTGGCAGACTTAACCACGGCTGAAGTACTGGCACTACAGACTAAACACACCATCAGTCTAGATGATGGTAATAGCACCCGTACCGTCAATGTTGAAAATTTATCCGTGTTGCAGAATGCCCCCACAGGTACAGTTCATGTGACCGCTGACATAATACACAAACATACAGCATCCAAAACATCCTCGGCAATGAAGCTGGTATACGACTATCAACCGCTGATTGATCCCCCTCCAAGCATCAACCTGGATCCGTTTCAAATTAGTTTTGATGGCGACCTTGATCTGAGCGGCGGCATTACACTGGTAGACGATGGAAATCCGGTAACACTAAAAGTAGATGGCGATGTCACACTGGGAGGAGTCAGCGTCAGCCCTCTTCACGCGATTTATACTACCGGCAGCGTCAATATGGCCAGTGGTGTAAAGGCAACTACTGTTTATGCTAATGATGATGTACATCTGGAAGGTTCTGCTTCAGCAGACACTGTCAGTACGCTCGGCACCTTCACGATTGACGGTGGTGGTTATGCAACGAATGTGTTCGCCAATGGCGATGTTTTTTACAATGCATCGGGCCGCTCTGAAAATATTAACAGCAGAGCCAACATAAACATTACGTCAGGTGACCATGGCATTTCCACAGCAGGAGGAGAGATCGATACCAGCGGCAGTGGCGATCATGACTCCCTGAATGCAGTAGGTAACATTTACATGGAGTCCTGGGGAGACGTGCCATCTGCTATCAGCGAAGCAGACATCAAGTGCGTTAGCACTAACTGGCCTGGAAAAAAGGGATCCCCCACTAGCCTTTCCGCAAACGGAGAGCTGATTAATTGTCCATCATCCAGCTCCATCGTTACTGCAGAGAGCAACGCATTTCCGCTTAACGACGTAGATGTTATGGATGAATTAGAACCCTTCGTGCACAACAGCGCTGTGATTGACGTGTGGACTAGAAAGGATTTCGCAAACTACTTTGTCGAATATGATGACACAGAGAATAAAATCAAAGTCACGGTAAAATGGATAAACGGAATCGAAGACGACTCGGTCTATTACCTCGGTGATTATTCAAGTTACGAAGGAAATGCCTACAAAGATTACCTGTGCACTACATTGGCTCCCAGCGGTCAATGTACTGCTCCTGCGGAACCACTATTCCCTATTTGTACAGGCTTTTCCACATCAAACGGATGCATAACCTACAACACCAGCACAAACACATTTACACTCAATCCGGGAGACACAGCGCCCGGCATGATGTTCTTCAATGGCAATCTGGTCTTGGACAGCGGCCATAGCATGACTTCAATATTTGCCAGTGGCAATATCACTACTGCTGGTTCATACAAATTGTGGGCACCAAATCACGGCGCTTATAACAAAATCTGCGAAGGTGACGGTGATCACAGCAGAGCACCTACTCGCTACGAGGCAGAGTTCTCTCAGTACTACCCTATAAATTTCTGCGATACCGTAGCGGGTACTTACGTGCCATCACAGATAGGTAATGTTGGTTTAGCCGCAGGTGGCTACCCACCTGAATCCCCTGGCACCTTTGTCGGTGGTATCATCACTTTAGGCGCGAGCACCGAGATAGTCGGCGCCGTTCTGGCAGGCGACATTATTCTCACAAGCGGAAACGTCTCAATTAACGGACCTATTAGTGCGGGCACCGACGGCTCATCAACCGGCCAAAGCTCACTCTCGGGTTCAACGACGATTGACTTTAATTCATCCAGCCCGTTGTACACACCTACCGATTTGCCAGATTTAAGTGTACACCAGCCACCTGCAACCCCTCAGTCTGCCACAGTAATGTGGGTAAAGAATCTCTAATATCGTGATCGGCACTGACACGCCGTTATATCGATACTTTAAGCAAACGCATTAATCTCGCCCTGCGCTATTCTTTGCTCAGTGAATCGAAGCGAGAGTGTCCCACAACTCTCGAAAACCGGCGATATTGGACAGAATTCGACATACACAAACTGAAAATCACGACCGGCTGATATGGGCACGTGTAGTCAATGATCTGCTACCAACCTTATTAACAGACCACACGACGATAGTGAGTCAAGTCCCACATAAACTCTCAGCGTGAACGTGGGATGTCCGGTTCGTCAATCAGTTCAAACCGCTCAAACCCTGCGCCCCCTCAGAAAACCCGATGCGCCAGCGGGTGGCAATCCATTCACTTCAACCTACAAGAGAAAAGTAATCGACCTCAAAACTCAATAGAAACCCAGGTCCCCTCCCCCAAAACACTATCCATTTCAATCACCCAGCCATAATTTCTGCAGCTTTGCTTAACAATTGCCAACCCCAACCCCTGGTGTTGATGCGAATCATTATCGGTACTCGCACGAAAGAAAGGTTCAAACGCTTTTTCAACTGACTCTTTGTCCATACCAACACCGGTATCTTCAATAAGAACTCGACCGTAGTCGACCGTCACTACAATACGACCATTACGGGTGTAGCTAAGTGCATTCCCCAATAGATTACCCAATACAATGGTCAACACTGACTCCGGGGCTTTTACGCTGAGCTGTTCACGATGCTCCACTTCAACCGTATTGGCTTCGTCCGCGTGCACGATACTCAGCTGCGCTACCAGCGTATCGATCAGATCATTCACATTCAGCGCACTACAATTTTCGGTATCCGCTTCACCCTCTTCACGTGCCAGCAACAATAGCGTGTTGAGCAAATCACCCATTTGTCTCGAAGTTCTTTTTATACGCTGCACCGCTCGCGCCGGCGCTCCCTCAAGGTCCAACAACTCAAGTGATGACGCCGACCCTTGTATCACTGCAAGCGGTGTGCGCAGTTCATGTGATGCGAAACGGGTGAAGTTTCGCTCACGTTCGATTGAGGCCTGCGATCTTTCTACAAAATGATCCAGCGCCTCAACCAGTATTCCGGTCTCCGAGTTAGTGGAGCGTTCCAGATTCGCGAGGTTCAATTCTGTTGCATCACGTTTATTAAAATCAAACGTCTCTATCACACTGGCCAGTCGCGTGATCGGTGACACAGCCTGCTTTGACAACAAGTAGGTAAGAAATGCGAAACTATACATCGTCAGCAACACCAGGATCAGTGGCAGCACCCCGAAATAGAACGCCAGGTTGCTAACGGTTCCCCCTGCAAACAAAAGGTAGAGGCGCTCACCATTGCGCTCACTCACGTGAACCACCTGGCGCTGCCCTTCATTATCTACTCTGTGCTGCCCAAGACCGAGTTGCCGATAGGATATCGGAACAGGCCTGTTTTGGTCTGAGGATAAGAATGCAATCAGGTTCATCGTTTCCGGCAATTGGAATTCTGATGATTCGGCTCGCCGATCCCAAAAGAATTCCGCCTCGCCACGAAGCGCTTTATTCACCAGCAAGCGCTCTACTATTAAGCTCGCCGTCAGAACGCCTATCACGGTGACGATACTAATCAACACAAGCTGAAGTACAAAAACTCTCAGCAGCCTGGACTGAACACGATTATTATTTGAGCCAAGCATTTACAGGCAACTGCTATTTAAAGACTGATGAGTCTACCAAACACTGTGTGCAGAAAACGTGAATGAGGCTAAGTGTGATTGCCACACTTAGCCGCACCTCGCCAGACATTTACCTTCTACGTAAAATCAAGCCCGAAAATAACCCGCAAATGATCAGCCAGTAAAGCTCAATCGCCCCACCACCAGAACTTCCACCACCAGAACCAGGAATCACAATAGTCGGCTGCGTGGCATTCTGATAAAGCTGAATGCGACCCGAGACAGGTTGTGCACGGGCGGCACCTGTTGTGAGCGTATTCTGCGCCGCAGCTGCAAGACCATCTGTAGAGTAACGTAAATGTCTTACCGCACTGTTCCCGTCATATGCACCATCTGGATAGACGTCCTCAGTGCTGCCGCCCACAGATAGGTTATCACCAACAAAGACCAGATTGATTAAAGCAGGGTCACCCAGCGCAACACGGTCGATTAATATTTCAGCCGCGTTACCGTTGACCGCACGCTGCACATCGCCTCGGTACAACCAGTTCCAGCTAGTGCCATCACCGGCGTACTGATACAGGCTTTCCCCCTGTTGCAGGTAGTCCGTGCCGATATTCATGCCATTACGGTATCCGGTACCCGCATTCGCATCTGTATCCAGGTATATATTAAACGCCCAGCTATCAATTCCTGATACCGCGAGCTGATCGTTTTGATAGCTCACATAAAGAGAGGTATCACTATGCGCCATGGCGGCACCGAGGTAGTCAACCGGATTTATCGCCCCACTGATATCATCAGGATCAGAACCAAAGCCTGTCAGTGCCTGCCACTCATCAAGGTTGCCATCTAACGCAATACTTAATACCTGATTAGACGGGACTTGACCGCCACCAGCCGGAAGCACATTAATGGAAACTGTCGCTACACCGCTTTGTACCTGCCCGTCACTAACGCTGAAAGTGAATTGATCACTTCCTACATAACCTGCTGTTGGCAGATAACTAAGGTTCGGTGGTGTGCCCTGCAATGATCCGTTAGCGGGTTGTGCCACTACCGAGAAGCTCAGGACATCATTGTCAAAATCATTGCCTGCAACGGTTATCTCCAGGCTTTGATCCATTGATGTCTGAAGACTTTGACTGACAGCAACCGGTGCTGAATTGCCAGGCGCTGCAATCGTGTATGAGAAAGAACGGATATCACTGGCAGTATTGTAAATGCCGTCTGGATATAAATCTTCCACAACACCACCATACGGTTCATTCGAGCCAACAAACGCTACCCTGAATTCCTGCGGATCACCCAGCGCTGTTCGCGGGAAGCGATATTCGAATGTATCAGCAGCAGGTGTACCCACCATCTCTGCTGTCAAATTCCACTGCCACACCGTACCGGCTGCATCTCCCGCGTACTGATACACAACATCGCCTTGTATCACATAGTCCGCACCTATCGATAAACCTGACTGCCAGCCCGTGGCACTATTCACGTCAGTATCAAAGTATATGGTCTGACCCCAGGAGGCTGTTACCGCACCATAGTTAGTGAACGCAAGGTAGAAGTTGTCGCCATCGTTAGCAATCCATGCCTCTTTCCAATCCAGTGGACGGCTGGTGCCGGCAATGTCATCTGGATCAACACCAAACGACTGAAGACTAGCCCACTCACTTAGATTGCCGTCAAGCGTAATTCCTGCCGCTATATTCGAGATGGCTCCACCCGGACCCGGTGGGTTTGGAGGTGTGGGGTCAGAGTAAGTCACAGACCACTTAAGAGAATTAGCCCATGAGGTAAAACTGCCGGCACTTCGTGTCGCTCGAACCTGAGTTCGCATTAATCCTTGAGGAGAAACATACTCGCTACCGCCAGTCAGCTGCACAATTTCATCAGTTCCATCGCCAACAATTCGGGTATCGAGATCCACCCAGGCTTGCGTGTTGAAATTATACAGCGCAGTGGTTTGCGTGACAGCCGGTTGAGAGTAGTGGCCAGCAAGAACCATTTGAACCGACAGGATTTGAGTCGGGTTTTGAACCGATTCAGACGCAGTCCAAATCACAGTGTGAGTCTGACCCGTAGGCGCAGAATCTATATCATAGGTATCAACGTCATCGGCAGTTAAGAACGGCAAGGTGCCATAGTTAAGCGCGCCCGTTTGAATATCTATAGCTGTAGGGTTAACCACCACAACACCACCTGTACCACCGGGGGTTGAAGCGACCTGAATCGAAATAGTACCTTGAGCCGATCCTCCACGCCCGTCAGAGATGGTGTAAGTGAAAGCTTCAGTACCGGAAAATCCTGCTGCCGGTGTGTAAGTCCAGCTGTTGCCATTGCTCGCGACAAGACTACCACCTTGAGAGCCGGTATTATCCACCGAGACCAACTGCAGCGAATCGTTATCTGCATCAGTATCATTGCTCAACAAGGATACTGCCGTCACCTCCAGCGACTGACCTGCTATCACACTGTACGAATCCGCAGACGCAACCGGAACGCGATTATTTGTATTCACCGGTGGTGTTGTTTCATTGCTTGCGTTAAGGCAAAGTGAGAACACGGATTCAAGTACATTCCAGGCTTCAGCATCGCCCGTGCTGGTGGTCGACTTTCCAATAAGACCATAGCGTGCATCAGAGGTATCACTGATACGATCAGTCATGATCTTTTCGTTAATCACCAGATTGGCAAACTCCTGATCATCAAGCAACAGTGCCAGACGTGCCATTTGTGCATATATGCGAGCCTCACCAAATAGCAGATTTTCAACCCCACGGACAAGACAATTTGCCGGCTGCCCATTGTTACAATCAGGTGCATCACCGCCGGTCATCGTCATATACTCAGGAACGCGGGCATTTGCTGCATAGTAGTTTTTATAGAAATTGAGACTACGCTGTGCCGCTGCTTTTGACGCCGTTAACTGAGCATTCGAAAGAAAGGTATTATCAAACTTGGATACACGCGCAAGGTGGATAGCCTGCCAAAGGACCTGAATCGTTTTCAGATACTCACCTTGAGTCTCACCCTGATACTCGAAGTCACCAGTGAATATTTTTTCAACATCGTAGCCGTTGTAGAATAAACCGCTACTGTTTATCTCCGCGTCCAGTAACAACTGAGTGGCCGATGACAATACACTGCCCCAACGATGATCACGTTGTGCAGCAAGCCCCATGGTACCAAGCTCCTGATAGTCAATTGGGATAAGACCATAGGTTAGAACGCCCTCCCCGGTTGCAACAGCAGGTGGTGTCAAGGTGGCATCATCTACTTCAGCCCAATCCCATGCAAAACCGAGCAATCCGCCGGAGTATTCTTCAAAGAATTGATCTGCTTTCTGGTTATTGGCAGTCACTGTTGTCCAGTACAACCCTTCGAGCATACTCCTGGCAAGTACTTCTGCATCCCGACGACCCATCTTTTCATATCCGTCCATCAAGCCTCTGATGATACGCAGATCATCAAGCGGAGCATTGGCGTTCAGCCACAAGCCGGCACCGCTGTTCTCAACGAATGGTCGCTGCGCAAGCTTGTCTATTGACCAGTTGGGGACATGATAAAGAGGTGAATACATCGCATCTTTAACATACTCATAAGCTTGATCATATGCCGTTTCGTCCTTCATGCAGGCAGCGGTTCGGAGCAGCAGCCCCATGTGTTCACCTGTTACATGGTGGCCATTGGTATACACTTCTGTTCCAGAGGAATTATCCAGAAGATTAGTATGCACGCCATAGTTGTAAGGCCGTGGTAATGCACTATTTCTCATCGAGTTTAAAATAAACTGCAAGCCGCTCTCGGCTGCTTCCTGTTGTGCAGCATCAGCGAACACAGGGCCGTCATACACTGGTGGTAAGGTTGGAACAATTGCAGTTAATCCGAGGTTCACCAACGAAAACTGATCTACCGGCACGTCAAAACGATAGATACCGTGACCTTCGTTTCTCACAGCTAATGCGCTATCTCCATCGGGGGTGTTTAATGATGCACTATCCAGTCGATAACTCTCACCGGCATTGTAGTAAACTGAAACGGTTTTCGGTGCAGCCACTATCGGTTGTTGCAATCCGCTGTAGTTCACCAGGTAAAGGTGCTTTCGCGTATCACTGGATACAGCATGATCAATATACACATTTTCAGCATTCTCTACTGTAAACGGCTCGTCAGTGTGTATTCTTGCCAGCTGTTCAAGCTCCGCCATAGCATAGGCTGCGTCCACGACATTACCCGACATACCAAATACGTCTTTACCAATAATGTCTGGTCGGTAGATAGCCAGCCCTTGACCATACTGATTGACACGGCGTGCTGGTGTTGCGCCAAAACCAAACAAGTCGGCTAATGGATTGTTAGCGCGCGGCTTACCAAAAGCATCCATGCTACCGGGCACTTTACCTGTCGCAAGCACCACTCCACCCGCATCGACATAGTCTTTCAACGCATTGGCGTGAAAATCAGACATCGCCACAACACTTGGCAACATCACGATATCAAGCCCTTCGATTTCACTTGCTACACTGCCCGGAGCGGTAACAACTTTATAGGGAATGTGCAGTCGCGTCATTGCAGCAGACAACCCGCGATAGCCACCAAGGTGTGGTTTTTTGGCAAATGAATCGTCCGGTTCCGTCGACCACCAAGCCGGATCATTATTGGGATTAACAACGTTCGAGAACATACCGTACTCGCCACCGACAGGGAAATCGTGAAAGTCGCGTGTGGCGCTGCTATACCAAATACCTACGTTGGCTTTTCGCGGCGTAGCCAGCAGTTCATCACTGTTGTTTCGAACAAAACCAAACCACTTTGAGCGATTGGCAGAATCAACGGTGTTTAACATATCCGGCGTCTTCGATTCAAACGGTGCCGTGCCGGTTCCAATCACAGATGCCAGTGTCAAACCCGCATCAAGGATACCGCTACCATAGGAAAAACTTAGAGAAGCGTTGCCGTAGTTGATCGCTTTTCCCCATTTCAACATCGTGATTTTGCTTTCAAAATCTTCCGTCGTGGCCCACGCCATCGCAGTTTCATTTGATACGCTATCGGTCTCCAGGACTTGAACCACCTTGTCTGACATTTTTAACGCAGTTGCATCAAGACCCGCCTTCGTGGCATCCATGTAATCCATAGGGAAGTTTTCGATAATGATCGTAAACTCAGGGTCTACCTCAAGCGCTGCAATTCGTACGTCTTCAATGAAGTTGGCAAGGTTAACGTGACGCCACTTCACCCATGCGCGGAAAGCGGGATCATTAAAATCGACTACCGTGGGTATGGTGTAACCACCTGCACCACCGATTCCAAGATCGATAGACCATTGCTTGAAGTCTGCTGCCGCATAGCTACCGGCACCTGCCCACCCTGCACCGGTTTCAAGGTAAATCGGTACATCGAGCCAGATACCATCAAGCTCTGTGGCCGCGAGCTTTCGCACACGTTCGAGAAAATATTCTTTATAAGGACTGTTCGGTGACATCCATGCACTTTCAGATGTCGGGTCTACCCAAACTTCCTGATTGCCATAAAAAACATTTGCTGCGCCAGTGATACTTTTCTGTACCCAATCCGGGTGATCCCGATACATTGAACTCTGAGCCGTCACACCATTCAAGGTGATCACCTCAAGCGCAGGATAGTAGATCACCGCTTTCATGGCGCGATCATGCGCGCCTTTGGCGGCCCGGTCTAATAGATTCACCTCAACATCGAACTGTGAATCGGTCAGATATTCCGAAAGACGACTATCAAGCTCAAGCACAGATACATTTTCTGCAGCGCGCAAATCTAATAGCGCATTGAGCTCTTCATCATCCATGAACCTGTCAACGTAAGTGCCGCCTAGTGTGGCGTCACGCAACCAATCCGGTGCAGCCATTACATTGGCGCTGAACAACGCAGCCGCCAAAATAATGGACTTAAATAGTTTGTTTTCCATGTAACCTCTAGTCATTTGTCTTTCACATCGTTAAAACAACTTCTTCAACCCCAAGTCCGGCAATTTCCATGCAACCAAGCTCAAAATGTAAAAAGCTCACGCCGAACTGTGATCAGGTTGACCCTTGGAACTCGCTCAACCGGATTACTAACCCAGTCTCACACTGACCCGATGACATGCACCTGATATCAGGTAAACTATTCAACCTTGGGGACCAAAATATATGCTTTACACGCTTAACAGGTGAGCCAGGCTACAGATGAGAATAGAAATAGAGTATCTGGGAGGGCCGGAAGTTAAGGCGCTTGAATTGACAGACAGTGAAATCATCGCCGCTGTCGAAAGTGGTTTGCACGCTGCCGGCTCAGGTCAAACAGTCATCGAGCCCCGCACTCATTTAAAACCGGATGCAGGAACAGAAGGGCACTTCAATGTATTGCGCGGCTACGTCGCGCCACTTGATGTTGCCGGTGTAAAAATCGTTGGCGACTTTGTGGACAACTACAAACAAGGCCTGCCCTCTGAGATGGCCTTGCTGAATCTATTCTGCCCGAGAACCGGCACACCACGTGCGGTGATAGACGCTGCCGGCATCACTGACATGCGCACGGGTGCACTCACTGCTATCGGCGCAAAACACCTCGGACCGGCGAATCCCAAAAGACTCGGGCATATCGGTGCACGCGGCACGGCCTATTGGAATGTTCGTCTACTCGACAGTTTGTTTGATTTTGATGAAATTCTTGTCCATTCAAGAAGGCCGGAGAGTCGTGAAGCATTCGCGGAAAAACTAAGCAACGATTTAGGCAAACCTGTTATTGCAACAGACAACTGGCAAGAGTGCCTTGAAGATGTTGATATCGCTGTGGAAGCATCACGCTTACCCGAACCGACCCCGCTCTACCAATCAAACTGGGTACGTAAGGGCAGCCTGGTAGTACCGTACGGCACCATGAGCACCCTGCCATTGGATTTCACAGATCAGTTCGACAAATTTGTGATGGATGATATCGGCCAAATGAAGGCTGGACCTTACGGTGCGCTACGACCACACATCAACGCCGGTAAAATCACCGAAGACTCATTCTATGCAGAGATTGGTGAAATCGTTGCAAACACCAAACCCGGACGCGAGAGCGCAGACGAAACCATTCTATTCTGGCATCGAGGCCTTGCAACCAGCGACATTGCGCTGGGTGTATTTATGCTCGAGAAAGCGAGATCAATGGGGTTGGTTAAAACGCTGCGATACGCATAATTACGCCGTTCACGATCTAACAAACGAAAATTCATCTTGCATCAGATCTAGCGCTAACGATTCCAACTCCACTGTGATCGAGCGATCATGCTCCAGCGCTGGCGACAATAGCCGTATCCGCTCAATCACAGGTCGCAATGCTGCACCCACTTCTAGTTCAGTCATGCGTAAGTAGATCGCGTGCACCGCTGCGATCATTTCAAAAGCCACAATCAAATTTAACTTTTCAACAATTGCGATCAATGCTTTTGCAGAGACAGCAGCATTTGTTATGCAGTCCTCTACATTATCAGCCTGACTGGGCGGATAGACCATCGGTGGTGCTGCTAATTGAGCTATCTCTGCAAACAATGCTTCTGTGACTTTAGTTACTGCACCCAGTCCGACAGAACCGGTAGTACCTGCATGTAAGCCAATTGGCAGGTCAGTAAACCGACTACTCATCATACGCGCACTTCGTGACACTGATTGCGCAGCCAACTGCACAAGTGAGTGGTTAGCAGCCACCAATAGCGTAGCGAGGTGTGGGTGTAAATAACCTCCTGCAGATAAAATCGCTCCCCTGTCAGGCAGTACAATCGGGTTATCACTTGCACCATTGATTTCCTGTTCAATAGTTTCCGCCAACAACTCAAGCGTTGCATACACAGACCCATGGACCTGAACTGTATTACGAATACTAAGCGGGTCCTGCAGTCGACGCGCATTCGAAAGATCATGTAACGCCGACCCCTCCAGCAACGCTCTAATATCATCCGCTGAATCTAACTGACCCGGTTGCTCTCGCGTTTTTAGCACGTCCGCATCAAATGGTGATAAGTTGCCGCGAAATCCTTCCAGCGTCATTGCTGCGGCGAGTTGTGCGTTGCGCCACAGGGTTTTCGCTGCAAACAGACCTACACTCGCCAAACCACTGGTGAAACTCGAGTGGCTTACCAGTGCTAAACCATCTCGCGGGCCAAGCGCCAGCTTCGGTATTCCGGCATCACTCAGTGCGGTAGCTGCACCTTTTTCATCATTAAGAAACTTACCTTCACCTATAAGGGCCAACCCCATACTGCCGCCCCAAAGTAGGTCCGCAGCCCCCACTGAGGCAGTCTCACCGATATGCGGAATCAGATTGGCGTTCAGGCATTGCTGGAGGTGAACTGCTATTGCAGGACTGGCACCGGACGCTCCAGTTAATAGTGAGTTCAAACGCACCGCCATCGCGGCACGAACAACGCGTCGATCCAAAGGTTTACCCAACGCATGGGCGCGACCTCTGACAGTTTTTATCGCAAACTCATTGATTGCTTCATCTGTGAGCGTGATAGTGACTTGCGGACCGAGAGCTGTGGTGACTCCGTATACCGCTTTGCCTGACTTAGCCGCATCCAGTATCAGCGCATTGGTTTCAGACATTCGATCCAGTGCTTTTTGATCTATGTCTACTTGTGTCCCCTGCGCGATTGATTGGAGTGACTCTATAGTTAAGTCTGACCCGTCTAGTTCGGTATGATTTTGTTTCTGGTTTTGCACGTTGGTGTAGACCTGCGCGTTAGGGTATTGCTCTAGTTTATCGTTTATTGAGTGTTGCATCTTCATGCTGCGCGCCAGCTGTATTGTGCAGCCATCATAAATAACCCTCAGACCCGACTACAAACGATATCGGGAAACCCGACGCCTGAGCGAGTGGATCAAGTCTCGTACGCCTTCCAAATACACTATCGATTTTCGACAGCTTTTATATTTGCTCACAATTCCGGTCACTCCCAAAGCCAATTCCCCCATCCCAAACCAAAACACTCTCTACTCAAACAATGGCTTTAACGCCTTATAACTCTGTTGATATCTTTCGTACTGATGCTCCAGTTGATCGTCTATTGCGCTGTTCGGTTCGATGGTTTTCTCTACAGGCGGCGTGGTGCATACCGATATCGCATCGCTTTTCTCAGCTGCGATGAGCCCCAGCCTGGCCGCACCAAGACTCGCTCCGAAATCACCATCTACCGTTTTATGCAACGGTATCTTTAGTATCGAAGCCATCATCTGAATCCAATGATCAGATTTTGATCCTCCGCCTATGGCAAATGCAGAGCTCAATGTTGTACCTGATGAAGCCAGTGCGTCTTGACTATCACGAAATGCAAAGCACACGCCTTGCAGCACTGCACGGGTCATTGTCTCTGTGGTGGTACTATGCGAAAGGCCCATGAATACTCCTCTTGCATCTGCGTCGTTATGCGGCGTGCGCTCACCCCCTAAGTACGGCAGAAACAAAACGTCTGTCGGCTCAACTGGCGTACCTTCCAGTGGGGCCGTTAAACTTGCTGCAGATTGACCAGTGACTGATGCCAACCAGTTAAGCGAATCTGTTGCCGCGAGCATCACACCCATTTGATGCCACGTATTCGGGATCGCATGACAAAAGGTATGCACGGCACTTTCTGCGTTGGGGCGATAACTTTCGTTCGATGCAAACAGTACCCCTGACGTACCCAGTGATACAAATGCACTGCCGGGTGCGACCACACCCATTCCACAGGCGGACGCGGCGTTGTCACCTGCACCACCGGCAACCACGACGGTATTTGATAGTCCAAAGCGGTTGGCGAGCTCACTTCTTACGGTACCTGACACTTCTGAACCTTCAACCAGCCCGGGCATGTGTGACAGATCCATACCGCAAGCATCCAGTAACTCTTCTGACCAGTCCCGCTTACCTACATCAAGCCAGCCAGTGCCTGCCGCATCGGACATCTCTGATACGTGCTCACCGGTAAGCCATAAGCGCAGGTAGTCTTTAGGCAATAACACTTTACGTGTCTTACTGAACAATTCAGGCTCATGCTTTGCTACCCACGCAAGTTTCGGCGCGGTAAAGCCTGGAAACAATATATTCCCACACACAGCCCTCGACTGTTCAGTATCAAGTGTTGCTGCTTCATCAGCGCTGCGAGTGTCATTCCATAGAATGCAGGGCCGCAACACCTTATCTGATTGATCCAGCAGTGTCGCACCATGCATATGCCCGGACAATCCAATACCACGCACCGCAGCAAGCTCAGAAGCGTGTGATTCTTTTAATTGCGTAAACGTACTTTCAACACCCGCTATCCAATCAGAGGGATGTTGCTCTGACCAACCTTCTTGTGGTCGGTGAACATCCATTGCAGCACTGGCGCTGGAAACAATATTCTGGTTGTCATCCATCAATACGGTTTTAACACTGGAGGTGCCAAGGTCGATACCGAGATACATAGCGTGTTGTCCTGATTGAAAGTCTGTTGAGTCTCTGAGTCGATCAATGCTTCGACGATTTACTCTGGAGGATACCAGTAACTTACGTGTTCATCGCCACGGGTGATCACGACAAACTGATTGGCAAACACCCGGTATGCGGCACTCCACTCACCATCCGGCCATTGCACACGAACGGTCGCGCGTTCCGCCACGCCCAAACCTGCATGAATAAAACCCACTTTGCCCGATGCATGCCCACCACCAATGCTCACCCTGCGAGTTTGTACGACGTTGCCGGTTTTAATTGACAACCGCGCTCCTACCGCATGCCTGTTACCGTTTTTTTGATTTAATTCAATCGAGAGCCAGTTGCCACCGACCCGTGGACCAAACTCACTTTTGAAACCGGTATGACGAAATAGACTGACTGGCCCAGCACGATTCACCACCAGCAGATCAAGCAAGCCGTCGACATTAAAATCTGCAACGGTGGCGCCACGGCCCCGTCGATCAAGTGCAATACCTGCCGTATCACCCTGCTCCGAAAACTGGCCGTCGTGATTGCCGAGTAAAAGATTATCAGGGTCATAGGCGGCGAAGTCTTTCATTCTTTCGACATTGCCCTTGGTGATAAACAGATCAAGTAAGGTGTCATTATTGACGTCAGCAAACTCAGCATGCCACCCGGTGGAAGGCTTGAGATCTTCCCCTGTGTAAGGGCGGTGTGCAGTCGCACCACGGGCGAAGGCGATATCTTCATAGACTGGGCGATTTTCCTCTACTGCTTGTTGTACATCAACGGTTTGTATTTTCGTATCCCCCATTGACGTTAACGCATACTCAGGAAAACCATCTGCATTAAGATCACCTTCGGCAATACCCATTCCCCAGATAACCAACCGCTGCCACCCGTCAGAACGACTATACAGTCGCGGGTACTCATCACTGACTTTCCATAACTGCTCTTCACCACCGCGGTGATACTGCCGGTCATTGGTAATTCTCAGTGAATCAACACCTGATCGATTCCAGTCTGTAAACAACATCGATAGCGCACAATGACCGGGGCTGAGAGGAAAGGCATCGCTATAACTCAATTCATCCTTTTCATTAAGCTGTGGCCGATAAAGCAGATTGTCCGCACAGGTACCCCATGGGGAACCCGGTGCACTGCGGTCAACGTAGTTACCGATAGCGAGAGTGGGATATTTATCGCCTTTGAAAAACGATGCGGCAAACGCAGTTGACCAATCGGCACCACCATCAAACTGAAAACTCGCATTCGACTGAGTGAACTGGCAATCACCTAACCCTTTTAACAAGAGATTGCGCCCTACCCGCAACACTACCAGGTCAACCCACTCATCATTATCAAGGTTTACCGGATAGGCACCAATGACTTGTTTTATTTTGGTGTTCGGTGCTTCATCACGGGTAAATAACAACTCGCCGGAAGGCGTGCTGCGATTAACGAACAACGCACTGTCGTTGACTCCGCCGGCGATAAACACTTCAGGTAGTCGGTCACCATTGCAGTCAAACGTCGCAACACCACCGCCGACAAAGTTCTCCCAGGGACCATCGTACTGGTGCTGCATTCCGGCAGCCTCTGCCTGCTCCTGATACAGCGGCACGTCACCATGCATTTCTGTGGCGGAAAATACTGATTGGCTTAGCAACAGCAGTATAAGTAGTTTCAGCTGTTTCACTTTAAGGCTCGATGATCAGACTTTTAAGGAACGCATTGATATCAGTACGTTCAGCTTCTGTGAGCTTAACGTATCGATCACGCGAATCACGTGCATCGCCACCGTGAGCGCCAATCACTTCACCCAGTGTGGTGAGATCACCTCTGTGCCCGTAGGGTGCAGTTGAACCGACGCCCCAAAGCTCCGCGGTCATAAACTCATTGCGTTCAACGAAGCGCTGCGACAACAACTCGTTACCCAACTGCGCTACTTGTGTGTCTGCGATGACGTGGCGTTTAAGATCACCAAATAGTGGAACCATCCACTGGCCCTGATCACTGCGCTCTAGCGTGGACGCCCATTCGTACAGCGACAGATCATAAACTGAAGACTCGCCGGACTCCCCTTGCCGCAAAGTACCGGCCGCATCAAAAGGGCCCGGATCAGTAAACGACAAAGAGTTTAATGGTAACGATCTTATATGACAGCTATTACATTCAAGCTGATCAAATAACCGACTGCCTCGCTCGGATGCAGCCGCCCAGTCACTGTTCATCTCCATTTGTGATGGTAGTTTTAAAGTCGCCTGATATGCGACCAGAGCACTCACATCACCTGATGTAATTTCACCGGTGCTGGAATCTTCATCATGGTCGTTGCTGCCAGTCCAACGTGCACCAAAGCGTTCATTGGCCTGCATTCCATGATGATGATTTAACGCATTCACAGTAAACTGCCTTAAAGAAGTCATCACCCCCTTCTGACTGAACGGCTTTACGATAAGATCATCATCGACACCACGTATTTTGCGAGTGTCTATACGGCCGTCAGCATGGGCAATAATTTCACCGAATGCTACGCCCTTGGCATTCAGTTTCTTTTTAATCGTCTCACCGGTTTCATGTGCCTCACTCAGTGCGCTTCGACGTTGCTGCTGCAATTCAATAGTCATCTCACGAGCAAGCAATTCAACAAGGCCCGCACCAAACAAATGGTTGGTGTTACGTTCATTTGAAAATTGAGGATCGGTACTGTCAAAATCAGATAACTGAAACCCCTCCGAGACAAATACATTAGCTGTAAAATCACCTGCACCACCGGCTATGGGCTGATGATGGCAACTGACACAAGCATTAGCATCAAGCCCTGCAGTTCGTGCAAATTCACTTCTTGGCGGACGCTTTCTTTTGGTCGGAATAATTGCCTGTGTCGCCATCGGACGCCCCACTCCGTCGGCCACGGTAAAACTTGCGCTGAACAGCGACTTACCTGCCTGCACCAGCGAGTCAAGCTGATCTGCTGTTAGCTTACCGTGATATTGCCGCAAGTCGATGTGCTGCTGAATGGCCGCATCACTCCACGGCAGTTCTTCCGCTGCTTGTACCCGGGGTGCACTACCACTTGATAATGCACATATGACCAATACGCCCGCCAACTGACGGTAAACCAATCTACACGTATTCATGAGGCCACCGGCTTTAAAACAGTAGCGCTCTCACCAAACCCGAATATTTTTTCATCAAGGTAGGAAAGTGACTGCAACGACGCGCCACTACGAATTAATTTTCTTTCACTGCAACGATCATAAACGGATACATAGTCACCGTTGTCCGCCATACCATAGTGCTGAAGGTTCCGAATCAACGCAGGTTTCATTAGCTCAAAAGCATCCGTGGAAATACCAACCAACAATGCTGGAAAAGGATCAAAAATCGCAAACAGATTAGCCAGACCTTGCCCGAATGCAGCCCCCGCCACTTCAAATGCTTCTCGCTCAGGCCCGGGCTTTTGCTTTGCAATTTCTATTAAGCGGGCAAACTCATCTTTGGGGATTGAATCTACCGGGCAGGCATCAGTGGATTGTCCTTTTGCTCTGCGCCAGATCGCATAGTCAGAAGCATAAGCTTCGATACAACCTCTCCTGCCGCAACGACACAACGCTCCATCTGCCCTGAACAACATGTGCCCGAACTCAGTGCCTGACGAATGAGAACCGGTAAGAATATCACCCTGGTGAAAATACCCGAGACCAATACCATATGAAGACAATATCACCGCGAAATTATTCTCCGAGGCCTCCGTTAAGCGCCTGGCTATTTGCTTTTGATCTGCCGCGGACCAGGTTTGACGCTTGTTGAAGAGTGCGTGCGCAATGGTATTGCAATCATTCGAGACGGTTACCGATACACCGTAACGGCCTTGCAAAATACTTCGCAACTCCACATCGCGCAGCTTGGTGATAGGTGACCACAACAAACCGCTGTTATCTCTTGTCACTGTACCCTGGCATACACAGGCAATGTGCTTTAGTGGCGAATTCGAGGAATCCACCGATTCGAGCGCCGCGTCCAGGGCGGCAAACAAATGCTTGTTGAGTTTACTGAGCGACAGACTCGACGTAACCAGACTTTTTTTAAACCTGTAGATCCGATTACCCGAGTAATCGTACAGCGTTGTTTCAATTTCGTTAAGCAACAGCGTCAAAACTGCTGTGATGGCGGCCTCAGGATTAAGTTGCAACATCACCTGTGGACGCCCGCGACGCGTATTCACAATGGCACTCGATGCTGAAGCCGGCGCTGGTGTCACCTGCTCAATCACGCCATCTTCGATTAAATCAGCCGTAATCTGCGTCACTGTCGCCGCACTTAATCCCGTGCTTTCGCCAAGCAAAGTACGTGATTGCGTACCATTACGACGCAAACAGGACAATATCCTACTGCGGTTGTAGAGCCGTAACTCATCGGATGTGGTGATCGTTGCCATAAAAATAACTTGACACATCTTGACGAAAGAATCACTATTTTTTTCGAGCCTAAAAATTAATAGGTTTAGAACCACTGTTTGGGTGTGCCTGGGGTAAAGTCAGTCCCGAGGGAACATTTATCCCCTTCTAGTGTATGGACTGATGTCCAACTGCAATTATTTTTTCGCACATGCTACAAATTTACGAGGAATCGAGAATGAAAAAAACGATAATGGCACTCACCGCAAGCGCATTCATTGCCACGCTTGCGGCACCTGTGATGGCTAAAGACAAAATTGTCGGCGTATCCTGGAAAGTATTCCAGGAAGAGCGCTGGAAGCGTGATGAAGCGGTGATCAAAGGAATCGTTGAAGCTAACGGTGACAAGTACATCTCTGCTGACGCACAAGGTTCTGCCGGTAAGCAGCTTACTGACATCGAATCACTCATTTCACAGGGCGCTGATGTTCTAATGATTGTGCCTTTTGATTCAGAGGCCATTTTACCAGCGGTTGAGCAAGCATCTGCGGAAGGCATTCCAATGATCGCGTATGACGTTCAAATCGAGCACCCTGATTCCCTATACATCACTTTTGACAACGTTGGCGTTGGCCGCATGATGGCTCAAACGATGTTGGACAGTGGCCAGACTGAAGGCAACTTTGCGTTCATTAAAGGTGACCAGGGTGATCCAAATGCAACATTCCTTTTCGAAGGCATCATGGAAGTTCTGAAGCCGCAAATTGATGCTGGTGCTATCAACAACGTTTGCGAATTTTTCACAGACGGCTGGAAGCCAGAAGGCGCTCAGAAGAATATGGAGCAATGCCTGACTTCACAAGACAACAAAGTTGACGCTGTTATCTCTGAAAATGATGGAATGGCCGGTGGTGTTGTTGCAGCACTTGAAGCACAGGGCATGGCAGGAAACGTTCCTGTTACCGGTCAGGACGGTGACCTTGCAGCAATCAATCGTGTTGCTCGTGGTACACAGCTTGTCTCTGTTTGGAAAGACTCACGTGCACTCGGTAAAGTCGCTGCTGAAGCAGCACTTATGCTAGCTAATGGCAAGAGCATGAGTGATGTTCCAAACACTGCACCATTCTCTGGTGGTAAGCGTGGCGTTACAGTAACTTCTATCTTGTTGCCGCCTACGCCAATCACTACCAGCAACGTTAGTGCTGTGATTGACGCTGGCTGGATCTCAAAAGAAAAAGCTTGTGAAGGCGCAATGGACGGTGTAGCTGGCTGCTAAGTTACGCTTTAAAAGTTAGACTCCGGGGTTGCGTGCAACCCCGGTTTTATTTTTACAAAAACATATCGTTGTATTGTGTTTTGCCAGACTTTACTGGCACACCGGATAACCACCGGACCATCAAATTCAAATTCGACTAACACCACCAGGCAAACCTGCACCGGTGCTTCGAACAATCTGCTGTCAAATCTCGGGGGAGTTATACGTTGTCCGAACAACAACAAGATTTCAAGGAAAGTGCATTAGTTCGCTTCCTGCGGGCGACAGAGGTCGACACCCGACTGCTCGGTATGATTGGCGCACTGCTACTCATCTGGATTGGCTTTCATCTCTACGGCCACTTCGTCAACGGATACGGTGCGTTTCTCACCCCACGTAACTTATGGAACCTGTCAGTACAGACCTCATCTATCGCGGTGATGGCCACTGGTATGGTGCTGGTTATTGTTACCAGACACATCGACTTATCGGTCGGCTCACTGCTCGGCTTCACCGCCATGATTATGGGTGTCGTGCAGGTCTGGATCCTGCCGGAGTTCCTCGGACTTGGCCATCCAATGATCTGGGTGATCACGGCAATGGTCGGCATTACCTGCGGTGCCTTGATTGGTGCATTTCAAGGTGCGTTGATCGCCTACCTCAACATACCGGCATTTATTGTGACGTTAGGCGGCTTGTTAATCTGGCGAGGCGCGTCTTACCTTCTTGCACGAGGAGAAACTATCGCACCGGTTGATCAAACTTTCTCGCTCATTGGCGGTGGACCCTACGGAACGATCGGTGCCACCGGTTCATGGATCTTTGGCGCACTGGTTTGTGTCGCGATCATCGCGTTACTGATCAGCGGCAGAAAACAACGACTAAAGTTTGGCTTCCCTACCCGCCCCATGTGGGCAGAGCTTCTTATCGGCGGCATCGGTACTGGCATCGTTATTGGCTCGGTTATGGTGATGAACGCCTACCCCTGGCCCAAAGGCATTATTAAAAGATACGCCGCCGCCAATAACATGGAGGTTGCTGATGTCGGAGTGGTATCTCACGGATTTGCTATCCCTATTCTAATTGCAATAGCCGTCGGCATCGCAATGACCTTTCTCGCTACCCGAACACGCTTCGGCCGCTACGTTTTCGCCATTGGTGGCAACCCGGAAGCTGCAGAACTTGCGGGTATTAATACAAAAAAAATGACGATGCTGATCTTCGCACTGATGGGTGCATTGACCGGCATCGCCGCAGTTATCGCCAGCGCTCGTCTTAAGTCGGCAACGCTTGCACTCGGACAATTTGATGAGCTCTATGTGATAGCGGCAGCCGTGATTGGCGGCACATCGTTCGCCGGCGGCATCGGCACAATCTACGGTGCAATTCTCGGTGCATTGGTGATGCAATCACTGCAATCAGGCATGGTACTGATTGGCTTTGATGCGGCCATTCAACAGATGGTTGTCGGCTGCGTGCTGGTAATCGCTGTGTTCCTCGACAATCTTTATCGCAGAAAATCAGTCTGACAACGGGGCAGGAATAGAAATGGACACTACACAAAATACCCCGACCGCCCCACTGGTAGAGATGAAAGACATCTCTATTTCATTTGGCGGCGTACACGCGGTGGACAAAGCGTCGTGTGAGCTTTATCCCGGAGAAGTCGTTGGGTTGCTGGGCCACAACGGCGCAGGTAAATCTACTTTAATTAAAATTCTCTCCGGCGCTTACACTCGCGACAGCGGCACTATTTTTATTGACGGAAAAGAAGCCACCATCACCAACCCGCGACACGCAAAAGAATTCGGCATAGAGACCATTTATCAAACACTGGCATTGGCGGACAACGTGGACGCTGCTGCCAACCTGTATCTCGGGCGTGAAATACTCACTCGTTGGGGTACCCTTGACGACTCCGCCATGGAAGCCGAAACACGCAAAGTGATGAACCGGTTAAACCCGAACTTCACGCGCTTCAAAGATCCCGTTAAACAACTCTCTGGCGGTCAACGTCAATCAGTGGCCATTGCACGTGCCATTCACTTTAACGCACGCATTCTTATAATGGATGAACCTACGGCTGCCCTGGGTCCCGCAGAAACTGAGCAGGTGGGGCAGTTAATTCACCAATTAAAAGCCGACGGTATTGGTATATTTCTGATCAGCCACGACATCCACGACGTGTTTGATCTGGCAGATCGTGTTGTCGTTATGAAAAACGGCGCTGTGGTGGGCTCTGCAAAAACAGGTGATGTGACCAAAGACGAAGTCCTTGGCATGATCATTCTCGGTAAATGCCCACCAGGGGCAACGCCCGGACCCGGCGCATCCACCGAAGATCACTAAGCAACTGGCAACGCACACAACACTATTCGGGAATACTTAAATGAGTACTGGATTTTTTGGCGACGTAAAAAAAATTGAATACGCCGGAGTCGAAAGTCGTGACCCGCTGTCTTTTCGATACTACCAAGCTGATGAAATGGTGCTTGGCAAGCGCATGGAAGATCACCTGCGCTTTGCCGCCTGCTACTGGCACAACTTTGTCTGGCCCGGCAACGACCCCTTTGGCGGACAGACTTTCGAACGCCCGTGGTTCGACGACAGCATGCAAAGCGCCAAGCTCAAAGCTGATGTGGCATTTGAAATGTTCACCGCACTCGGTGTGCCCTACTTCTGTTTTCACGATGCAGACGTCAGACCTGAAGGCAACACGTTCGCCGAAAATACCGCCAACCTGCAAGAGATAACAGACTACTTCCAGCAAAAAATGGAAGCCACCGGCATTAAGCTTCTATGGGGTACGGCGAACCTCTTCTCACACCGACGCTTTATGAGCGGCGCTGCCACCAACCCGGACCCTGATGTATTTGCATTCTCCGCAGCTACCGTTAAGACCTGCATGGATGCAACCAAGCAACTCGGCGGGGAAAACTACGTTTTATGGGGTGGTCGAGAAGGCTACGAGACACTGCTTAACACCGACCTTAAAAAAGAACTTGATCAACTCGGACGTTTCCTGAATCTCGTGGTTGAGTACAAGCATAAAATCGGCTTTAAAGGCGCCATACTGATTGAACCCAAACCTCAGGAACCCACCAAACACCAGTATGACTACGACGTTGCCACCGTTTACGGATTCTTAAAACGCTACGGCCTTGAAAACGAAGTTAAAGTAAATATCGAACAGGGCCATGCAATATTGGCTGGTCACTCTTTTGAGCATGAATTGGCAACGGCCGACGCCTTAGGGATATTTGGATCGGTCGATATGAACCGCAATGACTATCAGTCCGGTTGGGATACTGATCAGTTCCCGAACAATGTGCCGGAAATGGCCCTCGCCTACCTGATGATTTTACGCGCCGGCGGGTTCACCACCGGCGGCACCAACTTTGATGCAAAACTACGTCGACAATCGATAGACCCAGAAGATCTGCTGATTGCGCACATTGGCGGCATGGATTGCTGTGCACGTGGCCTCAAGGCCGCCGCTGCCATGTTTGAAGAAAAAGCACTCTGTGCCCCACTTGCAGCGCGTTATGAAGGCTGGAGCAACGCAGATGCTCAGAAAATGCTTGACGGGTCTATGAGTCTTGAAGCCATTGCCAACGCGGTTGAAAAGAACAACATCAACCCGACACCAAATTCCGGTAAACAGGAGCTGCTTGAAAACATTGTTAATCGCTATGTCTAAAGTACGCAATTATCCTTCCATTTGATTAACGCCATAATTGATGACCAATAGTTAGTCTGGTCATCAAAACCAGACGACCGGGAATGCCAATGCATTCCTGCAGTCGCCATTGCGTAGCGCCAGTCACATTTCCACTTCAATCAAATCTGAAAGCGTTATCTGAGTCCCACTTCAGTCAAAGCATTTACGAATGTACTAAAACAATTGCCTAGCCTGCATTATTCATGAGGATTCGTCACTCAGCGGAAATAGCGCTAAACAGGTCGCATGATCGAGTGAGAAACGTGGCCCGCCACGTGCCGAGCTTAATCATGCGAGATGTGAC
>CALISD010000105.1 GCA_938041955.1 uncultured Granulosicoccaceae bacterium | reverse complement strand
CCACTAGTTTGCTTCTAGTTCAGGCGAGGGTGTTTTTTCGGTGGGAGTCGAGGTAGGCGCAGCTTGAGGTGCGATGAGTTTCATCAGGCGGTCTTTTATTACCTTGACCTCTTGCTCCAGGGTTTGCTCTTCGTAGGCGATGGCTTGTGTGTAGCCCCACACCGGGTCTGGCCAGGCAACATCGTTGTCGAAGCGTGCTATGTGGTGGATGTGAAGTTGCGGGACGATATTGCCGATGGTCGCGACATTCATTTTGTCTGGTGTGAAAATGGACACCATGGTTTTGCAAACTGCTTCTGACTCGATCGACAACTGATTTTGGTCTTCGCGGCTGAGCCGATATATTTCGGTCGCATTGTCGCGGCGTGGTACCAAAATTATCCACGGATAGTTGTTGTCGTTTATTAGTCGAACATTGCAAAGATCAAGATCTGTTATCCATACTGAATCTTTTTCGAGTTGGGGGTGCAGGGTAAATGTTGCTTCTGACAAGGGTTTGGTTCGCTGTGTTGGCTGTGTTAATGGTTGGTTTATTGAGTCTATTGAATTATCAGCTGATAGGTTTGTCAGGTGGTGTCTCATCACCCGCTCAAGATTGATGACAAGCATCGTGATGCTTGGTTGGAATACACGCCTCAAGCACTTTAAGCACAGGTAGGCGATTAACTGTTGTTAATACAATTGTAAGAATGCATTCTATAAACCTGCACTTTTGAGGACCATGATCTTGATCGTACAGCCCTGATTTGCCAAAGAAGCCACTAAAAATTCAATTAACCCGGTGCGTGATTCTACAAGATCACGCGGGGTGTATTGGTCTTATTTTTATAGAATATTCGTTTATATTCATTAAGACGTAGAAGCCGATCTACTGGCTATCTTGCTGCAGTGTCACCGGCAAGTTGCTCGTGCGGTTTGAACCCGGATGACTATTCATCGGGGCATCTCTGTTGTGCTGTGTTCGGGGTTGGTTTTATCTGTGTGGGTGTTGCGCTGCTACAGCTTATCCTTGATAGACTTTATGCGTTGTTGCATTGCTTCCTGGTCGTACGGTGTTGAATGTGTGACTCCCCAGATAGGGGCCGGCCAGGCGGAATCGGTTTTAAAGCGTGCGATATGATGGATGTGCAGTTGTGGCACCATGTTGCCGAGGGCTGCAACGTTCATTTTGTCTGGCTTGAACAGGGCCTCCATGGCTTTGCACAGTGCTTCTGATTCCAGTGTTAGTTGTTGTTGGTCTGCCTGATCTAATTTATATACTTCAATAGCCCCTTCACGACGTGGAACCAGCACCACCCACGGATAGTTGCTGTCGTTAATTAGCCTTACGCTGCAAAGGCTAAGGTCAGTGATAAAAGTTGAATCGCTCTCTAGTTGTGGGTGCAGTATAAAAGTAGGCTCAGACATATCGGCATCGCTCTTTTGGTTGATTAAATGATGTGCAGTTTTATGGAAGTTGGTTTTAAGCTGCATTAGCAGTAACTGATCATCTACCTGTTCTTCAAGTGCCTGATGCATACATGCGAGCCATGCGTCACGTGCTGCTTCATCTATGCTGAATGGTAGGTGGCGCATTCTTAGTTTGGGGTGGCCGCGGTTTTGGTGGTAGAGCGGTGGGCCACCGAAGAAGCCGCTTAGGAATTCGTATAGCTTGTCACGTGAGTCTGCAAGATCATTGGGGTGCATTGCTCTTATGCTGATGGCGTCTTTGCGTTCATCCATTAAATCGTAGAAACGATCTACCAGTTTTCTTACAGCGGCATCGCCGCCCAGTTGTTCGTAGGGGCTGTACTCGGATGGTTTTTTCATCAGGGCGACCTAAGTTCCTTAGAGGGATGAGCTTGCTTGTCCCCTGTTTTTTCTGTTGAATATTGTCGATTGAGGTTTTTTGTGGATGCGCAAGCTTATATTGACTGCACCGCAAGTAGTTGATCCACATCAATCTGTGTGGTTTAGTTTTTCTCTAGTATGACTTGCGCTATGGCGTATTCGTTTTCATCTGAGATGCTGACATGCATGGCAGTTATTCCGAGTTCTTCGCATAAGCGCTTTGCCTCTTCGTCAGCGTAAAGTTCTGGTTTGCCGTGTTCGTTGTGTATCACGTAGAAGTGCCGTAGCAGTACGTTTTGCGCCTGGCCTGTGCCCAGGGCTTTGGTGGCGGCTTCTTTTACCGCGAACCTTTTGGCCAGCATGTTGGCTTTGAATTTCGATTCTTCAAAGGCGGGGAGTTCCAGGTCATGCAGCACATGGCTTACGAAGCGATCACCGCGCGCCTCGTACACTTCTTTTACACGAGCGACTTCGACCAGATCTACGCCTGTTCCGATAATCATGAGGCAGCAGCGCGCGCCTGCTGCATGATCGCTTTCATGGTGCGTACAGCAGTGGGCAGGCCTTCGAACAGAGCGTCAGCTATTAACGAGTGGCCGATGTTGAGTTCATGTATCTGTGGGATCGCAGCAATCGCGGCGACGTTGTGACGGGTTAGTCCGTGACCGGCGTTGACGATTAAGCCTTGTTTGGCTGCGTACGCTGCAGCTGATGTTATTTTTTCCAGTTCGTGTTGCTGTGCTTCAAGTGTTTTGGCTTCAGCATAGCTGCCAGTATGTATTTCAATGACGGTGGCACCGGTGCGAACGGTCGCGTCTATCTGTGCGTTGTCTGGATCAATAAACAGGCTTACACGGATGTTGTTTTGATTAAATTCTTTGCAGGTGATTGTCAGGTTGTTTTCAGCGTTGATTACATTGAGGCCGCCTTCAGTGGTGAGTTCTTCACGGCTCTCTGGAACAATGCACACATCTACCGGTTTGGTTTTTAGCGCGAGGGCTATCATTTCATCGGTGGCAGCCATTTCAAAATTGAGCTTGGTTTGTGCGCAGGCGGCATAGCGCTCTACGTCACTGTCTTGAATGTGGCGGCGGTCTTCACGCAGGTGCATTGTTATTCCGTCTGCGCCGGCTAGCTCTGCTTGCAGGGCGGCGTGTACCGGGTCTGGGTAGCTGGAGCCACGGGCTTGCCGGATGGTGGCTACGTGGTCTACGTTGACTCCTAGGAGGATTGGCTTGTGCACTTTGGTTTTTTTCCGTGTTTACGTCCTGCGACGTGTATATCGTAATGAGATATATATACTACATCACGGTGTTTGTTTGTATTGCTCTGTGCGAGGTATGTGCGGTGATATTTGAGCTGCATCGCTGCCGCGGGCCTTCATTTTTGAAAAGACCAAAAACGGAAGCAAAAAGTCTTCTTGCTGCTGTTTTGCCCTTCGGGTGGCTTCGCCACTCTTTGAAATCATCCTCCGTCGGGTCGCGCGGTATGCACATCATCCATGTGCACAACGCTCAAAGCGCCCTCCATGGCGCTTTGACCCGACTCCGGATAATTTCAAAAAACAAATCCAAAGCGCGGGTTAAGAGCGACTGTGTCGCTGGGTTGTTTGTGTGTTGTTTTGAGCGGTTTGACGTGGGTGGCATCGCTGCCGGGGGCCTTCATTTTTGAAATGATCGAAATCGAAGCAAAAGGTCTTCTTGCTAGATCTGCCCTTCGGGTGTTGGCGGCAATTTGAGGTTCCTTCGCCGCGTCGCTCATGTGGCACATCCATTTGTCCACACTCGCTAACGTGGTGTCCTGTTTTTAGGGTTGGGAGCCTGGTTGGATTGTCAGTCTTGCTTTGAGCGGCTTGCCACTCGCTGACGCGTCGGGTTTCCTGCTGCTTGATCCCCCTACGGTTACGATTCGGGGTGTTGGTAAAGATAGAAAGGAGGTAATAGAGTGCAACTACATACCAGATGAGCAATGTGCCAAAGGCACGAGCCGAACTCGTTTACCCGCGCTTTGATTTGTTTTTTGAAATCATCTGGAGTCGGGTCAAAGCGTCATGGACGGCGCTTTGAGCGCGGTGAACATGGATGTTCATACCGCGCGACCCGACGGAGGATGATTTCAAAAAATGCCGCAGCACCCGCAGGGCAAAACAGCAGCAAGAAGACTTTTTGCTTCTGTTTTTGGTCTTTTCAAAAATGAAGGCCGCCGGCAGGGCATGCCGCGCACGTCAGCCTCCCGCAGGGAAAAGCCGCTCAAGCAAGCCGCTTATAACAAGCCGCTCAAGCAAAGCAAAGCAAAGCAACAGCACAACGACCTCAACCCCTACTTAATAACCTCATCCTGAGGATTGAGCACCTCAAACCCCTCAATCCGCAACCGCACTCGCAGTAACCGAAACGTATCAGCATCCAGTGCATCAAACGGAATCAGAAATTTTTGACTGCGCCAGAGTTTAGCAAGCAGGTGCGTCTCTTCATTCGGTGCCGCTTGCCGCAAAGAAATAATCACTAACCAACGTGAAAAGAAATTAATCGCAACAAGTTCTGCGGGCAGCTGTTCGTCATTAATAAACCAGCGGTTGCCGGTACGCCATACCAGTTGGGTTGCTTTGGCGTTTTGCTTTAGGTGGTAGATCAGGCTTGCTGCCACCAATAAGTCTAATAGCGCTTTAACCGCTAGCGGTATTGCGCTAATAACAACGGCTACCACCGCAAGCACGTGTGCCGCAATAAGAAACCACCGTACTGCTTGCGATGGTTTAAGCGCCAGCAATAAGGGTTTGGCGGATCTTTCGAATGAGGGTGTGGTATCGGGTGGGGGAGTCCGGGTCATTGAGCATATCCATAATGATGGGATCTTGCTCGTCCAGAAGTTCTGCGAACAGTTGTTGTTCGGCAGCATCTGCTGCATCGTAGTGATGCAGCAGATAAGTGCTCATGGCGGCGTCTAACTCTTTTGTTCCGCGTCGGCACAACCACTTTAGGCGCCCTTTATTAGAGATTGCGTTGTACCAACATTTTTTTCGTGTCTGCAATGGCCTGTGCAGGGTTTAAGCCTTTTGGGCAAACCGTTGCGCAGTTCATGATGGTGTGGCAGCGATAGAGTTTGAAGGGGTCATCAAGGGCTGCCAGGCGCTCATCAGTTTTGTCATCACGGCTGTCTACTATCCAGCGGTAGGCAGCCAGCAATGCTGCCGGGCCTAAGTACTCATCACTGTTCCACCAGTAGCTTGGGCAGCTGGTTGAGCAGCATGCACACATGATGCATTCGTACGAGCCGTCAAGCAGATCACGATCTTCTTTAGTTTGCAGACGCTCACGACCACCTGCAGGTATTGAGTCTGCTTGCATCCAGGGTTGAACGGCTTCGTACTGTTTGTAGAAGTTATCAAGGTCTGAAACCAGGTCTTTAACCACTGGCTGATGTGGCAGTGGATACACTTTGATATCACCTGATACATCTTCAATGGCCATGGTGCAGGCGAGGGTGTTTGAGCCATCAATGTTCATTGCACATGAACCGCAGATGCCTTCGCGGCACGAGCGTCTAAAAGATAGAGTTGGATCAATTTCAGATTTGATCTTGATGAGGGCATCAAGAATCATCGGGCCGCACTTATCAAGATCTATTGTGTAGGTATCAACAGACGGGTTCTTACCGTTTGAGGCATCGTAGCGATAGATCTTGAAGGTTTTAACTCTTGTAGCGCCTTCCGGAGCATCAAAGGTTTTGCCTGTCTTTACGATCGAATTTGCAGGTAGTTTGAAATCAGCCATGGTTCGATTTCTCCTTTATTTCTTGCTTCAATAACGCTGTAGTCATTAGTACACCCGCTTTTTTGGTGGTACTGATTCGACTTCGTCAGTCAGTGTGTTCATGTGGACCGGGCGAAAATCGAATGTCACTTTGCCGTCTTGAACCCATGCCAGGGTGTGCTTCATCCAGTTGTCGTCGTCACGATCCGGGAAGTCTTCACGCGCGTGTCCGCCGCGTGACTCTTTGCGCATATTTGCGCCTTCCATTACTGTTTGCGCCTGACACAGCAAATTTTCAAGCTCCAGCGTCTCGACCAGGTCGGTATTCCAGATCATACCTTTGTCTGTGACACCGATATCGTCCCATTCGGCGACAATCGCGTTTAATTCTTCAACGCCTGCAGCCATGGTTTCGCCGGTGCGGAAGACCGCTGCACGGTTCTGCATGCAACGCTGCATACGGTCGCGAATTTGTGCGGCGCCTGTGCTGCCGTTTGAGTTGCGGACTTTGTCGAGGCGGTCAATGAGCCTGGCGGTGATGTCGTCATCGAGCTTTTTGTGTGGCGTGCCCGGTGTCACCAGTTCTTTGGCCCGCAGGGCGGCGGCGCGGCCGAAGACGACGATATCGAGCAGTGAGTTTGAGCCTAAACGGTTGGCACCGTGGACAGAAACACAAGCGGCTTCACCAATGGCCATTAAGCCTTCGACGACGTGATCCGGGTTGTCGCCTTTGATGGTGACCACTTCACCGTGGTAGTTGGTGGGGATGCCGCCCATGTTGTAGTGCACGGTCGGGATCACCGGGATGGGCGCTTTGCCGACATCTACACCGGCAAATACCTTGGCGCTTTCTGCAATGCCCGGCAGGCGTTCATCGATGACTTCCGGACCCAGGTGCATCAGGTTCAGGAAGATATGGTCTTTGTCCGGGCCGACACCGCGACCTTCGTTTATTTCCTGCGTCATGGAACGGCTGACGACATCGCGTGAGGCGAGATCTTTAGCGTTCGGTGCGTAGCGCTCCATGAAGCGTTCGCCTTCGGAGTTGGTTAAGTAACCGCCTTCGCCACGTACGCCTTCAGTGATCAGTACGCCAGCGCCGTAGATACCAGTGGGGTGGAATTGTACGAATTCCATATCTTGTACTGGCAGGCCTGCGCGCATGACCATGGCGTTGCCATCACCTGTGCAGGTGTGAGCAGAGGTGGCCGAGAAGAAGGTCTTGCCGCAACCGCCGGTGGCGATGACCACCTGGTGGCCTCTGAACTCGTGCAGGTCACCGGTGGCGAGGTCCCATGCCATGACACCGCGGCATACATCGCCGTCCATGATGAGATCAGTGGCGAAGTATTCAATAAAAAACTCTGCCTTGTGCTTAAGCGACTGCTGATAAAGCGTGTGCAAAATAGCATGGCCGGTACGATCCGCGGCGGCGCAGGTTCGCTGTGCAGTGCCTTCACCGTAGTTGGTGGTCATGCCGCCGAAAGGGCGTTGGTAGATTTTGCCGTCATCTGTGCGCGAGAAAGGCACACCGTAGTGTTCCAGTTCTATCACTGCAGGGATGGCTTCACGACACATGTATTCTATGGCGTCCTGATCGCCGAGCCAGTCAGACCCTTTGATGGTGTCATACATGTGCCACTTCCAGTCATCCGGGCCCATGTTGCCAAGTGCTGCACTCATACCACCTTGTGCGGCGACTGTATGGCTGCGGGTAGGGAAGACTTTGGTGATACACGCGGTGGACAGGCCTGCTGTGGCCATGCCGAGTGTTGCACGAAGGCCAGCGCCACCGGCACCAACGATGACTACATCGTGTTCATGTTTTATAACGTTGTAGGACAAGGTTATGCTCCGAACGATAATTTAAGAACTGAGACGACGCCTATTACTGCAAACAGCGCACAGATCATGGTGACTGAGGCGATGGTAATGACGCGTGTGCTGCGGTTGGAGATGTAGTCTTCCGCGATCACCTGCAAGCCGAGCTTGGCGTGATAAAGACCAACAGTGATAACCAGTATCATCATTGCAGCGTTAAAAGGGGAGTTCATCCATGCGCTTAAATTGGCATGTGACATTTGCGGTAACGATGCTATTGAGAAGCAGAACCAGATAGTCAGTGGTACCAGAGCAACCGCAGTTAAACTTTGTACCCAGTAGTGGCCTGTGCCACCGTGTTTATTCGACATTGTTTAGGTCTCTTGTTTGTAGGTAGCGACTAGGCAGCGAAGGCCACGATCCACGTGAGAACAGTGAGTACGATGGCAGCGATTAAAGACATCATCGCGCCCTGGTTCGCTTTGCTTACGTCAAAGCCGTAACCCATGTTCCACAGTAGATGACGAATACCATTGCAAAAGTGTGCGTAGAGCGAAAAGGTAAAGCCAAAAAGCACAAGGTAGCCGAACCATGAACCGAGCAGGTTTTGTGTGCCTTCGAAGGCCGCAGCGCCTGAGGCTGCTTTAGCGAGTACCCACACCAGCATCAGGGTACCGATGCTAATGACGACGCCGGTGCCACGGTGCAAGACAGACATCATTGCAGTGAGCGGGAGTTTGTAGATTTGCAGATGTGGCGACATGGGTCGCGAATCTTTCCAGGCCATGGTGGTTCCTGCTTGTAGTAATGTTAGAAACTGTGTGTCGGGTGAGACTGGATTATTTGCTAGAAATCGGTGCAGCGTCCGTTGCGTTCCCAGTCACCATATCGGGTCGGCTCCAATCCTTTCGGGCCACCGTGTTCTTTCGGTTTTTCTGACAACTGTTCTGCACCTTTGGAGGCTGGAGCGGGTTCAGTCGTAGTTGAGACGGATTTCTTGTCTGACGATTGTTCGGTTGGTTTGTTCATAATGTTCATACGCCGGCCCGCTACCTGGTGTTTTCGGTATTCACATTGCTGTGAAAATGGATTCTGAAAACCGGTGACGGTAAATCATTGATGATAGCAAAGAGTTGTGCAAACGTCGCGTCCAGCCTGTGAATACTTGCGTCTGTAAGCTGCAATAGCCGCGCCGTTTGCGGGTAGCTTTTGAGTAGTCTGGTACCATTGTCGAGATAACTGGCCTACACTGGCTTGCCTGGGTGGTGTTGGCAAATGTGGGGTTTTTTTGACGGTATCGTGAACCGATTCGAGCCTGCCTAGCCTAAGTGCTTTAGTGTGAATTTAACGTATCTGATGAGTGTTCAATAGATGAATCCAGAATGGCAGAAAAAACTGATTGCTTTTGGTGCTGAGCAGAAAGACGGTCAGCTGGTGTATCCGGTTGCAAACGATGCACTGGATGTATTGTGTACATTGACGTCTGACACCGTTTTGCATGTCGGCGGTGATGATGCAGAGGCGTTTCTTCAAGGTCAGTTTTCAAACGACATTGCGGCGCTTGAGTCACCGGGCAGCCAGCTAAGTACCTGGTCGACTCCCAAAGGCCGTGTGATTAGCCTTTTTAGAGTGGTTCGAGTAGCTGACGGCTATTTGATCAAGATTCCCTCTGAGTTGGTCGAGCCAGTACTAAAACGGCTGCGAATGTACGTGCTGATGGCGAAAGTGGTCATTGAGCCGCGTGATGATCTCATCGTCATTGGCATTGGCGGCGATGGCGCGATGAAGGCGCTGGCTGATCACGGTATGACATTGCCGCAAAATACCGATGACACAGTGGCATTGTCGTCCGGCTGGATCTCCCGGGTCAGGGGAGAAACACCTCGCTTTGAGCTGATAGGTGATCTGGAGCAGGTGGCATCGGTGTGGAAGCAGGCTTTGGATACCAGTGGCATGGCAGGTGAAGAAGCCTGGCGCCTGCAGAATATTGACGCCGGTGTTCCCAGCGTGACGGCCGCCACCAGTGAAGAGTTTGTGCTGCAGATGATGAATCTTCAACTCATTGATGGGGTTAGTTTTAAAAAAGGCTGTTTCCCAGGGCAGGAAATCGTCGCGCGTATGCACTACCTTGGAAAATTAAAACGTTCGATGTTTCGAATGCAGTATGAAGGTGAGAATGTGCCATCCGCGGGTGATGACATTTTTAAAGCCGGTGGTGGCAGTGCGGCCGGTAAAATTGTTGATGCAGTGCGGGCTTCGGGGAGCACCTCAAGACTGCTGGCGGTGGTTGCAATTAATGCGACGGCGGAAACCTTGTTTCTTGATAAAGAAGCTCAACAGCCTTTACAGTTGCTGGAGTTGCCGTACGAACTGCCGCAGCCTGAATAGCGCTGATGATCAAAGTCTATGATGCAGCGAATCACATTGATGCTCAACTCGCCCTAGATGAGCTGCTGGCTGCTGATATAGAGGCTGTGATGAAAGGGCAGTTTCTTTCTGGTGGTGCTGGTGAGTTGCCGCCTTCGGGTCTGGTCACTCTTTGGGTTCTCGATGAAGCATTTGAAGACAAAGCTAAAGCCGTGATCACCGAGTATGAAAATCGAAATCAATCTTGTGCACCGGCGCAGGACTGTGCCGGTTGCGGTGAAAGGGTGGAAGGAAACTTTGCCTGTTGCTGGAACTGTGGTGCTGAGCTGCCTGAAATATCTAAAAGCTTTTAGTTATTACAAAACTGTGCGTGCTGTAGGCGGTAAGCTTGCGCATCCACCGAGACGTCGGCGATCCCCTGGCAGGCAATTGATCAGCCATTAATAAAAAAACGGAAGGGCTTTACCGGTATTGTTAGCCTCGCACTGAAACTGTCGATACTCTTAAGTATCCAATATTCATATGAGAACCTTTTTAACTATTGCACCTGATCATGAAACCGCGCTGGCAATAGATCGCTGGAGTGAACTCTGCTGGCCGGCGCTTGATCGAAGGATACCAGTACAGAACTATCACCTCACAGTGGCATTCCTTGGTGATACTGATGACAACGCATTGCAAAAGTTATCTGAAATACTGGATAATTTTACCCACCCTTCATTTGAACTTAAGTTAAACGATATAGGTTATTGGCCTGACTCCAACGTGCTGTGGCTAGGACCAACGCTTGTTCCTGATGAGTTGAATGCGCTACATAAAAAATGTAAGCAAGCGGCGAATCGTATTGGTGCGCGAGCTGGCGGCAAGCGCTACCACCCCCATATGACATTGGCGCGAAAACTTATTGCACCACCGGGTAGTGCGCTGTTAGCGCCTGACTTTGTGTTTATAGCGGCTGCACTGGAGCTATGGAGTTCAGTACGTGAGGCGAAAGGTGCGCGCTACGATACGCTGGCTAGTTGGCGGTTTAACTAGCTGTTTCATCAAAGGGGGCGCGGGTTGGATACTATTTGGCCTCTGCATTGGATTGTAGTAGAGATCGCCATATTAGTCCGTGATAGTCCTTTCAGTTTAAAAGCAGAGTTGTTGCGATTCTTCAAGTGTCATGACACTATGGTTTTATCTTGTATTCCCGAACGAGAGAGCACAATGAGAATCAGACTATTTCTGCTGGCTTTGTTTTTGGCAAGCCCGACCTTCGCTCAAAATGCTGTATCCGTTACAGCAGAAGTTAATGCTGCGCAGAAACTTCTGCCTTCGAGTGGAAGCTTTGGTTTTATTCAAGGGGTTGATGTTGCCATTGACGGTGATACAGCCATTGTAGAATCAGAGCTGAATAACAGTATTTATATTTTTCAGCGAGGCGACTCAGGCTCATGGCAGCAGGATGCGGTGATCGTGCCCTCTCGTGAAATTGTTGGTAACGGTATCAAGAATATTGCGTTGGCGGGCGGTCGCGTGTTCGTCCAGGTTTACGATCGACGGGATAGCTTGTGGCATCTTATATCGTTTGCCCAAAGTGCTGGTGGCGAGTGGATTGAAGAACCTGCAATTGCAAGTGCTTATACGCTTGATTTTTTAGTAGATAAAACCGGTAGGCAACTGCTGACTCAATCAAGTGATGAGGGGAACTATGGGCAGAGGCTGGTTCGTATTAGTAAGCTGAATACCGGCAAGCGCTGGGAGACCGAGTTTGAAGCCATAGAAGATACTGTCTCTGGTGACTTTAACTGCATAACGCAAGATCGTGCCGCCGCTCAAGGAGCGCTTTATCTAAAAGGTGAAAACGGGCTGTGGGTAAAGAGTCCATTGGATATGACTACAATGCCAGGTAGCGGTTATGGATATACAAATTTTAGCCGGGACTGTAGATATGCATTGCGTCAGCCGTTTTCCAGCGACTACGCTGACGGTATTGTTTACCGGCTTGATGAAAATCAAGGTTGGGTTTTTGAATGGTCCTTTTCAGGGTTTAAGTCACTAAATTTTATTGTCGATGGGCATTTTGCATTATTTGGGGCGGCGGATTATGCCGCCGAAGGCAGGAAAGATTCCGTGAAGGTCTACGAGCGCCTGGATAGCGGTCAATGGGTAGCGCGAGGTGAACTTAACCTTGATGAGTATAAAGGCGGCTTTGGGCGCTCAATAGCATTGGACGGTGACACGGCTGTGGTCAGCAGTTTGGTGCCATTGGAAGTCACAGCGTTTGATTTATCACGCTACGATTTTTCAAACGTTACACGTGAATGCAGTAGTGGTTACCCTGATGTTGATCTGGATAACGATGGCTATGGCTGGGAAGACGATAAAACCTGCCGGTTAACGCGGCCTGAATTATCACCCGGTGACAGCAATCGTGATCAATACATCACGGTCGATCGTACCTATGCAGGTCCCACACCGTTAGCTGGTTCTATTGGTACGTATAGCGATTTTGATCATAGCGCGAGCAGCTATGGCGAGTACGCAGTGCCTGCGGCGGTGGCTATAGATGAAAGGGTGGCAGCAGAGATTGTTGAGACAGAAGATGGCCGCGTCATGATAAATGTATACCGTAAGTCTGATCAGTCAGAATGGTTAGTAGAGCAGGCAATAGATTTTACAGATCTATATAATCGTTCTGTTTTGCCGGAGGTAGCGACCTATTTTCCAGCGGACCCGCAGTATATGCGGATTGACCTTGATCAGGATGTGCTTGCGATTGCGCACTCGTCGCGTATTGATTCATTCTTTGGTGCAGTCTTTGTATTCGAGCGTGAAGCAAATAACAGGTGGCTTCTTACTGGAAAGCTAAAAGAATCAGTCGGTGGGTGGGGTGGCTATGCCACTGCAGTGGATGTTTCAGCTGGTTATATGGCGGTAAGGTCGGGTGATATCGGTGGCGAAAGCGGTAATTCGGCCAAGGTACATATCTATAAAAAGAACGCCCAAAATGAATGGCTGCCTGATAGCGAAGTGGATGACCTGCGGGGCATAGGACCTGCCCCTGCATTTGGCTATGTGTTAGCGCTTGATGGGGACACCCTAATTGTCGCAAACAGGGATTCGAGACTGTACAACTTTGCGGATGTTTTTGTGCGTGACGGTGCAGGTGGGTGGCGGTATCAGCAATCGTTGTACGCGGGTGACGGTGCCGGGCTTGGGGTAAATGTTGATCTTAAAGGTGATACTGCGTTACTGGAACTCAATGGTAAAGTGCATTTCTTCAATAGAGATTCAACAGGTCAATGGACTGAATCTGTTGTGATGCGCGGCGGCGATCTTGTGATGCGCCACGGGAGTTTATGGCAACGCGATCAATCGCTTCGTCCGGAGCAGCTGGAGGCAGGCGTTAATTTGTATCCTGTTGAGTTTAACTACAACGAACGCGAGCCAATTGAGATGGAACCAGAAGTCGCACAACCGAATAATGGCCTGTGTGTTGATACGGGGCTTATTAGTGATGGCTGGGGATGGGATGGTACAGAGTCTTGTCAGTTAGATGTTATTGCAGAACCAGAGCCAGTTGACGTAGAGATGAACCATGCGGTGTGCGTTGATACCGGGCTTATTGGTGACGGATGGGGCTGGAATGGTACCGGGTCTTGTCAGTTAACTACCATCGCTGATCAATGCATTTATGATTTTGCCGATCTAAATGTTGGTTGGGGTTGGAACCCTGCCACCAGCGAAAGTTGTCCACCACGTTAGTGAAGTAAAGCTGCCACTTTTTGTGGCAGCGTCAATTTCAATTAGATAAGCGTGTGACTACACGCTATAGCTAGAACTAGATACATCGCCACCTTCACCGGTCCAGTCGGTGTGGAAGCGTTTGCCTGGTTGGTCTAGCCGTTCGTAAGTATGCGCACCAAAGTAGTCTCGCTGTGCCTGCAGCAGGTTGGCGGGAAGTCTGGCAGTTCGATATCCGTCATAGAAGGATAAAGCTGAGCTCATTGCGGGAACGGGCAGGCCAAGCTCAATCGCTTTAGCGACAATCTTTCTCCAGCCGCCCTGTGTTTTATCAATGCTGTTTTTAAAGTAGTCATCAAGGAGTAGGTTGGGAAGCTTGCTGTCTTTATCGAACGCATTTTTGATGTCATCAAGAAATGCTGAGCGAATAATACATCCACCACGCCACATCTGTGCGATAGAGCCGTACTGCAGCTTCCACTGGTATTCTTCTGCCGCAGCTGCCATCAACATATACCCTTGAGTATATGAAATGATTTTTGCTGCCAGTAATGCTTCACCAAGGGCCGTGATCCATGTTTCCTGATCGCTTGTTATCACCTCAAGTGCAGGGCCGACTAGCGTTTCTGCGGCTTTTACTCGTTCTTCTTTTAATGCAGACAGGCATCTTGCGAAAACGGCTTCCCCGATCAGTGTCAGCGGTATGCCCAACTCAAGTGCATTTATACCGGTCCACTTGCCTGTGCCTTTCTGGCCGGCTTTATCAAGTATCGTGTCAAGGACGTAGTGGCCGTCTTCTTTGAAGTTGAGAATTTCAGCGGTGATCTCGATCAGGTAGCTGTTCAGGTCGCCTTTGTCCCAGTTGGCAAATACCTTGTGCATCTGCTCATTGTTCATACTTAAGCCGTGTTGCATAAAGTCATAGGCTTCACAGATGAGCTGCATGTCGCCGTATTCAATGCCATTGTGGACCATCTTTACAAAGTGTCCGGCACCGCCTTCGCCTACCCAGTCACAACAGGGTTGGCCGCTGTCCGTTTTAGCACTTATAGATTGAAATAAATCTTTCACCAGTGGCCAGGCTTCTTTGTGCCCGCCAGGCATTATTGACGGGCCGTTGCGAGCGCCTTCTTCACCGCCTGATACGCCGGTGCCGATAAAAAGCATACCGCTATCGGCTAATGATTTGGCCCGACGTTCGGTGTCTTCAAAGTTGGAGTTTCCACCGTCGATGATGAGATCACCTTTGTCCAGTAGTGGCAGGAGTTGATCAATGACGGCATCTACTGCGCTGCCTGCGCGCACCATGAGCATGATCTTGCGCGGTTTGGCCAAGGCAGCTACTACCTCTTCAAGTGTTTCTGCAGCGACGATGTTGGTGCCTTTTGCAGGGCCCGCCAGAAAGTCATTGGTCTTTGCAGCAGTGCGGTTGTAGGCAACCACTTTATAACCGTGATCATTCATGTTGAGGATCAGGTTCTGACCCATTACAGCAAGCCCGATAAGTGCGATATCAGCTTCGATTTTCATATGAACGTCCGTGGTGGTTGTGACTACAGTAAAGACTGTAGCCCTGAAATTAGGCGGCTACCGTTGAACCGCTTTTATAGGGGAATCTATTCGGGTTGGTTATTTCGTGCATGCGAGCTTCAATCCACGATTGAGCTTCTTCCAGTATTTGATCGGGTGTTTTGCCCTGCGACTTAATCACAGGACCAATGTGCATGGTGATTTCACCTGGCCATTTGATAAAGCCCATACGCGGCCAAAACTCTCCTGAGTTGTGTGCGACAGGCAACACGTCAGCTTCAATTCTGGATGCCACAACAGCACCGCCTGCGCGATAGTTGGGTGGTGCATTGACTGGCATGCGTGTGCCTTCAGGGAAAACAATGACGTTAGTGCCTTCAGCAATGCGTTGTCTGGATTGTTCCACCATTTGTGCAACAGCTGATCTGCCGGTTTTTCTGTTGATAAGAATAAACTTCAGAATGTATATCGCCCAACCGAATACGGGTATTAAGGCGAGCGATCTTTTAGCGACGAAAACAAAGTCGCCTAGCGTTGATGCAAGGTAGAAAGTTTCAAACGTGGATTGGTGTTTTGACAGAACGATGCAGGCGTTGTCTGGAATATTTTCCAAACCGTGCACCTTGCAGGTCAGGCCGCAAATATGTTTTAAGCCGAATAGGTTCATGGATGCCCAGAAAGCGCCAAGGCGAATGCCGGTTTTTCTGGAGAACAGACCAATGATCAGTACCGGAAATGCCATGATAATGGTGCTGAGGATAAGCCATGCCCAATACACCGTGCTGCGCACGACGAGAGCGGGGCGGTTATAGGTTTTCTGTGATTGATTCACTTGATAGGTCTGAACTAGTGTAATTGCGTGTGTGGATAGTGCAAATGCACAGCCCGGATGTCAACGCCATTCGTTGATCAGGCCACGTGAGGGTGTGGGTTGGCGTGGTTATTCTGTATTGATGTTGGGCTGTTCTTGTCGGTGACGAATCGTGCGTGCCACTCGCTCACGCGTCGGGTTTCCTGCGGGATCTACGTTGGCTTGCCCGGGATGATTGCTGTTGTAGTGCGGGGTGGGGGTTTTGTTGGTGAGGAATCGTGTTTGCCACTCGCTCACGCGTCGGGTTTCCTGCGGGATCTAGTTGGCGTGCCCGGGATGATTGCTGTTGTTGTTTGGGGTGGGGGTTTTGTTGGTGAGGAATCGTGCTTGCCACTCGCTCACGCGTCGGGTTTCCTGAAGGACTGACTGACCTGACGTGCTCGGGTACTACTGCACCCGAGCACTTGGTGGTTTAAGACGACTCTCTGTTTTTGCTGCGTTTGTCAGCTTTTGGACCGGCGGTTTTATTGCGTTTCTTTTTGCCTGAATCGGCAGATTGACTACGCTTGGGGCCTTTTGAGCCAGGCTTTGCGCCGTGCTTTTTCTTGCGGTCCCTGTCAGGCGCCGCATTGAATTCGCTGGGTTCTCTTGGTGTTTTATTCACCTTTGAGATCTGTAGTTTTTGACCGCATACCCAGACATTTTTCAGTTCCTTGAAAATCGCCTTGGGCATGCCTTCAGGCAGATCGATAGTGCTGAAGTCATCGTGTATTTTTACCGAGCCGATGTAC
>CALISD010000104.1 GCA_938041955.1 uncultured Granulosicoccaceae bacterium | reverse complement strand
CGACCGCTGCGTTTGGCCGCTGAATAGGATTTTTGCGGGCGAGAAGGCGAGGTGCTTTTACCACTGCTAGTGGTTTTCGGTCGGCCGCTTGTCTGGGTGTTTGGTCGGGCAGTTGATCCGCTGGTTTTTGCTTTAACGCCTGCTCGTGGTGGAAGGCCTGTGTGCTGGCTTAAGATCGTTCCGGGCGCTGGTTGATTGTTACGATTCTTTTTTCTCGCTGCGCGATAGCTTCCGGGCTCTGGCTGCCAGTGCGGTATCAAATGCTTTTTACCATTGCCAATCAGATCGGCACGGCCCATGTCTTTCAGTGCCTCGCGTAACATCGGCCAGTTGTCAGGGTCGTGATAACGCAGGAATGCTTTGTGTAGTCTGCGCTGTGTGGTTTTCTTTGCTGTTGGAACGTTTTCCGTTTCGCGTCCTACTTTGGCAAGCGGGTTTTTCCCTGAGTGATACATCGCAGTGGCTGTGGCCATCGGTGATGGATAAAAATTTTGCACTTGATCAGCACGGAATCCATTGCTCTTTAGCCACACGGCAAGATTCATCATGTCTTCATCGGTGGTGCCCGGGTGGGCTGCGATAAAGTACGGAATTAAGTATTGTTCCTTGCCTGCCTTCTTTGAATATTTTTCAAACATTTGTTTGAATTTTTCATAAGAGCCAATACCCGGTTTCATCATCTTATCGAGCGGCCCGCGCTCGGTATGTTCCGGTGCGATTTTGAGATAGCCACCGACGTGATGTGTCACTAGCTCTTCAACATATTCTGGTGATTCTACTGCCAGATCGTATCTTAGGCCGGAGCCGATCAATATTTTTTTAACGCCTGGGAGTGCTCTGGCGCGTCGGTATAGCTTTACCAGTGATGAGTGATCGGTATCAAGGTTCGGACAAATGCCCGGGTATACACATGAGGGCAGGCGACAGGCTGATTCAATTGTTTTTGATTTGCATGCAAGCCGATACATGTTCGCTGTCGGACCACCAAGATCTGAAACTACGCCGGTAAAGCCTGGCACGTCTCGCATGGTTTCAATTTCACGAATAATAGAATCCTCAGAGCGGCTTTGAATAATCCTGCCTTCGTGTTCGGTGATAGAGCAGAAGGTGCAGCCTCCAAAACAACCCCGCATGATGTTGACAGAGAAGCGAATCATTTCGTATGCAGGTATACGCGCGTCTCCGTAGGTGGGGTGAGGTACACGGGCATAAGGTAAATCAAATACGTAGTCCATTTCTTCGGTGGCAAGTGGGATAGGAGGCGTGTTGATCCACAGGTCTCTATTGCCATGGCGTTGAATTAGAGCGCGTGCATTACCGGGGTTGGTTTCAAGATGTAGTACACGGTTGGCGTGTGCGTACAGTACGGGATCTTGTCGCAGTTTCTCGTAGTCTGGAAGGCGTATGGCGGCTTTATTTCTACGCTCCGTGTTTAAGCGAATGCGTTGTTCTTTTGTTAGCTCTGATTTCTTCTTAAAAGTAATTGGAATTGTTGCAGTCGAATCTTTGTCACTGAGTGTTTTTGTGTCGTCTGCATTGGTGGTTTTGCCAGATGTGCTATCTGTGGATTCGTAAGGGTTGATGTGCTTATCTATTTTGCCAACAGGATCAATGCTGGTTGAATCTATGATCTGTAAATCTTCGGGCAACGTGCTTCTCATAAATGCGGTGCCACGAACATCGGTAATTTCCTTTACCGATTCACCTGCTGCGACGCGATGTGCAATCTCAACCAGTGCGCGTTCTGCGTTGCCATATAAAAGAATGTCTGCCTTGGCGTCTACTAATATTGAACGTCTGACTTTATCTTGCCAGTAGTCATAGTGTGCAATACGGCGCAGTGAGGCCTCTATTCCACCTAAAACAATTTGGGTGTCTTTGTATGCTTCGCGGCAACGTTGGGAGTACACCAGCGAGCAGCGATCGGGTCGTTGTCCGCCCACATCGTTTGGTGAATAAGCGTCATCACTGCGAATTTTTCTATCAGCGGTATAGCGGTTGATCATGGAATCCATGTTGCCGGCGGTGACACCAAAAAATAGATTTGGCTTCCCAAGCGCTTTGAACGGTTCTGCGCTATCCCATTGTGGCTGAGCGATAATACCAACCCGAAAGCCTTGTGCTTCAAGCAGGCGGCCGATAATGGCCATGCCGAAGCTTGGGTGATCAACGTAGGCATCCCCGGTGACGATAATGATGTCGCAGCTGTCCCAACCGAGCGTGTCCATCTCTGCACGTGACATCGGCAAAAACGGGGCGGCGCCGAAGCACTCTGCCCAATAGCGTGGATAGGCGAAGAGTTCTCTTGGTGCTGGAGGATAAGTGGGTTGGGCTGCAGGCATTGTTGTTCTCGGTGCGCCGGGGTTGCGCAGGAACTAGACATTGTACAGTAAGGGGGGCAGGGAATGTGTGGGGCGGGGCACGGGGTTGTTGTCGGGTTTTGTAGCGTGTTTGTTCGCCCGGTCAATGTTCGATGAGCGCGGTGCGCTAACTATGGCGGATGACACAGCCAGTCTATGGTTACATTAGGGCGAAAAAGAAACTGAAAGTCACTCGCGGCATCATTGCCCTTCGGGCAGCATCCATCAGGGGCTGCGCTGGATCGCGCATCGTGCGGGTGGTGAGACCAGATTTGCCGGAAGTAAATGGGTGCGAACTTCAGATACCGTTTTTTTAACAAAATAACTGAAGGAGTGAGGAAAAATAAAAGCCATATGCGGCGCTTGTGCTTTGCTGAGCGCATTTAACCTGTTCACAGCTGATTCAGCCGATTATAAGCACGCGATTAGCTAAACCTACTGTAAAGGCTCTATTTCTTCGGGGTTAAAGCCTTCGTGTAGGGTTTTGGTTAAGCGAATGGCGTCTTCTTTTTGTTGGTAGTAGCCGGGAACAACTTCCAGCTCGGTATAGCCGTGTTGACTGTAAAACTTACGCGCATGGCAGTTTGAATCCCGCAGTTCCAGCTGGCAGCTCTCAATGCCTGCATCGATAGCGCATTTCTCAAGCCATGTAAGTAGCCTGTGGCCGATTCCGAAGGAACGCCATGAGGCGTCAACCCCCAGTAGGTTGAGATGTGCCTTGGTGTGGCCGTAAAACATAATGCCGAAGCCGATGACTTCTCCACCATTTTTAGCGGTAACGACGTTGATATCGGGGGACAGTACGCATCGACCAATACGTTCCGGGGTCCAACTCCACTGCAAGCCATGTTCGATGATGTCGCGCGACATGGTCGCGATGCTGTACGCATCATTGACGTGGGCAAGGCTGAGTTCTGTTTGTCTGGTGTTCATGGTTTTGATATCTGGTTAGATCATTTGGTGTTGAATGTAGCTATTGCGGTGGTTTGTTCCTCTAACTTACTTACCCGTTGAAAGGGCTTGTGCGCTTTGAATCGGGTCGATTTGCTTGTGGTATCGACGAATGCCGTTTTTAATTTGATGTTTTATTAGACGGGCGTCAAGTATTGCCTCGAGCGGGTGCGGCGTTTGACGGTCGCTGTGAGGTATTGTTCATTATTCCTAAATTTCACGGTTTTGTCGTTTAAGTTATGTTCTTTTAAGTGGTCTTGTGGGGCGCATAATGGACTTAATCCGTGTATTTCCATATTCTCCGGCTCAAGTCAGTTCGCTCATCAGCGCTTCCAATTCAGCTCTAATATCCCGGGGTCGCTCGATTCAAGTGATCTTCATCACTAAACCGAAATCCACTTGTGTCAAAATATTGACGATATATATCGATATTGTTACAGTCGCCAATTGATCGCACCTAGCGTCACCAATTGGAGTAATTATGAGAATTTCGAATCTATTAGCAGCGTTAGCTGGTGTGGCGTTAATTTCTCTGTCATCTGTTAGTCACGCTGGCAAATTCGGCGTACGGGTTCTGGATGCCAACACTGGCTTACCTGTTGCGAATGCTTCGGTTTGCCTGGGAACAGCAGCTGACCGGAATCGGTACGGTACCGGCGTTACTTCTTATAGCGGCATAGCATTGTATGACAACGTGCCGGCAACCTCGGTCCTGATCACGGTATCAAAACGTAACTATCGCGGCATTGCGTTGCAAAACCCGGCCACTCGAGACAACGTTATTGCAGATGTGCTGGTAACAGAAGGATTGTCGAGCAAGAAATGTCGGGCTTTAAAATTTGTTGATCTTAAGCCGGGTATCTCAGGCGGTAAGCAGAAAGATGAGTGGCCTCTTGAAATAACCTCACTGTCGTATTTCCCGAGCGGCAACGACGGTTTTGCATTCCTTTCTTATAGTAAGGGTAAGCCCACGCATTATCGTGTTAGCACTGATCCGGAGTTTCGTAATGCTGAGTGGAAGTCTTACAGCGATGTATTGCAATACTCACCGAAAATGTCTGATGCTGGAAAGGGAATGTTGTACTTTCAGTTGCGCAAAGAGGTGCAGTCTAACGGTGGTGTGATGGAAGCGCTGTCAGTCGTGATGAGCCAGCCGGTTAAAATATAAAAACTATTCAGGGTACACTTGTCGTATCCATGGGCGTTGTCGTTCGTGCTCAAATATACCTGTATGCAGGGCACGAACTCCTACCCCATTGTACATTGTTGATTGAACGGTACGACAGGCCCGCCCTGAAAAGCTACAAAGTAAATTCAAGCTTTCGACTGCTTCTACCGTCTTTCGATGTAGGCTGAATAGTTACAAATATAATTATACTTTGAGTTTAGTTGATCTACTGACTTAAGTAAAAAATCATTGGTTTTTTAGTGATTCTATTTCTTCCTGTGTAAGCGGCCTTGCTTCTGATTCAATCATCACAGGAATGCCATCGTTAATTGGAAATGCAAGCCCTGCTTGCTTGCTCCATAGCTCTTCGTCGATTTGTATCAGTTTCCCTTTCGATACAGGGCAGACCAGGATGTCGAGAATTCTTCTGTCTAGTTTCACGGTGTACTCGTGCGGGTTGAGTTTAAATTAAAGTTAAAATTGAATTGATTATATTATTCCAAGTCGCTTTTGCAGCTCGGTACTGGTAGTTGTGTATTGCAAGTGAAGTGGTTTGTCCGGGCGCAAGTTGCCTGTTGCTGAAAACGCAGCGAGCGTTGCCTCATGAAAACCACATAATATTAGCTTTCTTTTAGCCGGGTAGATATTGATATCCCCCACAGCAAACACTCCTGATAAATCCGTTTGATAGTGAGCGGTGTCTACCGGTACATGCTTGGCTTGAGTTGTTACGCCCCAACTATTCAAGTCACTTTGCTTAGGCGAATTGCCTAATTTCACAATAAGCTCATCGACATCATGTTGTTGTATATGATCGGCGTTCTCTTGAATGGAAATTTTTTGTAGTGAATAGCTACCGGTGTAAGACGTAATCTTGCCTTTGATCTGTTGCATGCGGCCGTTCGATACCAGTTGTTCTAAAGAGGCGAGATTTTCGCTGCTTGCACCCAGCCGGCGCTTGCGATGTAACAGTACGACGCTGTTTGCATTGTCACAGGCGCTAATAGCGCAATGTACAGCGTTATTATTATCCCCCACTACCACGACGTTTTTTCCAGTCAACTTCTGCTGTTCCACGGAGTGGTAGTGAATCTGTTCGTCCTCAAACTGTTCAATACCGTCCACTCGCAGCTTTACTGGTGTGAAGGCACCAGCGCCGGTGGCGAGAAATACTTGTTTGGCGGCAAATGCCTTGCCAGTACTTGTTGTTGCGACAAAACCACCATCGTCATTTTTTGTCAGGCCTTCAACAGTTTGGCCTGTGTGAATTTGAGTGCCGAACGGCTTTAGTTGCTTTAACAGTTGCAGAATAAAATCTTCCGCTGTGGTGTAGGCGGTGCCCGGAATATCGTAGATGGGTTTGTCGGGGTAAAGTTCTACGCACTGGCCGCCAGGCCTGTCCATTGCCTCCACAATGTGGCAATCGACCCCCAGTAAGCCGAGTTCGAAGGCCTGAAACAACCCAATGGGTCCGGCACCGATGATCAGTGCTTCTGTGTTTATCGCTACATGCATTTGTTATGAGCTGGCGTTTATTGAGACGGGTGCGGGAGCTGCTGGACTTGTTGTCTGATTCCGATCGATTGATGCAAGTGTCGATTGTATCTTACCGAGGCTGACTGCGGCAGGCGAGGTGGCAATATTTCAGATTTGTTCTATTTTACTTGATCTAGTGTATTTGTTTCCCGATAAACACAACATTCAGTAAAAACGACGGTAAGCATGGTTGATGCGAATATAGGGGTAGGGCTCGGCTGGTTGCTTACTGGTGTGCTTGTCGGCTGGTTGTTGAGAGGGGCTCGAGATGCAGGTTCGAATCAGCATGCAGCGATAAGTGTTGCTCAAAACGAGTCTATTGCTGCCGAGCGGCTTGAAAGGCTTAATGATCTGGAGATGCGTCTGCAAGAAAATAGCGAGTATCTGGAGCTCGCAGTCGCAGAAAAATATTCCCTGAGAAGTGCCGTGGATACGGCGCGTGCGAGGCTACAGCAGCAACAGATTTCAAGTCGTCAGCAGGTTGAATTGCTTGAGAGACGTAACCTGGAATTGAAGGGTCAAATCGAGAGTATTTCTGCCCGCGTGTTCGCTGATAACAGCCATCGCATGACGGAACAGACTGACGCGCACCTGCAGCACTTGCTCACTCCTTTGCGTGAGCAAATTGGCGAGTTCAAGCAGCGCGTTGAAGATGTGTACGATAACGAGCGTAAAGACAGGTATATGTTGAAAGCCGAAATTGGCCAGTTAAAAACCTTGAATGAACGCATTAGTACTGACGCGGTTAATTTAAGCAACGCGTTGCGAGGTGACAATAAAACGCTGGGCAGTTGGGGTGAGTTAATTCTGGAGCGAGTGTTGGAGCGTGCCGGTTTGCAGAAGGGCAAGGAGTTTGATCGTGAAGTTACCTTGAAGGGTGCCGACGGCCACAAACTGCGGCCAGATGCCTTGCTGCATTTGCCGGGTAAAAAAACCATTATCATAGATTCAAAAGCTTCTATAAAATTTTACGAAAAATCGTTGCACGAATCATGTGATGATGCATTGAAAAAAAGCCTGTTACGTGATCATGTGCGTTGCTTAAAAAAGCATATCGAGGGCTTAAGTGCAAAAAGCTATGAAACACTGGAGGGTGTGAATTCGTTAGATTTCGTATTGATGTTTGTGCCGGTGGAGGCTGCGCTTCAAGCTGCCCTTGAGTTTGATGATTCACTCTACAAACAAGCCTATGATCTCAATATTGTATTGGTCGGTCCGTCATCTTTAATGGTGACATGTAGAACCATCCAAAACGTTTGGCATGCGGAGCTGCAAAACAAAAACTCTGCGTTAATTGCTCGTAAGGCAGGCGAGATGGTGGATAAGTTCAGTGGCTTCGTTACTGAAATTGATGCCGTGACCAAAGCACTGGAGCACGCTGTGGTCAGTTGTGAGAGCGCACGGCGCAAGCTGACTTCGGGCCGCGGGAATTTAGTTGGGCGAGCTCGCAGCCTGCAAGAGCTTGGCGCATGCAGTGGTAAGAGTGTGGTAAAAGAAGCATAGTGTTGTAGCTGTATTACGGCTTTTGGCGACCGACACGCTCTGATCGGGGTGTACAGCGAAACCTTTCGCGATAGCACTTGGTAAAATGTGATTGGCTGGTAAAACCAGAGGCTATGGAAATATCAAGAATAGGCAGGCTTGTTTCCATTAGCAGGCGCTTTGCATGTTGCAGGCGTAAGTCCATGTACTTTTGTTGAGGTGTGCACTGCATGTGTCTTTGGAAAAGGCGCTCAAGTTGTCTTTGTGATACGCCTATGCGTGCAGAGATTTCACCCGGCGTGAGCCTGTCTTCAATATGACTGGCCATCACTCTGAAGGCGGCGGCAAGCTTTGGTGACTTTCTGGCCAGTGCTGTGTGTTGTGCGATGCCTTGAACATCAGTGGCCATTCTTACCCGATCATGGAACAACCAGGTGCATACATCTGTGACAACCTCGTCGCCATAGTCCTCTGCGATTAAGTGCACCATCATGTCTATTGCACCGGTGCCTCCACAGCAGGTGCAGCGATTGTTTTCGATCACATACACAGAGGGGTCTGCTTTTGCATCCGGATAGGCTTCACGGAACGCGTCAATGCTTTGCCAGTGAATGGTGCAGCGATGCCCTTGTAGTAAGCCTGCGTGAGCCAGTAACCACGCACCTGTACTGACACTGCCAATGACTGTACCTTTCTGTGCCTGTTGCTGTAGCCAGCGCACAGAATTCTCTGGCTTGTAGAGTTGCGTGTTGACGCCGCCACATACGAAAATCCGGTCAAACCTGTCTTTGCTGTCTGGTTTGGTGTCGGGTGTAAGTGTCAGTCCGTTACCTGCTGCGATCGGGTTGCCGTCGTCCGATAGAAACGTCCAGCGATACAGTTCCTTGCCGGACGTGATGTTGGCGGCACGATAGGGTTCAACTGCGGAGCCAAACGCAAGCATGGCAAGCTCTGGTGTGAGCAAAAAGCCAATTTCGATAGGCGAGCTTGGTGAATTCATAGTGACCGGTGTGAAGTTCAGTCGTCGAATTTACGATAAAAAAGTGAGCGGCGATACACCTGCTGTGCGATTTTAGATGAATAGTGAATATGAGATTGGGGTTTCTTCATAGACTCTGAAAAGTGATATTAACGCTAAGCTGCTGATTCTTTTCTATAAAATGTGGATTTTTTATTTGTTTTTTCGAGTTTTAACCATATAATAATGAGGACCGCGTCAGGTGAGCGTGGGTTTCCAGAGATTGTGTAGTTCGCGTGTTTAGCACTCCCCACTGCCTTGACCTTCAGACTCCAGCGCCTGCCTAAGCGGTTTTCACTGCTGGTGTAAGGCCAGCTTGTTAACAGTAAGCGCGCTGGAAGGTGCGTGTTATATAGAGATCTGATTCACAATGTCTGAAAAGCAGCAAGGAACCGTTAAGTGGTTCAACGATGAGAAAGGCTACGGCTTCGTCTCACGAGAAAGTGGTAGTGACTTGTTTGTTCACTTTCGTTCCATTATCGGTGAGGGGCGTAGGACCCTAGTCGAAGGCCAGGCCGTTACATTTGTAGAGGTAGAAGGGCAGAAAGGCCCTCAGGCTGACGAAGTCACCCCCCTGTAGGGAATATCGTTAGTTAAAAAAAACGGCCGACAGTTTGTCGGCCGTTTTCGTTTTATTCATGGCAATAGTTTTACCAGCAGTCGCTGCTGGCGGTGTCGTCTGAGTCGGTAGAGCCTGTCTCGCCCTTTGCATTAAGGGTCATTTCCTTACAATCAGCGTCACTGGCTTGGGGCCCACCTGTCTTGACAGTGGCGGTGAGAGTGAACGCTGTTGTTCCACGGTCTGACACAGCTATGGTGTAGTAGCCTTCATCTGATACTGTTTTCGCCGGACTACAGGCTGCAAAAGTAAAGTTGCTTTGGGTTCGGCACTGTTCCATTTCTTGTGCGGCAGTCCGCAGTGCTATATGTGCGTCAGTTCTCCGCGCATCGCGCATGTAGGCCCCGTACTGAGGGACGGCAATAGCGGCGAGAATCCCGATGATTGCCACCGCGATCATAATCTCAATAAGTGTGAAACCGTGCTGTCGATTTTTCACGCGACTCTCCCGTCTTTGGACGTTTGGAAACAAACATGTGCGATTTTGAATTAATCATGCATCGGCGGATTAGGCTGAATGTTAAATGCAGCTTGCGCCTCAATTCAAATCGCTAGTCAAAAACCGTGCGGGTTTTGTTAACGCGTGCGTTGTGGCGAGACTCTGGCACAACAATTGAGCGCAGCATATCTGTTGAAAAACAGATTGCTTCACAGGGCATTGGCGTGACAATTGCGGATTGTATTCTTTCGCGCTGTGTCCTGGAAGAACGCAAATCAATGAACGGTCGTTTTGCACAAACTAAATATGGCTTCACCCTTGTTGAGCTGATGATTGTACTGGCAATTGTTGGCATTCTGGCAGGCCTTGCAGGACCACAGTTTGGTGCATTGATGAAAAAGCAGTCTTTGCTTTCGGAGTCTCGCCGCATCACTTCTTTATTAAAACTGGCGCGAAGCGAGGCGCGGGCACGGGGCACTTCTGTCACTTTGAGCCGCAGCACAGCGGACTGGAGCGGAGATATCCAAGTATACGATAGCGCAACTGCCAATACCGGATTGGCCGCCGGGGATGAAATAATTCGCAATGCAACAGCTTCCGGTCGAACGTTTTCCGCCCGTGCCAGTGTAAGTAGCGCGTATTTAAGCTTTAACCCGAGAGGGTGGGCGAATGTGCCCTTCACCATTGCGATCTGTAGTTCAACTACAGACTCTGTTGCAGGTCGACTGATCGACGTGAACCGTGTTGGAAAGATCAAAGAAGGACCTATAGATAATGCAAGCTGTTAGTAGAATTGCCCGCTCTAGCGTTAACGAGCGAGGAGTAGGTCTGATTGAAGTGTTGATTGCACTCGTGGTCTTTGCGCTTGGAGTGGTTGGCATGGCCGGTCTGCAATTGCGAACACTTAGTGTCACTATGGATTCTTCACAGCGCACGGTTGTGGTTGCTAAGACACAAGACCTTGCGGATAGAATTCGAAGCAACGGTATACCCGCTGCGCATTATCTTGGCGTATATAGTTCCGGTTTATCGGCTAACCCGGATGCAACAAACAATTTCTGTGATACGACCCCAACCAGTTGTTCTGACAACGCTGCAACCAATGCCACGGTTTGTACGGTGGCGCAGATGGTTTTGTTTGATTTGTTCGATACATTTTGTGTAGGCACTGACAACAGTCTTGAAAACAACGGCAGTCTTGAAAGCAATGTGGCGGACTGGGAAGTCAATATATCGTGTGAATATCCCAATGCCAGCGGTGTGATGACAGGTACCACAAGTTGTAACGAGCTGGCAGCAACTGTGGACATAACGACTGTTTGGTTTGGCAGGTCATCAATAGGTACAGCAACGGCTGCACCAGCCACTGCGCCTGCAACAGCTGTTACAGATCAGAACGAATCGATGACTTTGAGGTTTGTGCGATGAAGTCAGGCTCAAGAAAACAACAGCTGGGTGTGAATCTTATAGAGCTGATGATTGCGATTGTCATTGGCTTGTTAATCAGTCTGATGGTAGTGCAATACCTTTCTACTTCATCTCGATTGTTTAAGCAGCAGGGTGCTGATTCCAACCTTGAAGCGAATGGTACTTTTGCAATCTCCTATTTGTCGCAGTTTATCCGGCAGGCAGGTACCAACGATCCCATCGGGTCGGATGTGCCTTTTTATGTGGGGGCTTGTGATGGCGATGATCCGTGCACCTTCGATAACAATACTTCTGCAGGAGTTTCTGATCAGATAGCAGTGCAGATGATTCCCGTCAATAACCTGGATTGTGTGGGTAACACTGTGCCTGATGGGAACCGGATAGCCAATGTGTTTTCGGTGCAAAACTCGTCACTTGCTTGTCGGGGATATGATGTAACCGCGGACGGCTGGTTAGGTACTGCTGCGGTGGAATTGATAGACGGAATTGACGAGCTTCAAGTGCTCTACGGCGTGAGTAATAGTCAGGGGCAGGTAGACAGATACGTTGATGCCTCTCGTGTGCCACCAGCAGGTGCCACAGATATTGAAATCCGGGAAGCCTGGGACAGGGTGCGCTCTGCAAAGCTGGCTGTACTGGTGTCAGATGGTGAAAATTCCGGAACGGAGCGACAACAGGCGCGCATATTTCAACTGCTCGATTCTCCGTCTGTGACATATACCGACAGGGTGTCGAGAAAGGTTTTCTCCACCACTGTCACCATCAATAGCAAGTTGCCTTAATAATGAAATTACCATCTTCCAGACAACGTGGTGCAGCGCTCATTGTGGCGTTAGTAGCTTTGGTCATCCTAACGGTGTTGGGTGTATCAACCATGAGTGATGTGATGAATCAGTCTGCTGTAGTTCGGAACGAACAGTTTAGACAGAAGGTTTTTTATGCTGCTTCAAGTGAATTAAATGCACAAATTGACAGCGTCAATCGCAATGCGCAAAACGAAGATGATGTGATTATTGAGCAGCTTATAGAAGACAGCCCGACTGGAGTCGGCATGGAGTTGCCCATTACAGCAGCGGCCGCCCCGCTTGTGCTTACTAACCCCGATAGCATTACCCTGAGTGACACCCGGATAAGCGGGGATCGAAGAGATTCATATCCTTGTCGTGGCGAAAGCGCTAATACAGTAAAGGTTATTGTGGGTGGTATAGATGCGACAGCAACACTTGATGACGGGGCAGGTGGTATTCAATCAAGTATCCAGTCAGCGCAAACTCAACGCTATATGTACTGCTGGCCATAGGTGAACTGACATGAAAAATTCTTCAATGCGCTTTTCTAAACTACGATTTCTCCAGCGAGCGAATTCATGGGTTGCAAGTTTCAGTATTGCTCTGACTCTAAGCTATACGGCCGGCTTGAGTGCGGACGATACAGAATTATTCCTTAGCCAGGAGCAGGTTTCTCCGAACATATTATTGATTCTTGATACGTCCGGATCAATGGGATCGGATGGAACTACGCTCGGCACAAGTCGTATCTCGGAAATGCAACAAGCGCTAACAGCTTGGTTGACCACAGCGTCACGCGTGAATGTTGGTATTTTAACATTCAATTCAACGATGGATATGATTCAGGAGATTGGCCCGGTTGACACTACGCGCTCAACTCTATTGACGGATGTTAGCAACTTGAGTGCGGGGGGAGGTACTTTAACTCTGAAAGCATTGTGGCAAGGGCAACAATACTTCGGTGGTGAATTTCAAAGCGATGCAACGACGCCGTTACTTCCATCACCAATAAATCAGGAGTGCCAGGAAAACCATGTTGTATTGCTGACCGATGGTAGTCCTGGAAGTGATACAGATACGGTGAATATTGTTGAAGATGCTATTTATCCTGCTGGTAGTTCTGAGGCGTGTGTGAAGGTCAATGTTGGTGGTACTCTTGACGGTTCAGCAAGCAAAGGGACATGTTCAGCTGAGCTCGCGAATTATATGTACACAACGGATTATTCGAGTGCTATTCAGGATGTTAATAACATCACGACCCATACTATAGGATTCAATTTTTCGGATCCCTGGCTGGCAACCATCTCTGAGGCTGGAGGGGGGGAGCACTTTGACGTTACTAATACCGCAGCTTTGCAAGATGCATTTGATACCATTCTTGCAACTGCTAGCAGCACCTACGCTTCTCCGACGATATCTGTCAACTCCTATAATGAAAGTCGCCATCGAGATGAGCTCTTCTATGCGCAGTTTCAGCCTTATGGTACCGATCGTTGGGATGGAAATGTAAAAAAATATAGGGTACTGAATGGTGAAATTGTAGATGCAGACGACCTTCCCCTTGTTGATGCTGACGGTAAGGTAGATGAAAACTCCCGCAGCTTTTGGTCAAATGTTGATGATGGTGAAGCTGTGCTTGCGGGCGGATTTGCTGCAAAGTTACCGGCGGCTGTGGACCGCAAGTGGTTTACGGATTTTAATGTAACCCCTGATGGCAATGGAGTTGTCACGCCATTTACGGTAACTACCGGGTTGGGGGTAGCTGCAAATGACACAAAAGACCTCTTAACGCCGGCAAGTGTCGGTGCAGCAACTGATGAAGAACGAAACGATCTGGTTGACTGGGCGCTCGGTGCTGACGTCGAGGGTGGTGATGCTAGTGTCAATCATTATTTTGTTGCGGACACACTGCACAATAGTCCTGTTTTACTGAGCTACTGGTCAGTAAAGAATGCAACACAAGAAGAGCGCAAAGAAGTACTTTTTGTCGGTAACAATATGGGGGTACTACATGCTATTGATCCGGAGACCGGTGATGAGGTTTGGTCATATACTCCAGAGGAACATCTTCCTGCAATTAAGGCCTATTTTGAAAATGTGGCCCTCGAAACCGGACCTGTAGTCGGCGGCACCAGCCCAACTATTTCAAATGGTAAAAAAACTTATGGTCTAGATGGCTCGTTCACCGTTTATAGCACAAGGAAGGCCACGACAAGTTATGATTTTGAGGTTGATACAGCATGGCTCTTTATGACCGAGCGTCGCGGAGGGGACCGTGTGTATGGGCTTGATGTTAGTAATGGTCACAGTGGAACAAACCCGTTCAAGGTAATGTGGAAGATTGATGGTGGTACAGACGGTCCATTCGACAGAGATATTGATGGCGACGGTACTAACGATGCTCATTCTTTTGCAGATCTGGGGCAAACGTGGTCAAAGCCTGAATTGCTGGATGTAAAATACGATTGCCCGGATGCGTGTAAGGGTAAAAAAGTATTGATGTTCGGTGGTGGATATAACACTGTTTATGATGATATTGATTTGGATTTTAATGCGCTAACCACGCCTGCGAGTGGTCATGGTAATGCGGTATATTTTGTTGATCCAGAGACGGGGGAGCGACTCTGGTCAGTAGGTAATGGCGCGCACCACTCTCTTAACTTACCAATCAACCACAGTGTGCCATCAACACCGATCCCTCTCGATAGTGACGCAGATGGATTCATTGATATTTTATTTTTTATTGACCTGTCCGGTGATGTCTGGCGGGTTGATCTGAAAAAAACCGGAGCTACACTGGATGATCTGCACTTGTCCGGTGGCAAGGTGGCTGAGCTTTCCCCCGCTGGACAGTCGCTGAGGTTTTTTAATCCTGTTGATGTGGTGCTAAGTGGCAACAGTTACAGTACTGCGTACTATACGCTCGTCACAGGATCAGGTATGCGCAACAGTCCGCTGTATCCGGAGACAAGTGCAAACCGCTTGTATGCCATTAGAGACAGATGGGTATACAAAGCGCCGTACCGCAAGAATACCAGTACCGGATTAAACGAGCCGGACTACAGATACGTGACGGATGCCAGTGGTAATCACACTGTCATAACTGCCGATGCCAGCGTGCTGCGAGATGTCAGTGACACTACAAGTACGACGGATGTTGAGTATGGCTTTTATAAACCATTTGCACTTGGCGAAAAGGTACTGCAGCCGACAAGAATTACTCGTAATCATATTGCTGCGGTTACTTATACACCGCCAGGTGCTGTGGTGGATTGTTCTCCCAGGCTGGGCACCACCCGTTTGTACCTTCTGTCGTTGCCAGACGGCAGCAATGCAATTCCCAGTGGGGCCTTGCACCTCGAAGTCGGCCCTGGGTTATTAAGCGGTCTGCAGATTTTAGATACTGGAACCGGTACAGCAGAGGAGTTCCTTGTTGGCCCGAAATTGTTCCAGGAATCAGAGCTTTTTGAGCCGAATGATTCGAGCGTTTTCAGAAAATTTCAACGTACGGGATGGGTAGAGCGTGATGGCTTCTAAGACACAACAATATAAAGATAATAGCTCGGGTTTTACCCTGATCGAATTGATGATTGTTATTGCAATCATTGGAATCATTGCAGGAATCGGCTATCCGTCATATGCGAAGTACCTGCAGCGAGGGGGGCGCGCGGAGGCCTCTGCTTTATTGCTTGAGGTGATGGAAAAGCAAGAGCAGTACTACAGAAGCAATTTAAAATATACAACCAGTTTTACAGATCTGGGCTATAGCGCCGCGCCACAATCGGAAAGCGGTCGGTACATAATCGATGCACCTGCCGCGTGTACAGGTGCGAGTCTCCGCCGCTGTGTTGTTTTGCAGGCGTCTGCTCAGAACAATCAAACAGCGGGAGATGATTTGACACTGGATAGTCGTGGTGTAAAAGGCGGAAAATGGTAGTGGGTTGAGCCAGTGGCCGTGCGAGGAGCTCGGTAACTACCGAACTTTCCAAATAGCCCGCTAGTCACTGCCAAAGCCAGGGACTAACTGCACAATGCCATGCACCGTTCTGGTGCTGGAAGTCGAGGGTGCTGTGCTGGTGCCAACATCAGTTTGACCTGTAGAAGTGATCATGATTCGTTGACCGGAAACACCATTTTCGCCAATAGAGGCGCCTTCGATTGCGCCAAAGCCTACTGGCGTATACACCACATTGGCGACTGTGTTGTCGATGTCTACATCGACGTTATTTCTTGTTTGGGCCGTGTTTGTTCTGATTACCTCACTGATTAAATCGGTGTCTTGCAGAGTCAGAATAACTGCACTTTCGGACGCCTGAAAGGTAATGCTCTTCTGGTAATCGTTGGAAGACATCTTTTCAACGAGTGTTGCACTCTTAAGTGTTGCTACACCAATCAGTGAAATTAGAACCAACAAAATAAGTGCAACAACAAGCGTGGCGCCACGTTCATTTGCGGGCAGCGAGTTCATCTGCTTAATAGTATGCATCTTGTTGGCCTATAGAACGTTAGGGTTGCGATTGCGTAGTTGGACTGTTGTATTAAATGCAGCCCGTAAGCGGCGATCACCGGCGTGGGTGATACCGGCGCTTCCGGGAGGTCCGATGCTTGTCCCTGCAATATTGTAGGTGTTGGTATCGTTAGAGCTGGCCGCATAGTTTGCGGTTGCTATCAGTATCCCTATTTGAACGCTGACCACGTTTTCCATGTCGTCAACATCGTTTGCCACCACATAGCGAACATTGCCAGATACAGGTAGACGCTCACCGTATAAAATCTGCATATTTTCTACCCCTTCGATCAACTCGGTGGGGGTGGGCTCAAGATCGGGGTCGGTGGTGTCTAAGCCGAACAGGGAGAATATTGTATCTCCACCGGGTGTTTCACGATCGCTATCCCCAATAAAGTAGCCGGTTGCTTCAAAGCGCATAACGCGCAGCGCTGAAGAGGCAGGACCCCCTGTATCAGTGAAGACAGTGTTCAGGCTGCCCTGACTGTTTGCAGAGGTAGCATGAGCTATGGTTGCAACCCCGGTGCTGTCATTGTTCGTGACAGTCGTAGCGCGGAAAATGTCAGCATCCTGGCAATCGGAGACCATCACAAGATCGCCAGCTGCCAGTCGATCCGGATTTGTTGCCAGTTGCAGTGAATCAGTGTTGCTGGTCATCGCGGCGGCAAGGGTGGTCGTTCTTCCGCTGCCATGTTGTATGTAGAGAATATCGGTATCTTCTCTAGGGCTTGCTTTGGCAAGTTTGGGTAATCGCGCGGGTGCCCATCCGCTGGAAGAAAATTGAGAACCCCAGATAGCGGTGCCAGGTAAATCTATATCGGGCGCTATCGTTGCGAGTACGACTGGCGGGTTTTTACTGTCTGATTTGCAGCCTTGATAGCCCGCCATTCTGATGCTGTTGCTTAAGATATCCAGTGCTACCCGGCCGCTGTCTTGCAGGCGTGCCATGCCGCTTGACATAGAAGAGGATGAATTATTGCTTGAAAATATAGTCACTGCGCCAGCCAGAATGACCAGTCCGATGACGGATGCGATCATTAACTCGATAAGCGTTACGCCGGCTTGCTTGCCGAGGTTGTGCTTTGGGGCGTTTGTTATGGTTATGCTATTCATATGATTACGCTGACGCTGATTGCCCGATTCTTTTCTTCGCCCTTGATATAGTCTTTCCATTCAATTCTGATGGTGCGCAGTCCGTTCGTTTCGGGTCCTGAGATTGTGCCTTTCGCTCCAGACGGCAGCTGTGTGCCGGCGCTGAAAAAGCGTGCCCAGTTTCTTATGTCGTGACTGGCAAGTTCAGCCGGTGTGCAGCCGACAGCAATACAAGCAGGATCGGTGGGTAGAGTACTGGTGTCTGCGTTGTCGTAATCACCATCTTCGACACCGACACGATTGAGTCGCATGCGATCAATGATATCGTTGGTCGCTATGTTTGCAGCTGAGCGTGTAAGTGCTCCCTGGGTATAGTTTAAGCCCAGGATCTGCATTTTTGAGCCTGCCAGCAAGCCGATAGCGAGTACTACTACTGCAAGTAATACCTCTATCAGCGCGAAGCCGCTTTCACCGTTTCTCTTTTTCATTTTGTGCTCTGGAATATCTATGTGCAGTCGATGTTGTTGCCGTCGGCGCCCTCAACAATTGAGTCGCCATCGCTATCTGTCGCCAGGCGCCCCAGTCCTGTTACCCAAAGGTTGAGTGCCTTGGCGGAGGTCTTGCCGGCTGAGCTGCAGAACACGAATGTGCCTTCGCTACGCAAACGGCCTCGTGGAACGATAGTGATGTCGTCAGAGTAGACGCCGACTGACTTTATCGTGATGCCTGTAACGGGTGGTTCGTATCTAAGGATTTCCTCTCCAGTGTCTACCACTGCATCAGCGTCAAGGTCCAGAAAGGCAATGTAGCCGTCGGACCAATCGCCGGTGGCGCAAGCGCTTCCGTTTGTGCTCACACAAACGGTAATGGCCGATCCCCTATTGCCTGCTTCTGAACGTGCGGTTGCTAATATTCCGGCAAACGTGTTGTAAGAGGTTTTCAGTTGGCTGTTACGCACTACTGTGCCGAAATTGGGTACAGCTATCGCGGCCATAATGCCCACGATAGTTACCACGATGATTAGCTCAATGAGCGTTAGGCCGGTTTGTTTTTTCATGATCATGGGAGTATCGACAGGATTCTCCGGGTATGAAGCTGCCGTTGTTGGGGCGTATTGGCGAAATCACATGAGCTTCTGTGGTGTACGACATTGAAAAACAAGTGATATTGAGCCACCCATGGCGACTGAATTCATCTGATAGTGTGTCAAAAGTGTGAACTGGATAAGGTAGGCAATCGGTTGTCGTTTGTGAGGAATTCTGCGTCACGCAAAATGTCACTATTCGTGCTCTAACAGGAGTTGGTGGTTTCCCTCCGATTGTCCTCTACTAAGGTTGGCATGCGATGACTTTGCGTCTCGGTATAGATACAGGTGGCACGTACACTGACGCCGTGCTTGTCGACGGTGTGGCTCAGACTGTAGTCAAGAAATCAAAATCTCTGACCACCCGCCACGATCTGATTGAAGGTATTGCTGAATCTATTGGCAAAACCCTTGGTGAGCGCAACCCAAAGGATATCAGTCTCGTTTGTCTGTCTACTACCCTGGCTACCAATGCCATAGTGGAAGGTCATGGAGCGAAAGCCGCGTTGGTGTTAATGGGGTATCGGTCATCGCAAATGGCGCTTGCCAATCTTGATGAAGCAACGCGTGATATGCCGGTGATTATGGTGGAGGGCGGTCACGATGCGGCGGGGCAGGAAAATTGTCCGCTTGATGTGAAGGCGGTGGTAGATAAAATCGAAGCGTTAGGAAGTTCGATTTCCGCTGTCGCGATCTCTGGAATGTTTTCAGTTCGCAACCCGGCTCACGAGGTGGCGTTAAGAGAAAAGCTTCTTGAAGTCACGGGTTTTCCGGTCACTTGTGGGCATGAGTTGAGTGCATCGTTAGACGCGCCCCGTCGTGCACTGACGGCATTGATCAATGCGCGTTTGATTCCTCTCATTAAAAATCTCATTGTCGCCACCAGAGCAACAATGAATGCTCACGGCATTGAAGCCCCATTAATGGTGGTTCGGGGTGACGGTACTCTGGTGAGTTCAGACTTCGCTGAGCACTCACCTGTTGAAACGATATTGTCTGGTCCCGCTGCAAGCGTTGTTGGCGCACAGTTTCTGGCCAATCGCCCTGACATGTTAGTGTCTGATGTGGGTGGAACTACCACCGATGTTGCATTGATAAAGAACGGGCAGCCACTGCTTAGTAGTGAAGGTGCGAGCGTTAATGGCTGGCGCACTATGGTGGAAGCCGTAAAGATTGATACCCACGGACTCGGCGGCGACAGTGAAATTCTGTATGACCGGGAGCAGCGTGACTTTACAATCGGTCCCCACAAGGTGATGCCGCTGTGTGTATTGGCAGAGCGTCACCCTAACGTGTTGTCTGAGCTTAAGACTTTTCTAGATGCGCCATGGACAAAGACCAACATGGCCAGATTTATTGTATTACAGTCAGATCCCGGCGATGCAGTACGGCTCACCAGCCAGCAGCGCGCGCTGATCAATGAGGTAAGTAGTCACCCGCAATCTATGCAGTCTGTCTTTGCCGAGCGTCACTTTTCATTGGCTATGAAGCGGTTAATAGAGATGGGTATTCTGACGCTCGCGGGGTTTACACCAACGGATGCGGCTCACGTTTGTGGTTGGCAAAGTGACTGGTCACCTGAGGCTTCTGAAATGGGAGCAACACTATTGAGTCGTTATAGCAAATTCAACCTGGGTAAAAGCTGGCCTGATGCAGCAGCGTTTGCTGAAAGCATGTTGTCAAAAATGTCGCGCCAGTCGGCATTGTGTTTGATGACCGCAATGATCAATGACTCCAACGGAGTGTTTGGCAAGCCGCTACATCCGCGCAACCGGGCATTGCTTGAAAGTATGTTTGCAAGTGGTGATGCGGCCAAAGATAGTGGCAACTGGCTTGGTATGTCCGCCCGGTTAAATGTTCCAGTGATTGGTATTGGTGCGCCGGCGCGAAGCTTTTATCCGCCGATCGCAGGCTTTATGGAGGCAGACGTGATTGTGCCGGAACACGCCGAAGTGGCTAACGCTATTGGCGCTGTGGTGGGGGTGGTCAGGCAATCAGCGCAAATTACTATTTCACCTGTGTCTGGCAACAGAAGGGTATTGGTGCATGCGCCTCAAGAGCAGCGCGAGTTTGATGGTCTTGAACCCGGTGCTGAATGGGCTATCGAAATGGCCACGGAGCTTGCGGTCAATAAAGCCACGGCGGCGGGTGGTACAGGGATCGAGGTGCGAGTCGATCGACAGGACAACGCGGTGGAGGAGGGCGGGCAAGTCACCTTTTTTGAGTCAATTATTGTGGTAACTGCCACCGGTCGCGTCGCCTAGCCTGCATTATTCATGAGGGCTCGTCACTCAGCGGAACTAGCGCTGAACAGGTTGCATAATCGAGTGAGAAGCGTGGCCCGCCAGGTGCCGAGCCTGATCATGTGACGCGATATTTTTGTCTGATGTCGAATAGAACGCTACTATTTTCCAAGTGGCCCTCCAATGACAGTTTAGACCTATGTTTACAGGTGTTCGCCTTGGTTTTCCTCGTTGCCTCGTGAATGATGCAGGCTAGCACCTCTTAAAGCCGGTACCTCCGGTTGGGTGAATTTACCCCAATTACCAGGCTATTCAGGTGGCGGCTGTGGCGCTGATCTCACGCTAAAAGCTGGTATCATTCGAGTTTGACTTCCACGGTGGAATCTACAGCTGGGCGCGACTGCGTCGGTTCGATTGCCGGAGTAAAATGCTTCACGTTCACAGCAGTAATTACCTTGAAAGCCTGCTTGCGCAATTGTTATCTCAGATCAATCGAGGTGATCCGTTTGATGCTGAAGTGATTGTGGTGCAAAACCCCGGAATGTCGCGTTGGTTATCGCAGCAAATTGCGATGCGCGATGGAATAAGCGCTAATTTGCAGTTTCTAGCGCCGGGTCACTTTCTTTGGCAGGCAGCAAAGCACTGGCTTGATGATCTGCCGTCCGCACCTTCTCCAAATGCTACGCAGTTACAGTGGCGGGTGTTTAATTTACTGCCGGACTTTTTATCTCAAAGTGTTTTCAGTGAGTTAAATCAATATTTGACAGGCGATGAAGACGGCCTGAAGCGCTTTCAACTGGCAGGCCGAATTGCGGCAACATTTGATCAGTACTTAATTTATCGGCCTGACCTTATCGACATATGGCAACAAGGCAAAGAAGTGCACTGGCAAGCGGTGCTTTGGCGGGCATTAGCGAGCAATGACACGGCTTACAATTGGGGCGATATAAGACGCCGCTTGCTAAGCCAGGGCGCACCAGCTACCGACGCATTATCCTCATTGCCAAAGCGAGTATCAGTGTTTGGTATTTCAGATATGCCGCCGGTATACCTCGATCTCCTGCAGTGGCTAGGCACGCATACGCAAGTGACCCTGTACTACTTAAATCCGTGTGCAGAATATTGGGCAGATATTCAAGCAGAAAAAAGCCAGGCTCGTCGTCGAGCCAAGGCCTACCAATCTTATGCTGGTAAAGAATCGCAAGATGCTGAGGCCGACCCGGTCGGCTTGCTTGATATTGGTAATCCCATGCTTGCCTCCTGGGGGCATGCAGGTCAGAGCTTTCTGGATCAACTGCTGGAGCGGCAGGTTGAAGAGACTGATTTATTTATCGAGTCACCGGAAGACTCGTTATTGCATTGCTTGCAGCAAGACATCTTACTGTTGCAAGATAAAACCGACGGGTCGGGTGCAACTCTCAGCGCTGATGATCACTCTATACAGATCCATAGTGCACATAGTGCACTGCGTGAAGTGCAAATTTTGCATGATCAATTGCTCAGCTTGTTTGCAAGTCAGGCAGGCCTGACACCACGCGATGTGATTGTGATGGCACCCGATATTGATCGCTACGCGCCTTTCATTGATGCGATCTTCGGCACAGTGCCATCAAACCAGCACATCCCGTGGTCTATCTCTGATCGTCGTATGCGTTCAGAGCAGCAATTGCTAGAGGCGTTAATGTCACTGCTGCAGTTGCCAGAGTCGCGTTTTGAGTCAACCGATATTATTGCGTTGTTGCAGGTGCCCGCCATTCGTAAGCGCTTCAAACTCGACCGGTCAGATCTCACCCAATTGCACCAATGGATACAAGAAAGCGGAATCCGTTGGTCACTTGATGCAGAAATGCGTACTGATCTAGGACTTCCAGCGCTTGATACCAATAGTTGGCAGTTTGGCCTGCGTCGTATGTTTTTGGGCTATGCATTGCCGGCTTCGGGTATCAGCCTCTATGAAGGGGTAGCGCCGTACGGGGAAATCGAAGGTACAAGTAGCGAGCGGCTTGAAAAATTACAAATGGTTGTTGATCTGTGTCGTCATTGGCGAAAGCGGCTCAAAGCACAGCAACAGCCAATGGATTGGTTGTCAGAAATTGATCAGCTCATTGAAGCGTTCTTTGACCCTGATCATGCTGAACGCCACGCACTGCAAACATTGCGAGATGGTTTACACGCATCATTGTCAGAGTCTATTAAAGATGAAGGTCCTGTCAATATGAAAGTATTGATAGAGGTGGTTCAGGCGGTTATGGAAGATGCCAGTAGCGTGCGCCAGTTTTTGACCGGGAGGGTGACTTTCTCAAATATGGTGCCGATGCGCTCGATTCCATTTCGAGTGGTGTGCTTACTGGGAATGAATGCTGATGATTTTCCACGTGATTACCGACCCCTGTCTTTTGATCTAATGGCACAGCACCCGCGCCGTGGTGATCGGGTGGCTGGTAACAATGACAGATACCTGTTTTTAGAAACACTGTTGTCGGCGCGTGATGTTTTCTACATTAGTTTTACCGGTAGAGATACTCGAGATAACACAGAGAAAGCGCCATCGACTGTAGTCACAGAACTGCTTGCCTACATCAATGCAGGGTATCGTCGCAATGCGACAGGTAATGCCATAAAAGGTACGGAGTTTGATGGTGCAGTTTCAGTATTGCAGCACCCGCTACAGCCTTTCAGTGTTCGCTATTTTGATCAGTCTAATGATCGGTTGGTTAATTATAAGTCACACTGGTTTGATGCAGCTAATGCTTCACCGGACGTCGAAACGCCTGCTTTTATTTCGGAGGTAAGTGTATTGGATGAGCCTGCCAGAATTGTGCATCTCACAGAGTTGGTGGATTTTTATACTGACCCCGCAAGGCACTTTTTGACTCACCGTCTGGACGTGAAATTACCTTTTAGCGAAGATCAACTGCAAACGGCGGAGCAATTTGATTGGAATTCGCTCGAAAAGTGGCAGATGAATCAAGAGATCCTAAGGCAATCTAAAATGTTGCCTAAGGAGGAGGTAAAGCAAGCGCTTTATGCACAAGGGATGTTGCCTGAAGGGTTAAATGGTGAGTTGCTGTTTGATGACAGCTTAATTAATAGTGTGGCGCTTGATTATCGTATCCTTAAGCATGGGTCAGAGGAGCTTCAGCCAATTGAACTGGAGCTTGTAACCGGTTCATATACTTTGCAAGGTTACCTCACCGGCCTTCAGCAAAATGGCTTGTTCAGTTGGCGATTCGGTCGTTCAAGAAGCAAAGATATACTGGCCCTGTGGATTAATCATTTGTGTTTGTGCACGTTGCAGTCACCACCTCTGCACAAAAGAAGCGTTTATGTATTTACTGATCAAACTCTATTGTTTAAGGAGGTTGAAAACCCTTTGCAGCACTTGCAAAAGTTGCTGGATATCCGTCATCAAGGTTTAACTAAGCCCCAGCCATTTTTTCCCAAGTCCTCACTTGCATATGCCAAAACTGATCCGGAAAAACGTCGAAAAGCCGCCTGGAAAGAATGGAATGGAGACTATCCCGAATCTCAAGAGGCTGCGATCAGCATTGTTTGGCGCGGTGCCGATAATCCGATTGGAAATACCTTTGAAGAATTATCGATGGCGGTATTTCTGCCTGTAATGGATCACTGGGAGTTAATCCCTGCCACTGATGAGCAGCCGGAGGATGAAGACGAATGAATCTCTTAAAACCGCTTGAGCTTGAACTCACAGGTACCACACTGATCGAAGCCAGTGCAGGTACAGGTAAGACTTACACAATTACTACTTTGTTTTTGCGCTTGCTGTTAGAGAAAAGAGTGAGTATTGAACGCATCCTGGTGGTGACATTCACCATCGCTGCCACCGAAGAATTGCGAATAAAATTATCTGACCGCCTGCACCTGGCACACCATTGGTTGCGCTATCCGGCCAATGTTGATCCCACAGAGGATGCAGTACTGGCGGAGTTAATAACCACGCTGGATGCAACAGTTGCACTGAAGCTCATTGGCGATGCGGTAGCCAGATTGGATGATTTATCGGTCTACACCATTGATGCATTATGCTTACGTGTGCTGCAAGACTTCGCTTTTGAAAGTGGCCTGCCTATGCGGATTGAACTCATCGCGAATGATACAGAAATACGCCGCGAAGTTGCGAGGGATTACTGGCGCCAGGTGATGGGTAGCAATGATGTCTTTCAAGTAGAAAATTTATTGGCATTAGCTAAAACACCGGATGATCTGCTGGATAAACTAAACGATGTCGCAAGAATGAGGGAGGCGGTTTGCATTCCAGAATACAATGAAAGCGATGTAGCAGGCTCCGCCGCCATATTAAAGTCTCAGTACCAGGAGATGATCCGGTGCTGGAGAAATAACTCCAAGCGTATATTAGAAGTTTTTGCTGATGAGGTGGGTGTTTTAAGTAGAGCTTCATACAAGCCTGAATCCAAAGCTGAAATAATTAGCTGGATAAAATCAATTATGCAGTCAGATCACTTGCCAAAGAAATTGCCTGCAAGAGATCGGTTTAAGCTAATTACTCAGGAATGGATTACAGGAAAAACCAAAAAGGGTTTGGATCCACCCACACATCGATTCTTTCAATTATGCGATGGCTTTGAAGAGCGTTTTAAGCACTATATAAAATGGCAAAGAATTGCGGCCATTATTCAAGCGCGTGAATACCTCATAGTGCACATTGATCGCTATAAAAGCGATCGTGGCCTGGTGCATTTTGAAGATATGCGAACACGCCTTGATGATGCGCTCAGTGGACCAAATGGCTCAGTGCTGGCGGAAAAAATCCGTGGCCTATGGCCTTACGGTTTAATCGATGAGTTTCAGGATACCGACGCTGAGCAATATAGAATATTCAACGCCATTTATGCTGGCCAAAGTGACTGCGGCTTTTTTATGATTGGTGATCCAAAGCAGGCGGTGTATTCATGGCGGGGTGCTGATGTATTTACCTATATGTCGGCGGCTAATTCAGTCAGTGAATCTCGAACACTCGGTACCAATTGGCGCTCAACCCCTGCGATGGTTGCAGCGGTTAATTGCCTGTTTAGCGATAGGGAAGATCCGTTTGTATTTGATCAAATTCCTTTTGAGCCGGTGCAGGCATCTTTGGCCAATGAGCGTTTGGCATTAACCGTTGATGGCCAAGCAGTAGTTCCAATGAAGTTCAATCTGTTTGATGAGGCTGAGCTTAACGAGGCCGGGTATGCACAATCAAAGGATGCAGTGGCGCAAGCTTGTGCGGCTGAAATCGCAGGCTTATTGAATCAGGGGGCTGCAGGCACAGCACTAATTAACGGCAGCCCTGTTAGCTCTGCAGATATAGCAGTTTTGGTGCGTTCGCATCGCGAAGCCAGCGCAATGCAGCAGGCTTTGCGGCTGGCAGGGGTGAGAAGTGTCAGCATGCCGAATCTAACGGTTTTTAAATCGGTGGAGGCAATTGACTTACTGATGACCCTTGAAGCAATGGCGTATTCGGGGCGAGAGGGGCGAGTGCGCTCAGCATTAGTGACCAGTCTGCTTGGTTTTGATTCGAGTGATATGGAAAAAATTCTGTGTGATGAGTCGGAGTGGGACCGCATCATAGGTATTTTTATCATTGCCCGCGAGTTCTGGATAGAGCGCGGCTTTATGCATGCTCTGCAGTATCTGATGCTGGAGCTTAACATAGCACCTCGATTGCTTTTGAATGCTGACGGTGAGCAAAAAATAACCAATCTGTTGCAACTAGCGGAACTGCTGCAAATTCAATCTCGTGAGGTAGCATCCATTGAAGAGTTATTGCATTGGTTGCGTAACGAGGTGCATACCAGTCAGACGGGGGACGATGCGTTGTTGCTGCGGTTGGAAAGCGATGAAGGACTGGTGCAAATAGTCACCATGCACAAAAGCAAAGGTTTGGAGTACCCGGTAGTGTATATCCCGTTTCCCGGCTCGCTTGTGGCAGGATGGGTGAAAGATATTGTTGTCTTTCATGAAAGAGAAGCGCTGCGCACAATCATTGATTTGGGGTCTGATCAAAATGCAGAAAATAAAGTGCTACAAGATGAAGAAAACCTGTCAGAGGATTTACGCTTGTTGTATGTCGCTCTCACCAGAGCTAAATCCCACTGTGTTATGTACTGGGGGAACGTGAGGAGTGCAAAGAAAACGGCGCTTTGGTATTTGATTCATCATCGTCTGGGGTCAGATGCTCCGACCAGTTTTTATGAGATGAAGGCTGACCTGGAGCGTCTTGCTTCAGGTTCGGGTGGAAGTGTGCAGATTGCGGAAATCAACTTAGATAGAATTCGTTACCGGGAAGATGCGAAATCAGGTGAGTTGGCTTTGCCGGTTTTTAGTACTCGTATTAATCAACGTTGGGGGCTTAATAGTTATACCGGTCTTCTGCGTGGGGAAGATGCCGATTTGCCCGATCATGATGAGGTGGCGTCAGAGTCAGAAATAGAAACGGTAGCAGTGGCAGCTAGTGATGCACAGGAGCAGTTAATCTCCTCACTGCCGGCAGGCGCGCAAACAGGGCAGTTGCTGCATGAGATATACGAATTTATGGACTTCAGTGATTTAAGTGACTTACAGATACTGGTTGCAGATTCTCTTCAGCGCTATGGTCAGCTTTCATCAACGCCCGGTGAGAAAAAAGCCGATTGGACGCCAGCGGTACTGGAAATAATTAAAAATACCTGTGCGGCAAATCTTGATTCAGAGGGTGCATTGCAGTTGCAATCTGTGACACCAAAAGATCGACTTAATGAAATGGAGTTTTTCTTTCTGGTTGAAAGTCTTGATCCTGAATCCCTGCAGCTTGCCCTGAATCAGTTTGAGCAATACCGAGGTGTGGCGGATGGATTGAACTTCAACGCATTTGAAGGATTAATGCAGGGGTTTATCGATATGGTGGTCCGTAAAGAAAAGCAGTACTTCATTGTTGATTATAAGTCGAATTGGCTTGGTGAAACGGTTGCAGATTATAGTCAAACGGCAATTGGCCATGCGGTGCGTTCGCATCGCTATGACTTGCAGTACCTTATTTATACGCTAGCACTTCACCGTTACTTAAAATCACGTGTTCCAGGCTACAGCTACGACACTCACTTCGGTGGTGTGTTTTATCTTTTTGTACGAGGCATGCGACCCGATAGTAATACAGGTGTGTGGAATGATAAGCCGCCGCTCGCCGTGATTGAAGCACTTGATCAAGCCATGCAAAAACAACAGGCTGCCGCCTAATGAAAACGTTTTTATACGCGGCACAACAACAAGGTGAACTGCGACTTTTCGATGTGCAGTTTGCGCGGCATATTGCTGCGATCAATGGTGGAGAGATACCGGAGCTGCTCATGGCAGCGGCATTGGCAAGTAACAGACTTTCGCATGGCGATACTTGTTTATCTTTAGCGTCTGTTTCAGATAGTGGTTTGTATACCAATCCTGATCTGCGGGTGGTCAGGCAAAAATTACCGAAACTTAGTCACTGGCGAAAAATACTTCTTGAGCAAAAAGTAGTGATGAAAGCACCACTTGTTGAAGAGCGTGAGTCCCCACCCGTTAGCGACGGAGTTGATAGTTCTGGACGTGAAGGCAGCGAAAAGAATAAACATGTGCAGCAAGGCCATGAAAAGCAGAGTCCAGAAAGCCAAAGCGCTGCTGAGATGTTGACGCCACTGATACTCGACAGTAGCAACCGTTTATACCTTGCGCGCTATTGGATGCTTGAGCGGTCCCTGATACGATCCTTAAGTAATCTTATAAATGTGGCACCACCCAAATTTGATAGTGCAAAACTTAAAGCCAGTCTGGATGTTCTTTTTGCCGCTAGTCAGCAGTCGGATGCGCAACCCGATTGGCAGAAGGTAGCAGTAGCAAATGCGGTGGTGAGCCATTTTTGCGTTATAACCGGTGGTCCAGGTACGGGTAAAACCTACACCGTAACGGCTCTGCTTGCAGCGCTTCTCAATCAAGGTGTTGATGCCCGCAAGATCGCGCTTGCAGCACCTACAGGTAAGGCTGCAGCAAGACTAACTCAATCAATACAAACTGAACTTAGTGGATTGCTTAAAAAACTGGACTTGCCGGAAGTATTCTGTGAAGCAATAACACTACATAGCTTGCTAGGTAGTCGTTTCGGCAGAGTACAGCCGAAGCACAATGCTGAGTTCCTGCTACCGTATGACGTGGTGATTATTGATGAGGCATCCATGATTGATCTGCCGTTAATGGCACGTACTTTTGAAGCGCTAGCGCCTGATAGCAGAATTGTACTCATCGGTGATAAAGACCAGTTGCACTCGGTTGAGTCGGGCATGGTCTTAGGTGATATTTGTGGTGGAAGGTCCCGGGCGGAATTCAGCACCAGTCACTGTGAGTCGCTTGAGGCATTTGGTCTACATCTACCAGCTTGCTCCGCGCCGGGTGGACAAATTGCAAATCACATTGTGTATTTGCATAAAAGTCATCGAGTCAAAGACGACGGTGGCATCAATAAACTGGCAACGGCAGTGAATAATGGTGATGGTGCGGCTGCAATAAAACTGTTGCGATCTGATCAGTACCCCAATCTTACATTGCTATCGCAAACACCCGGCAATCTTGATCAACTCCTACGCGAGCTTGTCGTGCCGACGTATAAAGGAATTGCGGAGAGCCGTTCTCCATCGGTTGCTTTAAGTAAAATGACAGAAACCGGTGTGTTATGTGCGCTCAAAAATGGTCGTACGGGTGCATTGAAAATAAATGCACTGGTTGAAAAGCTTTTACTCGAGCAGCAGGCGATCGAGCCGGATCAATATTTTTATCATGGCCGGCCACTGATGATTTCTGAAAATAATCATCACCAACGCCTGTACAATGGCGATCACGGCGTAGTATTGCACGATGAAAATGGTGTGGCATCAGTGCACTTCGCTTTTGATAGCTCACCCGGGGTGCCCAAAACAATCAGTCCGTCAAGATTACCGCAACATGAAACGTTCTTTGCAATGACGATACATAAAAGCCAGGGGTCGGAGTTCTCTACTGCTGTAGTTGTGTTGCCAGAGATGGATAGTCCTATTCTTAGTCGCGAGTTGCTGTACACCGCAATCACCAGAGCGCGTAGTCGAGTTGTTGTGCTTGCCAACGAAG
>CALISD010000103.1 GCA_938041955.1 uncultured Granulosicoccaceae bacterium | reverse complement strand
CAGAAAATGCGGTCTTGAACTACCAGGAGCTGGTACAGCTACAGTCGGGTCAACGATATACGCTGTCTGCGGATATCGGTGCGGAAATCAGCGCACGCCCGACGTTAGCTATTGAAGCTGCTGATTTCAGCAGAATTCATTCAGACGTAGTCTCTGTCATCGCAAATTCACGTTCTGTTTCAACAACCCTTGTTGCAAGAACTGACTACGATTCTGCATTCATTACATTCCAATTCGGAGACGGTAAGATTAATAGATATTATGTAGACAATGCTTCGTTAGTGAAGGGGTCACTATGAAAATTTCAGAGTCGTTGTTATTTTGGCTGGCAAAGAAATTATATTCTAGTGACTATGGCCATTCAGATGAAGACAAGCAAGCGCTTAAGTCAGAACAAGACTATGCATCATATAGACTTACTCTTGTTAACAGAGTTACCAGTGCTGCAGAGCAATTCGATGTGCCAATTAAGGATCGTATAGTTCTCGATCTCGGGTGTTATGACGGCGCTGTCAGCATGGGCTATTTAGAGTATGGCGCAAGTTATCTGTACGGTGTAGACATTGACGAGGAGGCGGTGGAGAGAGCTCAAAAGCATCATAAGAGTAATCGTGCCGAGTTCCTGGTGGGTGACACTAAGAGAATTCCTCTCGACGAAAACAGTGTCGATACTATATGTTGCTTTGATGTTTTTGAGCATGTTTCAAATGTGCCGGAAATGCTCAGTGAAATAAAAAGAGTATTAAAGCCAGGGGGCCAAATAATTATCGGCACTTGGGGCTGGAAGCATCCCTTTGCCCCCCATCTTTGGTCAACAATGCCAGTGCCGTATGCACATGTTTTTTTCTCTGAAAAAACAATGCTACGAGTTTGTAGAAGAGTCTATTTGTCAGACTGGTATAAACCTACGTTGCACGATTATGATAAAAGCGGAGTTCGGAAAGAAGATAAATATCTACATGAAGAGATTCCTGGTGATTATCTGAATAAGTATCTCATCAGTGACTTTGAAAAGGACTTTAACAGCTCTGGACTGAGTGTAAATTTGCAGCCACAACCTTTTGGATCGAGCTATGCTTCATGGTCGCGAGTGTTTCTTCAAGTGCCTTGGGTACGTGAATTTATCACCGGATACTTATGGGTGGTGCTTACCAAGCCCACAGCCTCCACAACATAAATGTGATGTGAGCTCTCCCACCAGAATAAGGAGCTCAGTTGTCGAAAGAGCTTACCATGTCAAAAATTGACGACTACGATTCTGTCAGCGATGACCTGATCGATGTCAGTGTCGATCATAAGCGCAGCAGTTCAGATATAAATCGTCTGACAGTTACCGATTCTAATGGTGTGACTGTCAGATGAAGTTAGGTTATGTTTTTCTCATCTTTCATCTTTCCTTGATGAGAAAGGCAGGGGTCAGGTTAGTTTTGTGAGATTCAAACCACTCTCAACCTCGATCAAAAACCGCTTAAGATCACCACGCTCAAGACTATTACCGACAGACTTAACAGCCGACGATACACTTCCCCGATGAGTCAGCGAGAATTTCGCTGCCACTTCCTTCTGCGAACCACCGCTTAGTCTTTGGCAGCAGTATATCGCCACTTGCCTCGGTAGGTTTTTTTGCTGCCTCCCTCGCTTTTTTTGTTTTATATCCTCCACTGTAACGCCAAATACAGACGACACAATTTCAATGATCTCGTCCATCTCTGGACGATGCTCGACTAAATCAGCTACATCAGTCACCACTAGATGATTGTCCCGCTCATCGTAAACCGATTGCCTGAATTCTTGGTCGCCTAATACGCTTGTCAAACAGTCACCACCGTAGAACTCCTCTGTACGCGAGTCGTTTCCTCTTAATACAAACTCTTCATACTTTGCGTAACGATCGGCTCCACCTAGTGTTCTATACGTTAGATCTCGACTCAGCCAACCCGGCGCTTGCGCTTTATTTACATAGGCACGATAGCTTGACCAGCCATGCTTATATAGTGCATCCGTTCTCGCGCCTTTTACTTCTAACGGATTGCGATGGATGTACCTGCTGACTTGCAAAAGGTAGGCATCCTCATCTACCAGTATTGACCTGTAACGCCCTCGGAACAACGGACCATCTGTTCGCTTCAATCGATTGTATCTCTGGGTATACAGTCCGTTGATATGACGCATGATTTGATCTAAGTTCGCAAGCGGCGTTTCGATCAGCAGATGATAGTGATTGCCCATTAAGCAATAGGCGTGGAACTTCGCTTCATACCTTTCGTGCGACTCTTCCAGGGTTTTGAGAAAGGCTTCGTAGTAGGCGTTTCCATGATAGATCCACCTTCTACCACGCCCCCTGTTCATCACATGGTAAAACGCGTTCTCGTATTGTACTCGTGCGGCTCTTGGCATTTTACTTCTACTGCTTACTACTTCTTCTAATACCGTATCACACTACTTTCTTACTTTCTTCAGCCAACTTTGATTCTTACAAAACTAACCTGACCCCTTATGAC
>CALISD010000102.1 GCA_938041955.1 uncultured Granulosicoccaceae bacterium | reverse complement strand
ATCGCCTACGAAGAGCAAACCCTGGAGCAAGAGGTCAAGGTAATAAAAGACCGCCTGATGAAACTCATCGCACCTCAAGCTGCGCCTACCTCGACTCCCACCGAAAAAACACCCTCGCCTGAACTAGAAGCAAACTAGTGGGCTGTGCGGGAAGTTCGGTAACAAACTTTTCACAGCCACAGTCGTCAGAGCAAGGCGGAAAAATGCAGGCATAGCAGGGCCTACGTCGAATTTTTCCAACGCAGCACAGGCTACTGTGGGGAAGATAAAGTGTTACCGAACTTTCCAAACAGCCCACTAGCCAACAACCTCAATACCGGGCTCTGTCCCTAGAATCATTGATAAACCGCAAACGATTACCGGTTGATCGTCGACCATAATTAATCCTATTGAAACGTCACAGATAGCTTCGGTGCTCATAGGAGTGGGGCTCTTAGAGATGTTGGTGTTGTTGGTCACGTCTGTTGATCGAGGGAATAACAACGCATGTGTTTCGCCCACAATAGCCCGCTCAGTAGTGGTATTTACCACGTCAGGCATTGGTATTTATGTCGGCTGGAGTGCACGAGCTATCTGGAGATATTTTTCAGAGCAGATGAGGTGCGAGACGCAGATTCGCAAACACGCGTACCTTGTTAAGGCTCGCGGTGTCGAAGGCACGAAATGTAGTAATATAAGAGGTCTTGTAAACTTCGTATATAAGACGTGAGTAGGGCAGGTATATATTAATACCTACTGGCACCTGCCTTTCTAAAAAAATTTCAGTGACGACACAACAAGGGAAAATGTTTTGCCAACTTCGCAGCACCCAAGACGCATACTGTACCCGATACTGCTATTGGCATCCCTGTTGGTTAGCCAGTCGGCATGGTCGTATGAGACACAGCTTATAACTGATTTCACTATAAGCAGTATCAGTGCTAAGTCCCCAGATCAGTATGACACCGAGACCACAAGATTCTCAGTTGATCTGGGCGACAGATCATTAAATCTACTTGTCCGGCCGAGTCGCCTCATTGAGAACCTGGTAATAGATGGACTGATAGATCCTATCCATAGTTATGCTGTCTACGAAGGTGTTGTGGAGAATATCCCTCATTCCTGGGTGCGAATAACGCGTTTTGAAGATCAGGCTTTTGGCCTCATTGATGTCGGCGATAAACGATTCCAGGTATCAACAAGTGTTCAAGATCTGGCTGGCCGTAGTACTGATGAGATGCAGTCGCTGATTGCAATAGTTAACGAGCGGCAACGATTAGCGAAAAGTATAGAGCTTTTTCCTGTGCGCTCTTTGGTGTCCGGTAAACCGTTTAACAAGGTTCTGAATATAGGAATTGTCGTTGATGAGCTCTTCAATGCGAAATTTAATGGCAGAGGCGTCCTTCGCGCTATCGCGATTATAAACAGTGTTGATGGCATATACCGGGAGGAGCTCGGGATAGCCGTGAAGTTGGCAGTTGCCATCCTTGCAAAAGATCAGGATTTTTCCAGATTAGGTGGTGCTACACCGGCTCAGCTAAATCAGTTTCGTCAATTCAGGCAGCAAACAGCCGAGCTGCGACGGCCACTAACCCTGGTTCATCTGTTCACGGGCAGCAACCCGCCGACCGGTAGCTCCGGAGTCGGATATGCTTTTATTGGATCAATCTGTAAAGACACTGGTTATGATATCGGTGTCTCAGCACAATTCAGTCTGGACACTGAATTGGCCGCTCATGAAATAGGGCATAACATTGGTGCGTTGCACGATAGCGATACAGTCGCCTGCCGTACGGATTCCAGTCATATCATGAGCCCCGTTTTAAGCGGAGCGACTGCATTTTCCTCGTGTAGCCTCGAGAAAATTAATGCCACGTTAAAAGATGCAAGCTGCGTTAGCGAGGCACATGATGGATCCATCCGACTGCGACGCTCCGGCACTTCAGGCTTTATTGTGCAAGTGCAGAGCACCTCAGGCTTTTCCACACCGGTTTCGTCCGAGGTGTTGATACGCTACGAAGGGCAACTCGTCACCGCGCCGAGTTATTGCTACAAAGAAGGCGAGGACACCCTAAATTGCACTTTGCCTCTATTAACACCAAATGAAACGTTTGAGTTTTTCGTAAACCTTACTCCAAGCACTGGCCAGTCCCGTGAGATCGTCGCTGAGTATAATGAAGAGGGGGTATTTGAGCTGAACAATTTGAATAACATCGCCTCATTGCAACTCACGGGCTCAGGCGCAGAGCAGCCGTTATCAAATAACACGGGTAGTTTGTTTGTGCAGCCGGTACCAAGCTATACCAATTTGCAGAGCAATACCCCGGTGACACTGGTCAATGCGAAGTGGGGCTCGGCTGAGATAGTTCGTGGCCAAATGGAGTGCAAATCACACTATTGGAACAGCAGTCAAAGACAATACGTAGCTGACAATACCTCGTACTATCGCTATAAACATACGGCATACCCGGGCAATTCAAATGCAGGTGATGCAACTGTGGCCTATTATGTTAGAGGCAGCGATCAGATTGTCACCAGTACAGCGCTCAATCAACAGCCCTGGAACATTGATGGCGGCCGTTACTCCGGACCAGCCCCATTTGCGCGCTCTGCATATGTTGAGGTTGTCGGAGTCTCTAGTGATCGGCAAAACGCTGTACGCAGTTGGACGAGTAACACAACCTTTGACCTTTGCACTGCTTACCCCGATGCTGGCGCCGGATTGGTGCCTCAAGGGGGCACTACTGATGCCGGTTCGTGTGTTGATACGCCACCCGCCAATGACGGATGGGGGTGGAATGGGCATAGCTCTTGCCGAATAGCGAGAGCACCTCAACCTATTGCACGGAACGATGCCGCTATTGTTTTTAACTCGACCACCAGGTCAGTGAATATAAATGGTCGCCTCGAAAGTTACGAATGGGAACCTTCCACAACAAAAGATACCAATGGCGCTGCATTGACTTTACCGGTTGCAATAGCCGGTATTCGTGTTGATCGCGGTATTGACCAATGGAAAGTGATGCATGACGCTGACAACCTGTACATCGCGTTGGTAGTGCCTGACAAAACCCCCTTTAAAGATTCCGTTCTGTATCGACATGATGACAGCGTAGAGATATTTATAGATGCGGGTAACGAGCGCGGCATACGTTACGATCAAAACGACTCGCAGTTTATCCTAAGGGAAAGTGGTGAGGTCTCTGGTATTTTTAATTCCAATACGCAAATTGTGCATTCACGTCGCTATGTTCCGGAGAATCAGCATTTTGTGTATGAGATCAAGATAAGCAAGTTTTACTTTCAACTTAGCGGTCAATCCTTCGGTTTGAATATTCAGGTTAATAACGATCAAAACGGTGGTCTTCAAGACGCAAAGTGGGGGTGGGTAGGTGAGACAGGAGTGAACGTGCAATGGTTCAGGCCGTCAAGCTTCGGACAGGCATGCCTGGACACAGGCGTTATAACCAGTGCATGTAAGAATTCATCGCAACCACCAATGCCGATAGCGCAAGGAAGTTGTGTAGACACCGGTGTGATTGGTGACGGGTGGGGATGGAACGGGATGGACTCATGCCGTGTAAGCGGCAATTCTACCTGTATTGATACCGGTGTGATTGGTGACGGCTGGGGATGGAATGGGACAGAATCCTGCCGCATGAGCGGCGGCTCTGCATGTGTAGACACTGGTGTGATTGGTGACGGGTGGGGCTGGAACGGAACAGAGTCATGCCGTATAGGCGGCGGTGCCGTTTGTGTTGACACCGGTGTTATTGGAGACGGGTGGGGTTGGGATGGATCGCGATCATGTGCGCTATGATGGCCACTGGCTTAACGTAATTACATATGTTGCAAACTAAGTTCGACGACAGTGTACCTGAGTAGCTA
>CALISD010000101.1 GCA_938041955.1 uncultured Granulosicoccaceae bacterium | reverse complement strand
TGATATTTCTTATACGTTGGAAAACACCGGTAACGGTGCCGACAATTTCCTACTTTCTGCGCTGGACGATATCGTCGGGGGTGATGCTCTGAATGCAGACAGTATCACTATTTTCGACGATCTTAATAACAATGGACAAGCTGATTCCGGTGAGCCTGTTATCAGTAGTGCATTGCTTAACGCGGGTGAGATTAAAAGTATTGTCGTTCGGGCTGAAGTGCCCACGACAGCGCTAGCTGGTGAAGATCTTGGTATCACATTGACAGCCCAGGCGGAGCAGGGAACAGGTGCAGCAGTAGCGGCAAGTGTTACTGATCTTACTGCGGGAAAAGGCCCCGATACTCTGGACAGTACTGTTGAAACTTTGATTACCGTCACCGGTGACGCAGTAGTGATTGCCACAAAAAGCTCAGTCCACAACGCAGCAACGTCAGAAATCACCTATACCGTGGAAATAAAAAATAACGGTAATGCTGATGCTGGAAACGTGTTGTTAAGAGATGCCATTCCAGAAAACACTAGCTATGTTGCCGGTAGTGCAACTACCAGCGGTTTGATCATCAGCAACAATGACACATTGCCAGCAGCTCTTTTACTTGATGAGGTCGCTGATGATATTGACTACAATGCTGATGGCGATAAGCTGGATACAGCGGTTGACGGATTGGGTGCTGTTGATTTTAGCTTACCCGCTAATGCGACTGTAACGATTACCTACACCGTAGCCTACGACCCGGCGGTAGTGGCTGGTGGTACCGTTATTTCAAACGTCGCGCATGTGATCGCAGATGTAGACGGTGACGGGTTTGCTGACTTACCAGAGTCTACTAACCAGGTTAACGATGTTGTCGGTGATACATTATTGGTGTCAATCACCGATACCGTTGAAGCTACAGGTGGTGACGGAATCAATGACGGTCAGGATGATGACGCCGCCAACGATATTCAACTGGTTGATCAGGTGTCTGCCGGTGAAACCGTAGTTTTCAAGAACATTGTGACCAATAGCGGTAATGTTGCTGATGTGCTGGAACTGTCGGTCAATAGCGGCAACTTCCCTGCAGGTACAGTATTTACATTCTGGAACGATGCGGGCACGGTTCAGTTGAGCGATTCGAATGGTTTGTATGGCGTTGATGCAGGGCTTATTCCTGCTGGCGGGTCTGAAACTATTACCGTTCTTGCGCAGCTGCCAGCGGCCGTTAATGGCCCGGGTGATTATGATGCAGTGGTCACTGTAGCTTCTGCTACAGATCCTACAGCGACAGACACTGTGACAGAGAGGCTTGCTCTGATCAATGCATCAACCATTGATATTCACAACGCCTCCGGTGGTGTACTAGGCACTGATGAGAATCCGATTGGTGCACCTGACTACACAGCGGTTAACACTGTTCCGGCTGATCTTAATACTTCAGTAAATATTCCGTTGTTTATCGATAACGATGGAGATACCGGTAACTCATTCCAGTTGGCTTCGGGTAGCGTTTACGATGCTGCGACTGAAACAGTCAACGGTCTGCCGAATGGTTGGACCGTCGAGTTTTTCCTGTCTGACGGTGCTGGTAATCCGACCGGTACACCAATCACGACTACACCTGTCATTGCAGGTCAAACAACCGATTTTGAGATCATTGCAGTAGTCACTATACCGGCTGATCAAACACAAGCTGTGGGTGACTTCACTTTAGATAATGACGCTGATGGAACTGTAGAGACTCTGGATGGAAATGGTGATGGTGATGGTGACTATCCGTTGTACTTCCAGATTAGCTCGACTAACACCGGTGCAAGTGATGTAACGCTTGAAGCGATTGATGTCAGTCCTGTGATTGCCGCTTCATTGACACCTAATGGTTCAGCGCAAGTTGACCCCGGTGGTACTGAAGCTTATCAAAATACATTGACCAATAATGGTAATGCGACTGAAACCTATGAAGTAGTGTCGGCAAATAGCCAGCCGGGTTGGACTAGCACGTTGTCCATTGACACAGATGGTGATGGTGTAGCAGACACAGAAATGGGTAATCTGACACCAGGGACCATTCAAGTACAACAACCAGACGGTACGGTAGCGTCTGTTGAAGTTACCATAGGCGCATCGGGCCCTGAGTTTACCTTGGATGCTGGAGAGGCGTTGCCTATCACAGCCACTGTGTTTGCTCCTGCCAACGCACCTGATGGACAAGTAGATGTACTGTCGATTGATGCCACTAATGTGGTAACTGCAGACGTAGTAAGTGCGCAGAATCAGTCACAGGTTGTCACTGGTAAAGTCCGAATAGATAAGCTGGCAGCTGTCGATTCTGACTGTGACGGTACTGAAGATCCGACCGGCTTTGCAGCGATTCAACCGGCAACAGTCGAGCCGGGTCAGTGCATTATCTGGCGCATTGTTGCCGAGAATCAAGGTGCTTCGGATGCTTTTAATGTTCAGGTGCGTGATGCGGCTCCGGCCTTCACAACGTTTGTAGCTGGAAGTATGAGTTACTGTTTGAATCAGACCTGTACTCCTGCAACTGTTACAGATATTGCCGGTGATGATGAAGGTGAAGAGAGTGGTGGTGACGTCGTATTTTATGTAGGAACAGGTGCGACGCCTGCATCTGGACTTGGCGGTGAACTGGTTTCAGGAAACCAGGCTACCGTACAGTTCTCCGTGCTCGTCGACTAACCCGAAGCGTAATAGGGTGCCGGATATTCCGGCGCCCGGTTTGTTATTACGGTACAAGTCTCCTAGACAGTGTATGGAATAAAAACACTCTTAACCAAAGCTCAGCTAATTGTATTGCTGAGCTTTGGCTTTTGTGTGGGTGCGTTAGCGATAACTGCCCCAGGTACAATAATTTTTAATCGGGCGGTGTTGTCTTACGAAAACGCGGTAACTGAGGAAAAGATTCTCAGGACCAGCAACGAAACGAGTGTGTCGGTTGGCCATATGGTCAGCTTTTCGGTTGAGAATACGCACGAACTTGAAGTTGACGCCGGTGTGGTTGCGCGTTTCCCGCATCGTATTGTCAATCAGGGGAACACCGAGGATAGCTATGGTTTCTCGTATATTGACCTTGATGCCGAAGCGTTTGATACGCCTGTTGTTTATCTAGACGCTAATCGCAACGGCGAGATTGATCCGGACGAATCTGCGATCGATCAAACTCCATTAATTCAAGCCGGGCAAGCTGTTGACATTATCGTCACTGCTCGTGTCTCGCATCTGCTTATAAATGGCCAGCAAAAGAATTTTGACTTTGCTGTTCTGTCCGATAAATCTGATAAGAAAAAATCTGTTACGAACTCCGTAACTGTGGGTGAGGCAGGTGTGCTCAGAATAATTCTCAGCACAACACCTTCATGTGATGCGACTGTATTCCCTGGCGATATCATCACTCATCGTGTGAACGCTAAGTACAGCGGTTCCCGACCTATTGGTTTAGCGAACTATGTGCTTGATGGTGCAGTTAGTAGCGGGGTGATATTTGAAGTTCCGGTATCAGAGAATACCAGCTATTTTGATTTTGCTGATACCGAAAATGGCCCGGTGTCTGGTACTACCGTGTTGAAGCTTGAAGGTTTTGCTGACAACGAATGGATAAGCTCAACCGAAATTACAGATCCGGCCTTTCTAGGAAGCCGCATTATCAGTACAGGTTTTTTCATTGAATCGAGTATTTTGCAGGAGGGAGAGTTAGCTACATTCTCAGTGCAACATATTGTCAAAGATGTCAGCTTCGCAAATGAATATGTTTTAACCACTGTCTTTAGTGATCCTGAAACTTACCGGGTATCTGATTTTGTCAGCAACTCGACGTGCAATACTTTCTCATCTATTGAGGCTGCAAGCCGCGGTGATCTCCAGTTTATGGAGCCGATAAGCGAGTTGAGAGACGCTGGACAGGCACCACAATTCAACGCCGACAGCGATTTTGTGAATGCTGAGCAATACACGCTGAAGCGTAAAGACACTGACCCTTATTCAACCATTCGGGACGGAATGTATCTTCAGCTTACGCTTGAAAATATTGACCACGACAATATTCGAACTGACAGTGGCGGGAATAGATATGTAATAGCTACTGTTACTTCAGAGCTAACCGGTGATGTTGTCAATGTGGTGATGCTTGAAACACAAAATCCTACCGTCTTTAGAAGCATTGCACCAATACAACTATCAACTCAGGTTCGGTCTGAGGGTGGAACTTGTCCGGTATTCATTAACGCAGAAAATGTAAGTCCGCGTTATGAACAGGAAAACCCGTCTTGTGTGTTGCAAAGTGCTGACAACGATCAGCTACGTGGGAAGTTTGGTAACTCGGAAGCTGGATTTATCTTGGCCAGTGTGGCTTTTGTTCACCGTCAAAGTGTGGTGTTTGACTCCAGGACACTTCTGCCTGTGTCTGGCGCTGTGGTCCAGGTTCGGCGTGTGGATAGCGGTGAGGTAGAAGTGGATTCAGTGTCAGGCGTGAGTTATGAATTTGTCGCGGGGGCGAACGGAGAATTTACTTTTCCCAAGCTGGAGGAAAACACAGAGTACTATTTAAGTGTAAGTCCACCCGTAGCATATAGTTTCCCATCGGTGGTTCCGGCGTATTTGCTGACAGATTATAACGTGCACGGATTTTCCTATGGCCGGGGAGGGATAGAAGGTCAAACACTCGCGTCTGGTTTGAAACCGACTGAAACACCTGTGCAGAATTCGTGGGACTCCGGTGTGTTTAAAGGGGTAAGCCTTAACGTGCAGGATTCCATAGATATACCTCTTGATCCTAAGGTACCGGAAAGGTTGCTGGCGGTTGATAAAGTCGCTGCACAGAGCATCGTTGATATTGGTCAGTCGGTATCGTACACCGTAACTATTAAGAATTCCTCGGCTGAGGATCTTAACAATGTGGTTGTTGAAGACACCGTTCCATTTGGATTTCGCTATGTACCGGGGACTTCGTTGCTGGCCGGGATTACCATTGCGAATCCTGGTCGCTCAGAAACAGGTGCCCTGGTGTTTGAGGTGGGTGATCTGGCTGCCAAACAATCTATTGTTTTGTCCTACGCGTTGCGCGCCAGTGCTGCTGCGATTGACGGAAACGGCATTAATTCGGCTATAGCAACCGGTGTGACGGCATCACGCCATAGAGCGGTGTCCATACCGGGTAAGGCTAAAGTAACGCTGCGCCGTGGTGGCGTTTTTTCTGATAAGGCAGCGCTTTTTGGAAAGGTCTATGTTGATCAAAACTGCGATGGCCTGCAAAGTCATAAAGAATGGCCCATTGGCGGTGTTCGCTTGTATTTGCAGGATGGTAGCTATGTGGTTACAGATGCTGACGGGCTGTTTAGTCTGTATGGCCTGAATCCAGATCAATACGTGATTAAACTTGATCGCCACACATTGCCCAAAGGTTTAGAACTCAAGTTGCTTTCGGTAGAACAGGCCGCCGATGCCAGTAGCCGATTTGTTGAACTCTCTGAGGGTGATTTTCACCGGGCGGATTTTGCGGCCGGTTGTCCGAAGCAAGATGTTGCCAGAATATTTAATGAGCTAAAGAAACGAAATAAATCTATCGATGATAGCTGGTATTTGAAGCACGCCGAAAAGCTAAGCCAGCTTGAGCCGAGCAGTGGAGATTATGAACGATCAAGAATGAGTACGGCTGATGGTGACTTATCTAATGGCGTGCTCGATGGCCCTGCCGGTTTTGATTCCGGTGCGATTACCGAAGACTTTGACACCCGTGATGACGATTTATCTGTAATTGGCGGCGATAAGCTCGGTGCGGCCAGAAAAGAAAAAGAACAAATGGCCAATGCAAAGGAAATCGTGGCTGATATTACCAAGGCGCAGGCAAAGAAGGGTACATGGCTGTGGCCGCGCGGTGATATGAGTGTCAATGGTCGGTTTATGGCCGTGGTGCGGGCGGGTATCGAGCCGACATTATATGTAAACGATAGAGCTGTTCCGGCATCACAGATTGGTGAGCGAATGGTTAACCGGCGCGAAAAGGCGCAGGTGATTGCGTGGTACGGTATTGAGCTCGACGCCGGGGAAAATAGCGTTGCGATAAAAGGCACCGGGCCGTTTGGCAATCAGCGTGTATTGGCTGAAGGGGTATTTAAAAGACCTTCGTCAGGAACACAAATAAAACTCAGTACAGAAACCCCGTCGGTGCCTGCCGACGGTGGCCGGTCTGTGTTGCCGATGACAGTAAATATTCTGGATGAAAACGGCTACCCGGCGCTAGGTGTTTATTACATTACTGTGGACAGTAGTGACGGCAGTTGGGTTGAACCTGATATTCAGGATTCTGAGCCAGGTCGCCAAATACGGGTTGAGAACGGTACACGGACTTTACACTACAAGTCATCAGGCGTGACTGGTGAGGTACGTGTCACTGTGCGTACTGGCGAGTTTTCAGATCAACTGGTTGTGCATCAGGTTGCGGAAAGCAGGCCACTGGTGGTGTCCGGGTTTATCCATGCAGGCGGGTATTTTTCGACCGAAAGCCTTGGCCAGTTCTCGCCGTCGACTGATCTTGGAAACCTCGATACACGAGGCCGTTTTGAAAGCCGTGCTGCACTGTTTGTGAAGGGTACGGTAAAAGGTAAATACAACTTAACTTTATCCTACGATTCCGATAAACAAAGCGATCGGCAACTATTGCGCGACATCAACCCGGTACTGCATTACCCGATTCATGGAGATGCGTCTATACGCGGGTTTGAAGCGCAGAGCCGTAGCAAGCTCTATGTGCGTGTCGAACATGATAAGGACAGCGTCATGTGGGGGGATTTCATGACTGATGCGGGTTCGGACAGAAGAGATCTTGCGCGCATCAACAGAACCTTAACCGGTTTGAACAGCTTGTTCGAAAATGGTAAGAACACGGTGCGTGTATTTGCAGCACAGGAAGAAAACCGGAACCTCTCTGAGGAAATACCGGGTAATGGGAGTGCGTTGCTGTATCGCTTGCAGCAGTATCCTTTGGTACCTAACAGTGAAACGGTTGAGTTAGTTACCCGAAGTCGGGAGAACCCCGGCTTGATCCTGGACACGATACGCCTCAGTCGACTGGGTGATTACACTGTTGACGATGAATTGGGTTATCTGTCATTTGCATCGGCCATTCCGACGCTGGATAGCGAACAGAACCCAGTGTATATCCGTGTCACCTACGATGTTGAAAGTGATGGAAAAGACTATCTGGTGTCTGGCGTTCGCTTTGATCGGGCTGTTAGTGATCGTCTGTCGTTTGGTTCAAGCATAACTTACGACGGACACGCCACAGACGGTAAGCGACTCGTTGGACTCTATGGTGATTACAAGCTTGGTAAAAGAACAAGAATATCGGTAAGTGTTGCTAATTCAGACTCAAAGCGACAGGGGTCTGGTTCTGCTCACAGTATTACAATTGACCACCAGTGGTCTCAGAAGAACGCCGCGGCCACCACACTCACAAGAATGTATGCCGACGCAGAATTTGACAGCACTGGTGCGGCCACAGCGGCGGGTCGTAGTGAAACCAGACTTCAACATAGTCAAAAGATAAAGGACAATACCCGGTTGTTGCTCGATGTGAATCGAAGTAGTTCTTCTACTAACGGGGATGATCGTCACACAGTAAGCGCGCTTGTTGAAACACAGATAACTGACTGGCAAGTGCGTGCGGGATTGCGCCGGATTTCGCAAAAAACCGATAGTGAAAACGAAGATATTCTAACGACAGTTCTTGGACTCCGACGTAAATTTAATTTGTTGGGTAAGAGCGGGCAGGCAAATGTTGACTATGAACAGGATGTCAGCCAGGCGGAACGCAGACGAATTGCGGTGGGCGCGAAAGTCAATTTACATAAAGATGTCACCGCTTATTCTAATTATGAAATGACCAATACCTTACTTGCTGTGGGCGGGTTGTCTACGGATCATGAGTCTGAATCTTTCATACTTGGAGTTGAATCCAAAGTTCTGCCATCTACCCGGCTTTATTCCGAGTACCGAATGCGCGGTGGTTTTGAATCACGTGATTACGAAACTGCCAGCGGTGTACGTGGTGACTATGAGATTTCCAAAGGTCTTCGCATCAGCCCGCAGTTTGAATTTATAAAACGAATGGGCGCTGCTGATACAGATTCTATTGCTGCATCGCTGGGGATTGTTGATACGCGCAACCCGAATAGCCGAAGATTGATCAGGCTTGAAACGCGACAATCTCATGACAGCGACCATTATGGTTTACGTGCCAGTATTGCATCGAGAATTAACAGAGATTGGACTGCCATACTTGCTGATAACTACAGCCGTCAGGAAAGTACTGGAGCGGACCCGGTGCTACGGCATTCGTTTACTGCGGCCGTTGCCAGACGCCCCAAATACAACAATAAACACCACATGCTCTTTATGTATAAGTTGAAGCAGGAAAAAGG
>CALISD010000100.1 GCA_938041955.1 uncultured Granulosicoccaceae bacterium | reverse complement strand
GGATGCCCGTAAGCCAGAGATGCTGGCAATATTGACAATACAGCCAGAGGTCTCTTTAAGCGCAGGTATGGCGGCCTGGGAGCAAAGAAAAACGCCATCCAGATTGGTTGCCATCACGGTTCGCCAGCGTTCAAAGCTGGTTTGTTCGATCGGTCCGAAGTCTGCGACTCCGGCATTGTTCACCAGGCAATCGAGACGCCCGAATTGTTTTGCGGTTTCTGTAAATATTTGCTCGACCTGGGCAGGTACTGAAACATCAAGCGCAAGTGGCAGAACTTTGTCACCCAGGGGCTCGCTGGCTGATTTCAGTTCATCAGCGTCGCGGTCGACCATCACCACTTTCAGGCCTTTGCCAATCAATAGTTTAGTCGTTGCCAAGCCAATACCGCGTGCGGCGCCGGTTATCACTGCAATCTGATCGCTCAACTGTATTCTCCGAGTGTAGGTTTGCAAGAATGCCACTTAAAATCGGTGGCGGCCACAATATAATGCTTATGTTGCATCGCCTGCTAAACTAATCAACAGAATAAATCGGGAATCAATGGTGAACCTATGAAAAGGCTAGTCAACTCTGTCTTCTGTACAGCGCTTTTAGCACTGGCTGTGGCGCTGCCACAAGCTATTGTTGCTGAGGAAATCACCAAAACCTGGGCGATGGCCGAGTTCGGTGAGCCGCTCTACAATGACGGCTTTGAACACTGGCCGTATGCCAACCCGGATGCGCCAAAAGGTGGCAGTCTGGTGTTAGGCGCTTATGGCAGTTTTGATAGCCTGAACAGCTACATTTTAAAAGGTGAATATCCAAGAAGCATTGGATTAGTGGGTGATAGCTTGATGGCGGACTCCGCAGATGAGCTATCGTCGGCTTACGGTCTAATAGCAGAGACGGCTGAGTATCCAGCGGATAAAAGCTGGGTCATTTTTAATCTGCGGCCAGAAGCCAGGTTCAGTGATGGTACAGCCATTACCGCACAAGATTTTGAATTTGCTTTTGACACCACTCTTACTCATGGCAGACCTTTTTTAAAAACGTTCTATGATGAGGTAGAAGGTGTAGAGGTGCTGTCTGATCACAAACTAAAATTTACTTTTACTACCACCGATAGCATGAAGCCGCTAATGCGAGTGGCGGGTATTAGTCCGTTGTCAGTTGAGTACTGGAGTGATAAAGATATAAGTAAAACTTATCTTGATCCATCACCCAGCAGTGGTCCTTACAAGATTGCTTCACTTGAAGCAGGAAGGTCAATTACCTATGAGCGCGTAGAAGACTACTGGGGAAAAGATCTTGAAGTAAACAAAGGAATGAACAACTTCGACAAGATCAGGTACGACTACTACCGTGATCTGGAAGTAATGGTTGAGGCATTTAAAGCCGGGCAGATCGACTACCGGGCAGAGAATAGCTCTAAGAGGTGGGCTACAGCCTACAAGATTGATCAAGTTGAAAATGGCCAGATCGTTCTGGCAACACCGCCGGACAATCAGCCTCAAGGAATACAGGCGTTTATGTTGAACTCACGGCGCGCACCGTTTGATGATCAGCGGGTCCGTAAAGCATTAAATTTACTCTACGATTTTGAGGCCACCAAACGCACCATACTTTATAACCAGTATGAGCGTATCAACAGTTACTTTCCCAATTCTGAGTACGGCGCCAATGGCACACCGACCCCTGAAGAGATTGCAGTGCTGGAGCCTTACAGAGATCAGTTGCCACCGGAAGTATTCACTGACGCCTATATCTCTCCAGTGACAGATGGTTCTGGAAGAAACCGCGCACAGGTGCGTGAGGCGATCAAACTTTTTAAAGAAGCGGGCTGGAATCTATCAGACGGTAAGCTGATGAAAGATGGCGAGCAAATGAAAGTAGAGATTCTACTTCGCTCGGCCGGTGATGAGCGAGTACACGCTATTTGGGTTCAAAACATGAAGAAGGCGGGAATCGCCGCAGACTTCCGTGTTGTAGATAGCTCTCAATATGAAGTCAGAACAGATGATTTTGACTTCGATGTGGTATCAGTTAGATTCAACTTTTTCCCGCCTCCAGGGTCTGAACTTCGCTCTTACTACGGTTCAGAAGCTGCCGATGAGCGTGGAACGGGTAACTACATGGGAATAAAGAATGAAGTTGCTGATGCTTTGATTGAAGAGATTGTCGCCGCACCTACTCTTGAGCAGTTACAAGTCATTACTCGCGCTCTTGATCGTGTGTTGCTATGGAACGATTACGCCATAACGCAGTTTTATAACTCAACCTTTCGTCTGGCCTATTGGAACCGATTTGCTCAACCTGAAACAATGCCGAAGTACGGCACCGGCTTTCTAAGTACCTGGTGGATTGATGAGGCGTTGGATAGCAAGCTTGATCTTGATCGCTAAGCGGTCAGTGACTTGTTATCTAATAAGTACTGCATAATTTAATGTTTGCCTACATCATTCGGCGTTTGTTGCTGATAATCCCTACGTTGTTCGGGATTATGCTGATTAACTTTACGGTGATCCAGTTTGCTCCTGGTGGCCCGGTAGAGCAGCTGGTGGCACAGATGCGAGGAACTGCGACGGATGCGACCGCTGCGTTTTCAGGGCAGCAGGGTGATCTTCAGTCAACCGGCGGTGGTGAACAATCAGAGGGTCTCGCTTCCGGTAGCAAATACCGTGGCGCGCAAGGTCTTGACCCTGCCATCATTATAGAAATTGAAAAGCAGTTTGGTTTTGACAAGCCAATGCATGTGCGTTTTTTTACAATGATAAAAAACTACCTGCGCTTTGATTTTGGCGAGAGTTATTTTCGAGATCAAAGTGTGTTGGATTTGGTTCTCGATAAAATGCCGGTTTCAATTAGCCTGGGCCTTTGGACCACGTTATTTGTATATATTATTTCTATACCCTTAGGTATCAAAAAAGCGGTTTCGGATGGCTCCCGTTTTGATGTTTGGAGTAGCGGCGCTATTGTTGTTGGGTACGCTGTTCCCGGGTTTCTATTCGGAATATTGTTGATCATTGTGTTTTCCGGTGGTCGTTATCTTGACTGGTTTCCATTGCGCGGGCTCACTTCAAGCGGTTTTGATCAGATGAGTTGGGGTGAGAAAATAGTCGATTATTTTTGGCATATTGCTTTGCCGGTAGGCGCTATGGTTATTAGTGGTTTTGCCAGCTTAACAATGCTTACTAAAAATTCTTTTCTTGATCAGATCAATATGCAATACGTGCAGACAGCACGTGCTAAAGGTCTGGGTGAAAGACAAGTGCTATATGGTCATGTATTTAGAAACGCCATGCTGATAGTAATAGCCGGCTTTCCCGCTGCCTTTATCGGAATATTATTTACGGGATCAATGCTGATTGAGGTGATTTTTTCGCTTGATGGTTTAGGTTTGTTGGGTTGGGAGGCTGTCATTAAGCGTGATTATCCGGTGGTGTTCGGGACACTGTTTTTTTTCACCCTATTGGGTATGATTCTGCAGCTGATCGGTGATGTGATGTATCACGTCGTTGATCCTAGAATTGACTTTGAAAGCCGTAACTTCTAATGGCGCTTAATCAAATTAATCGACGCAGGCTTGAGACCTTTAAGCGCAACCGTCGTGGTTACTGGTCTTTCTGGATTTTCACAGTGCTTTTTATCCTTACGCTCGGGGCTGAATTAGTCGCGAACGATAAACCAATTGTTGCACAGTACAATGACAAGCTGCATTTCCCGATATTTAAAGTCTACCCGGAGATTATATTTGGTGGTGAGTTTGAAACGGAAGCAGATTACACTGACCCTTATATTCAAGATCTTATAAACGAGAACGGCCGTATGATCTGGCCGCCGATTCGATTTGCTTATGACACAGTCGATTTTGATTTGGAGAGTTCGCCTCCAACAGCGCCGACAAAAAGACATTGGTTAGGCACAGATGATCAGGGCAGGGATGTTTTGGCGCGTGCGATTTACGGGTTTAGAATATCGGTTCTATTTGGGTTGCTGTTAACTTTTTTTAGTACCATTATTGGTGTGGCGGCCGGTGCTGTGCAAGGCTATTTTGGTGGGTTACTAGATTTGATAGCCCAACGATTTATAGAAATCTGGCAGGGCCTGCCCATACTTTTTTTGTTGATCATTATGGCAAGCGTTATAAAGCCGAGTTTTTTCACGCTGCTCTTTTTAATGACTCTGTTTAGTTGGACGGCGCTTGTAGGTGTAGTGCGAGCAGAATTCTTACGTGCGAGAAATTTCGAGTATATTCGTGCTGCGCGAGCGCTGGGCGTGGGCGATACGACTATTATGTTTAAGCACACATTGCCCAATGCAATGGTGGCGACTGTTACCTTTATACCTTTTTTTCTCAGCGCTTCAGTAGGTACATTAACCAGTCTTGATTTTCTCGGACTTGGGTTGCCGCCAGGCTCACCTTCGCTTGGTGAGTTGTTGCAGCAAGGCAGAAATAACTTGCATGCTCCATGGCTCGGCCTAACAGGCTTTTTTGTGGTGGCGCTTATGTTGAGTTTGCTGGTGTTTGCTGGCGAAGCACTGCGTGACGCGCTAGATCCGCGTAAGACATTTAGCCAGCCATCGATAGCATGAACGACCAAGCTAATAACAACGGGCCACTGCTTGATATTCGCGACCTTAGTGTTTCATTTGGCCATGGTGAGGCCGAGGTGTCTGCGGTTCGGAACCTTTCGGTTGCGATCAATCGAGGTGAGGCAGTGGCGTTGGTTGGTGAAAGCGGTTCCGGTAAATCTGTGACTGCGCTTTCAGTTATTCAGCTGTTGCCTTATCCGTTTGCACATCACCCGACCGGAAGCATTCGTTATCGTGGTGAAGAGTTGGTTGGTGCGGGTCCGTCTGTACTGCGCGCTGTGCGCGGCAATGAGATCAGCATGATCTTCCAGGAGCCGATGACATCCCTAAATCCTTTGCACACAATTGAAAAACAGATTGCTGAATCTTTAAAGTTGCACCGTGGCCTCAGTGGTGCGGCCGCATTGGATCGCATACTTGAGTTGTTAGATTTGGTGGGCATACGTGATGCGCGACAAAGACTTACTGCATACCCTCATGAACTTTCGGGCGGTCAACGTCAGCGCGTAATGATCGCTATGGCACTGGCCAATGAACCCGATCTTCTTATCGCAGATGAACCCACAACCGCGCTTGATGTCACCATACAAGCGCAAATACTTGAGCTTCTACAAGAGCTGCAGTCGCGTTTGGGTATGGCGTTGTTATTGATCACTCATGATCTAGGTATCGTGCGTAAAATGGCTGACAGAATTCATGTGATGACTGAAGGTGAAGTAGTAGAGCAGGGAACGGCTGAGCAAATATTTGGATCGCCCCGGCACGAATACACGCGCCATCTGTTGTCGGCCGAGCCTCGACCAAAAGAACTTCGTGATGGTGTACCAACAAGAGAAGTAATTAATGCAAAAAATATTAAGGTCTGGTATCCGGTTAAGAAGGGTTTATTGGGTCGTGTAAAGAGCTATGTGAAAGCCTGTGATGGTGTTGATATAAAGGTGTGCGCTGGCAGAACCGTGGGTGTGGTCGGGGAGTCTGGTTCGGGTAAAACGACACTGGGGTTAGCCTTGCTGCGATTGATCAAAAGCGAAGGTGAAATTCAATTTCTAGATCACCCGATACATCAATACAACAACAAGCAGATGCGTGCTTTACGCCAGCAGATGCAAATTGTCTTTCAGGACCCGTTCGGTAGCCTAAGTCCAAGGATGTCTATCCAGCAGATTGTGGAAGAGGGTTTACTGATTCACCGTCGGGATTTAACGGAGAAGGAACGTATCAACGAGGTGGCTCGTGTTATTGAAGAGGTAGGTCTCGATCATTCGAGTCTGCAACGCTTTCCCCATGAATTTTCAGGCGGCCAAAGACAAAGAGTGGCGATTGCCCGTGCAATGATATTGAAGCCTGAGTTGGTAGTTTTAGATGAGCCCACTTCGGCACTAGATATGTCTGTACAGGCGCAGATTGTTGATCTGCTTCGCGACTTGCAATCTCGTTATCAACTGGCTTACATTTTTATTAGTCATGATCTGAAGGTGGTGCGCGCATTGAGTGACGACATTGTTGTTATGCGTGCTGGCAAAGTGGTTGAGTATGGGGATGCTGAGCAGATTGTTACGTCGCCGGTTGAGGCTTATACGCGGACCTTGATGTCGGCGGCGTTTGAT
>CALISD010000099.1 GCA_938041955.1 uncultured Granulosicoccaceae bacterium | reverse complement strand
TGGCGGCAACGAACCATTCATCATGTGTACAAGCGGTATAGCGCTTCAACACCTGAGATGGCGCTTTAAGCTCTTCCGGCAAGCAGGCAACAGCACGCTCAGTCGCGAGTGGCCCTTGCACAGCAACCAGCGCAAGCTCTGGTTGCTCAGTGATCGTCACGTTGAATTTTTCAGATTGCTTGCCAATCCATTCAAGATCTTTTTCCCGGGTTGCCGCATTGACTATCACTCTATAGCTATGATCACCCAACCAGTAGACGATCAAATCGTCGATAATCCCACCTTCGTCATTCAGCATACAGCTGTACAACGCAGCACCCACGTCAGTTAATCTCGCCACATCATTGGCGAATAAACGCTGTAGAAATGCGGTGCTATCTGCACCGTCAATATCAACAATAGTCATGTGCGATACATCAAACACACCGGCTTCGTTGCGAACACAGTGGTGTTCATCTACCAGCGAGCCGTAGTGCACGGGCAACTGCCAACCGCCAAAATCAACCATTTTTCCACCGGCTTGCAGGTGATGTTCATATAAAGGTGTTTTTTGTGTCATTTGAAATAGCTATGATTTGATGAATTAAAAATGAGAGATGATCCAGTATCGACCGCAACCTCACGCTTTAATAGTGGTGGAATTTTTGCCGATCATCAGTTTTAGAGACAGCAAACTGCCCGACATTGGAATGCGACACGAAGACTTCCGCTGGCGGTCGAAAACTATGGTTTCAACGTCACGCTTAAATACGGAGGAACGAAGTGAAGAGATAACGCCGGCGATACCAATGGCGATACCAATGCCAATAACAGCGACTATTTTCATTAGAGATGCCCATGACAGTTTATCGGGATTGCCGTTGCAATCGCTTCCAATCCCATCTGTCTCGGAACCTGAGAGTTTTTGCGGCTATAAGCCTGCATTACCCCTTCGGTGAGTGCTGATACTAAGCACTGCTCTCCAGATGCCTCTGTATATATGTGGTCCGTTTGCCTGAGAGTTTGCTGGGTGTTGCTCCTTCGGCGCCGCCTAAGCCTTGCGGCCGGCGATCTCTCCCACACTACCTAATGCCACTATCGCGGCGTGTCGAGACAGCTAATACTTTGAACTAAGCGCGCTGCTATGGCAAGGAATTGCTCCAATTTTTACCATTGCAAAGCGCATATCGGGTGGATGCTTTCAGTTCCACCTGAACCATGTCTAGCGCGGCCCTCACATGCGCATGAAGCGACCGCAGAGCAAGCTGCTTGGCATGAGTCTACCTCTATAATGATGATCTTCAGATTTGGCAGTGCAGATGTCGGCAAACAACGACCGACTACAATAGCATCGCCAAACCACACACCGCTTGCGACGCACTACTAAACCAAACCCTTCAGTAGCTGATAAGTATTATCATAATCCATCGCAACCGGATTCCCACCAACGCTGGGATCATTCAGTGCAGACCTGGCCAGACTTTCAAGGTCTGGATTCTCAACACCGAGCTCTGTCAGGGTCTGCGGTATTTTCATAGAATGATTCAGCTCATTGACATACTGACAAAAACCGTCGTAGCCACCTTGTATACCAAGGTAAGCTGCCGCCTGATCAAAACGCGCTTGAATTGCTGACTTATTAAACTGCAAAACAGCGGGCATGCATACAGCATTGGTTGTTCCGTGATGGGTGTTATGCACTGCGCCTATTGGATGTGACAGCGCGTGAATAGCCCCAAGGCCTTTCTGAAAAGCGGTCGCCCCCATGACTGCCGCTGACATCATCTGTGCTCGCGCTTCAATATCATTGCCGTCGTTGTACGCTCTCGGCAGATACTCTTTAACCAGACGCATACCCTCCAATGCCATGCCCTGACTCATCGGATGATAGTGCGGCGAGCTGTAAGCTTCAACGCAGTGGGCAAATGCATCCAGACCAGTACCGGCAGTGAGAAACTGCGGCATACCCGCGGTTAACTCCGGATCACAGATGACGATCACTGGCAACATCTTCGGGTGAAAGATGATCTTTTTCTCTTTATTGGTGCTGTTGGTAATCACACTGGCTCGACCTACTTCGGAACCCGTACCTGCAGTGGTAGGCACCGCAATCACCGGGTGTATGGCATCGGCGTCTGCCCGAGTCCACCAATCAGCCACGTCTTCAAAATCCCATAAAGGCCGCTTTTGCCCGACCATGAATGCCAGCACCTTACCAAGATCAAGGGCCGACCCACCACCGAAAGCGATGACTCCATCAAAACCGCCTTCACGATAGAGCTTTAATCCTTCTTCTGCGTTTTTATCATTTGGGTTTGAGTCTACCTCGGAGAATATGTGCCGACCCAGGCCGGCCTGCTCAAGGTGATCGAGTGTTTTGTTGGTGATATCCATACCGGCCAGACCTTTGTCTGTCACCAACAACGGCTTTTTGATCTGGCTGGTTTTACACGCCTCTGCAATTTCAGCAATACGCCCTGCGCCAAAGCGAATCGCTGTTGGATAAGACCAGTTAGCATTCAGACTCATAGTTCACCGTAATTCGAATAATAAAAAAAGGTAGAGCGAGAACGGCTGGCTCTCACTCTACCTATATTACAGCGGCGTACCGCCACTCGCCAAATTAACTGTAGCGATAAGGCCGGCCGGCCTTAACCATGTCAGCGTTGTATTTGCGCAGAATGCCAACCACTTTGGCTTTGGTCTCACTCTCAGCTGCAATTTCATCCCAGAACTTAAGCGCCGCGTCTTCCACCGTTTGCCATTCGTCATCAGGAATCGATGTCAGCTTCATCTTTGTGCCATCAACGCGAAGCGACGCCTCGCCACCCCAATACCACCATTGACGATAATAATGCGATTGATCCATACAAACCTTGAGAAGCTCCTGCAAATCTTCAGGTAGTTCGTTATAACGATCCATATTGGCAAAGAACGACCCCGCCCAGGCACCCGAGATATTGTTGGTTAAAAAGTAGTTGGTCACATCAGCCCAGCCCACCGTATAGTCCTCAGTGATTCCAGACCATGCCACTCCGTCAAGCTCACCGGTTTGCATAGCAACTTCAATGTCTTCCCAGGGCAAGGTCACCGGCACCACACCAAACTGTGACAAAAAACGCCCCGCCGTAGGAAATGTAAACACTCGCTTGCCTTTAAGATCTTCAAGGCTGTTGATCGGATCTTTGGTCGCAAAGTGACACGGATCCCAGGCACCGGCACTAATATGCTTCACCCCGACTTTTGAATATTCTGCATCCCAGATTTCATTCAAGCCGTACTGATTAAACAATACCGGCACATCAAGCGAGTAACGCGATGCAAAAGGAAAATACCCACCAAACACCGTGACCTCAGTTGGTGATGCCATGGAATCATCATCTGATTGCACGGCGTCTATCGTGCCGCGCTGCAAAGCTTGAAACAACTCACCGGTGGGCACCAGTTGATCGGCAAAGAATAATTCTATCTGCATACGATCACCGGCAATTTTATTGAAGCTATCGATTGCAGGCTTTATCACATGCTCAGCTAACGCTGAACCGGCATAGGTTTGCATGCGCCACTTAATAGGCTTGGATGCAGCAATAGCAGGTGCCGCTACTATCGTCGCAGTGGCAGCAGTCGCTGCAGCACCTTTAATAAACTTACGTCTGGTAGTCATCTTCAACTCCTTGCAGGTATTGTTAGGGAAAATCTCCCCGGGCTTTCCCTCAATAGATAGGCAATCTTAAGATATGCAATTTCATCAAGGGCTCTCTATAAAAACCAAAACTTACTGGTCGAATATTTAATATCTAATTCCCATACACCACTCCCGGCAACCAGGTTGCAATCTGCGGGAAAAACATCACCAGCGCCAATGCCAGAATCATGATCATCACAAACGGTAATATCGATGTATAGATATCGCGAAGTGTAATTTCAGGCGGCGCCATAGCGCGCATTAGAAAAAGGTTATACCCGAATGGTGGTGTCATATACGCAATCTGAGTAGTGATCGTATACAGAATGCCGTACCAAATCAGATCAAAACCCAGGGAATGGACCAATGGCACATAAAGCGGCGCAACTATGACGAGCATCGCCGTATCGTCTAAAAATGTACCCATCACGATAAAACTGAGTTGCATCAAAATTAGAATCGTCCAGGGTGACCACCCCAGCCTGTCAGTAAACAATCCCTCAATTGCTTTGACCGCCCCCAAGCCGTCAAACACAGCGCCAAATGCCAGTGCCGCCAGAATAATCCACATAAACATGCACGAAATTGCAAGCGTTTGACGAACAGAATTCTCAAACACCTCTTTGCTCATGCGCCCTTTTAGAATAGCCGCAACAAGCGCCGCCAAGGCACCGATCGCAGAGCTTTCTACCAGCGATGTCCAGCCCTTAACAAACGGCACCATCATCACGGCAAAGATTGCCACCGGCAGCAAGCCCGCTGTTAGCAGCTTTACCTTTTCAGCATGGGGGATATTGCGCTCTTCTTCATCAAGCACCGGACCAAGAGATGGATTGATTCTGCATCGAATCACAATGTAGATGACGAACATCAATGCCATCATAAGCCCGGGCAGTACACCGGCAAGCCAGAGTTGCCCGACAGGTTGCCGCGCTATCATTGCGTATAACACCAGCACCACTGAAGGCGGCACGAGAATGCCTAGCGAGCTGCCCGCCTGAATAACACCGGTCACCATACGCTTGTCATAATTACGTTTTAATAGCTCCGGCAATGCGATGGTGGCACCAATCGCCATTCCCGCCACAGACAAACCGTTCATCGCCGAGATAAGCACCATCAGCCCAATCGTGCCAACGGCTAAGCCACCGCGTAACCCGCCCATCCATACATGGAACATACGGTAGAGATCATCAGCAATTTTTGATTCTGAAAGTATGTAGCCCATGAAAATAAACATGGGCAGCGTTAACAGCGGATACCACTTCATCAGCTTCATCGCAGCTGAAAAGCCCAGGTCATAGCCGCCATGATCACCCCACAACAGCATCGCAGACACAGCAGCTACACAGCCAATGGCACCAAACACTCTTTGACCACTAAAGAGCATTAACATCATAGACGAGAACATCAACACCGCGATCAACTCATAGGGCATCTGGCTCCTCCCCACGAAGTCGAAGTATGTCTTTAAACAATTCTGATACGGTTTGCAGCAGCATCAAAAAAATACCGATACACATGGTGACTTTGATTGGCCACATATACGGGCGCCACGCAGTGGCACTGCGCTCACCCCCGTATTTAAACGAATATAAGGTACTGTCAATGCCGCCACGCAACAGCATGAACAAATAGAAAAGCAGAAAGAAAACTGTAAAGCAATCAACCGCTGCCTTAGTGCGGACAGACCATCCACCATAAAACAGGTCCATCCGGACATTGGAGCCCATTTGCATCGCGTAGGGGCCACCAAGAATGTAGTAAGCGACCATCGCGAACTGAGCCATTTCAAGCGTCCATAGCGATGGTAAAAAGAAGGTTTTGGAAACGGAAGACCAGAGCAATATCGCCATCATGACGAAGATGCCGTACATCATAATCCGACCAAGCCGGTAATTAATGGCATCTACCCAACGTATATAAGCCTTGATTACTGACATGGCTCATCACCCTGAGTGCCGGCAGCACCACAACGCCTGTTTGCACAGGCGGCCACTGTTGATTCTCCCGGGCCATCGGAATTGCTCTGGCCGGCCATTGCCCTCAGCACTGCGCCGGCACTCGGTAGTTGTTTTTGATTTATATTCATCCTCAAGCAACATTAGCTACGTGTTAGGAATCATTGTCAAGAGTTGAAGTGGTTTTTAGGCGGCGCGGATCCCACTATCAATGGAGACACGCCAGTCAACGGTACCCACTCCTCTGCCGCACCGGTAAACAGCACAAATCATTGTGATCAAAATCTACGGAACCGAAGTTTGCAGCCCGCTGTCTTGCCAGATTTTCGCAACACCACGAATTCCATCTCCGGCGCCCATGGCACTGTAGCTCGCCGGTGCGCTGAGCACACACTTTTCGAATTAATGACCTATATTTAAAAGTCACCTGCAACGCCGATCAGTCTCGTGTCCAAACGAATAGGTATTTTCGTACATTACGACCGCCGCAATACCATCGCCCCTTCTGTATTCCATTATCTGCAAGGATTGCTCGAGGTCTGCGACGAGATCATATTTGTCTCTAATTGCGAGCTATCTCTGACAGAACAGAATAGCGTCTTGCCACTGGTCTCGGCGGTTCTGACAAGAGACAACAAAGGCATGGATTTCGGAGCCTGGAGACATGCAATCGACCATATCGGTTGGAGTCATCTTAAAGCATGTGATCAACTGGTGCTGGCCAACGACAGTTGCTACGCCCCCATGTTTCCGTTCGCAGACATGTTCGACACCATGAATTCGAGCACGACAGACTTCTGGGGCGTCACTGAACACCCTGCAGCGTTAACTCGCTCAGGCGACCTTGAGGCACACTTGCAAAGTTATTTCCTGGTCTTCACCCAGAGGGTAATTTGCAGCGAAGCTTTTAAAAAATTCTGGCAGGAAGTCTCAGACGACCACGCAGACTACAACACGGTGGTAGGCAATTATGAGTCAAAGCTTACCCCCATCCTTAACAACGCCGGCTTCAGACACAACACTTACATCAATCATTCAGACTGTTCCGGCGATACAGGAGGTAACTGGAACAAAGCGCTTTACGTCAATCGAACTATATGGAGCTGGAGAAAGTTACTACAAAAAAAATCACCTTTCCTAAAAAGAAAAGCCATCTCTTTTCACATTGAAAGAGTACCAAGACTCATACGCACCGGATATGGCCGCAAGATTACCAGGGCCGCGTATATCCATACCTTCTTCTGGCGCAAGTGCATAGAAGACAGTAACAGCGAATACCCCATTGAGATAATCTGTAAGGAAGTTCAGTCAGATCACGGTGACACCTGGATCAACTCTTCACAGCCTGGCAAAAGAATATTGTTTTATGCCAACACGCCCTACCGTCTGTACAAAGACTTAACAAAAGCTGTCGCAGCCAAAAAGAGGCAAGACTAGGAGCTTCAGAGAATCACGTCCAGAACCATGCTTATGGTCCCAACTTGAATGAGTGATGCCACCAATGGTCTGGTGATGCTATCAATAAAAAAGGCTTTTCCTACAACTTAGCGCGTCGAGAAAATAGCCACCCGGATAACAACATGGCCAGTGCCAAACCAACCGCCAGCCAATCACCCACCTTAACGAATGGTGTGGTGTCCTGCCTTGGTGTGACCTTCACATCTATTGCCACAGCCTCAAACTGCGGCCCCTGTGAAACTATATTTCCGCGGTAATCTATTAGCGATGATACGCCGGTGTTTGTGACCCGCAACATGGGCCGACCAAACTCCAGGGATCGCATGGCCGCGATCTCCTGATGTTGATGTGGTGCAGTAGAATCACCAAACCATGCATCGTTACTGACATTAATTAACACATTCGCTTTCGGAAACTGATTACGCATCTCATTGCCAAAGGCATCTTCATAGCAGATGGACATGCCATAGTGAACGCCATTCACTTCAATGGGGTGTACAGGACCTGTGCCAGGTGAAAGATCAGACATTGGAATAGTGATCAACTTTGAGAGCAAAGTAATCACATCTCTGAAGGGCGTAAACTCTCCAAAGGGGACCAGATGCCGCTTCACATAAACCTGATCTTCAGTACCATTCAGAACCTTGATTGCATTGTAGAATTTTGAATAGTCTTCGTTACTGGTGAATCCACCACTGATTACCGTTGTACCTTGCGCCTCAAGCTCAGAGGCGAACTGCACTTCCCAATCAGCCAGGTCACTATACAGTGTGGGGATAGCGCTCTCCGGCCAGATAACAAGCTCGGAGCCAGAGCGACTTAGCGATGAATAAAGCTCAACTGAATTTTCTATTAAGTTGGGTTGGAACTTTAGCTCCTGCGCGATGTTTCCCTGCACCATCGTGACATCGACGGTCCGATCTTCAAGTGGTTTCGTCCACTCAATTGATTTTAACCAGTAACCCCCTCCGCCTGCGATGATAATAACAATCAATGCAACAGCAAAAGAGTACAGACGCCGGCTCTGCACGCACCAGGCAATCACACCACTACAAAGCGCCAACACCAGGGAATTTAGAAACACACCCCCGACCGGTGCGTAGCCCGCAAGCGGTGAATGCAGCGTTGAGTAGCCGGCACTCAACCATGGGAACCCGGTTAAAAACCAACTGCGCATCCATTCGATCAACAACCAAAGCGCCGGAGCAGTCAGTAAAAACCATAGAGCACCTTTGGTAAAGCGCTGAGACAACGATGCAAAAAAAGCCGGGAACAAGGCCAACACAAGTACACACAACAAGGTACCGATACCCGCCAGCACAGCAATAGCGCCGCCAAAAAGGTGCAAGCTGAAATACACCCAATACACTCCGGCGCCAAACAAACCCACGCCAAAGAAATAACCAATTCTGAAACCACTGGCCCTTGTTGTCGCGTTGAACAACAGAACAAAGAGTATCGCGAGAGTAATCGGGAAAATTAGCCAAAATCCGAACGGTGCGAACGACAGCACCGACAATACGCCACACAACAAACTGACAATAGTTGTCAGCCAATGGCTTTGCATTAAGCGGGAAAGTGTAGATGAAATTTGCTGCACGCTAATCCAGTGAAACTAAAGGCCAACAAGCCCGATACCGAAGTATTGCATAAACGTTTTACTACAGTCATCAAGTTGCTAGTTGTTGACTAGCGTAGTGCGACGTTCAAAACCTGCCAATGAGAGCTTGTCATTTGGTTCGCCCTTACCTTATGGAAATACGCGACGCGGCGCAGGTAATGGCGCGCGCCTTCTCAAGAGCTGCTTTGCTGTTACGGACCAAGCGCCGAGTTCACGAAGTGGCAATCATGTAAAGCGCACGATGATCACCAATACTCATCGGCATTTTTGAAGGTTACACTGCACTCAGGTTACCGGGGAATCCTCTGTCGTCACCTGCAGCAAGTGAATCCGTCGAGATTCTGCGGCCAATACCTTAATGGAGAAACGATCAATCCGCGTCTGCTCACCTGGGTTTGGCATATGACCGATTTTCTGCATCACCAGTCCGCCGATGGTGTCAAATTCATCATCTGGCAAATTCGCATCAAGCTCTTCGTTGAACTCTTCAATCGGTGTGAGTGCCTTAATGGTGTATCCGCTGTCTTCATGTTTGCGGATGTTGGCATCTTCTTCAGCGTCGTGCTCATCGTCAATTTCACCGACTATTTCTTCAAGCACATCTTCAATAGTAACCAGACCTGCAACACCACCGTATTCATCAACAACAATCGCCATATGATTGTGGTTTGCTCTGAACTCAGTAAGCAAAACGTTGAGCTTTTTACTTTCCGGTGTAAACACTGGCTCGCGAATCAAAGATTGAAGGCTAAACGCTTCTTTTTTACCCGGCAATGAAAAGCGCAGCAGGTCTTTGGCTAACAATACACCTACCACCTCATCACGACTGTCTCCTATTACCGGAAAGCGAGAGTGACCGCTCTCAATAATCGTTGGCAGGATTTCATCAAGCTTTTCATCGAATTCCACTACCTCCATCTGGGCACGCGGAATCATGATATCGCGCACCCTCATAGCAGCCACATCAAAGACGCCGTCCAGCATAGTCATGGTGTCATCGCTGACGATATCGCGGTCTGCCGCTTCCCGCAGCACTGTTTTTAACTGGTCAACATCGCGCGGCTCATCATCACCATTAAATGCATGGCGGATACGTTCTACAAAAGATTTCGGCGACTCGACAGGCTCATTGGCCATTAGTTATTTCAAACCTCTGTTTGACTGAATAATTCTGAAACCAGTCCTGGATCGACTTGCGCAAAGCACGTTCAAGTATTGGCTTGATCAATCTCATCCCGATAAGGATCAGCAACTCTTAGTGTAGCCAGTATTTCCCTTTCCCGCTGCTCCATTGCGTCAGCATCCTGATCATTTTCATGATCATAGCCCTGCAAATGCAACAAACCGTGAACAACAATGTGCGCCCAATGATCAGCGAGCTTTTTGCCCTGCTCCTGACTCTCACGCTGAAGAACTTCAGCGCAAATTAAAATATCCCCCAGATAGGGTATCCCGGCTTCTGCCGGAAAGTCCGCGGCAAAAGAAAGCACATTGGTTGCCTTGTCGATATTACGCCATTGCTTGTTACTGGATTTAATTTCCATGGCATCGACAATTCGGATCGTGACGCCGGTATTTTCAAGCGAATTTTCTGCAAGCGCAGCACGCGCCCAGGCGACTATCTCGACATTAGCTGGAGCACCGCGAGGAGCGTCAATCTGCCACTGAATCTCGATGGATTCGTCGACGTACTCACCATCCGCCTCGATGCTTCCCAACCGCTCGACTGATTCTCTTGAAGAGGACATTATCGGGGTTTGTTGCCTTCGCTTTTAATCGCGCGCGTCATCAAGATTCTCAGCTTTGTTATAGGCTGTTACGATTTTCTGAACCATCGGGTGGCGAACTACATCGCGCGCTTTAAATTCGCAAAATCCAATCCCTTCGACACCATCGAGCACGCCTCGGACATGCTTCAGTCCAGAGGTGACATGCTTGGGTAAATCTATTTGAGTGACATCACCAGTGACAATCGCTGTTGACCCGAAACCAAGCCTGGTTAAAAACATTTTCATTTGTTCAACGGTGGTGTTTTGCGCTTCATCCATAATCACACAAGAGTGATTTAATGTGCGCCCGCGCATGTAAGCCAACGGAGCCACTTCGATAACGTTCTTTTCAATGAGCTTTGCAACACGATCGAAACCTAAAAATTCATACAGTGCATCGTAAATAGGCCGAAGGTACGGATCCACTTTTTGAGTGAGATCGCCGGGTAGAAAACCCAGTCGCTCACCCGCCTCAACTGCAGGGCGTACCAACACCAATCGCCGCACTTGTTCACGCTCAAGCGCTTCTACCGCACAGGCCACAGCTAGATACGTTTTACCCGTACCCGCAGGGCCAATTCCAAAGCTCAAATCGTGCTCGCGAATACTTTCAACATATTGCTGCTGATTGTTTCCGCGGCAGCGTATACGGACATTGCGGGTGACAATATCAGCACCTGAACGCTTGTTGTTTTCCGGCTGATCGTCGTCAGCGCTAAGATTAGTTTCTTGCAAGTAAAGATGTATCTTTTCTGGAGTGAGAGTTTCTTTGGCGGTTGCATCATACAAACCCTGCAAAACGCTGCAGGCGCTTCTTACGACGGCATCGTCACCGGAGACACGAAAGTTGCCGCCACGATTATGCAATTGAACATCAAGACGCCCTTCAATCTGTCGTAGATGTTCATCGAATTGCCCGCAAAGATTTGCCAGACGCTTGTTGTCGTCCGGGCTTAGCTGAAATTCTAATGTCGCCAAGCTAGTGAGTATCCTTGTCTAATGAAGCGGATCATTAATGTGTAAAAATTCACCACGGAGAGAGTTAGGTTTAGCATCTGTAATAGTGACATCGACAAACTTGCCAATCAAAGCTGCATCGCCAGCAAAATTCACTACACGATTATTTTCAGTGCGTCCTGCAAGCTCAGTCTCATCTCTGGTTGACGGTCGCTCTACCAAAATACGCTGCACACTGCCAACCATTGAGTCACTAATGGCCCTGGCCTGTTCATTAATCGTTTTCTGCAATCGAGCGAGCCGTTCTTTCTTCACTTGCACCGGCGTATCATCCTCCATTGAGGCCGCAGGTGTACCCGGACGCGCACTGTAGATAAAGCTATATGACTGATCAAAACCAATACTGGTAATCAATGACATCGTCTGCTCAAAGTCTGCATCAGTCTCACCGGGAAAACCGATGATAAAATCTGAAGAAATCGAGATACCCGGCCGTGCTTCTTTAAGCTTACGAATCTTCGATTTATATTCAATAGCAGTATGCCCGCGCTTCATTGCCGCAAGTACTCGATCAGCGCCTGACTGCACAGGCAGGTGAAGGAACGATGCGAGCTCCGGCACCTCTGCATAGGCTTGAATGAGACGATCACCAAACTCTATCGGGTGCGACGTAGTAAACCGGATTCTTTCGATACCTTCTACCGCTGCCACCACCGAGATCAGTAGCGCAAGATCGGCAATCTCGCCGTCATCCATATCACCGCGATAACCGTTTACGTTCTGCCCGAGCAAGTTCACTTCACGTACGCCCTGCTCTGCGAGTTGCGCCACCTCAGCAATCACGTCATCAAACGGGCGGGAAATCTCTTCACCACGCGTGTAAGGCACCACACAAAAACTACAGTACTTACTGCAGCCTTCCATAATGGATACAAATGCCGTCGGCCCATCCATTTTGGGCTCTGGCAGTTGATCAAATTTTTCAATCGCCGGGAAGCTTACATCTACCAGCGGCCGCTTTTCACGGCGGGTGGTTTCGACCATATCAGCAAGACGGTGAATAGTTTGCGGCCCGACTACCAGATCAACAAACGGTGCGCGCTTTTGCAGCGCCTCGCCTTCCTGACTCGCAACGCAGCCTGCGACGGCAATCAGCACGTCTTTTCGCTTTTCTTTGAAGGGGCGCCATCGACCGAGCTGCGAGAACACCTTCTCTTGAGCTTTTTCTCGGATCGAGCAGGTATTGACCAGCAGTATGTCTGCTTCTTCGGGATTGTCGATTACATCAACACCGAAACGCTCGTCAAGCACGTCTATCATTTTGGCCGAGTCATACTCGTTCATCTGACAGCCGTGTGTTTTGACAAAAACCTTTTGTCGCATTTATTGATTTATCACAGGTTACTGTAGCGCTCTGGGCTTACTTCGTGAGCACTCGCGGAATCGCGGAGCATACCTGTTTTCTCTCCTCTGTTCCAATAACCCTGAACCAAATACAACGATCACGAAATACATTTATCAACTATTACAACGATATAGCGAAGATAGATGGCAAAGCGGCTCCGCGCCAAATTGACCCGGAGCCACCTTTGTAGAGGCAATCAGTGAAGACTGCCAGCCTAAACCAATGAACTAGTAGCGGTAATGTGACGGCTTGTAGGGGCCATCAGCGTCCATACCAAGGTACTTAGCCTGCTCTGAATTGAGTTCAGTAAGATTCGCCCCGATCTTGTCCAAATGCAGTCGAGCCACTTTTTCATCCAGACGCTTCGGCAATACATGCACACCAATGTCATATTGGTCAGCACGCTCCCATAACTCAATCTGAGCTAGCACCTGATTCGCGAAAGACGCCGACATAACAAAACTCGGGTGGCCAGTGGCACAACCCAGGTTTACCAGTCGACCTTCAGCAAGAAGCGTGATGCGCTTGCCGTCAGGGAAGATAATGTGATCTACCTGTGGCTTGACGTTATCCCACTCATACTGCTTGAGGCTTGCGACATCGATTTCGTTATCAAAGTGGCCAATATTACAAACGATTGCCTCGTTCTTCATTTTCGCCATGTGATCGTGTGTGATCACGTTAATGTTGCCGGTAGTCGTAACAAAGATATCTGCTTGATCAGCCGCATCATCCATAGTCACCACACGATGACCTTCCATCGCCGCCTGCAATGCGCAGATAGGATCAATTTCTGAAACCAATACGGTGGCACCCATTCCGCGGAATGCTTGCGCACAACCTTTACCAACATCACCATAACCCAGCACCATACAGATTTTGCCGGCGATCATTACATCAGTGGCGCGCTTAATACCATCAAGCAGTGACTCTCGGCAGCCATACAGGTTGTCAAATTTTGACTTGGTTACTGAATCGTTTACGTTAATCGCAGGAATCTTTAACTTGCCTTCACGCGCCATTTCATAAAGACGATGAACACCGGTCGTAGTCTCTTCAGACAAGCCCTTAATGTCTTTCAACATTTCTGGATACTTCTCATGAATGATCTGTGTGACATCACCACCGTCATCAAGAATCAGGTTTGGCTTCCAACCGTCAGGACCTTCAAGCGTTTGCTCAATACACCACCAGAATTCCTCATCGGTTTCGCCTTTCCATGCAAATACGGGGATACCCTGATCAGCAATCGCGGCGGCGGCCTGGTCTTGAGTTGAAAAGATGTTGCAAGATGACCAACGAACGGTAGCACCGAGCTCTATTAGAGTTTCAATCAATACCGCCGTTTGAATTGTCATATGCAGACAACCAACAATGCGTGCACCTTCAAGCGGCTTTGAACCGTTGTATTCTTCACGGATCTTCATCAAGCCAGGCATTTCTGACTCGGCAATACGAATTTCTTTGTGGCCCCACTCTGCGAGGGACATATCAGCGACTTTAAAATCACTCATGCTGTGTTAATTCCTATAAATATAGATGTAGATAATAAAAATGATTGTGCCCGCCGCATTAATAACAGCAGACTATGCTTTTAATTTGCCGAGATTAAAGTGCGCTTCGAAGCGCCTCTGCCTTATCGGTGTTTTCCCAGGTAAAACCTTCATTCTCACGACCAAAGTGGCCATAGGCTGCAGTTTTTCGGTATTTAATCTTTTCGGCATTTAACAAGTCGAGCATGGTCAAAATCCCATACGGACGAAGATCAAAGTGCTCACGTACCAACGCGGTGATCTTTTCGTCATCAAGCTTGCCGGTACCGAAAGTCTCAACCATGATTGACGTCGGCTCAGCAACACCAATGGCATAAGAGATTTGTATTTCACAACGATCAGCCAAACCCGCTGCAACAATATTCTTTGCTACATATCGGCCAGCGTAAGCTGCAGAACGGTCAACCTTTGATGGGTCTTTACCAGAGAACGCACCGCCACCGTGACGAGCAGCACCACCGTATGTATCAACAATAATCTTTCGACCCGTTAAACCTGCGTCCCCCATTGGACCACCAATCACAAAAGCACCCGTCGGGTTGATGTGGTATTTGGTGTCAGCATGCAACCAACCTGTTGGCTCAAGAATAGGCTTTAACACCTCTTCCATAATGGCTTCCTGCAAATCACTTTGTGAAATCTCTGCAGCGTGTTGTGTAGATAAAACGACTGCATCAATACCCGCAATCTTGCCATCGATGTACTTAAAGCTCACCTGGCTCTTTGCATCAGGACGCAGCCAATCAGCCTTACCACTGCGACGAAACTCTGCATGCTTCTGAACCAACAGGTGCGCGTAAGTGATAGGCGCAGGCATCAATACCTCTGTTTCGTTTGTTGCATAACCAAACATCAAACCCTGGTCACCTGCGCCCTGATCTTCCGGACGTGAACGATCAACACCCTGATTAATATCCGGTGACTGGATACCGATGGCAGTCATTACCGCACAAGTATCACAATCAAAGCCCATGGCAGAATCGGTGTAGCCAATTTCACGAATCGTTTCGCGAATTACTTTTTCGTAGTCAGGCTTTGCAGTGGTGGTGATCTCGCCTGCGATCATGGCCAAACCAGTTTTGAAAACAGTTTCACAGGCCACGCGAGCATCCTTGTCTTCAGCAAGAATCGCATCGAGCACCGCGTCTGACACCTGATCAGACATTTTATCTGGATGCCCCTCGGAGACCGATTCAGAGGTAAAAATGTGTTCCTTAGTCATGGATTGTTAATCTCTGCTGGATAAATAAGACGGTAAATGTAGGCTACAGACACGCGTTAATGCGGATCGAATGTAACTAGTGAATTATAGTCGGCATGCAATAATAAAGATATCTTTATATCGTTATGTGCCTATTGCCGGCTTCAAATGCAATTTCCAGCCCAACGACGTCACATTTTTCAGCTCTTTGGTGCAGTTTCTGAATCAGTGACCGTGGGCGTTGTGGGCGTAGCTTCACGCCTCGACCTGCTGAGTGTAGAACACGAGCGTTATTACGCTCTCGCTGAGCAGCGGATTGCCTGAAGCGGCGCAATGTCAGCTTTGGATGTCGCCTGGGAAACCCAACGCATGAGCGCATGGTCAGTCCAACCCATTCCGCGCTTGGCTTGAGAGCGGAACGAAGCGGCGGCTTGCCACTACTTCAAAACGGCTCTGGACGGTACCTGCTACTTTTACGACACTTGACAATAATTTGTCATGACACTAAAGTGCGGACTCTTGTAATTCAGCCATTCATGGACACCTCGAATGAAAAGATACAACACTAGCGTGGTGACGTTATTACTTTTGTGCCTCGGCATAACCACTGCGCAATCAGACACACCTGCGTGCATCTACCAATCGAGCGACTTTGACGGCGATGGCTTCGGCTATGAAAATAACGTCAGCTGCCTTATCACAGAAAACTCCTCCGGCGAAGCACCACGCGGCAGCGAATGTGTAGACAGTGATGGTGACGGATGGGGGTGGAATGGCACTGCATCTTGTGCAACCCCTATTCAAGCCCCTGCTTGTGTCGATACAGCGCCAGTTGGCGACGGCTGGGGCTGGGATGGCGCCTCATCATGCCTTGTTGGGCCAGGTGATATAGAGGCACAAGAACCAGTGTTTAACGAAGTCAATGAATTACAAAAACACTTTATAGATGTCAGTGTGCCCGGCTCATCAGGTATCACACGAGCCGCGGTAGTAGTCTGCCCCGGGGCATCGTTCTCGCCTTATTATTTTCGATATGACGGCGTCGTCAGAGCAAACACAAGATCTGGATTGTGGAGCACAGGAATTAGCACTTCAGATAAGCGCTTGCTGTTAGCAATCACGAATAGAGTCAGCGGGGGAGTCTTCTATGTCCCATTTCGCATAAGCGAGAACGGAGTGTGGGAAGGTGAGAACCAGACAGTCGATAACAAATGCGAGTGGTTGCAGCCCTGACAAAAAACACATCACTAATAGACTACTCAAACCAGTTGCCTGTTCTTCATTAAATTCACCCTTTGGTGGATGACAGTTTCAGGTTGTAGATATGTGCAGATAAAGCTGGATCAAAAAAGCCCGCAGCAGGTGCGGGCTTATGCTTATGTACCTGTTTTAGAAAGCTTCCCGGGAAACTCCTAAAACGGGATATCGTCATCAAAATTAATATCCGGTCCACCAGCTGCAGCAGCTGGGGCTTTTGCCGGCGCAGACGCCGGAGCACCTTTAGCAGCAGGAGGATCCATCGGGGCGGTTGATTGGAAGCCACCATCGCCCCCACCACCACCGCGTCCACCTAGCATTTGCATCTCGCTGGCTACCACTTCAGTGGTGTATCTGTCCTGACCGTTTTGATCCTGCCATTTGCGCGTTTGCAGTCGACCTTCGACATACACCTGGGAACCTTTTGTCAGATATTGTTCGACAATTTCTGCCAGGCGATTAAAGAATACCACCCGGTGCCATTCGGTTTTTTCCTGCTTCTGGCCGGTATTCTTGTCAGTCCACGACTCTGACGTTGCAATGCTGATGGTCGCTACGCGCGAGCCTGTGGTCGTCGCACGAACTTCAGGGTCATTCCCCATATTGCCGACGAGAATAACTTTGTTTACACCTCTAGCCATTGAGCTCACTCCAGAAAATTAGGCAGACCCTCCACGGGTCCATGCCGCACATAATAAGGAACTTTTAAGTGTGGTTCTGAGATTTTTAATGAACTGGCGCAACTTTGAAATGGTTAGTTTCCAAACTACTGTTTCGCCGCATGATTTAGTTTTAATGTTACATTTCTGGATTTGTGGTTTAGAAGCGATCTAGCGTGCGTCCGTAGCCGTACCGAAACCAAATATCATCTTCTCAGCCAATACCGACGCGCAATTGGAAATCACAGCCTTGGCAGACTCCTTTGGAATAATACTCTGGTGCGGATTCGCGCTGTTTTGCGGCGGCTTGATTAAGGGCACACTCGGTGTCGGCACCCCGTTACTCACCGTTCCACTAATGGCACTGGTGTTACCTGCCCAAAGCGCCGTCACCTTGATGGCAATGCCAGTGGTCGCTGCAAACCTTTGGCAGGCGGGAAAAGCGCCGAATATTCGCGCTATTCTCGGACGATTCTGGCCAGCCAGCGCCGCGCTGCTTTGCGGCACACTACTCGGCACACAGATTCTTTCTGTCATCGATGAGCAATTGTTGCTGTTGAGCGTTGGTACCGTTGTCATTCTCTTTACTTTTTTGCAGGCCTCATCTCTAAAACTGCAGTTGAAGAACCAGTGGGTCGTACCAGCAGGACTGGTGTTTGGCGCTTTATCGGGCCTGATCGGCGGTATTTCATCGATGTTCGGACCGATGCTTATCGTTTATCTGGTCTCTATTCGGGACTTGGGCAAAGATGACTTTGTCTCGGCGATCAGCTTTTTGTACGTCTGCGCCGTTGTACCCTGGACGCTCTCCCTGCTAGCCCTCGGGTTGTTGAAAGGTCCACTATTGGTGGGTTCACTGACCGGAATAATTCCAGTCCTGATTGGCATGAGGGCCGGGCAAATGCTGCGCAAGCGGATCAGCGAAGATCGCTTTCAACACCTCATCCTACTGATATTGCTGATATCCGGCGCCAGCATGCTGTGGCAGTCGCACACGGGCTCGTAAAACGCCGCACAATGCACACTAGTCAATTGACACCGCTATTCCGTGCAGATACGGTCGGTGGGGTAAAACAAAAGTATGTGCAACATACTGACATTGGTTTTTATCGCCTGGAGGCAACATGACCGTAAGAAAATACCTATTATCCACTTCCGTCGCACTGGCAATGTCTGCGGTGGCAGGCCAAGCCGCTGCCGAGTGCGCTAGCGATGCTCTGCCCGCTTCAATGGAAATGCCAGGTGGCTTTCCTGAGAGAGCTCTGACAATGATCGTGCCCTACGGCCCCGCTGGTGGTTCCGGCCAGGTTGCACAAGCGATGGCACAAGCCGTAAGTGATCTGACAAACGTTTCTATCAACCGGGATCACAAACCCGGCGGTTCCGGCACTGTTGGCATGACTGCCTACATGGCAACACCTGCAGACGGCTACACAGTTCTTGAGCACATAGACGATGCGGCCAGCGCACATGCACTCGATTCCGGCAAGCCGAATCCTGCTGAGGCCCTGATCCCGCTGGTGACGTCGCAAATCACGTTTTCTCAAATCTATATTCGTAAAGATGAAGACAGATTTACTGACTGGGATTCATTCGTTACCTGGGTAAAAGCGCAAGACGGCAAAGCCACCATTGCCAACGTTTCCAAAGAAGGCTCAATGGAACGCGTAACAATGAAGTTCATTACCGATGCAACGGGAATGAAAATTCAACAGATCTCCTTTGATAAAGGCGCTCCCCGTTATGGCGCACTGGCCGGCGGTCAGGTCGATGCACTATTCGAGCAACCGGGTGACGTACGTAAGTTCCTGGACGCCGACAAGTTCATGCCAATCTTGACCATCCTGAAAGAAGCACCAGAAGCTTTCGCAGATGTTCCTGATCTAACCGACGCAGGTCTCGATTTTGATCCTCTGTTTCGCTTTAGAGGCTTCTATGTCAAAGCTGGCACACCGGAAGATCGCGTTAAATGGTTGCAGTGGGCTTTTCAGAAGGCATACTGTGAAGAAGGCTATCAGGCATACAACGAAAGCAAGTTCATGACGCTGATTGAAAGCTTCCGCGACACCGAAGGCTCAAAAGAACTCATTACTGAAACGATTGCACAGTATCGTGATGTCTATAAAGAAATGGGCTTGGAAGTTAAGTAACAACACCACTAACTGGTTGTTGTAAGAGACCATAGCAAATAGGCCAATGCCGCTCCGGCATTGGCCTATTAAATCAACAGCATCATCGCACTACAAGGTTACTCATGGGAAAGCTCAGCAAAGGCCAACTTGTCGAAGCCGCTTTCTGGCTGGTACTGGTGGCAATATTCTTTGCCTATTCATTTGAGTTCAACAACGAAATAGAAATTTATAAATATGGTGCCACCTTATGGCCCCGCACCATATTGGTACTGATTGCGCTGGCCGCCATCGGGCAGCTACTTGATCAACGCAAAAATGGCAATGTGGCATCAAGCAACACCATGGCTGCGGCCCATGAAGACTCAGCCCAAGACACCGAACTCAACAGCCTCGGCTGGTACTTCAACACCTTTATTCTTCTGTCACTGCCTTTCATCTATATGACATTGCCAGACCTTCTGGTAAAGCAGATGGCAATTCCAGAAGAAGGGGTAGCAAAATTAAAAATAATTTGTGCTGCAGTCCTTTTAATTGCCTACCTCGCCATCGGCTGGCGCAATCACGTCGGTGCCATTCTCGCACTACCGATATTTTTTGCAGCTTTGATGCAAGACATGGGTTTTTACGCGCTAGCTCCCGTTTTTATTATTGGCATCATGATTCTCATGGGTGAGCGAAGAGTGAGTCGCATGGCTTTGATCATGCCATTACTCTACGGCATCCTACTGGCGTTTTTCGTATCACTGCTTTATGTCGGACTACCGACTGGAAACATCAGTCCATTTTATGAGTTTGGCAGCTGGATGGTAAAAACGTTTCAATAATTATATTTGTAAAAACAGCGCCCACGCGGTGAACTACTCCACAACCGAAAATAGATAATTTAAGTGATAGCAGAAACATTTAATAATTTCCTCGGGGGCACAGCTGCACTATTCGGCGACCCCATGGGTGTGCTGATTTTTTTCGGCGGCGTCGTCGGCGGCATGTTGTTCGGCGCGATCCCGGGTGTAAGCATGCTTACACTCGCGGCGATTCTGCTGCCCTTCACTGCACACTTAAGCGCTGAACACGGCATTATGTTGTTCTCGGTTATTTATTGCACCGGCGTTTACGGCGGTGCCATCACGGCGATCTTATTCAATATCCCGGGTGCGCCGGAGAACGCGCCGACAGCCTTTGACGGCTACCCTATGACACTGAAAGGTGAAGCAGGTAAAGCAGTCGGGGCTGCAGTCATGTGCTCCGCGATTGGCGGTACAGTCTCTTGTATTGTGATGATGCTGGCGACAGCAGCAATCGCTGATTGGGCCATCTCTGCCTTCGGGCCACCGGAGATTTTTGCCCTGGTATTTTTTGGCTTAGCAGTAGCCGCCTCTGTAGGCGCTAAATCTTTCTGGAAAGGCTGGTTGTCAATCATGGCGGGACTCATGATCGCAGTTATTGGTCTTGATCCTGTCGGTGGTATTGAACGCTACAATTTCGATATGCCATACCTCGCTGCGGGCATACACTTTATTCCAACCATACTGGGCTTCTTTGCTGTTTCAGAGATTTTTGTGCAGGCAGAGAAGAAAGCCACCGGCTCTTTTAAGGCGCCAAAGCTGAGTGTCGACTTCCCCACTTTTAAAGAACTATGGATGCATAAAATTGCCGTCATACGTTCTATCTTCATCGGCTTTTTCTGTGGCATCCTGCCAGGCATCGGCGCAACACTTGCGGCCTTTATGGGTTACAACGAAGCAGCACGATGGTCTAAACATCGCGCCGAGTTTGGCACCGGCAGGATCGAAGGTGTCATCTCATCAGAAACGGCGAACAATGCCGCGACCGGTGCAGCCATGATTCCCCTGCTGGCTCTTGGCCTCCCGGGTGGTGCGCTTACCGCCATGATGGTCGGCGTTTTTCAAATGCATGATATGGAACCCGGGCCACTGGTGTTTATCAACAGCCCTGATCTGGTCTGGGTAGTTTTTGCAGCGATGTTTTTCGCTAACCTGTCTATATTACTGGTCGGCTTTCTTGAAGCTAAGACCATCGTCAATCTACTCAGAATCCCATTCCAATATTTAGCGCCAATGATTTTGTGTCTGGCAACTGTTGGTGCGTATGCAGTGAGAGGCCTGACTATAGATGTCATAGTGATGTTCGTTGCCGGTGTGGCCGGGTTTTTTCTACGCCGCTCCGGCTACTCTGTAGCAGGCATTGTTCTGGGCTTGATATTAGGCAAAATCGGTGAGCAAACTTTTGCTCAAGCCATGCAAATGCTGCACTTTGAATTTAGCGGATTCCTGGGCAGACCGATCGCATTCGGCCTATTGATTGCGGGCTTTATTACTATTTTTGCCAGTGTATATGGCGCTTTCTTTAAGAAAAAACCCCAGCTCACCGAGTCCTAAGCTCATGCTTTTCAGGCCGATGATTCTCACAGCAGCCCTACTGCTGTGCGCTTCAGCCTGTGAAGCAGACAAACCGGGAACCACTTCAATTGAAGCCCGACCTCTGCCAATACTAACGGTCATACAGTCCGGGGGGTGTGTTCGTATAGGACCCAACTGCGCTGTCCACACTCTTTTCGATGATGGAAAAGTGCAAGCCGCGAGAAATACAGGAGAGCAAACCCCGGCTGTTGAAGTAACCGCTACGATCGACGCTGGAATCGCGCAAAGCTGGCTAATGGCCGCAGAGGCTGAAGACTTTGCAACGCTTCGTCAGAGCCTGCCTGCAGGTCAATGCGCCGGTTGTGTTGATGGTATCGACCTGCAATACATCATCAACACCAGCACCAACTCAGTGACATTTAGCAGTATCGAGCAAGAGTTTGATACCTCATCTACCTTCTTTACTATTACCGCCAAAATCTATCGTTCAATGATGGAAGCAGCTCCACTGGAATTGCTCAACCGCTAGGCCGGGCTTCCTGGATCATCTGCGGTGTTCTTTTCAGCTGCCGATGCGCTGCACAGATTGAGTCGCACGCCAGGAGCGCCGAGCGCATCCGCCAATATTCTTAATCGTCGATTTTCTCCACGCTGAAAATGATACGAATCATTTCTACCGTAGTGAACGCAAGCGACGAAGCCAAGCTATATATTAAACTAACAACGAAGCGAATTAATCGACACTCAGTTACCGCTATTGCTCGCGACCTCATACAGGTGCCGCACTGCCGCTAAGCATTCCACCGGCAATATCAGCGCAAAGACTCCACAGCCCGCAACAGGATTAATCTTTACCCGACCGCAAACGCTGCTGTTAGAGGTACCAATTGCCTGCCCTTGCTGCAGAGTCAATCCATTCAGCGGGTACTCCAAGCCCTCTGAAGTGTCAAATGTCACGGTGGGTAACGGATAGATCGACACACGCGTCTGCAACGGCAGTTGCACCGAAACAGGCTCAGCACTTACCAGCAGCACATCGTGACTGGAGACAAGAATCACTCTTTTCTGTCCACAGAATTTCTGCATCGCATGAAGCGCTGCGAGTGTATGGTCAAGCCTGTGGCCGCAAAATCCCACAGCGATGAAGTACGGCGCATCAACGGAGTACAGGCATTTTTCAAAATCTGTTGAATCTTGTTCGTTTATCTCAACTACCCGGGTCACCCCTTCCCAATAGGCCCTGTCGTCAAGTGAATCCAGATCACCCACTATAATCTCCGGCACAAACAGCGCTCCGCAGGCCATGCGCTGAAGATGATTGGCTCCACCATCCGCGGCGACCATCGGGAGATTGTTAAATTGTTTTAACAACTCAGGCGCAAGCTCACCGCCACCCACCAAAAGAACCGGATCGTCAAATTGTATAATTTCAGGCATAAATCAGCTTGCGAAGTAGGAAACTGGACATAGTTTAGTTATGATAACCACATTACTCGCTGGGGTGTAACACACAAGTGTTGCTGAGAAATACCCATTGAACCTGAACCAGATCATGCTGGCGTAGGAAGTGAGCACCGAGCCAACCACTCGTTCTGCATCGTTCTGCGTCTGCTATCAAGTAACCGGAGACGACAATGCACAGATCACTGATAACCCCACTCACCACCCCTCTCTTTAGACGCGCTGTGCTGACTTGTGCGCTGGCCGCTACTGCTGTCACATCAATCCCCGCTACAGCCGCCGCGAGTAAGACACTTACCGTCTACACTTACGACGCATTTGCCGCGGACTGGGGTCCTGCGCCAGGTATAGAAAAAGCTTTTGAGAAAGTCTGCGATTGCGACCTTCAGTTTGTCGCTGCTGATTCCTCTATTGGCGCACTGCGAAAAATCCAGCTGGAAGGCGATCAAACAAAAGCAGACGTTATTCTCGGGCTAGATACCAACATTGCAGAAGCCGCACGGGAAACCGGGCTATTCGCAGAGCACGGCGCAGACACAGCAGCACTGACACTACCCACAGGTGAATGGAGCGACAGCACCTTTTTGCCGTTTGACTACAGTTACTTTTCTTTTGTGTACAACAAAGAGAACGTGCCTACCCCACCCACTTCTTTTGCAACATTAAACGAACTGCCTAATGATTTTAAAATCGTTATTCAGGACCCACGCTCCAGCACCCCGGGATTAGGTTTACTATTGTGGATTCAGGCAGCCTATGGTGAGCAAGCAGACAGTATCTGGAAACAGCTCGCCCCAAAAATAGTCACCGTGACAAAAGGCTGGTCAGATGCATACGGGCTATTCCTTAAAGACGAAGCCGACATGGTGTTGTCATACACTACGTCCCCTGCATACCATGAGATTGCCGAGCAAGACACCCGATTCGCCGCAGCCCCTTTCGATGAAGGTCACTACTTGCAAATAGAAGTAGCAGCGATCGTAAAGTCATCTACAAACCAGGAACTGGCCAAGCAGTTTATGCAATTTATGTTGTCAGATACAGTGCAGGATATTATCCCCACCACTAACTGGGTATATCCGGCCACCTCAACTGAGAAAGGTCTGCCGGAAGGCTTTACTTCACTGCACGTTCCTGAAAAAACCTTACTCATTGACGGTATCGAAGTTGAAAAAAGCCGCGCACAATGGATTGATCAGTGGGTGGAAACCCTGGGGAATTAATTAAAATGGCTATTCTTAACTCCCGCTCGGAACAAGAATAATCACCACTTCTATTCGTGGCGTACAACGGTTTGGCCGGTCACTATTGCCCGGCCTGATTATAGCTTGCCTGCTACTCACACTGGCTGTGGTTTTATTTTTTCAGCTGGCAGCACACCCTACAGCCAGCACCTTAAGTGTTGGCCCAAGGATTATCAAGACTATCGGCTGGACCACATTACAAGCCAGCCTATCCACCATTCTCTCTTTAGCAATAGGCCTCACACTTTGCTGGGCTCTGAGCCATCGCAAACAATTTGCAGGGCGCAGTTTATACATCGCATTGTTATCATCTGCACTGGTACTACCTACGATCGTCGTTATTCTGGGCATCGTCAGCCTGCTTGGAAGGTCAGGCTGGGTAAACGATGCACTGGAACACCTCAACCTACCCACTCATGAGCCGATTATCTTCGGCCTGGCTGGAATTGTCATAGCGCATTGTTATTTTAATGCCTCCTATGTTGCACGAACACTACTCAGCCGGTTTGAATCTATCCCGACCGAGCAGGTTAAACTTACCCGAAGCCTGGGCTTAAACGCCTGGCAACGTTTTAAGATGATTGAGTTACCTGCTGTTTCAAGCACTATTCCCACCCTTGCTATCACCATTTTTTTGCTCTGCTTTACCTCATTTTCTATTGTATTAATACTTGGTGGCTCACCTAAATTCAACACGCTGGAGGTGTCCATCTACGAGGCCATAAAACTGGATTTCAATCTGGGACGGGCGCTGGGTCTGGCTTTAACGCAGCTCGCTATTTGTGCAACATTGGTAGTGATCGGCGCTCGATTCGGTAAAGACAACAAGTTAATCGCCACAGCAAACGTTAAACCTCAACCCTGGTCCGACTCTTTGTTTGTCAGCTTACTTCAAGCAGCCATAATTGCACTATTCGGCCTGGCATTCGCACTACCCCTTGTCGCTGTGCTGATCGACGGAATAGCGGCAGACTATCGCGCAATACTCACTGACCCGTACTTCCAACGCGCAACAATAACAAGTTTACTGATCGCGACACTATCTACCTTGCTGGTGTTGTTAATCAGTACCCTGCTGGCAATCTCGTTCGCGACGCTCGCGACAGAACAGCGCCTGGGGAAGCACAATACCTCACGATTCGTGTTGCGGCTGTTAAGCTTCTCATCGACACTCTATCTGGCTGTACCTTCATTGGTGCTTGGCCTGGGCTTTTTCCTGCTGGCTCGAACCATCGGTGGTGATCATACTGTTTGGGCACTCGTCGCCCTGCTCACTTCAAATGTATTAATGGTATTGCCGTTTGCGATTGGTACGCTGGCACCGGCAATGATCAAAGCGGCCAACCGATACGATAAACTGGCATTCTCATTAGGCATAAAAAAGTGGGCACGATGGAGGTTGATTGAGTCACACTTGTTACGACCAGAACTCACTTACGTTGCGAGCCTGGCTTTTTGCATGTCTCTTGGAGATCTCGGTATTATTGCTTTGTTCGGCAATCAGGATTTCGTCACCCTGCCCTGGTTGCTATATCAGAAGATGGGCTCATACCGCACAGATGAAGCGGCGGGGATTGCGTTGGTCATGCTCTGCATCACGCTCACCGTATTTTTATTGCTACCTATGATCAACAGCCGTCGAGACGCAGATCATCATGCTAAAACTTGACTCAGTCCAGTTCCAATACAGCGTTGACAGCGAGCGTTATGACTTTTCAATGCACATTGACGCCGGGACTATTGCCTGTGTCAGCGGGCGATCAGGTAGTGGTAAATCAACCTTGCTCGATTTGATCGCAGGATTTCTGATTCCCACAAAAGGTGCACTCTACTGGGCTGATCAAAACTTCACATCACTGGCACCAGACGAAAGACCAGTCACTACTGTGTTTCAGAATAACAACTTGTTTGAACACAGAAACGCAATAGACAATGTAGTGGTAGGGATTAACCCGAAAATCCCAAAACACGGCAAGGACGTTGAGCGTGCGAAAGAAGCGCTCGAGGCTGTAGAGCTGTCAGATTATGCGCACACTCGTGTAAGCCAATTATCCGGAGGACAACAACAGCGCGTGGCAATTGCGCGGGCAATATTACGACAGTCCCGGGTGATACTGCTTGACGAACCGTTCAGCGCTCTAGATCAACAAACAAGGCACTCTATGCTGGCGCTGGTACGACATCTCGCTACGGAACAGCAGCGTGCTATTTTGATGGTGACCCACGACCTCCGAGATTGCGAAGCCATCGCAGACAGCCACTATGTCATAGAGACCGGGCAACTACACCTGAAAAAGCAGATCTCCCGCCGGCCGGGTTAATTTTGAGTCGCAACACGCAGATCTGATTGCGCCTTAGCACTTGAGGCCAGACACAGTGAAAACATCAGACTAACAAACACCATGCTTGCGAGAAGCACAAAAGCCGCATCGTAGCTTTGCCATCTGTCAAAAATTATACCTGTCACAATTGGCATCATTGAGCCAAAAATAGTACCGGTAAATACTATTGCTCCAAAAATAACCCCGTGAGATCGCATTCCAAAATACTCCGCGACGGTCGGGGACACCATCGTAAAAAGCCCACCATGTGTAAAGCCGTACAGCACACCAAACGCGTACAAGTGCACTGGGTTTTTAATCACCAAAAGAGACGCCAGACTGACAAATAACAACAGCAAACAAATATTGAAACAACGCTTGCCGCCGATACGATCAATGAGCGCACCAACCAATAACCTCCCGGCAATACTACTCGCCGCAATAGTAGACAACACGGTAGCCGCTCCCGCAGTGCTCAAGCCGCTGTCAATGCTGTGCGGAACGATGTGAGTAGGAATGGTAATCAGGCTGCCGAAGTAGAAAAACTGTATGCCACCTAAAATAAAGAACGACCGACTTTGCTTCGCCTGCTTAAAAGTCAGCCCATCCTGCGGGCTCGACTCTGCTTGATTCGCTGGCGGCTGAGACGGCCGCATACCCATTAAATAGGCTGCCAGCACCAGTATAACAGTGGCACCTATACCAAGCGTCACAAACGCACCACGCCACCCTATAGAGGCAATCAGCGCCACAGCAATGATCGGTATAGACATTTGTCCACATGCAGTACCTACTTTGACTATGCCACTCATTGTTCCGCGGCGCCGCGGGAACCACCGCGCCACTGTCGACAACGTGACGACATCGTGGGTAGCCAAACCCAGCCCTACCAACAAACCATAAATGACAATGAGCTGCCAGGGTGCCGATAGGAAATACATGAGCACATAGGCCAGGCCTGTAGACAGCCCGGTAAATGTCAGCACCCCTCTGGGACCAAAACGATCGCTTAACCTACCGGCAGCAATCGCGAATATGCCCATATTTAGGAAAGCAATCGAGGTAGCTACCGACAGGATTGTTCTCGACCATCCGAATTCGGACTCAAGTACCGAGAAAAATACACCGTAGGCAAACACACAACCTATGGTCACACCCTGCACTAAGACAGCACCTAAAACAATCAGGTAGCGTTTATCCATTGCCTGCAAATTTCCGTGGGATAAAACCTACCACTATAGGTAGCTTGGTTTGTTTGAGAGTTACCGTGCAAAAAATACACAATGCATCAGTATAGGTTAGCTCTTTAGCTTACCACTAATAAGTAGAATTGGGTGCAACGGAAGAATCAACAGGCCCACACTGAAGGCAATGCCGTAAGACAAGCGCGACGTCAAACGCTCTACGCGGCACGTTGACTCAACTGTCCTGACTCCTGCACAAGAACTGCCGTTAGCTCACTCGCAGGCATAGGCTTATAAAAATAATACCCCTGCCCTTCCTCACAACCCAGAGATTTGACAAAATTCAGTTGCAGCTCGTCTTCAACCCCTTCCGCGACCAGCCCTATCTGCAGACTTTTTCCAAGCGCAACAATGGAACGTACCACTGCAGTCTCGGTGAGGTTTTCAAAATTCTCTTCGGTAATTTCCATAATAAATGATCTGTCAATCTTCAGGTGATCGACCGGAAACTTCTTAAGATAACTCAATGAAGAGTAGCCGGTACCAAAATCATCTATAGACAATCTGACGCCCGCTTTTTTAAAACTATCAAGCTTAGCGAAACTATCCTCAACATCCGCCATAGCAGCACTTTCGGTAATTTCGAGCTCTACCGATGAAGGCTGGACAACGTGATATTTTATTCGACCAAGCACATCATCAACAAAAGATTCTTGCTGCAAACACGCAACGGACACGTTAATAGAAACAGTAATATCAATACCTGACTTTTCCCACTCCTTTAATTGAATCAAACATTGCTCGAGAGCCAACGCATCGAGCTCTTTTATCAAACCGGTTTTTTCTGCGACCGGGATAAATTCATCCGGGCGCGCAACCACCACAGGACCTTCATCGCTTTGCTCAATCCAACGCATGAGCGCTTCCGCCCCGCATATACGGCCACTTTCGAGATCAATACGCGGCTGAAAATGCACCTGGAGATCACCATTAACAAGCGCTTTTCGTAGATTTTGTTCCAGGTGCATTCGCCGGCGATCCGCACTCTCTAAATCAGATGTGTACGGAATAGCGACATTTCTACCGTTCGCTTTCGCCCGATACATCGCAACATCTGCCTGGTTAAGCAACGACTCAGCATTGTGCACAGTTGATGTGTTCATCGAGTAACCTATGCTCGCAGAGACCACCACAGACTGGCCTTCGATATCACAAGGCTGAGTCACCAGCTTCAACATAACAGCAGACAACTCAGCGAGCTGTCGTCCACCATACAATCGGTGTACCTGTACGATTGCAGTAAACTCATCACCACCCAGGCGAGCTACATAGCCGTCTCCTTCGAAACCAACCAATGCCTGCTGCAAACGGCCGGATATAATTTTTAGAAGATTGTCGCCTGCATCATGGCCCATTGTATCATTGACAATTTTAAAACCATCCAGATCAACAAACAAAACGCCAAGTGTTGTTTCTTCATCACTGGACTTGGCATAAGCTTCTTGAAGCATTTGATGAAAATGCCATCTGTTAGGCAAACCTGTCAGAGCATCAAACTTTGCGAGTTGATTCAATTCGATATTAGCCTGCCCGAGATCACTGGATTTTTGCTTTAACTTTCTCATCAGATACCGATTACGCATAGCGTTACCAATACTAATTGATACCGATGCTACATCAATAGATTTAATACCCACCGGGTCAATCAATAAATACCCAAAATGAACTCCACCTGCATATATAGGGCTTAACACCAGTAGTCCGTTATTAAATTCGTCAGCCAAAGAAGGAGGTAAAATTTCGGCGGACTCAAATTTCCGTTTATCAAATTTAATCGGTGAACCAAGACTCGACACCTGAACGAGCTTAGCCTGCCGATCTGGTGTCCGACGTGGCTTGTCGTACCACACCAGATACCATCGCCTGGGCTTGATGCACTCTAACCATTCTGTGAGCGTGGCTAGAATATCTGCTCGCTTAGTACAAGAACTCATTCGAAGATGCATGATGGCATGTGCATTTCTAACACGAGCGATATCAAATTCCTGCTCCATAGAGAGCGCCCAGATGCGCTCTTTTACGGCTGATAATGCAGCAATAACAACAGGTAAAAACGGCTTTTCAGGAGATGAAGCCAGAATCCGCTCACTACAAGATTCCATTTGATGACACAGATTACTCCACCAATTTTGCTGCTCGACACCAATATCGTGAATCAAAGATTTATCCAGCGCCAGAGCCAGATGGTTACCGCCATCCGCAAGGGTCGCCCAAAGGCAATCTGTCAAGCGACTTAAATCTATATTCTCTGGCGTCGACAGCCCCGACATAGACACTAAAATTTGCTCATACAACCGTTCAGCAGAACTATTTATTGCAGCAAGACCGAGCTGGCTCTTAGCAGCCAACAAGGTCGAACCTCGAACCACAAGTTCCGACTCAACCACCGCGGTAATTGACCCGGGTTGATTGTCGGATTGATAATCTATCTGTTCTTGCAATAGCTGCACACTCTGCCTGGCGATCGCCACAAGCGGCTGCCTTACAGTGGTGAGCGCAGGTGAATGCCTACTCGCTTCACCTGTATCATCAAAGCCTGTCACTGCAATGTCACCAGGGATATCGTAACCCAGTGAAGTGATCGCCCTGGCGGTACTCAATGCCATCGCGTCATTGGCTGCCACGATTGCATCAATGTTGTCACCCTGCCTGCGCAATAGGTCTTGTACCACCTGATAAGTTTCAAACGGATCGTAGTTACCACGAACGATGAGAGACTCATCGACCTCGATCCCGGCCTTGCCCAACACAGCTCGGTAAATTTGTTCGCGATGATCACTGTAGGGGTCATTATGAAACCCTTGAACAAAAGCAATATTTCTTGCTTTTGTGTCTTCGATCAGGTGGCACACCAGGTCACCCATACCCGCCTGATCATTGACCAGCACGTTGGGCATTCCAGGTATTTCTATACCGACACTCACTTTCGGGACTCTGAATCGGTAAACAAATTCCGCCAGCTGTGCGGCTTCTACATTGTTTCCAATAGTTCCAGTGAGACTGATTAAGCCAGAGAGTATATTGGACTGCAATACAGGATAAAGCCTGCCACCCAATGAGTGCTGCACGTTCGCTTTTCGCCGATCAAGTTCACGACCGGTTATACACAGAGTACCGTAGCCACGACTTTGGTTCTCAGCAACAATACTGTCTATCAGTACCTTCTGATAATCTACATATTCATCAACCAGTACCGCTATTGTGGACCGAACGTTTGTCACTCAATTTCCTGCATTGGTCTTTCGTCCAATAATTTCTCTTTTTAGATATCGGCCGCAGTCTCCAAACAAAACAGCAACAGTGTCGCGGATCAAACGTTTCCTGCCTGAAAACCTTCGGTAAACAACGAAAATGAGCGGCACTTACTAGAATCAGAAAATATTTTTACTGCTGACATTACGCTAAAGGTACTCAGCGAGCACGGCATAAAAAACATAGGAATAACAACCACTGCACTCATTCGTGAGCGGAAATGAAAAACAAGGTGAATTTGCAGGTTTCGCAACGTAACTATGTAATTATATTCCGGATAGAAACTCAAGCTGCTGCTGCCGGAGGGTTGCACGCATGATAAATTACCGCTCCGCTTTTGATCTGTTAACACTCCTGGAGTACAACCATGATTTATCCGCGAATCACGCTCGCGATAGGCATCGCCATTTCAGTTACTGCCTGCAGCCCGTCTGGCAATCCACAACTGGATATGTGCAAAAAAATCACCGGCAACCTCTTAATTGGTGATGCTGAATACGGCGAAATCACCGAAGTAAAAGGCCGCAAAACCATGCAGCTCACGCTACCGTACACGAGCGATGGTGAATCGAGTGAAGCAGTATGTACATTTGCTATGGACCACAACAACAATGGGACATACCAAACATCGCCTAAAGAAATGACCCTGGGCGGCATGGAGATCGGCAGTAAAGATCTAATGAAGGCTTCTCTGGCGTCAAGCAAGGTTGTTTTGAAAGAGACCGCAGACGAAACCAAAAAACAAGCTGCTGAAGCTGCTGAAGAGGCCAAGGTCATGGCAGCAGAAGCGAAAGATAAAGCGACCGAGCTTGCCTCTGAAGCAAAAGATAAAGCCGCAGAGCTGGCAGATGAAGCCAAAGTCAAAGCCAATGAAGTCGCCACTCAGATCAAAGACTCTGAAGTGGTTGATCGAGCGAAGGTGATGGCTGAAGACGCCAAGGTTAAGGCAAAAGAGGCATTGCTTGAAGGCACTAAGAAGATACAGGAAAAGCTAGAAAACTAAGCTTATATGTATGAACAAAAACGCGGCCCCAATGGCCGCTTTTTTATGCAGTGTCTTTAATTTTTTACACCTAAAAGATGCGATAAATTCGCAACAGCATAAAGGCTGCCACACCTAGAAACACAACAATATATATTTGCCAACGGTTATCGCTCAAACGATTAATCTTGCCGAGCGCGAAAGCTGCTAACAACCCCGCCACGGCCGGCACCGCTGCGCTAAATATTGCACGCACCTCATTACCGGCTACCGAGAAGCTAAAGCCAAACAACCCTGCGATAGCGGCGGCAGAAAGCAGCAATGTCACCAGCTTAAATTTCCAGCTGGTGACCTCCTTTTGTTTACGTGCCATGTAGCAACCCTTCTAGTTTGATAGCGTCTATCAACTATTCACTGGTCTGAATTACTGCAGGATTCGTTATTTTTATCAGCGTGCCACTGGTTGCTGCAAATGTTGCCAACTGAGTTTGCATCTCTACAGTCGCATCCAGACTGGCGGTTGGCAGCAACAGCGACGCGTGATTGCCGGCAGTAAATTTAACGATACCGGATCCATTGGTATCTGCTGTCACATCAACCAGACCCATCACCCTGGCCAACGCCTCTGTACCTGCCAGCGGTGCACCCACCACATTGTTTGGCACAACAGTATCGGCACGAAATGTCTCTGTCCCGTCGCCCACTACCTCGATCATATGTATCGGGTGCTTTGAAGCCGCAAGTGCGCCAAAATTAATAGAATCACCTGAATCTATCACTGTCTGTGCAGCGACCAGGAACTGACTGAATTCAGCAGTGCCCTGCTCAAGACCATTCGCAGCCAAACCGGCAAGCAGAGGCGGGCCATATGATTCCGACACAAGTAACCCACGCACCAGGCCCGCGGCAGGCATACCAAGACTTACCGATGAAATGGTATCGTCGAACGCAGCAAACGTAGTTGCCGTAGTACCGCCTAGTGAGTGACCTACCACCGCTTTGCGGGTTTCATCCAGTTCAACACCTTCAATATTGTCGATACTTGCGCTCAGTACCAGTAAATCGGCTACGCTCTGCCGCAAGTTGTCACGTGACGCCAGTAGCTGGGCCGGAGAGTAATAATGTCGACCACTTGAGTCGACCACACCGTCTGGCCCTGGCTCTGCGGATTCATCACCTGATTCATTGACCAAATCAATGTTAAAGGTACGTTCGACATCATTTGGAAAAGCTGTGTTCGCAGCAGACAACGGGCTGTCAGGGTCAGTGATGCCATGCATCGCCTGATCAATAGCAATGACTACAAAACCTGCCCTCGCCATACTATCGGCAATCGCCAGCATGTTAGTTCGATCATTGGTGACACCATGAACAAATATGACAACAGGCCAGCCACCTTCGGTTGGTATGGACTGTCCTGAACTAGCATTCGGCACAGTCATCAGGACCGGTATGGTTTGCACACTGGTTGCGGTTGGCGTGGTATTAAATCGGGTAAGAAAACTTCCCCCCTGGCCAGTCCAGAAACTGTTGGCGCCAACAACATCATTCGGATTCTCAGGCCGGGTACGGTAGTAGGGCACATCAAGCGTACCGATATACACATCGGCAAGTCCAAGTGCCGCCGGATTGAGGTCACTGGTGGTAGCTCCGCCAAAAGGCACTATGCTAATAGCGCCACCGGACTGCGAAGCGTTAGCTACCGCCGTCATCACAGGCGTAATTGACTGCGTTTTGGTTGTCCACGCCTGCACCACTTTGGCACGATCAACTCCACGATCGACGGCTGCAGTAATCATTGAATTAATCAAAAGGCGAATCGGTTCCAGAGCGGAAACCAACTCGCCGGTAAGAGGAATATCACCTGCCGCTAATCGAAAAGATGAGCTCGCACTAGACGCTATGCCGTCAATCCCCAATATGTCATTAGTGGCGATGACCATATAGTCAGTGCTTTCTTTCAAAGGTGCTAACGGCACGATCGCAAGAGTGTTTCCGCCAACGACAGTAGCAAACACCCTGTCCGCCGCCAGCTCTTCGACAACACCGGTGACCAGCCCGTTGCTGTCTGTCGACACTTCGTAGACAAAAACGGTCTGACCAAGTACCACAGTGGCAGGATCAATAGCATTGCCAAATGCAGCAGTTATCGCTTCTGTTGTTGAAAAACCATCAAGCGTATTCAGCGCGATACGCGGATCGGTGGCTGGAACACCATCATCCAATGGAATATTGAGTGTGCCGTCTTCTGAACCACCGAACAACAAAGCATTCGGAAACGGCAAAGCGCCGTTTGCAGGATCAAAGACTGCTTCCGGTGAAGTCGCATTGGGATCTGGATTTTCCGCCTGCACCTGATCAAAACCGGCTTGAGCATTGTCTATGCTGTTCTGGAAATTATAATCGGTTGGATCGGAACACGCGGCCAATGCAAGCACTGATACCACTAATGGCAGAGCATAGTGTAATTTCATTTTATAACTCCAGTACTAGTCAAATTGCACAGTAACTTGTGCGCTTAATATGTTGGCGTTTGATTCGAAAACACCGCGAATCTGGCTACCATCTGATCCCTCACTCAGTCTGTCAATTGGGGTGTCATCAATCATCAGATGAGCAAACCCCAGATCCATAGCCACTTTACTGTTAAAGCGATAGCCAAGCCCGACAGATACCCAGGTGCGCTCGTTACCGGGAATCCTTGCTGTCCGCTGAGTAACTGAAGGCACAGGATCCTCATCGTAGGCGACTCCAGCTCGGAGCATCAAGTTGTCACTGTACTCATAATTCACACCTGCCGATACACGCCACGAGTCTTCAAACGCAAACGTGGTGACTGTGTCAGTGTCAGGATCTGCAGGCACAACATTATCGCGCACTACCCGCAACTCCTGAAAACTGCTCCACCCGGTAAAAGTGGCGTCAGCAAGCAGCTCAACACCATCAGCAACCATATGTGAAGCTGAAAACATAAACGAAGGCGGCAAAGAGGCCTCCGCTGTCACAGGCGCGTCAGTAAGTGCCGCAGGCAATGGAATACCCTTGCTGTCTAACAAAGTTTGAAACGCCTCATAGTTGCGATAGTCAAATGTTCCTTTCAGCTTGTGATCGACATTGTGCCTGTATGCAAGACCAATCTTGGTTCCGGCTTTCGGCTTGATCAACAGCCCCAGGTTAAACGACACCGCAGCACCATCACCTTCAACGACCGCCAGCCCATCAGTTGCAGGGTTTGCGGCCGCAACGATTCCTGCGTTTGCACAGTCCGCACCTTGCAAAGCCCCTTGCTGCACGTAAAGGCCGCAAACTGCGCCGGCATCAACCGCACTGCCTAGACTTGCCGTCATTGACTGGATGCTAATTCCAGCACCGACATTCACATTGTCGTTGACGCGATATGAGATCGATGGATTGATATCCAGTGCTGTGACACTCGATTCCGCCGCCTGATAGCGTCCTACCCAAGTCTTGTCATAGTCCGTAGAATTACCGAAAGGCACGCTGAGCCCCACTCCCAATGTCACACCACCTTTGAGCGGATGAACGTAATAGAGATTGGGTACCACCGCTACACCACCAGCATCGATATCAGCTGCACCAGGTACAGCAGTGAGACCAAGATTTGCCCCCAACCGGGTACCACTATCGGAAAAATCGCTGTTCACGCCAATAACATGACCAGCCCCCAGAAATTCTTTTTCTTTCAGCTCAGTCATGCCTGCCGGGTTAAACCACACAGTCGATGCATCACGACTGACAGCTGCTGCTCCGGCATAGGCGTTGCCAAGCCCCGAAGCTCCCTGCTCAATCAACGCGAAACCGCCGGCAAGAGATGCTTCGCTGGCCGCGATGGCGCAAAACAAGAAACAGGCTTTTCTCATATTTTTCTCCAGA
>CALISD010000098.1 GCA_938041955.1 uncultured Granulosicoccaceae bacterium | reverse complement strand
CAACGGAAAGAGGAATCAAATGTAATACCATGTACCCTACACACACAACCACATAAAAAAAACACACATGCCACTCTCCACCTCACTTACCCGAGCCAGCGCTATCGAGCGCTACATAGAGCTCGCCCATAGAATGCCTGCGCCAGCCAATCCGGCTTCATCACAAAACGTTGCTCACTTAGGCGAGCTGACTGATGAGTTCGATGTGTTTGTTCTAGATGGCTTCGGTGTACTGAATGTCGGTGACACTACCGTGCCTGGAGCGGTAGAGCGCGTGGTTGAGTTGCAAGAAAAGGGTAAGAAAGTGCTGGTCTTAACCAACGGTGCAACACTCCCGGTTGAGAAAACGGTCGAAAAATACTTAAAGTGGGGCATGACATTCGAGCTAGCCGATGTTATCTCCAGCCGCAATGCACTTGAAGAGGCTTTAAAAAAACAGGACAAAGACATTCACTGGGGAGTCGCCGCTACAGACTATGCACAAATAGAAAAACTTGCGCCTCACACCACTCTGCTTGGTGACAAGCCCGAACACTACGCACAGGTTGACGGGTTTATATTTCTGAGTTCAATGGAGTGGTCTGATCATCGCCAGCAACTGTTGCACGATGCGCTGACAGCAGAGACCCGCCCATTGTTAGTGGGCAACCCGGATCTCGTCGCACCACGTGAAGATGCCATGTCATTGGAGCCAGGGCTATATGCACATGCACTGGCCGATGCGGGTGTATGCCATCCGAATTTCTATGGAAAACCATTTAAGGACGTATTCGATCTGGTGGCGGATCGTATCGATAACATCGATCCGCACCGTATTGCCATGGTAGGTGACACACTGCATACCGATATTCTCGGGGGTGCCAGTTATGGCTGGCGAACTGTGTTGATAAAAAATCATGGTCTGATGAAAGAGGCAGATGATGAACGCACCATTGCGGCGACCGGAATACGGCCGCACTTTATCGCGGCTACCACCTGAATGAACCACCGGGCTCACGCTATGGAAACCGAAAGTGAGCAGATGTCGCAGGTACTGCGGGTGGACAACGGTATCCTGTAAAAGCGGTAAATGCACACGGCGTCGCTCAGCCAGGCCTGTCGTCACTCACTTAGAAACCGTAGACTCTAATCGAAAAAAACCTGTTGGAAAAAAACACTGACCACAACCCACAGCGCGAGTAATATGTCACTCATCATTTTAGTATGTGAGCGAGGTCGGTAGAGTTGATTAGCTATTCACACGACACAACGCTGGTTGTCGCTTCAATAGCAGTATCAATGGTGGCAGCTTTTAGCGGTCTTGCGCTGACCAACAATATATCCCGACTGCCCAGCAAACAGCGTAAAGCATTAATCGTTATGTCTTCGTTTGTGTTGGGTGGCGGCATTTGGTCTATGCATTTTGTAGCGATGCTGGCACACAAGCTTTCTGTGCCGGTCTACTACGATGTATTCCAAACCATGAGTTCAGCACTGGTTGCAATTTTAGTCGTGGGAACGGCACTTTTGCTGCTTCACTTCACGTCGCGAAGCCCACTTATTATTGCGGTTTCAGGTTTAATATTAGCCGCTGGAATTCTGTCAATGCATTACATCGGAATGTTGGGAATCCGGGGTGTCGTTCCAGAATTTTCTGCGATATCGCTGGCGGTGGCATGCGTTGTCGCCTGCCTGATGGGGGTCGCTGCAATTGGCGTTGCCTACGGAAATCGCTCCAAGCAAAATATTGTCGCAGGCTCATTGTTAATGGGATCTTCAGTGGTCGTCGTACATTACACAGCCATGTACGGCACCCGCTTTGTTCAAAGCTCCGAGGCATTTTCGCGTGAATCAACGGTATTAGCGACCGGCACTCTGGCAGTCATTGTGACCCTCGCCGTTTTTGTGATTTGTGGCTCGTTCCTGCTGGCGGCAGCAACCTTCCTGACCACCGCAGACCATGGTAACGCCTCTGCTTTGGCCGCTAAGCACACTACCGGGAGTTCGATTAATACAGCAGTTTCCACCTCTGTCGTGAACCCTCAAAATATAGATAGCCCGGCCGCCGGGGAGATTGCACGAGCAGACTTGACGCAGGCAGAGGCGGAGTTTGCCGCAACTGCATCGACCCCGTCAGAGTCAGTCAAAATCCCGTTCGAAAAGGACAAGAAAATTGGCTACGCAATGAGCGCAGACGTGGCAGCAATCCGGGCAGATGGCCACTACACCCATCTGTACACGCAGGACGGCACCCGCTTTTGCCCATGGTCAATTACCGAAGCTGAGCAGCGTCTCGGGGGCTTCGGCTTTCACCGAACTCATCGCAGCTATCTGGTAAATGTCAACGCGATTGCCGGATATGAAAAGCGTAAAGAAACGGGCATCTGCCTGTTCGAAAATTACCCCAATCTAACCTCTGTACCGGTAAGCCGAAACCGGGTTATCGGTCTGATGAAGACGCTTGACGCAGTTGAGCCTCAACATTAAGCGCACCCTTGTGTAATTTGCAAAAACCTTTAAAAACAACAATATAAAACCACCATTTCACGAACGACGATGGTGACAGGCGCCGTATTTCGTGAGTAAGCCACGTTATTCGTGCACATTCGCTTACCCCCTCAGAACCAGTCTGATAACTTTCAGTTCGGGTATTGTTTCTACAGACACCTTTGGGGAAGATCATATGATTCCAGGACGTTTTGACTATCACCAGCCAGACTCCTTAACCGCAGCACTAACCCTTCTAAACGACTTGGGAGACGATGCGCGTGTCATCGCCGGTGGCCACAGCTTGATCCCGATGATGAAGCTCAGGCTGGCAATGCCGGAACATCTGGTTGACCTGAAAGCGATCAGTGATCTCAAACATATCACTGTCAAAGACGGGTCCATTAGCATCGGCGCAATGACAACACAAGCAGAACTGATCGGCAGCGCCGAACTCGCGTTATCAGCCCCGATAGTGAAAGAAACTGCACTGCAAATTGCTGATCCTCAGATCCGCTACCAGGGCACAATCGGCGGCAATGTTGCCAACGGAGATCCGGGCAATGATATGCCGGCCCTGATGCAATGTCTTGATGCAGAATTCCAGTTGTCCGGTCTCGACGGACAGCGAACGGTCAAAGCAAGAGAATTCTACGAAGCGGCCTATTTCACCGCTCGCGATGATCTGGAAATTCTCACGGAAATCGTTTTCCCCGTTTGCACAGGTGGGTACGCCTATGAGAAACAAAAACGTAAAATAGGTGATTACGCGACCGCCGCCGCTGCCGTATTGCTTACCCGTGGCGCTGACGGATCATGCTCTCATGCATCGATTGCTCTCACCAATCTGGCTGACACGCCAATTTATTGCGAAGACGCATCCAAGGCTTTAATGAACTCAGGCATTGACGACGCCAGCATTGCCGCCGCGGTGAAATCCTGTCTTGAGATCATAGATCCGGTCGATGACAACCGCGGCCCAGCGGCCTTCAAAAAGCACGCGGCAGGTATTGTCCTGAAACGCGCTATCGACAACGCCTGGTCACGGGCCTGAGGAGACACACAATGACTAAAGCAACCATTAGCCTGAACGTAAATGGGCAAACCGTCGAAACTCAAGCCGAACCGCGTGAGCTGCTAATTCATGTACTGCGAGAGCAGCTGGAAATCACCGGGCCGCACATTGGCTGTGAAACCTCACACTGTGGTGCATGTACGGTTGAAATTGACGGCCGCTCTGTAAAGAGCTGCACTATTTTCGCGGTACAGGCACAAGGCTCCGAAATCACCACTATCGAAGGCCTGGGCAACCCCGACAAACTGCATGTACTGCAGGAAAAATTCAAGGAACACCATGGACTGCAATGTGGTTTTTGCACACCTGGCATGATCACCCGCGCCCACCGCTTGCTTATTGAAAACCCCAACCCGACTGAAGAAGAAGTGCGCTTTGGTATATCCGGCAACCTGTGCAGATGCACCGGTTACCAGAATATAGTGAAGGCCATTTTGGCTGCAGCCAGTGAACTGAACGAAACGGAGGTAGCATGAGCGTCGAAGCAAAAACACTAGAAGAACGTCAGGCCGCACTAAAAGGTCTTGGCACATCAAGAAAGCGTGTTGAAGATGCCCGCTTCACGCAAGGCAAGGGAAACTACGTTGATGATCTGAAAATGCCAGACATGTTGTTTGGTGATTTTGTCAGATCACAACACGCACACGCCTATGTGAAGTCAATCGACACAACAGAGGCAATGGCATTACCCGGTGTTATCGCCGTGCTTACAGCAGCAGATCTTGAACCGTTAAACCTTCACTGGATGCCGACACTTGCCGGTGATAAACAGATGGTACTTGCAGATGGCAAAGTGCTGTTTCAAGGGCAGGAAGTGGCCTTCGTTATTGCAGAAGACCGATACATAGCAGCAGACGCAGTTGATCTGGTTAAAGTAGAGTACGAAGAACTACCGGTACTGGTCGATCCGTTCAAAGCAGAGTTACCAGATGCCCCCATCCTTCGCGAAGACATCGCAGATCAAAAAGAAGGCGCTCATGGACCAAGGCGTCACCCCAATCACATATTCACCTGGGAACAAGGTGATAAAGCCGCCACTGAATCCATTTTAGAAAGTGCTGCAGTCGTAGCCGAAGAGACAGTGTACTACCACCGAACGCATCCGTGCCCGCTTGAAACCTGCGGTGCTGTCGCCTCTATGGATAAGGTCAATGGTAAATTAACCTTATGGGGGACATTTCAAGCACCGCATGTGGTGCGTACCGTTGCTTCTATGTTATCGGGTATCGCAGAACACAATATTCGTGTTGTTTCTCCCGACATCGGCGGCGGTTTTGGCAATAAAGTAGGCGTATACCCGGGTTATATTTGCGCCATAGTGGCGTCCATTGTCACCGGCAAGCCGGTCAAGTGGGTTGAAGACCGGATGGAAAACCTCACCTCCACCGCCTTTGCACGTGACTATTGGATGCAGGGAAAAATTGCCGCCACCGCAGAAGGTAAAATCACCGGGCTTTGGTGTCACACGACTGCCGATCACGGTGCTTTCGATGCCTGCGCTGACCCGACCAAATATCCAGCCGGCTTTATGAGTATTTGCACCGGCTCGTATGATATTCCAACTGCCTATCTGGCAGTAGATGGCATTTACACTAATAAAGCACCGGGTGGTGTCGCCTACCGGTGTTCATTCCGTGTCACCGAAGCTGCCTACTTTATTGAACGAATGATAGAAGTGCTGGCAATAAAACTGGATATGGATGCCGCAGAACTAAGACGCATCAACTTCATCAAAAAAGAACAGTTCCCGTACCAGTCTGCACTGGGCTGGGAATATGATTCAGGCGACTATCACACTGCATGGGATAAAGCGCTTAAAGCGGTTGACTACCCCGCCCTGCGCGAAGAACAAGCTGCTCGCGTTGAAGAATTTAAGGCAGGTAAAACACGCAAACTGATGGGTATCGGGCTGAGCCACTTCACAGAGATTGTCGGTGCCGGTCCGGTTAAGAACTGCGACATCCTTGGCATGGGCATGTTTGATAGTTGTGAAATTCGCATCCACCCTACAGGCTCCGCCATAGCAAGGCTCGGCACCATTTCTCAAGGCCAGGGTCATGCAACAACGTTTGCACAGATACTGGCATCAGAGATAGGTATATCCGCCGACGACATCACCATTGAAGAAGGTGATACAGATACCGCCCCTTATGGTCTCGGGACTTACGGTTCTCGCTCTACACCAGTAGCAGGGGCTGCAACGGCAATGGCCGGTAGAAAAATACGCGCCAAAGCACAAATGATCGCCGCCTACATGCTCGAAGTTCATGATAACGATGTAGAGTGGGAGGTTGACCGCTTTGTCGTTAAAGGCGCACCAGAGCGATTTAAAACCATGAAAGAAATCGCTTTCGCCTCCTACACACAGGCCATCCCCGGTATAGAGCCAGGTCTTGAAGCGGTCAGCTACTACGATCCGCCCAACATGACGTATCCGTTTGGTGCTTACATCGCTGTGATGGACATAGACGTTGATACCGGTGTCACAGAGATACGTCAGTTCTATGCGCTGGACGACTGCGGCACTCGCATTAACCCGATGATCATCGAAGGGCAAGTGCATGGTGGATTAACAGAGGCATTGGCGATCGCGTTAGGACAAGAGATTGCCTATGATGAACTAGGTAACGTAAAAACCGGCTCGTTAATGGATTTCTTTATTCCTACCAGTTGGGAAACTCCGAACTACGTCACTGACTTCACAGAGACCCCCAGCCCGCACCACCCTATCGGTGCCAAGGGGGTTGGTGAAAGCCCGAATGTGGGCGGCGTACCGGCGTTCTCTAATGCGATCAACGACGCCTTCAGAGCATTTGGTTCAACACACACAAATATGCCGCACGATCATTGGCGCATTTGGAAAACAGCCAATGATCTGGGGCTGCACGCTTAGGCACGTGTTAACAATCACTTGTTGTTTAAAAAAAGTATGAGCTGGAAGTTACTGCAGTCTGAATTAGCTGACGCCGGATACATTGCGTCCAATGAGCTGGCAATGGCGTTGCATTTGTCACTGCAGCTTGAACGGCCCCTTCTGCTCGAAGGGGCCGCTGGTGTCGGCAAAACTGAAGTAGCAAAGATGCTTGCACAGCTAAAGTCAGCCAGGCTCATTCGGTTACAGTGCTACGAAGGGCTCGATGCCAATACCGCCATCTATGAGTGGAACTATCAGCGTCAGCTACTTAGTGTTCGCACCACCGCCGAGCGGGAGTTATCAGTCGAGCAAGTAGAGGATCAGATCTTTTCTGAACGCTACCTGCTGAGGCGTCCATTGCTCGAAGCTATTTCACAGCCACTTCCACCGGTATTGTTGATTGATGAAATTGATCGCGCCGATGAAGAGTTTGAGGCGTATTTGTTGGAAATCTTGTCAGACTTTCAAATATCAATACCCGAGCTTGGCACTATTGACGCCACCACAAAACCGATGGTGATCCTGACATCGAATGGCAGCCGTGATTTATCAGATGCACTGAGAAGACGATGCTTATACAGCTTCGTTGAGTACCCTGACGCAAAGACCGAACTGGCCATTTTGCAAAAACGCCTGCCGACTATTGAGCCACAGCTGGCTGCGCAAATAGTTGGTTTTGTACAAGCGTTGCGCAAGGAAGATCTTGAGAAAAATCCAGGAGTCGCAGAGATGCTCGATTGGTCAGCAGCGATCTCAGGCCTCGGCGTGGCCAACTTATCTGATGACCCGGTGGAATTGCAGGCCACCTTAGTTTGTTTGCTAAAAACGCAGGCGGATATCGCCAACATCCCTACCGAGGTAACCCAGCGCCTAGCAGGTAAGTTGGTATGAAGGGGATAAAGAAGCAGTGCCGGTAACACGTTTTGTCCAACCAGCTTCAGGTATTGCAGAGCGACTCTCGGGTTTTATGGCACACCTGCGCGGCAACGGCATCACTGTCGGCGTGACTGAACATGCACAAACACTGCAAGCGCTGTCTTGTATTGATATAACACGCAGTGACGAAGTACGTCTAGCATGCAAAGCTGCATGTGTAGGCCGAGCCGATAGCTACAATAAGTTCGACGAACTATTTACCGCCTACTGGTTCAACAGCGGACGTGAAAAAATGTCGGTAATTGAAAGCAACCACCGACAGTCCAGCCCAAGTATCTTTCAACCGGGTGTAGATTCATCGCAAAAGTCCGAAGGCGCAGGCAAAACCACCGAAGCAGACGAGTCTTCTTCTGGTGAAGATGATGAATCAGCTCATTCGGGTGAAGGCAAACTGATTGCCGCCACTACAACCAATATCGAAAAAATTGATCTGCGCGAACTAATGACGCCAGAGTCGGTGCAGCGCGCCGAACAAATTGCTCACAAGCTTGCCGCCGCAATGTGTGACAGACGCTCACGCCGACGACGAAGGGCCAAGCGCGGCAACGCACTGGATATGCGACGCGTGATTCGCGCCAGCATCAGCCACGGCGGTGAACCGCTGGAATTGTTTAAACGCCACAAGCCGGACCGACCGGTCAACATTGTCGCCCTGCTGGATGTTTCAGGCTCAATGACAGTCTACGCAAGAGTTTTTTTATCTTTTCTAAAAGGACTGGTAAGCCATGAACACAACACAGATGCGTATATGTTTCACACGACACTGGTGCGTGTAAGCGATGCATTACGTGATCACGATACCTTGCGCGCCGTGAATCGTTTGTCGCTAATGGCTCAGGGGTTTGGTGGCGGTACCAAAATCGGATCCAGCCTGCAAAGATTTAACCAACAGTATGCCAGCCAGTCAGTGAACGGCCGAACTGTAGTGATTATACTTTCAGATGGCTACGACACCGATTCACCGGAAATTATCGGTCAGGCATTGAAGCGGTTAAAGAAGAGGGGCTGTAAAATAATTTGGCTGAACCCCCTGAAAGGCTGGAAAGACTATGCCCCCGTCGCCGGTGGCATGGCGGCAGCCCTGCCCTTTATTGATTTCTTTGCTGCAGCCAACACGCTTGAGAGCTTGAGTGCGCTTGAACCGCACTTGCAACGACTGTAGCGACGGACAAACCATTGTGATTTTAAAACTATGACTGCAGCCCACACGCCAAAAGATATGAACGACATTGTTCAGCATCTAAAAGCCAGTGGTGATGAATTCGCTGTCGCCACTGTGGTTCGAACTGTATCGGTGACGGCGGCCAAGCCGGGTGCGAAAGCAATTATCAATGCCGAGGGTGTCATACTGGAAGGCTGGATTGGCGGCGGCTGCGTTAAGCATGCAGTAGTGTCAGCTGCACAAAAATCGATTACCGACGGTGAACCAAGATTTGTTTCCATACAGCCCGAGGAGCTACTAAAAGAACAAGGTTTATGTGCAGGAGAAGAAACTAACGGCGTACTCGCAGCAAGTAACATGTGCCCCAGTAAAGGCTCGATGGAAATATTTATTGAACCGTTTCTTTCCAACCCGGAATTGCTTGTGATCGGTGCAAGTCCGGTAGCGCAGATGCTGGTACAACTTGCCCCGCTATTCGATCTAAATGTAGCTGTGGTGGGCGATACACTAACAGCTGAAGCCGACCTAACAATCAAACATCGCTACGAAAGCTATGAGGACCTTCCTGAAAAACATCCTCATCGATATATAGTAGTAGCCACACAGGGAAGCGGTGATGTCGACGCACTGACGGCAAGCTTGACTCTTGAAGCGCAGCACCTGGCCTTTGTGGGCAGTAAGCGGAAATTGCAATTTCTGAATGACAAACTCAATACAACCGCAAAAACACCTTTACTACTTGATCAAATTAAAGGGCCGGCAGGGCTTGATATCGGCGCTGTAACACCACAGGAGATTGCCCTCTCTATACTTGCCGAACTCATTCAAATTCGCCGTAATAAACCATCAAATTGATACCCTGCTGCTTTAATCAGCCGCAAAGCAGCTAATAGAAATACTATTCAAACCAAAGAGAATATCCGAGTATGAATTTACAAGATGAGGTGTTACTACCCGTTGGCAGAGAAGCTGTGTTTCAGGCGCTCAATGATCCGGAAATTCTCAAAGCGAGTATTCCCGGTTGTGAAGAACTGATCAAACACAGCGATACTGAGCTTGAAGCAACAGTGGTGGTGAAATTCGGCCCTGTAAAAGCGAGCTTCGGCAGTAACGTTGAGTTAGATCCAAGCCTTGGGCCTGAAAAATTCAGCCTTAGCGGAAGTGGTGACGCCGGCGTAGCAGGCTTTGCCAAAGGCGGCGCACAGGTCGATCTGACAGAACAGGAAGGCGGCACGTTGTTAAGCTATGAAGTAAACATTGATATCGGTGGCAAACTGGCACAAGTTGGCGGCAGGCTCATAGAAGGTACAACTAAAAGGCTGGCTAAGAAATTCTTTGCCAATTTTGAAGAGGCATTAGTCAACAGACACACTTGAGCAACCACCGGCTGGCATTTCGGGGGGTGCGCTTTCAGCTTACGCGCCTACGGATTCGGTGACACTCGATAACGCCAGGGTTGTGAAGCGAGTCCAGAGCAATAAAGGAAACCCGACGCGTGAGCGAGTGGCATGTCACGGAGATATGTCCAGTTTGTTTTGCGTGCGCCTGTACATCACGGCACGTGCAGACAAGAAGACCGAGCCGAGCCGACAAACAAAAGAAACTCCACTAAGTCAGACGCAGATGAACGACACAGCCACGCCAATCGACAGCTACCTGTGGCTCCCCCGCTAAACCCTGTCTAAATCACATTGTGACGTCCACACTAGGTGACTTCTCATGCTCATTCTCAACGACGCATAGAAGAAATTTCCACCCTGCTTTCGCAAAATGTCTGGTACATTGAATCTGGCCGCTTTCACGTTGATACACAAAGTATAAACGCGGCCAAGTCTTACCAACAGGAGGAATTGTTATGACACTATCAAGTCGATGGTTTTCGTCGTCTGTAAAAATGCTTACTGCCGGTTGTGTACTCGCTACCGGACTTTTTGTAACGCCTGCGTTTGCCGCGTATCCAGAGCGGCCGCTGACGTTAATCGTACCTTGGGGCGCAGGTGGTGGCACTGACGCTACCGGGCGAATGATCGGCAGCTTGCTTGAGAAAGAACTTGGTCAGCCAATTAATGTGGTTAACCGAACCGGCGGTAGCGGCGTAGTCGGCCACTCTGCTATTGCCACTGCTAAGCCAGATGGCTACACCATTGGCGTCATCACCGTTGAATCCGGAATGATGCACTGGGCCGGGCTCACTGAGCTCACCGGCAAAGACTATACCCCTATCGCGTTATACAACTATGATGCGGCCGGCCTGCAGGTCAGTGCTGACTCACCCTGGAACAGCGCTCAGGATGTGATCGACTCGATCAAAGCATCACCGGGCACACACAAGGGTTCTGGCACAGGTCAAGGTGGAATCTGGCATTTAGCCCTAGCGGGAATGATTAACTCCGCTGACATCAGCCCTGACGCATCGCCCTGGGTACCCTCCAAAGGTGCGGCTCCCGGTTTGCAGGAACTCGCTGCAGGCGGCGTTGATCTGGTGACCTGCTCTATCGTTGAGGCCGCTGCCTTGATTGACGCTGGAAAGGTAAAATCACTGGCTGTGATGGATTCACAACGAAACGCTGCATTCCCTGACGTTCCGACCCTTAAAGAAGCTACCGGCCTCGATTGGCAGATGGCTGCCTGGCGCGGTCTTGCAGGCCCTAAGGACATGCCTGAAGAGGCAACAGCAACACTCTCTGCAGCATTTGAGAAAGTCTGGAATTCCGGTGAATTTCAAGACTTCATGAAAGGTCGTGGATTCGGCCTGGTGTGGAAACCAGGTGATGAATTCGCAGAGTGGATGGAAGCCAGTGACGCGTCACTTGGCGAAGTAATGAAAGCTGTTGGTCTGGCCAAGTAAGCCTGCTAATGACTTTGATCATGTACACGCCAACCATCTGTTGGCTTAGTTAGCCATGCGTTGTAATGATGCGGTGTTCGGCGGTGTGCTGATAGTGTTCGCTGCAGCGGTTATCGCTCATGCGCGTACGTTTCCAAGTCTGCACGGTCAGGCCTACGGGCCTGACCTTTTCCCCACATTGATCAGTATCGGACTTATCGCTTGCGGTATAGCACTTGTTATACGCGGCCTGATAAGTCGTCAGACGGTGCCAATGTTTAACGCGCACAGTTGGTCGGGCAATCGTTCAGCACAATTAAATCTTTTGTTTACCGTTGGCAGCGTTTTGGCCTTCATCCTGTTGGCAGACACGATAGGATTCATTGTGCTGGCCATCCCGATAATAATTCTTTTAGCTTATCGTTTCGGCGTGCCATTGTTAAAAGCCATCGCACTATCAATTGTCACAGCATTACTGATTCACTTTCTATTTGTGCGCGTACTGCTGGTGCCGTTGCCACGCGGCTTACTACAATACATCGGCGGATAAATTGGAAGCACTACTACAAACGATAGGGCTAGCTTTCACACTGGTATTTCAGCCTTACGTGTTAGGCGTGATGTTAATGGCAGCAATCTTCGGATTGTTTGTCGGCTCTATCCCCGGGCTTACCGCCACCATGGCAACCGCCCTGCTCATCCCTTTTACGTTTTTTATGGAGCCGGTACCTGCTATTGCCGTGATCGTTACCACGGTGGCGATGGCTATCTTTGCCGGTGACATACCCGGCGCACTGCTCAGAATACCCGGCACACCAGCATCTGCGGCGTACTGCGACGAAGCTCATGCACTAACACTTAAGGGCAAAGCCGAGCTTGCACTGGGCACCAGCCTGGTCTGTGCAGTGATAGGCGGTGTAATGGGCTCTTTGGTGCTGGCGCTTACGGCACCGATACTTGCAGAGTTTGCCATCAAGTTTTCATCATATGAATATTTCTGGCTGGCCTGCCTTGGGCTATCCTGTGCGGTGACCATCTCAACCGGGTCCAACCTCAAAGGTTTTGTGTCTCTATTAATCGGTTTGTTTATTTCGACCATCGGTATAGACATCACGGCAGGCCATCCGCGCTTCACGTTTGGCAGTGTTGAAATGATGGGCGGTGTGAGCTTTATTCCCGCAATGATCGGCATGTTTGCGATCTCTGAAGTTATTCGATTTATCGCCTCACCCAATTCAATTACGGCGCCACCACAACAAGGCATTACACACGTTTTCCGGGGCATAGGGGCGACGCTTTCTCAATATAAACTCAATGTCGTCAGAGGCGGGTTTATCGGTGCCATCATCGGCATACTGCCTGGCGCCGGCGCTGATATCGCCGCATGGATAGCCTATGCGGTATCAAAGAAGTTCTCGCGGCAAAAAGAAAAATTCGGCACAGGCCATGTCGAAGGATTGGTCGATGCAGGTACAGCTAACAACGCAGGCCTGTCGGGTGCGTGGGTACCGGCCCTTGTGTTTGGCATCCCCGGGGATTCAATCACCGCCATTGTTATTGGCGTGTTGTACATGAAGGGTATGAACCCCGGACCCACTGTATTTTTGAATCAACCAGAACTTATCTATGCGGTGTTTATAGTCTTTTTTGTCGCCAACCTGGCTTTGCTGCCATTGGGATTTTTGGCAATTCGCTTGTCACGCTTGGTATTAAAAGTACCCCGAAACATACTGATGCCAGTTATTCTTATGTTCTGTATTGTCGGTTCTTTCGCTATCAACAATACCGTATTCGGCATTAGCATTATGCTTGTGATGGGACTGCTGGCTTACCTGATGGAAGAAAACGGATTCCCCGTTGCACCGACAATCCTCGGCATTGTGCTGGGGCCCATGCTTGAAGATAACTTCATGTCATCAATGATCAAATCAGACGGCGAGATGGCGGGATTTTTCTCACGCCCTATCGCAACAGTGCTGGGTGTTCTGGTGATTGTGGTGTGGGTTATTCCACTATTGCGCTTTGTATTTTCTACGATCCGTTCAAGTAAACCTGCGCATCCGCAATAACAGATGC
>CALISD010000097.1 GCA_938041955.1 uncultured Granulosicoccaceae bacterium | reverse complement strand
GGCGTTCTGCGATCTGGCGCTGCCTAAATGTGCGCCAAGGCCGCAGAAAATAGTGGCAGCAAACTCCTGTGTGTAATCAGCTATCGGCAAGCCGCGAACCACCTCAAAGCCCCGTCCTTTTTGAATGGTGTGACGCAGTTGCTCGAGATGAGTCGCGAACGTTTGCAGCGGAAACGTTTGCTTTGTGATTTCCCCGATGTCTACATTCAGGCCAAGGAAGTGTCGCGCGGCATTCTCCAGATCGGCAATATCACTTGCCGTCAGTTGATACACCCATGCGTCCTTGTTAGCCGCCATGTCTTTGCCAAGCCACGCCGACGGCGTATCAAATGAGGCAGGCAGCTCCGAAATATCCAAAGGTCTATCCATTTTCTTGACAATCGTTTAGTGATATTGATTTATACCGTCTTTACCGCCGGTTATCTATCAGGACGCCATCTTGCCCTTGCGCCGAGACAGAAAAGCCTGATGCGAACTCTCTGTACCATCATGAAACGACCCGGTCCATTGATCCCACGGTGTTTCGAGCCCACCATAGTTACAGGTAAAATACCTATGGTGTAACTGATGGTGAAAGGTACCCAGCGGCAAGACCAGTTTGTTACGACGCACTATACCCTGGTAGCCGGTATGGGTCGTCGCAGCCGAAAGTGTAAAATAGGCCAGGTGAAATACAATGAGTAACGGACTGGATGGCACAACAAAATGAATCAGCACTGTGCTTAAATAAATAATATGCTCAACCGGATGCATACTCAAACCAGACCACGGCCCGACATTGGTGTTGCGATGATGCAAAGCATGTATTTTTTGATACAACTCAGTCGTGTGTATTAACCGATGAATCAAAAAGAAATGCGTGGTCTCCCACATAGGTAGTAAAAATATTAGCAGAATCAGCCACGGCAAATGAGCAGGCAGTGTCAATGCCGGTGCATACCCATTGGCCAGCGCCCACATCATTAATATTTCATACGCAGACCACACGGTGACACCGCTCGCAAGCGTCCAGAACATGTTGTCTCGAATCTGTGAGTTAAAAGTGAATACCCTATTGCTTTTAACCAGCGGCCTCGCATCGTAGCGGCGCTCATTCCCCTGGGCTTTAAATGTGTAGAAATACAAATGAAGCCCACCAGCGACCAGACACATTAAGAGCAAATTACGAAAGTAAATTTGCGCCATCCAGCCAGCTGAAAATTCAACACATTGTTCTAACGCCGGATGAAAGAAGACTGCAGACACAATGGCCAACAGCAGGATAATGGTGCGTTCGGTCAGCGGAAACCAGCCTTTGATCATCCATCGTGCGATCGCTCGAATATCCATAGGCCAACGAAAATACGGCGATGACTGTATCGGTAAGCTCGGGGTAAAATGCCACGGGCTTTTGCGCCGTGACGATTCAGAGGGTGTAGACTCGTTGATGCTTTCTGTCATAGAGAACTAACCTACTTTTACCACCATCTTACCAAAGCTCTTACCGACCAACAGGTCATTAAACGCCGCGGGTGCTTTCTCAAGGCCTTCAACTAACTGTTCTTTGTATTGCACCTTGCCTTGCTCAAGCCAGCCGGTCATTTCGCCTGCGAATTCCTTGTAGACCTCTTTCGGAAAGCTGTCATAGATAATAAAACCCTGCATTTTTATTTTCATGCGAAGCAGTGTTCCCATAATCGCAGGTCCGAAATCCGGCCCATCAGGTAAACCGGTCAGGTTGTACCAGGCCACCACACCGCAAACAGGAATTCTTGCAAACGGGTTGAGTAACGGCAGCACTGAATAGAGCACTTTACCCCCGACGTTTTCAAAGTAAACATCTATTCCGTCCGGGCAAGCGGCTTTAAGTGCTTCTGCAAAATCATCGGACTTGTGATCAATGCAATCGTCAAAGCCCAGGTTTTCTACCACGTGCTTGCACTTCTCTACGCCACCCGCTATGCCTACTACTCGACAGCCTTTAATTTTTGCTATTTGACCAACCGTCGCACCGACCGGCCCCGAGGCTGCTGCCACAACTACTGTTTCCCCGGACTTGGGTTCACCAATTTTTAATAGTCCCGCATATGCGGTATAGCCAGGCATACCTAGAATACCAAGAGCCCAGGTGGGGTTGGCGGGCGCTTTACCGAGATTCATCGTGTCAGTGCCATCTGAAATCGCATAGTCCTGCCAGCCGCTGCCGGAAAGCACATAGTCACCAGCCTGATAGCCATCCACACTCGATGAAACCACTTCTGCGACTACTTGTCCTGTCATCACTTCACCGATCTTTACTGGCTCTGCATATGACTTTGCATCGTTCATACGGCCCCGCATATACGGGTCAAGAGAAAGGTATGCGGTACGTAACAGCATTTCACCAGTACCGGCAACAGGAACCTTATTTTCCTCAAGACGCAGCGTATTGTCATCAGGTAAGCCCTGAGGTCGTTCCGCCAGAACAACGCTACGATTAATATCAGTGGTTTGTGGCATGAGCGTACTCTTTAGTAATCAAACGGAGGCAATCTATTGTGCCACTCACGCAATTAAATATTCGAAATAATTTACCGTTATCGTGCTACACGATAGCGCATAGCCACCCACAGTGCGCTTATCCAACCATCAATTTGTTTGTGAGGTGATGTTCATATTACGTGGTTGAACCTATCAGGGGATGCCTGGACAAACCCGTTCACGCATCGCTACTACATCCGGCAAAACCGAGAAAGTTAACAGATGATACGGCTATACACATTGACATCAAATCCCCTGCTATTAGACCTAATGATTCTCACGCCATTCCTGTGTCTGTGGGCTGGTTATTACCAATACAGCCAGTTAATGGCAAAACAGGCGGAGTCACTGTCAAGCTCAATGCTTGCCCATCGTGTCTCCGC
>CALISD010000096.1 GCA_938041955.1 uncultured Granulosicoccaceae bacterium | reverse complement strand
CAGATAGCGCATCCATATGCCAGCTTTAGCTAACATGCCATCCGTTGGCACTTTTACCTGTCCCACGATGAGATTCAAACCAATAAACGCGCGGCTAAAGCATCGCTACGGCTCGTGCGTTTGGCGCATTGCTTTGTTGTTCGAATGGCTGCTACGTGTACCTGATCAGCAGCGATGACTGTGAGTGCATAACGGTAATAATAACTGCCAAAATCGCCAGTGTGTGTTGCTTGATGGGCTTCTACTTTTGCAGCAACTTCCACAAAGTCAGACTCGCTAAGCCGCATTGCTGGCGCTTGTCACACAGGCTGTGCCTGTTGCGCCACTTCAACTTTTGGTTTTCGTTTAAACACCGTGTCGCCAATCACGAGCAGGCAGGGCGTGAGTACCAAAGTCAGTATCGTTGCAAATGCAAGCCCGCCGGCGATAGCACTGGCCAGTTGAGTCCACCACATGGTGGACGGTGCACCGACTTCCAATATGCGTCGGAAGATATCAATGTTTAGCGACAGTACCATTGGCATTAAGCCAAGTATGGTAGTGATCGCAGTCAGGAAAACCGGGCGTAATCTTAAGATGCCTGTTTGCAAGGCGGCGATGCGTGGTGCGTGACCTTCGCTGCGAAAGCGGTTGTAGGTATCGATCAGTACAATGTTGTTATTCACAACAATGCCTGCCAGAGCGATGATACCCAAGCCGACCATCACAATGCCGAAGGTTTGTTTAGCGACGATTAAGCCAAGTAAGACCCCGGAGGTAGAAAATACGATGGCGCTCAACACGACCAGTGCCTGATATAGACTGTTGAACTGCACTACCAGAAACAATCCCATCAGAAAGATCGCCGCTGCAAATGCCGACATAAGAAACATGCCTGTCTCAGCTTGATCTTCATTCTCGCCGGTAAACTGAACTGAGATGTCAGGATCAATGGGGCCGCTTTCCAATGCTTCTGTTAATTCCTTGAGCTTTGCTGTTGTGTTTGCATCGGCTGCGACGTTGGCTTGAACGGTAATAGCTCTTTGGGTGTCAACGCGATTGACGATACCGGTTTTAGTCGCAGCTTCCAGCGTGACAAAGTTGGAAATCGGTACCATGCCGTTGCGAGTAGGCACACGCAGTTGATCCAGTTGATCAAGCTTGCGTTCGGTTAATGGATATCTGACTCTTATATCCAGTTCTTCGTCCGAGTCATCAGGTCGGTAGCCAGCCACTCTTATGCCGTTGGTGACCATTTGTACGGCGTTACCAAGCAGAGCTACATCGGCACCATAACGAGCGGCCTCTTCACGATTAACGTTTAAGCGCCATTCGATTCCTGGTAGCGGCAGGTTATTTTCTACATCAACGAAGCCACCTAGATCACGCATCACACCTTCAACATATTTAGCAGCGGCGGGTAGTTTTTCAGGTCTGATGGAAGTGATTTCCATATTGATGGGTTTGCCCGAAGCAGGGCCGCCTTCCTGCTCCTTAAACTCCAAAATAATACCTGGTATGTCTTCAGTGAGCTCTGCCATTTCATCAAGAATGACCTTTGCTTTGCGCCGCTTGTTCCATTCAATCAGTTCAATCTGAATTACGCCGATGACATCGGCTGACATGCCAGGCTCACCTGCCACCGCCCCCATAGATTTCGCATAAACAGACTTCAGTTCATCCATCGGGTACAGGCGTTCTTCTACGCGTCGAACGATGCGATCTTTTTCAAGCATTGATAAGTCGCCGCGTGCATGCACTTGCACCAGGACGTTGTCTGGCTCAGTCTTTGGAAAGAACACAACACCGCGCCCCATTACTGCGTATAAGGCATAGGAACCCACCAGTGCCACAATGGCGGCCAGCAGAGTCAGAGAGGGGCGCTTCAGCAGGCTTGAAAGCATGCGAGCATAGCTGCGCGTTATGGTGCCCAGTTTTAATGGCTCATCTGTTTGCGGCGCTGTCACCTTTGATCCACCAAAGCTGCCGCCGAGAACAGGTATAAAAATAAGTGCCATAAATAACGAGGCGATTAAACAGATAATCACTGTCATTGGCAGGTATTTCATGAATTGTCCGACCAGGCCCGGCCAGAAGATCACCGGAAAAAAGACAGCCAGTGTAGTGGCGGTAGAGGCGATGACCGGCCAGCTCATACGCTGTGATGCAGCCATATAAGCATTACGTCTTGTCATGCCGCTTTTTATATTTCTGTCTGCGAGTTCGGTGACAACAATAGCCCCGTCTACCAGCATGCCCACTACAAGAATGAGGCTAAATAACACCACCACATTCATGGTAAAACCAAGGCTGTGTAGCACCATAATTCCCGCTAAAAAAGAACCGGGTATCGCTAGCCCTACCAGTAACGCGCTGCGAAAGCCCAGTGCGGCAATAATAACCACCATGACCAAAATAACGCCTGACAATATATTGTTTTGCAGGTCACTCAGCATGGTAATGATTTGTTTGGATTTATCCTGGTGAAAACCCACTTGTACTGAAGCAGGCCATAGTTTTTGCTGTTCTGCTACCAGATCTCGAATCGCTTGATTGGTTTCAATGATGTTGGCGCCTATGCGCTTAGAGATCTCCAGTGCCAGTGCCGGTTGGCCATCTACTCTTGCATAGCCGTTTGCATCTTTAAACGTGCGATTGATAGTGGCCACATCTTGAAAGGTTATTACCGTGTTGCCGTCAACCTTTACCGGCATGGATAGGATGTCTGTTATATCTTCAACAACCCCGGGTACTTTTAACACCATGCGGCCGGCTCCGGTGTCGATGGCACCTGCGGCGACTAACAAGTTGTTAGTTCTAATTAAATTGAACAGTTCATCAAAGCGGATGTTGTAAGTTTCCATGACCACCGGATCGACCAGTATCTCGAGCACTTCTGCACGTTCACCGCCAATGGATACTTCCAGCACTCCGGATTGGGCTTCGATTTTTTCTTTCAGGTTTTTTGCAATCTTTAGTAGGCTGCGTTCGGGAATTGGGCCTGCCAAAGAAACGGTCAGTACCGGAAAGAGGGCAACGTTAATCTCGTTGACCGTGGGTTCGTCTGTATCATTCGGTAAGTTGGATTTTGCAACATCGACTTTTTCGCGAACATCGGCGAGTGCTGTGCCCGGGTCAAAACCAGCATCAAATTCAAGTAGCACCGAGCCATGGCTTTCAGACCCGGTGCTGGTGATTTTTTTTACTCCCGGTATATTTTGTAGCTCTGCCTCCATGGGTCGAAGCAGTAAGCGTTCGCTATCTTCTGGGGAGATGCCTTCGTGGCTCATCGATACATAGATAATCGGAATGGCGACATCGGGCTCAGCTTCTTTCGGAATGGCTCTGTAAGCCATGATTCCACTGAATATGAAGAATATTAATACCAATAAGACCGCACGGCTGCGATTAAATGCCGCTTCTATAATTGCGTTCATAGGGTAGAATTACCCGTTTCAGGGGCGTTGCTTGATTTGTCATTTTTTTGTTCTGCAATAGGTTCGACCAACTCACCCGGGTTAACGAATCCCTGACCTAGCGTAATTATGTTTACATCGTTGGGAAGGCCGGTAACCCACGCGCCATTGCTCTCGGTTTTCACAACTTCTATAGCGTGAAAGACGACAACGCTGTCTTCATCGATTGCTTTTATCCCGAGCGCGCCGTTGTCGTCTAGAGCCAATATGGCGGGTGATACGCGATGTGCTAACAGGGTTTCAACGGGGATGTTGATCTGTGCGCTGATGCCTGTCAGCGTCCCCGCGGGCGGTGAGTTTATTAATATTTCGATTTTGAAGCTTCGAGTAGTGTCGTCAGCCATAGATGATATATAGGTAACCCGGCCCTCAAGAGTTTCGCCGGTAACAAGTTTTGCGCTCGCTTTCTGGCCTTGTTCTACATCGCCAATGAGTTGCTGTGGCACACTGCCTGTAACAAGTAACTGGCTGTTATCCACCAGGGTCGCCAGTGCATCGCCGCGTTGAATGAAGTCGCCTTCCTTAACCATTATGTCTTCAATTAATGCATCTATCGGGGCTGCGATACTGGTGTTTGCGAATTCCAACTCCGCTGCTTGTACATGTGCCTTTGCGGCTTCGCGTTTTGCACTTGTGGCTTCTAAACTAAGCGTTGACTGCAGGCCCTGTCTCTGTAGTTTGCGTGCCGCCTGGTACTCGTTGTTTGCCTGAGCAAGATTAGCTTGCGCGACCGCAAGGTCTGCACTGCGATTGTCTATCGACAGTCTGGCAAGCATTTCCCCGCGACCAATGCGTTGTCCTTTTCTGCCGGGTAGTGCTTCAATGTTGCCGGCGGTTTCTGCGCGCAACGTGAGCACTTGCAGTGGTTCAAGTTGACCTTGAACAACGACTTCACGTGTAATGCTTTCTGCACTTTGGACTCGCGTTTGTACCTTCATTTTTACCACAGGTTTTTCTTCCGTGGTACTGGTTGTCCCGACCGACTCAGAGCGATTTTGGCTCGCGTTTTTTTGGTCGGAACCCATCTGGCCGCTCGCCATCCAGAGTACCAGCGCTACTACAACTAGTGCGGCAATTAAAGCAGATCTGCCCATTTTACGTTTCCAAAACCTGGTCGAGGGTGAAGCTCAAAGTGTCAGTTACTTGTTGTGATTTTGTACGCGGACCGACACTTGAAAGTATATAGTTTGTGATTGCACTGATAATTTTTAACTGACTCTCTTGGTCTGTATTTTTAATGCGACAGAACTGAGTGAGTGCGCCTTTAATTGTGTAAAAAATACCAGGCATGTTATTGGCAGCATCTGTACTCCAGCTGCCATCTTGAATTCCGTTAGTAAGAATTTCTTTGATAACAGACCGAAACTGGTGTTCGATATTTGTTAGTGATTGTGCAAGCTCGGGGTTGAGGTTTTTTATGAAATCCTCCCGCTGGCAATACTGTGTGACTCGACGATACTCCGGTCTTGACTGATGGTGTCTGAACACGGTGTGAATGAACTGCTTTAGCCGGGTTCGGCTATCCGTGCTGGAAAGGTTCCGGCAATCTGTTAATAGCGTGTTGTAGAACTGCAATGCCAGTCTGGCATAAATCTCATGCTTGCTAGCGAAATGCAGGTAGACAGTGCCTTTGGCCACGCCGGCTTTGTCGGCAATTTCCGACACACTGACGTTCTCCCACTGATCATTGTTGAAACAGCCGAGTGCGGTATTAAGTAGCGCCTGTTCTCTGGAATATCGTTCTTTTTTATTCACGATGTTTTGTGTTGATCCGGTGGATCTTTGGCGAAAAATGGGATTCATGACCCCGAGTCATAAATAGAGAATAGGGGTAAATCTGGCGTATGCAACTTTGATTACAAAAACAGCATCGCCGCAGTGAAGGGGAGTGGACTACAATGGGAGAATGACTGTGAACACTGCCTTTTCAAAATATATCGATACCGCTGCACTGTTTGATCGTGTGGCGAAAGGTGCTGTCATGCTTGTGATGGCCGTGATTTTGGTGTCTTGTGCCAAACCTGCATACCAACAGGTTGATGCCAGGGCAGATCAGTTGGGTTTTACAAGATCAACCCAGCACAGTGAAAAATTCAGGCACGTAGTGTACTCCCCGAGAGGTGATGCTGCGGGCGACACTGTACACGTGTACATAGAGGGTGATGGTGTCGCCTGGCAATGGCGTTACTTTGTAAAAGCTGATCCCACTCCACGAAAAGCGCTCATGCTGAACCTGATGGGCAAAGACAAGGGCAATACTTTATACATAGGCCGACCATGTTACTTTGGTATGGTGTTGGATGATCAATGCAACGCCGACTACTGGACCTTTTCGCGTTTCTCAGAGAAAGTGGTCACGAGTATGGTTGAGGTAATTTCACAGCGCACGCGACGATTTAGAAAAATTGTTTTAATCGGCCACAGTGGTGGTGGTGCGCTGGCTTTACTGGTGGCAGAGAAGCTGCCCAGGGTCACAGCAGTGGTCACTGTGGCAGGCAACATCGATACAGACGCATGGACTGCACACCACAAATACACAAAGCTCTATGGGTCGATCAACCCGGCTACTCGTGCGCCATTGCCTGCCTCAATCAGGCAACTGCACCTGGTTGGTGGTAACGACAAAGTTATTCCGCCGAAGCTTGTTAAGCAGTGGATGCTAAAACAACCGTCTGCCTTGCTGTGGGAGGTGCCGGAAAATACGCATTTGTGTTGTTGGGCAAATCAATGGCCAGAAGTATTGCAATGGATTCAGCAGGTCGAAGGTAAGCGTGTGTCCTCATTTGCAGGTCGGCGGTAGGGTTGCGCCCCTGTGAGTTGGGCCGCCGGGCGACAGAGCTGATTAAGCGCAGGTAATGGTTGGCAGCTAATTGTCCATATGTTCAAGAAGCATTTGTGGGTAATTAGTGAATACACCGTCAACGCCAATATCAAATAGCGCTTTTGCCTCGTCGGTGGTGTTGACGGTGTAGCAGTAAACACCCAATCCACTGGCTTTAAAATCTGCCACCTGTTTTTTTGTGAGTAGCGAATTGCCGTGCAAATGAATATTCGATGCATCTACTTCCTCTAATAAGGTGTGCCAATCTGGTGGGGCGACTAGAAACAGAGATGATCGTGGCAATTCGGGCAGGCTGGTCGTCGCACGTTGCATGACAAGGTGGCTGAAGCTCGAAACTACGATCGGAGGCAGTGTCTTTTTGCTGTTGATCAGTTGCGAGATGGCATCTGTCGTGGGTAACTCCCATCCGCTGCAAGGTTTAATTTCGAGATTGATGCCCAGGTTGCATTCCGTGGCGAGCTCCAGGCACTCGTCAAAAGTGGCGATTTTTTCACCTGTAAATTGCTCTGAAAACCAGCTGCCGCAATCAAGTGATTTGAGTGTATCGAGCGAATGCTCAATCACCAGCCCGTGGCCGTTGCTGCATCGGCTCAAGCCGTCATCGTGAAAAAGTACCGGGATGCCGTCGGCTGAGATGTTGACGTCTATTTCGATCCAGCGCGCGCCGTGTTCTGCTGCCAGGCGGATTGCCGCCAGGGTGTTCTCCGGTGCGCTGCCACTGGCGCCACGATGAGCGATTATCGCTGGCATTTTAGTATCTGACATATTCAACTGCTCTTAATACGGTGAGAATGTTGTGGGAGTGGTGTAGGCTTATGTTTACTGGAAAGTGAGCGTGGATTAAACTCAGGTATTGTCTAGTTGTCTACTACCCATTCTGCCTGCCTCGCATGCTTATAAAAAGCAGCAATTGCCGGCACTGATGAATTTATTTAATTGCCCCACCACTTTGTGAGACCACATTGGCGTCTGAACCAGACCGCAAACAAAAGACCAGCCAGCCTATGTGGCGGCAGCTCATCAGGTTGTCGAGTGATCGTGGCGACAGTTTGCAAAGTCAGCTGCGGCGGGCGCTGGTAACCGCTATCCTGGACGGTCACATTCCGCATCATCGACCATTGCCCTCGTCACGGGAGCTGGCGCGACAACTGGGTGTAGCGCGAAATACTGTAGTGCATGCTTATCAGCATCTGATGGATGAAGGGTATTTGCTGGCGGAGGAGCGGCGCGGCTACTTTGTCAATTCTGAACTGGTAAACAGCCGCCTGGCGCGTGCACCGCAACCTGTCACTAGCGATGCAGAATCACCCAATTGGGAAAAGCGCTTTTTAACCCGCCCTTCGAAACAGCGCAATCTGGACAGTCTGCTCGGCCGGTGGCGTGACTACGAATTTCCATTCACTGCAGGCCAAACCGATCCTGCAATGTTTCCGATCAATGAGTGGCGCGAGTGTTGTCGTCAGTCGTTGGCGGTTCAGGCCATTACTGAATGGATGCCGGATTCAGTCGATAACGATGATCCACTGTTGCTCGAACAGATTCAAAATCGTGTTCTGCCGCCACGTGGTCTGTGGGTTTCTACTGATCAAATCCTGGTCACCATGGGAGCGCAGAATGCGCTGTATATACTCGCCCGGTTATTAATTAATGAAGGCGACAAAGTCGGTTTTGAAAACCCGGGCTACCCTGATGCACGAAATATATTTGCACTTAGAAACTGCGATTTAGTTCCGCTTGATGTCGATGAAAACGGATTAGTAATAGATGATCGTATCAACGAGTGCAATGTGGTGTTCTGTACGCCGAGTCATCAATCACCAACCACGGCGACGATGTCGCTTGAGCGACGCCAAGAGCTGCTGCGGCGTGCCTCAGAGCACGACATATTAATCATTGAAGATGATTATGAAAGTGAACTTAACTTTGCCGGAACACCTACACCGGCTCTGAAAAGCCTTGATGGCAATGACCGCGTGATTTATGTGGGCAGTCTTTCGAAAACACTCGCCCCTGGTCTAAGATTGGGTTACATGGTGGGACCGGAAGAACTGATCACTGAGACCCGTGCGTTACGCAGACTAATGCTTCGACACCCGCCATCGAATAATCAAAACGCAGTGGCGCACTTTCTTGCTCTGGGTCATCACGACTCCCTGGTGCATAGGATTGCGTCGAGTTATAAGCAGCGTTGGCAGGCACTTGATGATGCATTGACAGAGTTTATGCCGGATTCAAGTCGTGCGCCGGCGTTTGGTGGCAGCGCGTTTTGGGTGAAGCTGCCGGATGGGGCGGATGCAGATGACGTGCAGCAGGAAGCCAGTGAAAATGGCATACTGGTCGTGTCGGGGAATCCGTATTATATAAACCCTGTACCTGACGAAGCATTTTTAAGAATTGGCTTTTCGTCTATTCCTGCAGCAAACATTCGTGCTGGCATAGAAAAACTGGCAAGCCTTATAAAGCAGAGCCAGGCTGTATAAAAGTCGTGCTCACCAATTATAAATCTAACAACGTTAAGCATCCAAAGAGAGACACATGACTAAGAAAGTTGCATTTATTGGTTTGGGTGTAATGGGTTCTCCAATGGCCGGGCATCTTGCCAGTGCCGGCCATGAAGTATCTGTTTATAACCGCACTAAAGCCAAAGCAGATCAGTGGGCAAAGGATCATTCAGGGACTGCCTGCGATACACCGAGGCAGGCAGCGAGTGGTGCGGAAATCGTGATGATATGTGTTGGTAACGACGATGATCTGCGATCAGTAGTATACGGAGACGATGGCGTATTGGCGGGCCTTGAAAAGGGTGCCACGCTGGTGGATCACACGACAGCATCGGCGGTAGTGGCGCGCGAAATTGCCGCGGCCTGTGCTGAGCAAGGCGTGGGGTTTATTGATGGGCCTGTATCTGGAGGGCAGGCAGGTGCCGAAAACGGTGCCTTGGCTATCATGTGCGGTGGTGATCAAAAGACCTTTGATGGCGTATCTGACACGTTGGCTGCGTACGGCAAAAATGTCGCACTGATTGGCGGTACCGGCGCCGGCCAGTTGACCAAGATGGTAAATCAAATTTGCATTGCCGGTTTGGTGCAGGCGCTTGCAGAAGGGGTGAACTTTGCTCAGGCGGCGGATCTTGATATTGAAAAGGTCATGAGTGTAGTGGCCGGCGGGGCGGCACAGTCGTGGCAAATGGAAAATCGTTACCAGACCATGGCGAAGGATGAATATGATTTTGGCTTCGCCGTCGACTGGATGCGCAAGGATCTGTCAATCGTTTTAGACGAAGCGCGTAATAACGGTGCCTCAGTGCCTGTCACGGCGATGGTTGATCAGTATTACGCTGATGTCCAGAAAATGGGCGGACAGCGATGGGATACGTCCAGCCTGATGGCTAGATTGAAGAAATTTGGGTAACTAGTTCGTCTCGTCCGGCGCGAAAGGAGAAGTATTGGACGGATTGAAAGCGCGTTGCAGTGGCAAAAGATGAGATCCTTCGCACCTTAGAACGGTTTGCCGGTTGCCTGTGGACTCAGGCTGCGGCAAACTGTGCGGATATATTCAACTTACTGTATCAATACTGAAACAGTATCAAAGACTACCTGGATTTGAATGCCTGCAAACAAGCCGCTGGTCCAATTCAAAAACGTTCAAAAAAGTTATGACGGTAAAATTCTTGTCGTCAAAGATTTGAACCTCGATGTAGAAACAGGTGAGTTCCTCACCATGCTTGGCCCGTCAGGTTCAGGCAAAACTACCTGCTTGATGATGTTGGCGGGGTTCGAGCCGGCAACATACGGCGAAATCTATTTAAATGAACGCCCGATAAATAATGTCCCTCCGCACAAGCGTGGCATTGGGATGGTGTTCCAGAATTATGCTTTGTTCCCTCATATGACGGTGGCTGAAAATCTGGCCTTCCCGCTTGAGGTGCGCAAAATGTCTAAGTCCGAGCGCGAAAGCAGGGTGAATAAAGCACTGGATATGGTGCAGCTCGGGGAATTTGGCAATCGACGTCCGGCTCAACTGTCTGGTGGTCAGCAGCAACGTGTGGCTGTAGCGCGGGCGTTGGTATTCGATCCTGATTTAGTCCTGATGGATGAGCCGCTGGGTGCGCTGGATAAAAATCTCCGTGAGCAGATGCAGTACGAGATCAAGCACATTCACGAAAACCTGGGGGTGACCGTGGTGTATGTGACGCATGATCAGTCGGAAGCGCTGACGATGTCTAATCGTATCGCTGTGTTTAATGATGGCGTAGTCCAGCAATTGGCTTCACCCAGTGATTTGTACGAGCGACCTGAAAATGCTTTTGTTGCCCAGTTCATTGGTGAGAACAACAAACTCCGCGGCAAGGTGGTAGATATCGATGGTGAATACTGTGTAGTGCAAACTGCAGAAGGTGTACCTATCTACGCCATGGCGATTAACGTCGGTAATCGTGGAGATGAATCAACGTTGTCACTGCGGCCGGAGCGCGTAGTCATTAACCCGGAGCCGGGTTCTGTGCCTAATATATTTGACGCAGAGGTACTTGAGCTTATTTACCTTGGCGATCACATTCGAAGCCGGGTTGCCATACTTGGTCGCGATGACTTTATTGTGAAAGTGCCAAACTCCGCTGATCATGCAGCTATGCAAAAAGGTGATGTTGTCTCAGTGGGTTGGCTGCAACAGGATTGTCGTGCACTAGATGCGTAGCCATTGGCAAGACGCGCAATCATTGGCAAATAGTCAGTCAGGATTCAGTTCGTTGTAGTAGGTATAGAGTTGAAACAATTTGTGAGTTTATCCGCGAGTTATTAACCCCGCGGGTGTTTACTGTAAGCCGGATGTTCCGGATTTTTTAAAACGAGGATTTTACGCAATGATTAAAGTTACTACATTGCTTGCTGCCGGTATTGCCGTAGCAGCGGGTGCCGCGAATGCTGCAGATTCAATTACTGTTGTTTCCTGGGGTGGTGCATACACCAAATCACAGGTTGAGGCTTATCACAAGCCGTGGATGGCAGCGACAGGTAATACAGTTGTGTCTGAAGATTACAACGGTGGTCTTGCTGAAGTTAAAGCACAGGTTGAAGCCGGCAACGTAAAGTGGGATTTGGTAGACGTTGAGTTGTCTGATGCGGTTCGTGGTTGTGATGAAGGCCTACTGGAAACTATTAGCATTGAAGATTTCCCGGCGGGTGCTGATGGCACTGCAGCAAAAGATGATTTCCTTCCAGGGACTTTCCACGAGTGTGCGGTTGCAAACATCGTTTGGTCAACAATCTACGCTTATGATTCAACTAAAGTGACTGGTGGTACGCCATCGACAATCGCAGACTTCTTTGACACTGCTAAATACCCAGGTAAGCGTGGTTTGCGTAAGAACCCGAAAGCCAACCTTGAAATGGCATTGATGGCTGACGGTGTTGCAGCTGACGAAGTGTACGAAGTGCTTGAAACAGAAGAAGGCATTGAGCGCGCACTGGCTAAGCTTGATTCAATCAAAGCTGACGTTGTCTGGTGGGAAGCTGGAGCTCAACCTCCGCAGCTTTTGGCTGATGGTGAAGTTGTGATGACCACTGCTTATAACGGTCGTATATTTAACGCGGTTGCTTCTGAAGATAAGCCATTCGAAATTGTTTGGGACGGCCAGATTTGGGATCTTGATCTATGGGTTATGCCTAAAGGTGCTCCAAATAAAGAAGCTGCAATGGACTTCATGAAGTACTCAACAGGTACTGAAGCTCTAGCGGCACAGGCGAGCTGGATCTCTTATGGTCCTGCGCGTAAATCTTCGGGTTCATTGGTGGGTTCATTCCATAACAAGCCGGAACTTAAGATGGCTAGCCACATGCCTACGGCACCTGCTAACTTGACCAATGCGCTACAGAACAACTTTGAGTTCTGGGCTGACAATCAAGATCAGTTGAACGAGCAGTTCAACGCATGGCTTGCTAAGTAAGACTTGAACAAGTCTGGCTAAGTAATTAGCGCTCTACACCCCGGGGATTCCCCCGGGGTGTTTTACTTAAAGAATTCGTATCTCGAATGACAGCAATAGCGAACAATTCAGCCGCAGCTCCATTGACCATTGATGGCGTTATTATCGATGATGCGGAACTGAAAAAACGCCTCGACAAAGCGATGTTTCGCAGTCGCTTTCGAGCCTTTTTGCTGGTGTTGCCATTACTGCTGTTTATTGTTTTTTCATTCATTCTGCCTATTGCATATTTTCTCATGCAGGGCATCTACGACAGTTCCTTTTCATCCAAAATGCCGGAGGTTACCAAATCTCTGAAAGATTGGGATGCAGTTTCAGAGCCGACCGAAGAAATGTATGCCGCGTTGGCAGCTGATCTGCGTGTGGTCAGTGCAAATAAGACGATTGGCAGAGTCGCCACTCGCGTGAACCGTGAATTTCCCGGTTCGAGATCTTTGTTTACGAGTACCGGGCGCAGCATAAGCAAGCTCGAAGCGCCCTATAAAGAAAGCCTGGTGAAGAAGAAAAAGAAGTGGGCTGATATCAGGGTATGGCAAGGCATGAAGACGGCCTCCAGAACCTGGACGCCCGGCTACTATGCCGCGGCGGTTGACCTGAAGCTCAATGCTGACGGTTCCATAGATCAGCAGGTCGAAAAGCGCCGTATTCATATCAAGCTTTTTCTGCGTACTTTAAAAATATCATTCCTGGTGACATTGTTTTGTGTGGTGCTGGGTTATCCCATAGCGTTTCTACTTGCCACGTTGCCAGTGAGAACATCAAACTTGTTACTTATCCTGGTGCTGCTGCCGTTCTGGACCTCTATTCTGGTGCGCACAACGGCATGGATTGCCATGTTGCAAAGCCAGGGAGTGGTCAATGATCTGCTCGTCTATTTCGGCGTAACAGATGATGGCAGTCGTTACTCGCTTATTTATAATCAGCTCGGCACGCTGATCGCTATGACGCATATTCTCTTGCCGTTTATGGTGTTGCCGCTTTACTCGGTGATGAAAGGCATACCACCCAGTTACATGAGAGCGGCGAAAAGCCTGGGTGCCACTAACTGGACCGCGTTTTGGCGTGTCTATGCACCGCAAACTATCCCGGGCATTGGGGCTGGTGGTATTTTGGTTTTTATCGTCGCCATCGGTTATTACATCACCCCGGCACTGGTCGGTGGTCAGGAAGGGTCGATGATTTCAAATTTCATTGACTCGCATATGCGTCAAACGCTGAACTGGAATTTAGCGGCAGCCCTTGGTGGTGTGTTGCTGTTTGTCGTATTGATTTTTTATTGGCTATACGATCGTATCGTTGGCATTGATAACATGAAGCTGGGTTAAGAAAATGGCAATACCAGCATATGCGGGATGGGGCGAGCGTCTTTGGTATTACACGTTTCGATTTCTCTGTGGTCTGATCTTTCTATTTTTGATCTCACCGATCTTAATTGTTCTGCCGTTGAGTTTTAACGCAGAAAACTATTTCTCTTTTACTCCTGGCATGTTGGGTCTTGACCCTGACGCATTCTCTCTGCGCCACTACAAAGATATTCTCACTAACGGCATGGCCAACCCGGAGCGTCTCACCGGTTGGTGGAGTGATGCATGGAACAATGCCCAGTGGATTCGCTCCATGCGCAACAGCTTTTTTATCGGTTTTTTTGCGACCATTATTGCCACTGTTCTGGGTACTCTGGCGGCGGTTGGTTTAAGCCGCTCTGAAATGCCATTCAAAAAGAAAATAATGGCATTGTTAATCTCACCGATGATCGTACCGTTGGTTATTACCGGTGCCGGTATATTCCGTGGATTTAGTGATGGTGCCAGACTTATTAATAGCTTCGGTGCCTGGTTGGCTGATTTCGGTGGACCGCTTACCTGGATAGGTAATTGGTTAAATGAGTTTGAACTCGTCTATACGCATTTGGGGGTAATACTCTCGCACGCGGTGCTTGGAACGCCGTTTGTAATTATTACGGTCACAGCGACACTGGTTGGCTTTGATCAAAGTCTGGTGCGTGCCGCTTACGGCATGGGGGCGACGCCGCTTCGAACATTTTTTAAAGTACAGATGCCGTTAATATTGCCCGGTGTGATTTCGGGGGCACTGTTTGCGTTTGTGACTTCTTTTGATGAAGTCGTGGTGGTTATCGCGATGGCGTCAGTTGAGCAACGGACTATTCCGCGACAGATGTTCTCAGGAATACGTGAGCAAATTTCACCGACTATTCTTGCGGTTGCCACCATTCTGGTCGTTCTCTCAATTGCGTTGCTTGCCACGCTTGAGCTTATCCGACGCCGTGGTGAAAGGCTTCGTGGTGTGACGCCTGCTTAGAAGTCGGTATAAGTTACCAGCAATATTGAATTTCTGCGTTATTTGGGTCGTTTTTGGAACACCATAAGCGGCTGAATTTTACGACGATGCAGCGAGCTTTGCACACCGCTGGCGTCTGAATCCAAAAAGAATCTCTATGAAAGCATATTCCCTGTTTTCGCTGGCGCGCAATGCGATGTCATACCATCGTAACTGGCAGCGTGCCTGGCGCAGTCCCGAACCAAAAAAAGCCTACGATGTCGTGATCATAGGTGGGGGCGGCCATGGCCTTGCGACCGCCTATTATCTGGCAACACAGTGTGGCATCACCAATGTAGCCGTGCTCGAAAAGGGATGGCTCGGTGGTGGTAATACTGGCCGTAACACCACCATTGTTCGATCCAACTATTTGCTCGACGCTTCAGCTGGCATGTATGAGCATGCAATGAAACTGTGGGAAGGTTTGTCGCAAGAGCTCAATTACAACGTCATGTTCTCACAGCGTGGTTTATTGCACCTCGCGCATAGCGTGCACGACATGCAGGAAATCGGACGGCGTGGCAACGCTATCTACTTAAACGGAATAGATTCTGAGTTTCTTACGCCAGCGCAGGTGAAAGAAATGCTGCCGATCATCAATCTTGATTGTCGTTACCCGGTGATGGGTGGTTTGCTGCAACGTCGTGGTGGTACCGCGCGTCATGATGCAGTCGCCTGGGGTTACGCACGTGGTGCCGATGCCGCGGGTGTCGACATCATTCAAAACTGCGAAGTCACTGGTGTGCGTGTTGAAAATAACAAGGTGATCGGTGTTGATACCAGCCGTGGGTTTATCGGTGCAGGCAAGGTCGGATCAGTAGCTGCCGGGCACAGTAGTGTCATCGCCGAGATGGCGGGCTTTAAATTGCCGCTTGAATGTTATCCGTTACAGGCTCTGGTTTCTGAGCCAATTAAACCCATTATCGATTGCGTGGTGATGTCTAACGGCATTCATGTATACGTAAGTCAATCCGATAAAGGTGAGCTCGTTGTCGGTTCTGGTTCTGATGCTTATAACTCCTACTCGCAGCGTGGAAGTTTTGACTTAATAGAACATACCGTCGGTCCGCTGTGTGAGTTGTTCCCTTTATTTTCACGCCTGCGCATGTTGCGACAGTGGGCGGGAATTGTTGATGTCACTATTGACCGCTCTCCGATACTTTCAAAAACACCGGTAAAGAATCTATTCTTTAACTGTGGTTGGGGTACCGGTGGGTTTAAAGCCACACCAGGTAGCGGGCACGCTTTTGCTCATTCTATTGCGGCGGGTGAAATGAACAGTATTGCTGCTCCATTTTCACTGGATCGTTTTAATTCGGGCGCCTTAATCGACGAAGGTGCCGCCGCCGCGGTAGCTCATTAATATGTTTATTATTAACTGCCCCTATTGTGGTGATCGCGATCAAACTGAGTTTTCGTGTCATGGTGAAGCTCATATTCCGCGCCCGACAGAAACCAAAAAAATGACCGATGAAGAATGGGGGGACTATGTGTTTTTTCGCACCAACCCCAAAGGCTATCATCGCGAGCGCTGGTTGCATGATCACGGCTGCAGGCGTTGGTTTAATGCTTTACGTCATACGGTAACCGACGAATTTGTGGCGTCTTATAAAGTAGAAGATCCAAGGCCTCCCATTCCAGACAATGGAGGACAGTCATGACTCAGACTCATCGTCTATCAGAGGGCGGTCTGGTTGATCGCAGCAAGCCGCTTACCTTTAGCTTTGATGGCATAACCTATACGGGCTATCGGGGTGACACCTTAGCATCGGCGTTATTGGCAAATGGTGTACGTTTGCTTGGCCGTAGTTTTAAATATCATCGGCCGCGCGGTTTAATTGCCGCCGGTTCCGAAGAACCCAATGCATTAATGCAATTGGAAACCGGTCCATACACTGAGCCCAACACTCGAGCTACCTGCATAGAGTTATATGATGGTCTGGTCGCGAAGTCGCAAAATCGCTGGCCAAGCCTCGGGTTTGATGTGGGTGCTGCAAACTCTCTGGTGGCGCGTTTTCTACCTGCCGGCTTTTACTATAAAACTTTCATGTGGCCTGCTTCCATGTGGATGACTTATGAAAAGTACATTCGTAAAGCTGCCGGGTTGGGTGTTAGTCCGACTGAAGATGACCCGGATGTTTATCACGGCACTTACGCACATTGTGATGTGCTGGTGATCGGTGCAGGGCCTGCAGGTCTTGCAGCCGCCACCGCCGCTGCCAGTGGTGGTGCAAGGGTCATGGTGCTCGATGAAAACAATACACCGGGTGGTGCGTTGCTGGGTACATCAAACAATGCGGCTTCGCTTGAGTTTATACAGCGCTCGGTGCAATCGCTTGAGCGAAATGAAAACGTTCAATTGCTTACCCGTACTACTGCTACCGGTTATTACGACTACAACTATATTACAGCGATTGAAAAAGTCACTGATCATATGGGCCCCGGCAAGGGTGGTACAGCGCCACGCCAGAGGTTTTGGAAAATTCGTGCAAAACAGGTGGTTGTTGCAGCGGGTTCAATAGAGCGGCCTTTAGTATTTGCTGACAATGACCGACCCGGAGTGATGCTTGCCAACGCAGTAGGTACTTATATCAACAGATATGGCGTGTTACCCGGTAACGATGTGGTGGTGTTTACTAACAATGACAGCGCGTATCAGGTGGCGTTTGATGCTTCCGAAAGCGGTGGTGTAGTCACTGTCGTGGACACACGCTCAAGTGTGCAGTCGTCATTAAAGGCACTGTTGGAAGAAAAGAACATTAAGCTCTTTGAAGGGCATGCGATCACGTCTGTGCAGGGGGCTAAAGGTGTTGAATCTGTGCGGGTGATGAAGTTGTCGGCAGATGGAGACTCAGTGCAGGGCCAGGCGTGGGAAATTGATTGCAGCGTCGTTGCAAGCTCTGGTGGCTGGACACCATCGTGTCATATGGTGAGCCAGAGTGGTGGCAAACTTAAGTATATTGAGTCCATTGCCGCATTTGTTCCTGATGAAAGTCGTTTGAAAAAGACCAGTCCGAATATCTCTGCAGGCAGTTGCAATGGCAGCTTTGTTACAGCCACCTGTATTCAGCAGGGGACTCAAGCGGGTGTGGATGCTGCTACACGTTGCGGGCTTCACGGTACTGCGGCTTCAAGTGAATCTTTTACGGTCAATGAAGTACCGTTGGGAACTATCTCGCCGTTGTGGCTTGTGCCAACCACCCATCCGGTGGGTGAAGGAAGGTCAAAGCACTTTCACGATTTTCAAAATGACGTTACCGCTGCAGATATTCAACTTGCTGCGCGCGAAGGGTTTGTGTCTGTAGAGCATCTAAAGCGCTACACCACCACAGGGATGGCGACCGATCAAGGTAAAACATCTAACCTGAACGCACTCGCGATTATGGCAAACATACAAGGCGTTTCTATTCCTGAAGTGGGCACTACTACTTTCAGGCCGCCGTATACACCGCTGACGCTCGGTGCAGTCGGTGGTCAGGAATCACGTGAACTGTTTATACAGGAACGCCATACACCAATGCATGAATGGCATGTAGATAACGGTGCAGAGTTTGAAGATGTCGGTGACTGGAAGCGTTCCTGGTACTACCCGAAAGCCGGTGAGGACATGCACTCAGCTGTGCAGCGTGAAACCCTCGCAGTGCGTGAGTCGGTCGGTATGCTTGACGCATCGACACTTGGCAAGATCGATATACAAGGCAAAGACGCCATCAAGCTAATCGAGATGGCGTACACTAACAACTGGCAGAAGTTGGCGATTGGCTCGTGTCGGTATGGCTTGATGCTGAACGAACACGGCATGATCTTCGACGACGGAGTCACGACACGCCTCGGTGAAAATCACTACCACATGACCACCACCACAGGCGGTGCAGCGCGTGTTATGGGCTGGCTGGAAGAATGGTTGCAAACCGAATGGCCTGAGTGGGAAGTCTATTGCACCAGTGTGACGGAGCAGTGGGCGGTAATGGCCATCAACGGCCCCAAGGCTCGTGAGTTGTTGCAGAGCATCACTGACATTGATGTGTCTAAGGATGCATTTCCGTTTATGACTATGCGTGAAGGCAAAGTCGCCGGTGTGCCTGCACGAGTATATAGAATTAGTTTTACCGGTGAACTCGCGTATGAAATCAATGTGCCTGCACGTTATGGCAAACATTTGATTGAAGCATTGGCTGCGGCTGGCAAGAAATTTGACCTTTGTCCTTACGGGACTGAAGCTATGCACGTACTGCGTGCAGAAAAAGGTTTTATTATTGTTGGTCAGGATACCGATGGCACAGTGACACCACACGATATGGACATGGACTGGATCGTATCGAAAACCAAGGAAGAGTATCTTGGCAATCGATCGCAAGTCAGAATTGATACCCAGCGAACAGCGCGACCACAACTTATAGGACTGCTGACGGAAGATCCGACAGTGGTGTTGCCGGAAGGTGCGCACATTGTCAGTGAAGTATCTGACGCGCCACCTATGCCTACAATTGGCCACGTGACATCTAGCTACATGAGCCCTAATGCGGGGCGATCCATTGCACTTGCACTCTTGCAGGATGGAATAAACAGAAAGGGTGATGTTGTCACGCTTCGACTGATGAACGGTGAAGTTCACAGGGCCACCGTTTCAGATACTGTTTTTGTTGATGCCGAAGGAGTACGCGTTCGTGGATAATCCTGTTAAGGCAACCCCGTTAGAGATGGCCGCGATTGACGTTGATGGTCTGACCGTGGCTGAGTTAGGCCTGGTAAATAAAATCAACCTTCGCGGTGACTTTGATTCGCACGCATGTAATAGCGCGCTGACTGAACTCTTGGGTATGGAGTGCCAGTTAGAAGCTAATACCTACGTGAGCAATAGTGCCAGCACGTTGTTTTGGTTAGGGCCGAATGAACGGTTGCTCTATACCGACAGTGATCCGCAAAGCATTGCCGAGCGCTGGCGTGCGAACCCTGGAACGGCGGCGGTTGATGTCAGCGACTACTCTACTGTGTTGCGATTGAGTGGCGCGAAAACACGTGCCGTGATAGCCAGCGGATCTCCATTTGATGTTCACCCGCAACAGTTTGGTGTCGGGCAGTGCACACAAACGCGTTTTGGCAATGCATCAGTGTTGTTATCTAATCACGCAGATACGCCGGTGTTTCAGATGCAGGTACGCTGGAGCTTTGCAAGGTACGCCTTTGACTATATCAAGCGAGTGGCTGATTACGTCTGATGTCGGGTTGTGGATCAGCGGCACCTGCTGGATTGCACCGGGCGAGTTACTGATGCATCTTTAGAGGTGTCACTACGGGAAGTAGTGTTGGTACCAGTCTTGTTCCTGATTGTTCAATGGCAAGTTTGGTATCCCTGGTCGGTGTAGGCCTTGTGCCCAGGTGTTTAACTCCTGGCGCAAGTCATCGGCAATCGCCGGGTAGTCAGTCAGAACGTTTTCAGACTCGGGTGTTGCGCTATCCATGTTAAATAGAAACTCATAATCTGATCCTGCTTTTAAGTACTTCCACGACCCTTTGCGAACCGCAGACTGACTCCAGAAACGCCAATATAAAGGTCGATCTTCAAGAGTCTCCTGGCCGGTAAGTTCCGGCAGCAGATTGGCGCCGTCAAGTTGCACAGGAACTTCCGCTCCAGCTGCAGCAAGACTGGTAGAGGCGACATCCAGCGTGGTCACGGGAGTGTCTGAAACCACGCCTGCTGATATAGTGCCGGGCCAGCTCACAATGTATGGCACCCGAATTCCACCCTCTGACAACATGCCTTTTTCACCGAGCATTGGGTCGTTCAATGAACCATCCCATGCGCCACCATTATCACTGACAGGAAGGTCGAGTTTGTGAATCCCCAGCGGTGCACCGTTGTCGCTGATGAAAAATATCATCGTGTTATCACTTAGCTCGTCGGCTGCAAGCTTCTCTCGCAGGCGACCAATACCATCGTCGATCGCTGACATCATGGCCAATCCATGTTGTCGACGAGTCTCTGCGACATCACTGAACCTGGAAAGATAGTTTTCTGTTGCTTCGAGTGGCACATGAGGTGCGAAGTATGCCAGGTAGAGAAAGAAGGGTTCTTGTTTGTGCCTTTCGATAAAAGCGATACTGGCATCTGTAGATACATCCAGACGATAGTTGGTGTTGCTACGATACTTCGGCGTAAGCGTATTGCCTTCCAGGTCGTAGTTTGTCCACCAGTTGTTTCTATAGCCGAAATAGACATCGTCAAAACCGCGCTGGTCTGGAAAAAATGGAATCCTGTCTGCGGCAGTTAAATTGCTGTTGTCATAATCTTGTGAGTTCTGGTCAATCTCTAAATGCCATTTCCCCACCATGCCAGTCGCATAGCCTTCATCCTGTAGCCGGTTTGCCAGCGTGGTTTCCTGTAGCGGCATCGGTGTATAGCGATTGTCGTCAAGGCCAAAGCGTTGCTGGTATTTCCCGGTAATCAAGCCGGCGCGCGATGGCGTGCACTGTGGTGCGGTAGCGTAGCCCGATGTCATTCTGGTGCCGTCTGCAGCCAGCTGATCTATGTGCGGGGTGACTATGTCGCCAAGTACGCCCTGCGAACTGAGATCGGCGTAGCCCTGATCATCGGTAAATACGACAATAATGTTCGGCCGTTGATCGTTGTCACGTGCCAGCGCCTGGCTGGCGCTTATGGCGCTGAAGTCTTTCGGTAGGCTGGGTGAGCCATCGCTGCATGAAGAAAGTGTGACAGCAACGGCGGTTACGCCGGCCAGTCGTGCTGTTGCAGTCAGAAGTCGAGTAAGCATGGGTAATCTGATCATGAGGACCAGAGGGTTGGGCGCACAAATCATGCCCGAGTAGTAAGCAGTTTTATGATCGTGAGGTCGAAGCGGCGCGAAAGATTTATCAGTAGGTGGCGGTTATTTGTCGCCTACCGAACTTTTGCCTTTTTCAGGCGTTCCCGATGTAAAAGGTAAGCTGCTGATCCAATGATAAATGCCGCCCCGAGTAGCGTGTAGCTATCTGGTACTTCTTGAAAGAGAACGAACCCGAAGATTGCCGCATAGACGATCTTTATATATTCAATGTTACCAACAACGCTCGCCTCGCCGAGCCTTAGCGACATAACTCCTGTCCACTGGCCGGCCGCGGCGAAGATCCCCATCGTAAACAAAAGCAAGGTGGCTGACAGATCTGGGGTATTCCAAAACCAAAATAGAGACACACCGGCGATTGCGCCTATAAAAACTGATTGGTAGACGAGCAAGGTGGCTGTTGATTCCGTTTGCGAAAGCGTACGTACAGAAATGATTGCGATTGCAGCACCTAAGGCACCGATGATAGGGATAGTGGCGTGAAGGTTTATCAGCCCTTCAACCCCGGGACGCATTGCAATCAGTACGCCTGTAAAGCCTGCTATGACCGCGGCGATGCGATGCACACCGATCACTTCCTTTAAAAACACTGACGATAAAATGCTCAGGAAAAATACTTGCGTGAATCCCAGAGTGACAGCTGTGGTTAAAGGCAATACAGCGACCGCCCAGATACCGCATGTCAGGGCTATAAATGCGCCAATTAGTCTAACCGCATGAAGGCCCGGGTTTCGCGTCTTCAGGCTCTGCGGGAAAGTATTGGCAATCGAAGGAAGGGAGCTTAGCAATACCACCAGTTGTCTGAAAAAGAGAATTTGCAGCACATGGTATTCAGTGACAGCTATTTTTGCCATTGCGGCAGTAACAGAGAAAAGCGCGCCTGCGACCAATGCCCACATGATTCCTTGGGTATTATTATTCATGCGGGGTGGTAGCGGTTTGCGATCTTAATCATGAGCGCAGCTTACACTAGCCGATCTTGATTAGATTATTGCCATAATTTTGATGCGATGGTTGTCAATTTTCAGTATACGCATCTGAATGGTGATATCACTGATTTGAATGGAAAGTTACGGTAAAAAGAAAAAGGATGTATTAGCAAATTTCCGGAAATAAGAGATAATGTTTATAAGAGAGTTCTATCAACTATAAATTGAGATTGCCGTTTTGGCATGAGAGTAAATATGAAATATTTTCAACGCGCATTTTTTCTTATTTCCACCATGGGGTTATCTACCATGGTTGGTCTTTCGTCTGGTTGTTCGTATACGTTCTCTGCGGCGGATAAGATCGAGGTTGTACCTGTGAGTGCACTCAAGCCTGAGATTGACTATTCCGCTGAATCGCCGGATTGCATCACTGCGGCGCAAAGAATTGAAGAGCATCTTGTCGTCGGAATGACATTGGCAGATGTGAAGCGTCTTGTCGGTAAGCCCCGGTTGATCTTACCGGGTGCATGGCGGTGGACAGCGAGTTTCAGTAAGGACGGCAAGGGTGATAAGCCTATAGTTCGCTACGCATTTGGACCTGGCGCAGACGATGTGCCGATAACCTCGTTTGGCTTTGACAGTCGTGGGTGTTGATATTTGCATCGTCCAGCACTATTGGCGCAAGTGGTTTTCAAGTGCTGCCAAGCCTACATCCAGATTTTCCCGCCCAAAGCCCAGGCGGAAATGATTGTCGGGGGTATTACCCAGTTTCGATTGATAGATAGATCCGGGTAGTAACAAGATGCCGCTTTGCTCGATCAAATCATGGGTAAATTTTTCGACACCTTCTTTTCCTTTGTAGTGGGGAAAAGCCATGCAGGATCCATCGGGATGTTGCCAGTCGAAAAGGTCGGGGTGATTGGCGAAGAACGCATCCCACTTTGGCAGGTTTTTATCGACTATTTTGCAGGTGCGTTCTAATAGTTCATCGCGATGATTGAGCGCTATTTTAGCCAGTCTTTCACTCGGGCCTGAATTGCAAATGGATAAATAGTGCTTTAGCCGTTCCATTTTAGAAATCACCTCGTGATCCTTGCATGCTATCCAGCCGACCCTAAGCCCTGGTAAGCCGTACGCTTTTGACATGACGTTCAGTGACAAGCCCCTTTCATAAACATCGGCAATAAAGGGCAGGTGCTTCGTTCCGGTTGGGCCCAATCCGTTGAAAATCTCATCATGCAGTATGTATATGCCATGTTTACGGCATAGCTCGATCATGGCTTCGTAGCGATCAAGTGGCAAAATGGTGCCAGTCGGGTTGTGTGGGAAATTAATTGTCAGCAGTCGTGTATTGGCCTGTATAGCATCGGCTATGCGATCAATATCAAGAGACCAGTTATCGTTATGATCCAGTGGCACGCCAGTCGCACTGCAGATAGACAGCGGCAGTGATTCGTGTGACTGGTAGTTGGGGGTGACGACAATAGCATGACTGTCTTTATCAAGGATAACGTTGTTAGCGGCGAATATTCCTTCGCTTGCTCCCGCGAAACATAGAATGTTATTTGAATTGCATTGGGTAAAAGTGTTTGCTATCGCTTCCCGCACATCAGCTGCACCAAAAGTTTCAGTGTAGCCTAGCCACATGTTCTCATATTCTTTTCGCTCCTCAGGAGTTGCGAGTGAGAGAAGTTGCTGTAGTGACATGCTCTGCGCATCAGAGGCAGTCATATGGTACTGAGCCTTAAATTCCCATTTAGAGAAGTGAGTTTCTAGCCGAAAATCAGGTAGTGTATTCATAGGTATCGCCAGGTAGGTGCAGTCATTTCTATTCAATGATTCTACCTGTCCTGCGTCGTGTCATGTAGGGTGTGGCGCAATCAGAATAGGCAATGTTAGTGTGTAGCAGTAAGTGCTGATGATGTGATCAACATCGGTAACTGAATATTTGCACTGGACGGATAAAATAAACGCTGTATACTTTCGCGCCATGAAGACCCTAGTGAACATAACGCTCAGAGATGAGCTAATCGACAACCGGCCCTGTCATGGAAAGGCGGAGTGTCTGTGGGTCTAGTATTTACATTTTTTAGGTGAATTACTAAAGAGGCCCGTATTGTACGGGCCTTTTTTTTGCGTGTATTAAAGCAGTATTTCGGCCACAAGCCGTCAAATCGGGTTGTCAAAAGCGACCATAGTAATCAGGAGATGATCGTGGAAGATCAATTGAAGTACACAGGAAAGAAGTTACTATCAATGGGCTGTAATGAAGGTCCGGAACTGGGCGAGATTTTGCGCGTAGTAAATGCAAAGCCGCATACAGAAGCAGAGGTAGTGGCGTTAATAAAACTGCGTGAGCCGGCGCCGGTATTGCCGCAGCGGGATACTGCCGCTCCCTGCCGGTTCAACATTACCGCAACTAATGAGATGGAGGCCGCCAACGTAGAAGCTGTGCGCGAGACGATGGCTGTGGTGTTACGTACTCCATGTGTTATTGAGGGTGCTGTAATGCCTGATGCATGTCCGGCAGGACCAGTGGGTACTATCCCTGTAGGTGGTGTGGTTGCTGCACGTGATGCAATCATTCCGGGTATGCACTCGGCAGATATTTGTTGTTCCTTGATGGCAACAGTGTTTGCTGACTCGACTCTGTCACAAGTGATGGAGGCGGCGTATGAAGCAACGCACTTCGGACCCGGCGGTCGCGAGGCGGCGCGCACGTTGCCGTTATCTGAATCACTGGCGAAGTCAGTTGCAGCATTGCCGTACAAAGGTTTGGCAGATATTGCACGAACGCATATGGGTACCCAGGGTGATGGTAATCACTTTATGTTTATCGGTACGCTTGAGTCTACCGGCCAGACGGTATTGGTGACGCATCATGGTTCACGTGGATTTGGTGCTCGTCTTTACAAAGAAGGGATGAAGCGTGCGCTGCAGTGGCGTGACAAGTTGTCACCTTCAACTGCAAAGGCGAATGCATGGATCCCGTTTGATACTGATGAAGGCCGGGCGTATTGGAATGCGTTGCAGGTGGTACGTGATTGGACAAAAGAAAATCACACCAACCTGCACGACCTGACACTTGAGGCGGTAAACGGTGAGATTAGTGAACGGTTCTGGAACGAGCATAATTTTGTGTTTCGGGAAGTTGAAACAGATGGTAGTAGCGTTTTCTGGCATGCCAAAGGTGCCACTCCTATTCACAACGACTTCATGCCGGATACAAGCGAAGTGCAAATCGTACCGTTAAACATGGCGCAGCCGGTGTTGTTTGTGAAGGGTGTTCGTAACGACACAAACCGTGGCTTTGCACCGCATGGTGCAGGTCGTAACATGAGTCGCACGCAGCATAAGAAAAGAATGTTTGGTCGCACAGAAGCTGAAATTATGCAGGCTGAAACCGCAGGACTTGATGTTCGATTCTACTGTGGCACGCCGGATATTTCGGAGTTGCCAAGCGCTTACAAAGACGCCGGTAACGTGATGCGTGATATGAATGACTTCGGTCTTGCCGATGTGGTTGATAAAGTCTTGCCGTACGGGTCAATTATGGCAGGAGATAGTCAACGCAATGCGCCTTGGCGTAAGCGTGCTAAGAAAAGAAGCGTAGAGAAAAAAGAGCGAAAAAAAGAAAAGCAGAGATTGTCTGGAATGTGATTCTTGCTACACGCTCTGATTGAAGAGGCCGCCGACGATTCTGTCGGTGGCCTGTGTTGTGATACTGGCGGAAAAACACTCGCTTGGAAGAGTTCAGGGCATCAACCAACTATGCCGTTCAGCAGGATTACTGCCGTCCTATCTCCAAGCGTTATAGAGCGATAACAAAGGGTAAGGTGCACTACAAATCTAACGGAGCATCAACAACCCGCAAACTACAGTCGCGGATGAACAACATGTCATTGCCTTGCTTGCCAATTGCGACAAAGACTCCAAGTGCAGGATCCAGCCAGTCACTAGCTTTACCAGAGATGGTGGCGGTACCGTACAGCCGCTCTTCTAAAGTAGATGTTTTTGTCAGTATAATCTCCTCGTCCATACCTGTTTCACGTCTTCTGTCGGTTAAATTAGTGGCGATAATGGCGCGGTTGTCAGAGGTAAGGTTGTAGGTACATGTCAGTTCGAAGTAATTTCCTTCTAAAGCCTGGATTGCTTCTGCACTTAGCTGCTGGTGCACACAAGCGCCTTCACTTAGTACCATCTCGCCATCAGGGACAGTTGATACGCGTTGGTTGAAGCCGTTACATGCGTCTCTCCAGCCATCTGCCAGGTCTACAGGGTAGCCCCTAATTTCACCGGCTCGGTTGATAGTGAAGTCTCCGTTGTATAGCAAATTTTCAGATTCGGATTCATCAGCCGTCAGAAAGCAGTTGTCCAATAGCGCTCTGTTCTCTGTGTAGTACCAAACACTCGCATAGAGTGCTGTACCGGGTGCTTGTGCTGTTACCTCGTATGCTCCGTATACATGACCACTGACCACTGCTGACTCTGCGTCTCCCAGGTAATTCCAGAATTCATCGTAAAAACTGATTCCAATTGCGGTCCAGTCATTGCGTTTGGAGCGTACCATTGCATCACAAACAAGGCTCACTGTGGCGTTGGGATTAATTTCCACGCCTTGGTACACGCATCCTTGTCGCTTAAGCTCCAATGCTACCTCACCATCGGTTACTCTATCTGTGAAAGATATTTTGTTTTGTACTCCACAGCTGTCCCATCCACTTTTGAACAGTTCTTCAAAACTACCATCGGTTAGTGCGTTGCCATCTGTTTGCGAAGTGGCCGCGGCTGTGCGTAGCTTAAGGTTTGAGATATCCATCCGATCGTGAACATTCACCGAGGGCACTGTATATAATGTGTGGCTGTCTGTAGTCAGACTACTAGAGTTACAGCCAGACAGTGCCAGAGCAATCAAACAAGCTGTAATGGGGCCAGCTGATGTATTGGTTCTTTCGTTAAACATGTCGTAACTCCGTGGGGTGCATCGGGGAGCGCGGAGTCTACTTAAACGGCAATCAGCGAACTGTGAAGATGCGCTCGTAGTTCATAGATGATGATGCCTCTATTGGAAGAATTGTGATCGAGTGCGATGCCGCATTGAGAACCTGCCTGCGATTTAAGGTAAAGCGATTTTGTGAACCAGAACAATATTTAAGCTGTTGAAAATCTGCAAGCGCCCGCTTTAGGGTGGCCAGCAGAAGTGGGTGCCGATCACACGTATGCTCTCTGTCGGCACCTATAAAAACAAAGTATTGTATTAACCCTCTCAGCGCATTAATATGTCATGACATTAAATGGGATTCAGCATGAATTTATCCAAATCTGTGTTATCTACCGTCACGATGATGTTGATATGTATCACACAAGCTGGTGCAGAAGACATCCATCCACTTCAACCACGTGATCTCGACGGTGACCCGGATACCATCGAGGCATATTACTACCTGCCCGCTGATACCACCTGGCTTGCAAGTACTAATATCGGGCGAAGTGAAACTTTTGGTCTAATACGAGCCGGGGAGACTGGAGTTGTAGATCCGTTTCAAAATGGGGAAGAAATAAATCTTGAAGGGCGAATGCGCTCGTCATCCGTACGTCGATATCTTGAAGGCATGAATAACAATAGGTACTTTGGCCATAGTGACTGGCGTTTACCGACGTTCAACACAGAGTGTGTAAGTTCAGATATCAACGATGAGTCAACTGAGGGCTGCCTGGGCGGAGAGGTCGGTACTCTCAAGCGTATGCTAAGCACGTACTACAATGGTATTCAAAACGCCCCGTTTGTTAACTTCTCCAGTTCATGGTCTCACTGGGTGACAGCGGATGCCGGTTATCGTGACTCTATCTACTCGTTCAGCGGAGATGATAGCCTCCAATATTGCACACGCTGTGGCTATAACTATGTATGGCCAGTACACGATGGTGATATTGGTGTGGGTCCGCATCAGTGCATAGATACAGATGGCGATGGATGGGGCTGGAATGGATTGTCATCTTGTCTTGCTACCAGCAGCAGCGACACACAATGCAAAGACACCGCACCGCTTGGCAATGGTTGGGGATGGAACGGTACAGAGTCCTGCCGCATACCCGAGCACAAACCCGAGTGTATTGACACTGCCCCGGAGGGAGATGGTTGGGGGTGGGATGGTGAAACCTCATGCGAGGTTTTTCAAGTACCGGATGTTTACCGCTGTGATGATATAGGCAACTATCCATGGGGCTGGAACCCCACTGTAAGCAGCACTTGTTCGCTTGCGCTAAAAGAGACGCCAGATTTTCCAACTAATGAAGGGGGCTTTCCCGAATTTCCAGAAGTGCCCGTTAGTGAAATGATTGACGTACCGCTAATCTGTAAGCGTCTTATAGACAGGTATTACTGCAATTGCGACAATTCTATTACCGACTCTTTGGCTGACCCGCAGGAATATGACGAAGTCTTTTTTACCGCCACTCTAAGAGAGTTAAGCCAAACCGAAGTTGTCAGTGACTCCAGTTATAGTACCCTCAATATCGAGGGAACATGGCAGGATCGGTGGTATAACGAGATTCCGGCGTACCGGACTGATGAGGAAAACACGCTTAACTATGCACCTTCGCCGGGGCAGTCGTTTCGATTTTCCGGCTTTCTTACGTATTACTCAAATGGGCAGGGTGACGTCTTCATGAAACAGTCAAATTATCTTGTTGGTGGGAATGATGTTGAGGCCTTGTCGCACTGTGTAGTTCGATAGTAGGTAAGCGACAATGCAATCACTTCAAGTCTGTGGATAGAGACCTGGCGCTGATAAATGATGGTTCATTGGATTTTTAATTTGAATGCTAGATGTTTCGTGAGAGAGGGGGTAAGTAGCTCTGAGCTGATACCGACGTCTGAATTTCTCGTCAATAAGCAATGTCAGAGCCTTTTGGTGCTAAATCGCCTATAGAGTTAACGATGGCATCATCCGCTTGATTATCATCAGACTCTTGTGTTGCAGGTGCAGGTACAGGCACATCAAATTCATAGTCAGGATTTATCTGTTGTTGTTTCCATATATTACGCATCTCTCTCCATGCTGCAGGCAATGACTTCCGTGCTGGCAAGTCCGATTCGAGTTCTTTCGCTAACGCTTTCAAGTTGTAGCACGGTACTCCCGCATACATGTGGTGCTCTGTGTGCCAGTTCATATGCCAGTATAGAAATTCCAAAAAAGGATGAATCTTGATAGAGCGCGTGTTTTTGCGAAAATCTGGAGTGTTTTCTTTTAAGCCACAGTGTTGAGTTGTGCCCAACAGGTAAGAGCCAATATTGGCGATGTACGACGGCACGGTGAATAGCAAGGGCAGCACCCACCAACCGGTGATGATTGACAGCAAAAGAATTCCAGAGTGAAACACTATTAACACTCGGGACCACCTTATCGACAAGCGAAACGATCGGGGTTGATCTTCATGCAGCGCTTTTAGCCATTCCTGACTGGGTATTTCTGTGTGTCCAGGCGGCTTACCTAACGCTGTCCGCGCGGTTAAGTACACAGTCCACAAAAAACCGCCTTTACTGAAATTTCTACCGGGCTTTAACAATAAGCTAAATGTACACAGCTGGAACAAAAGCGTGGGATGGAGTGATGGTGTCATCGGCAGCAGATTTTCTCTGTCTCCGTCTCGATGTGTGGTATAGCGGTGGTGGTATGTATGGCTGGCCGCATAGTCATACGGGTCCCACCAGCTAATCAGACACACAGCATGTAGAAAATAAGAATTCAACGATTTGGTTTTAAATACGGTGCCGTGCCCCAGTTCATGTGCCGCAGTGCCTTTAAAAAAGGTCGCAACAAAACCTACACACCAGAGCGTTATCCAAAATACCAGCCATATCTTCAGAAACCAGAGCGTAGCTGCCAACGTAACAAGAGCCAGGTACAACGCGACATGCCCTCCGGCTTGCTTCCACCCTTGTTTATCTGTCCGAATGCTCAGCGTGTGTAACCGTTGACGATCAATAGGGCTGCGATACCACTTTACACGAAGCGACTTTCTTACTTCATTGAGTGGCCGGTAGCCTTTTTCTACAGTTTGATTGGTGGCAGCAATACTCATTTTGTCTCCGGTGCCCTACCGTTGAAAATACCGATACATAGTGGAGCTTATCATCAACAGGCAAGCTCCAGTCGTGCACTGACTGTTGCAAGAAAAGGGTGAGATAGATCTTGATAATTGATAGTCAGCTATAATAGATAGCCTTAAACACTCAGTTGCTAGGTTATACTATAATATAACTTCTATGTTATCAGGCTTGTGTTGAGCATGAAACTAACAAGCGGATCACTCTCCGGTTTTTGCACAAGAAGAGGTTGATGTCGTACATCGTGGCAGTACTTTTGGTATTAGGCGATGTGACCGAGCAAGAGGTAACGGCTGCCGTTGGTGCTTCGGCCTTAATGCCAATAGCTGCAGTGGGCTAGGTCTTGACATAATAAGATTATAAGATCACACCTAATGGGTGTGAACCCCAGGTGCCAGGTAAACCCTTACGCTCTCTGGAACAGAACTGGTGTCCATCTTAGTTAGTCATGTAAAGGAGTTGTTTGGCTGCCGCGCAAGGTGGTGCCGAGTGACCCTTTCAAGGGTGAGGCTTGCCCCATAAACGATCGGTTCCACAATGTAGTCATCCAGCTCGGTAGATAAGGCCTGACCGGTGTTGCCATCTACTTCGACGATCTTGCCAATAACTACCAGGGCTAGAGCAGCAATGCCGACACCGCATTGTGCTGTGAGTCAGGTCTCGCAGTATGGATGATTGTCAGGTCTTTCTTTTCCACGCTGTCGCACCAGGCAGGAAATACGCGCCGGTAGCTTATAACGCTACTGACGATTAAACCTACAATAAACCGCTTTCCCGAGCCTTTCTATTGTGATGATATTTTAACGCCATAGTTAAGCAATCTATCAGCGCGTCTTCCGGCAATGGCTCAGCAAGTGGAATCCGTATGACACGATTGTCCTCGCAAACAAGTTCACCAGAATGCAGTAGCTTAATATCTTTGATCAGCGTCGTTTGACAGTTTAAATACACGTCAACTGAATCAGGTGTTTTATCTTTGTAGCCCAACCTTATAGTGCTGCCGCTACCTGTCTCTTCAGTGAGGTAGGCGGGTTCCCCCCACTTTAGTGTTTCAGTGACCTCGCCAATGGTGTCGTCTTGGGCGGCTGCATCGAAAATCAGTTGCCTTATTTGCATTAGTTTTTTTTGTGCGTCGACCGGGAAAGCATCAAATACACTTTGTACTTCTTTTGAAATTTTCTGTGTCATAGATCACCTCTTAGTGGCAGCATGATATCAGTCAATAATTCGATAGGTGCTACCTCCTGCGGGTTGTTAAGGTATCTTTCAATGCAGGGAGCATCGGCTGGTTGGTATCCTGATTGCGGTAGCCACACGCCATACAACCATTGATACGCTTGTGACATATCTGCATACGGTCCTTGATACCTGAGCCTGGCAACCTGCTGTGCCTGTAGCGTTTTTGCCTCGAGCGTTGTGGGCAGGCTGGTTGACAGATCTATCGGACTGCAGGCGAAGGATTGCAGTGCTTCAGTTTCAGTGAGTTCCGGGTCATCAAGAAACAACGCCATCATCTGTGTGTTTTCGTTTAACAGGTTATGCTCTTGAAGCTGTGCGAATAGCTTGCCCATGGCTTGGTCTATTTTCATATATGAACCTGTGTGCGCAACACAAGCGCATACTGTTTCTGGAAAGTCCACCATCTGTACTGCAAAGCCATCTGTATTATTCTCGGCCATTGCGCGTTTGAATTTCGCATGGCTGCCTCGCTCTCGATAGGCGGCGGGTGGCAGGTTGAACTCTGCTTTGAAGGCTCGGTTGAATGATTCGGCGGTGGTGTATTGCGAGCGGCTGGCGATGTCTGCTATTGGCATGTCTGAGTTGGCCAGTCGATCTGCAGCGCGCTGCAGGCGCAATCGTTTGATAGTCTTGGCGACTGTCTCGCCACGCATTGATTTGTAAATACGATGCCAGTGATACGGGGAAAGACAGGCCACTTCGGCCAATGTTTCAATTCGTACGTCTTCTTCCAGATTGTCGTAGATGTAGTCGACGACTTGATCGAGCTTTTGCTGGTAGCGGTCTGCGGTTTGATTCATCTTAGATTCCCTGT
>CALISD010000095.1 GCA_938041955.1 uncultured Granulosicoccaceae bacterium | reverse complement strand
TCTGCCAGTGTTTAAACAGTCCGTAACCACTGACTGATATCCAAACGATCTGAATCGTGGCGGATGCCAGATTGAAGTCATGATAAAGACTAACTAATACCAAGCTGGCCGCACCGCCATTGCATAGACAATACTGGATAGAGTTTCCATCCAGCTTGCCGAACTGAAGTGCGGTATAGCTTGCTACGTAGAGTGCAACGCCAATCATTCCCACCACAGTATAAAAAATCTTGTATTCCAAAAAACTGATCAACCATTCCATATTTCCGCATTCCTTTGCAGCACTGTTACATCATTACTATCGATACGCCCGACAAAGCAACGGTACAGGCCAGCACGCGGTCGACCGTAGGTGAGGTTTTACCGGATAGGATCCAGGGGCGTATTTTTTCGGAGAAATATACCAAAACAAACAAGCTGAGCATCAGCGTGATATAGGTTACAAGCAATAATCCGATCATGGATGTGATTCCTACTTCATTTAGGTTGACCACTCTTGGCAAAAGAATCAGATAGAGTAAAAGAGATTGTGGAGAAGCAGTGCACATTAACAACCCCGCCAGAATGGAACTGACCAATGTCGGCTTTACACCTTTTGAATCTTCCTGAGGCGTGCTTTTACGGTTCAGCATCTGAAAGGCAATCCACAAGATGAAGACCAGCGCGAAACCCTTGCTTATGTTGAAAAACCAAGGAAATGTTTGAATCCAGACACTCAGCCCGAGGCAAATTAACAATATGATCAGCGTATCTCCCAGCGCGATGCCGAAGCTGAACGCATAAGCACCGGGGCGATCGTTTGCGAAGGCCTTGGCGACCAGAATTGCAGTCAGCGGTCCGGGAGTGATGGTAAGGCCTGCTAATACAACACAGTAAGCCAGCGTATCAAATAGTCCCATGAGTCTGCTCTTCCTTATTGACTACGCACCCTGCATCCTACAAGGCGGTGTTATATCCTGAGCACACTTTATCTAATAACGTTTTGGAATCCATGATCCGTATGGATCAAAAATAACGGGGCAGGTCTCGAATGGATACTCCGTCTGAGTTGTTGGATTAATTATGTATAAGGGGTTGATCGCGGGTGATGGCAGACAATCTATCTTTACGACGCAGAAGGCTCCCGGTTGTCGATAGGGAGATTGATTGACAATGCCTGCCGGATTAGCTCACTTCTGGTACGGCTTTCTGTTTTTGCAAGTACTGCATTGATCTGATTTTTTACGGTAACCGGAGATACATTTCGAATTTCTGCAATCTCATCTGTTGAATGCCCTTCGACCAACAATTGGCAGACGCTATCTTCTGCTTTGCTTAGCCCAAAGATTTTCCCCATCCCTTTTGTACTAACAATTTTTCGATTATCCGGGTCTATTACAATAACCATCAAGCCTGTTAGCGGACCTACTATGGTAGGTTCAAAGAGGGGTGTAATTTCGACAAGATACGGGCTCTTGGATGATCGGCGATTCAGTACCAGTTCTGTGGACTGTTTGTATATCCCATCAGATTGATTACTCAAGGCATTCTGGATGATTTTGTCGAGCTTGATGTTTTCATTTGCCAGATCAGATTTAAGATACCCGTTGGTACTGATTGAAATAGCATCTGCTAAATCCAGGACTTTGTCTGCTGCGACATTTCTCATTACTACCGAGGCACTGGAAGAAACAATAAAAACGCCTAGGTGGAAACGATCCAGTACATCAAGGGTTGCCTGAAATCTGCTTTTTAGTAACAGAAACGGTCGTGATAACTCTACCGCCTTGGCAAGATGGGGGGTGAGTAATTCAATTTTTTCTATACCGTTCTCACATGCCGTGGTTGATTGCTTTTCAAAGAAAAGCGTATGCATGTCCAGGTAGGATGGTTGAATGTTGAGCCTGCACAGATATCGGGACGCAACGGACCATTCCTTAAATAGCCAGTTTTCCGATTCCGCCAGGTCGATAGGGTCATCGTCGAATATTGCATTGGCTTTTTTTACATAGTCACTGGTTTTGTAAAATCCTGAGCTGGTCTGCACCCGGGGCAACCGGGTCACCGCCTTGAGCTCAGTCGCCATATACGGGCTGGCCATGTACGTAGGGTAGAAACGCTCGGTCTCGGTACACATAAACTGGGAGTTTAATTCTTCGGCGACATAATCAACCAGGCAAATATTTGCCGCTTTTGCGCCGGCGATCCATGCAGTGTGATCTAACACTTCCTGCCACTGATCGGCATCAACAATGGTGCCGTATATATCGGTGATAAATTCGTTAACCGGTTTGGTTGTTTCCAGCACGTCTCTTCCTTGAATAATAAATTGGCTGCCAGCAATTCCATGCTTTTGCTGTGAGTACTGAGGTAAAGCGTATTTAGAAGTTCATAAATGATTGAAACTCCAAAACTCGCATGTTCATCGTCACAGAATACATTTGTAAAATCAATCTCAGCGAGGCATCCATGGCTCTGTCACTCTGACAGGAAGATAACCTGCTGGAAGCTTGAGCCCGAGTCAGGCGTTTAACAACTCCGGCTGTGGGTATCTTAGAGGTTTTAGCTTCGCAATTTTTGCACTGCATTTGCGCCTGTTAAAAATATGACATATTATGAATTTCATTACATATTTTGTATTTTGTCGAAGCGCTTGATTTTTTTGAACAAAAACAGTGATGCGAAAACCGTTGTTGGGTTAATTGCCGGCGCGTTAAGGCGTGATATTTCATGTGGCAAACTGGCTCCGGATACGCGCCTCAAGATTGAAGAGCTACGTTCGAAGTACGGTGGCTCAAATCACTCAATGCGCGAAGCACTTACCTTGCTTAGTACTGAAGGCCTCGTTGAGGCCAATGCCCAGCGTGGCTTCAGAGTTTCCTCCGCGACAGAAGACGATCTTAAAGATATTGTTCGCCTGCGTAGTGAGATTGAACGCCTGGGTCTTGATTGGTCAATGGAGATCGCCGATGTTGCCTGGGAGGCACAGGTGATTGCTGCTCAGTATCAATTGGTACGAGCGATAATAGAAGTTAAAGAGTCGGTGGCTGAGGGGGCGTTAGCATGGGACGATGCAGATCGTAACTTTCATCTGGCGCTGGTCAGTGGATGTAAGTCACCACGCCTGATTGCCAGTCATACTCAGCTCTACGATCAGGCCCGCCGCTTCAGGCTCGCAGCCATTACCGAAAACCGTATTGATTTTGATAAAGAGTCTGAACTTCACTCAGCGCTGATTGAAGCGATTACCTCTCGACAAAAAACTCGCGCACTAGCGCAACTTAAAACACTTATAGACAGTACGTTGTAAAACCACAGGTCATCCATAGGGGGAATGAAATGAATAGAAGAAACACACTTAAATTTGTTGCTACATCGGTATTGGTAGCAACCTTCGCGAGTCCCGTCTTAGCAGCGGACACCTCAATCAATGTAGGCGCGCTGCGTTTTACCAGTCATGCAGCCAGCTTTGTTGCATTCGAGCGTGGTTACTTCAAAGAAGAAGGTCTTGACGTTACGTTTAAATTCTTTCAGGCAGCGCAACCCATGGCGGTTGCTGTTGCATCAAAAGATGTGGACTACGCGGTGACCGCGATTTCCGGCGGTTTAATATCCTTAGCGGAAAAAGGCGCAGCGAAAGTTATTGGCGGTGCGTTAATGGAAGAGAAGGGCGTTGATGGGCAGAAGATTTTGGTCTCTGATGCTGCCTATAAAGCGGGTATCACCTCTCCGGCGCAATTGGACGGAAAGTCCTGGGGAATTACCCAGGCAGGATCATCGTTCCACTACATGGGTGCAAAGGTCGCTGCAAAAGAAGGTGTGACATTGAAGTTTAAGCCGTTGCAAAAAACCGGCGCGGTGATTGGTGCCATAAAAACAGGTCAGATTGATTCGTGGAGTATTGTTCCACATATTGCCAAGCCTTTGAGTGGCGCGGGTGCTGTACATATTATCGGCGATGTTGCTGACTACATTTCTGACTATCAGGTAACCGTGGTATTCACGTCTGCTGAAAATGCAGCGAATGAACGCGAAAAGTCTGAAGCGTTTTTACGTGCGTTCTCAAAAGGTGCTGCTGACTTCAATGCCGCGCTGGTCGATAAAACTGCTGGTGATGAGGCTGCTGAAGACATGGTGAAACTGGTACATAAATATGTGTACGCCGATCGTCCTTATGAAAAAGCGGCCCCCAGTATTCGCAACGGTGCAATGCGTATAAGTCAGGATGCGGCATTAAATATGGACTCCGTTAAGGATCAGCTGGATTGGTTTATTTCCGAAAAACTGGTTAAAGATACTATCACCATGGATACGTTGGTCGACAGTTCCTACATAGCCAAATAGTACAGCTCAATATGGACTTGCGGCTTGACAATATCAGCCATTACTACAGTGATGTAGAAGTTCTGCGTGCAATAGATCTGGATATACCGGCAGGTAAGATCGTCTGCATCATCGGTCCTTCCGGCTGTGGCAAGTCTACGTTGTTGAGGTTAATCGGCGGACTTGAAAGACCGGGTAGTGGAAGTGTTCTGCAAATTGGTGAGCCTCCAGCTGAGAGCATTAACCCGCTCACCTATGTCTTTCAGGACTTTGCCTTGCTTCCATGGCGTACGGTGGAAGGGAACATCAGCTTGGTGCTGGAAGATCACAATATCCGGGGTGGGCGTGCAGAGGCGATTATCTCGGATGTTTTAGCTCGTACCAAGCTCACCGACTTTCGCAAAGCGCTACCCAAGCAATTATCCGGTGGTATGAAGCAACGTGTTGCCATATCCAGAGCGCTTGCCGTTAAGCCCGCTGTGATGCTGATGGATGAGCCGCTGTCGGCACTGGACAGTCAAACTCGTGAGCTGCTGATGGATGATTTGATTGATCTTTGGACACGGGAACCGTTCACTTCTGTCTATGTCACTCATAATCTCAGTGAAGCTGTCCGGCTCGGCCATTCAATTGTCGTACTGTCACGCCGGCCGGGTTGCATTCGGGAAATTGTTGATATTCCCATACCACTTGCTGAACGTGAGATGGGTAATATAGAGCTTGAAAGAAAGCAAAAGTACCTGTGGGACTTGATGCGTGATGAAGCCATCGCCGCAGATCAGGAGCTGTTGCGTGTCTGACCACTTACATGTTGATGCAAAGGGTACTCAGCGAAACAAGGTAGTTTTTCGCGGTGGTGGTTTTGCGCCGCAATCTAAACGCTGGGTAGGTGCAATAGTATTTATTCTAGTGATTGCTTTAATGGAAGTGGGTACTCGAACGGGCTTCATAAACAATCTTACTCTGCCCAGGCCTTCGGATGTATTTAAGACTTTTATCGACTTATGGAATACAGGGTTACTTTGGAAGCATCTGCTTCCTTCGCTTAGTCGACTCGCGATTGGTGCTGCTATAGGCGCATCATTTGGTGTTGCTGTCGGTGTGATGATTGGTCTTTTCTCCTACGTACGTGCGGGTTTAGTGCCCATTGTAGCCGCCATATTTCCTATTCCGAAGATCGCTTTGTTGCCGCTCTTTGTTATCTGGTTTGGCATTGATGAACCGTCAAAATATGCATTGATTGCATTCGGAACGTTTACACCTACAGTGGTGGCGACCTATGGAGCAGTTGACAATGTTGATCGTTCGTTAATCCGTATGGGTCAGAGTTTCTCTCTGTCATGGTTTTCTATCGTGACAAAGATAGTGTTACCAGGCGCTATGCCTGGAATATTATCCGGCTTACGTGTGAGTCTGGCGATTGCCATTATCCTGTTGGTGGCGGCGGAAATGCTTGGAGCGGAATACGGTATCGGTGCATACATTCTGGAAGCCGGATCTTTGTATGACCTTGAGCGACTATTCGTTGGTGTCTCAATACTCTCACTAATGGGTGTGGTTATTAGTGCCATTATTGGTTATTTTGAAAAACGCTTGCTTGACTGGCGCGTATAGTTTTTTTCAAAAATAGCACGCTCCGTTTCTAACCTTGCCCGCGTATTTCATCGTGTCTATCGACAGCGGCTGTTTCAATCGTCAGCGCTTCTGCAGCTGATGATGTTATCGGGCTGTCCTGCAAATCCAGATGTAACCATCGACGTCTTCGGTGGTGGTGCCACCGGTGTAATACCAGCCATTTGTAAAAGGGCTACGACAACCAGTCCAGTTTCATCTTGTTCGCAGGGAGCGCGATGTCGTCTATGAGGTCCAGCTGAAAACAGGGCACCGGCTCTACCTGTGACTGTTTCTATCTGGAGTTGGGCGGTTATTTACTAATTACGGTATAACTACCTTCTATTGGTGGATTCTGCCGCTTGCTTTCAGGGCCCGCGTCAGGCTTGCCGGCAGGGTGTGGCCAATCAGCACTCGCTGAAGATTTTTGCAGCAGCCGATGACGTACCGTGGCCAGTGTTACTGCCCCTGCGAGTAGCATGATCAGCATAAGGCCAATGGTTACCGGGAGCATGACAACAAACGCGACCGCTGCCGCAATCGCAGAGAGGCCATTTCCCGCATACTGTCTAATTGTTCCTAACATTCGTTTTTTATCCTGATGGGTGCAGAATTAAGTATCGACTTGAAACGGCAAAAAAACATCGCCCACTCGCAACAGCTTGTAACAACTTGTAACACCGGTTTATCTGGAGGAGGTGACCTTGGTGAAAAACGAGTTAGACCCTGTGGTTACATACCCGATCTGAAAGTCGACTGCGGGTACTGGGACAGGCACTGGCCGAAACGAGCCACGGGAGTTTCTGATAAAGGCAGCACGTAAAAGAAAGGAAAGCACACTACTTTTTGGTTGAACAGCGCCGACGATCACTTCACTTCGCCAGAACATCCTTAGAAAAAAAGTTAAGGGGCAGAAGTATGCAAGCGGTAGCTGTTTTTCGCGATGTTAGCGCGAAGGTGGGTTTCGAGTGGATAAATGCTCTGCCGTGATATCTGCTTAAAGTGACTTACGACGATGAGTTTTCTATTTATTATCGCCTGGCGATTCAATCACCTCAGCCACTCGCAAAGTGGCTGAGGCTTCGTTGTTATGAATAAAAGCTGCGAGATGAATTGACGAACTCCCCGTGACGGTCAGTCCCTCTGACCGCAACAACTCTCTGTGGCTGCTTTCTGTAAAGGTGTCTTGGGAAATCAGTTTCAGCCTGCGTAGCATAGGTGGGTTTTATCTTGAAACTTCGGCTGGCGCCTGCGGTGATTGTAAGTGCCTCACCGGAAAAAATAGAGTTTAGGTCATACGCATTCGCACCCGCATGAACAATGCCCGGATGAATATGCCGCAGCGCAATCGGTTGTTTACTATGGTTGGTTAGCGTGACCGTTGGCAATGAATCTATTGACAATGCAATGGACATTTCAGTACCGGCGTTGGCTAAAACAATATTATCTGCAGTTTTGTATTCTGCTTCGTAGCTATTTTGCGAAGAGCCTGCGGCCGCAAGTGATGGAACAGATGCGATGACGGCGCTGCCACCGAGTAATTTTAGTGCATTTCTTTTATTGGTATCTACCATGATGACGCTCCTGAATACTGTTGTTTGTACGTATAGATAGTACTGGCTAACATGTGAAAAACAATGATTCGAGACGGTTTTTGACAATTGACGTTACAGTCACCCGTCTGGGTGGAATCATTTCTCTTTCGCCTTATTCGGCGGCCCGCTGTGAACCTTGTGCGCTATGAGTGCACATACAGGGGTGACAGGATTTCGAACTGAGCCGGGCGAATTGCTCTGGCGCTTGTGGTCATCACCCGGTCTGGATTGAGTGGCATTGGTCCTCCTTGGCCGAACCTGTGACAGACACCGAGTTATTCAGTCAGGGATAAATCCACTCTGCTGTCGATGTTCTCAATTGCCCATTCTGCAGTATTTTCGAGAACGCGACCCGGGCGCAAGACCCCCGATTCTATTGCCGATGAAAAAAAACGAATGCGTTTGTCGAATCAGCAGTTTTCCGTTCGTCTACAGAGTAGGGCGCTTTGAACGCTTGTTTAATTATCACCTTACCCTGTATCAATTGGAGAAATTTATGACTATTGAATTATCTTTCCTGCTCGCGACCGCGGTTCTGCTCACGTTAATTTGGATTCCCTACGTAGTGGGTATTGTTAAAAGTGGTGGGGAGCTAACACCGACGACTTATCGTACTTTGGAGCTACCGGACGAGATGCCGCATTGGGCAATTCGAGCCAACCGTGCGCATCAAAATCTGGTAGAGCAATTCGGTGCGTTTGCCGCAGTGGTTTTAATTGCACATGTAGCTGGCGTATCAACGTGGGTGACTGTAGTCGCCTCTGCAGTCTACTTCGCTGCCCGTGTGCTGCATGCGGTGGTCATGATAGGTGGCTATTCGATGTTAAAAGCACGAACCCGATCCTTCTTTGTTGCGATGCTGTCAATTCTCGCCATAGTCATAGAAATCATTCGAGTGTCAATCTAATCGTTCGATGCGCTGGTTACTGGTCAGGTCTGCGGACTGCGAGCGAATCTTGTTGTTGCAAAGCAATGTTGTCGTATTGCAATTACCTGACACTCTTTCCGGGGGGGCAACATAGGTGCCCCAATAATCGCTACTGTAATTCAGCTTTAAGAGAAAGAATGCAATGGTCGGCACTTAACTCACCCGCACCAGTCTGGTTTCTCAGTTGGAGCCAGCATGTCGGGTTTTCTGAAGAACGGTGTGCGACCAGCCTTCACAGTAAGAGTCAGATGTTGTTTTGGGACACGTATTTGTGTCAGAAATCTGTATTATTTTTGTTTCACTTGCAATTCAAGCTCAGATTGTCTATTTTGTCATGACGAATAGGTGGTTTGATCAGGTGTGTCTTGCGCCTGCCTGCCGCCTCCCGAATTCTGTGAGTCCGGGTTCAACCGGTAAGTAAAATGATTGGAGTCTTGCTTTGAATAAACAGCTAATAATGCCAGTGCTTTGTGCCGTCCTGCTGGCCGCCTGTGGTGGTGATTCAACACCCGAAACTGATGCTGAAAATGTTAACCCTACTGATGGTGTTACTGATAATGGCGGCGGAACTGACGGTGCAGGCGGAACTGACGGTGCAGGCGGAACTGATGGTGCAGGCGGAACTGATGGTGCAGGCGGAACTGACGGTGCAGGCGGAACTGATGGCTCAGGCGGAACTGATGGTGCAGACGGAACTGATGGTACAGGGGTAATAGAAGTGGCTGTCCCACCCAGTGGCGTTCTGGACACAGCGCAGCCAGTGTTCGTATGGCCTGCGGTTCCTGGTGCAGAGGCATATAAAATAGTGGTTAAAGATGCGGGTGCCAGCGGGTACTCAAGGTCTCTTGATCCGGTAACAGCCAATTGTCAGACAGGTGACGGTATGTGTAGTGCGGCCACTGCACTGGCTTATTACGATAACAATTTGAGTTGGTCTGTGGAGTCAACGGTAAATGGTGCACCAGGACCCGTTTCGCAAACCTATAACATCACCACACCGTTTTCAGAAAATATGCAGCCAATCTTATCTAACACTATTGATGAGTGTGAGGCCTGGGCCGCTGTTGCCTACGATAAGTATGTTGTGCTGAATAACGCATGGAATGCAGATGCCATGTCAGATAACAGTTGGTCGCAAATTATTAACGTGACAGAAAATGCCAATGGCACTGTCACGCCCGCCTGGTCTTATGACTGGCTCGGACAGTTTGATACTAACTCCCAGTTCGGTGAGTTCGAAGTTAAGGCGTATCCCGAAGTCTTGTATGGTCCAAAGCTGGGCACGCATGTATCCGGTACCAAGGAGGAAACAGGTTTGCCGGAGCAGGTGATGAATCTTCCGGAATTTGTCGTCCGTTATAACTTCAGTGAGACGCTCGATGAAAATGCCGAGCGCAATGTCGCGTTGGAGTCATTCTTTCATGATTCAGAAAACATACTCGGGCCATGCGATTTTGATGAAAGCGGCAACCGTCTTGATAACCGTGCATACGAAATGATGATCTGGGTTAACAATCCGACGATAAGAACGCCGGGTGATCTGGCGCTGACCGGGGTCATGATTGACAACCAATTGTGGAACGTTTACATCAAGCCGCGAAGCAACAAGCACTACATTGCGTTTACCGCACAAACGCCAACGACCAGTGGTACGCTAAATTGGAAGCGCTTTGTAGACTGGACGCGTGATTGGACAGCCGCTAACTCAGAAGCACTTGAGATAGATGTGCTAGAGCCTGAGTACTATATGGGCGCAATTGAGATTGGCACTGAGATGTGGTGGGGATCCGGTTCTTTTACACTCAATGAGTTTTCCGTCAGCTTCTGAGTTTGGTTGCAATCACCGACTGTCGGCAATTGCTGGCAGTCTGGTTTGTTTGCTGCGCTGCGGGCGCGTGGCATTGTCCAGTAACAGCAAAGCAGCTTGTGTAAGGGGAGCAACCGTTCCTGCGAGCAGACGCGTTATTGAGAAGGACCGAACAAATGACAAGCTCTTCAATATAGTCGAAACAGCACATGTGTGGCTTTCAAGCACATTGTCATCTTAAGGTACTTCAAGAAAGAAGATGTCACCTGAGGCATTGTTGTAGTAGTTAACATTATCACCGATCTCTGCGCTGCAATTTTGGGCAGAGATAAATATTCCCCAACTGGCGCTGAAACTGATTTCAACGTTATCGATACTCAGTCTGGCTGCATCTTCGGCTGTACAGTAAAAGTTTATAGCACCTGATAAAGCGCGGCTGCTTCCTCCGTCTATTATATTTACGTGATTGATTGTTTTATCGCCTCTGCCCGTCAAATTTATACCTCCCCAATTGGGTCGGGAAGTATTGCTATTACCCCCAAACACAATGGGAAGGTCAGTAGTTCCAATGGCGGTGAATTCACCGTCAACATTTATTATCGCGTCAGGTACCATTTCGATTTCAACGCCAGGTTCAATCGTGAGTGATCCTCTCGTTATATTCACACCATTCCAGTCGAGTGGAACTCCGATATCGGGAATGGTAATACGCGCGCCGGAATAGTTGTTACGAGGAACTTCCAACAAGTCTTTAGCGTTGCCACTAAAGTCAGAATTCCCACCAAGTGATTGTACGAGGTCGAGGTTGGCTGTACCAATCGCAACATTGTCTGTTATTCGATTTCCTCGGAATTCATCAATGACTATATTGTTGAAGTTAAAATGTATAGCCTGTTTTTCATTGAATCGCACAAGTGTATCTACCATCCGAAAACGAGACGCGCCGTTAATGACCGATATCGCCGCAAGGACATCGCCCCCGCCACCATACTGAATAACGGTTCCACTGAGTGAATTCTCAGCGCTTGTGCTTTCCTGGAACTCAATTCCGCCCCAGTAACCCCGGGCACTGATGTTTCCGGTCAATACGACTGGTGATCGTGTTGTGCCATTGGCTGTGAGAGTTGCACCGGATGGAACGAAAAGCTTAGCCGCCTGCCCGAATTTCAACACGACACCTGCAGACAATCTGAGTGTAGCGCCTGCTCCAATAGATAGCGTCTCAGGTACCAGATAACAGCCCTCGTCAATCACAGTGAGGCCCTGCCGTACCTGCGTGTTCGAGATCACTTGCTCACAACTGAGCGAATCTACATCTGGAACATTCCAGTCAATCAATGGCTCGTTTGTAGCGTTGTTAGACGGGTCTGCATCGCTTGCGGAAACACACAGAGCGTCGCTGAAATCTGATTCGTTACCGCTCGCGTCGAACGCCTTTACTCGATAGCAGTACGTTTGGTTTCTCTCAACCGTGGTGTCAATGGCTGAATTGCTGGTAAGTCGAAGCAGAACGTTGGTCGCTTGCGCATCAGGTCCTCGATAAAGTGTCCACCGTACAACATCTCCGATTTCGGATTGTTCCCAAAGTAGGCGAATTGTTGAATCAGTTGTGGTCGTCAACCTGGTTAGCAGAGTAGGTGCAGGTGGTGCAACATCATCGTTCATTTGCAAGGGGGTGCCGCTTTGTGGCGGTGATGTGGCCGATCTGTTTCCTGCAACATCAATGGCGACAATTTCGTAAAAATACAATCGATTCGACAACAAATCTGAGTCGATGAATACCGGGTACGGTGTAGTGGCGATAACCACCCCGTCACGAATTACCTCGTACTCAACTACAGCCACATCATCCCTTGATGGGTCCCACACTAATACAATCTCGTTGGTGGCACTGCCGAGCGCTTTAATGTTGTTGGGTATCGTAGGCGGGCTCGTGCCGGTATCCCGAAAGTCGTTGTCGAGTGTAAGCGATGACTTCGTTACGCTCTGCGTTTCCGTCGCAGGATCAGTAATCAAAAATTTGACTACACGGTTTTCGATCAGCACGGTGTTTCTTTTAAGGAAGGTATCGATACCCTGATTACTAACAACCTGATCATTGACTATATAGTCACCGCTGATAACATCTTCTCCGCTGATGCCGTAGGTCGTCAATACAGGGTTAACTAGTTGAAATATCGTCGATACTGACTCCGCATACTCGTCGGCGTCTGGTAGGGCAGTGAACTGCGCAGGTGAGGCGAATTGAGCATCAAGATCAAGCGATCTTCTTGCAAACCAATGACGTAGACTTAGGTCAGTGAAACGGTTGATATTACGACTTCCATCACTGTATGCGATGGCGTATACGGTGGTATCCGTGCTGGGTTGAACACGTAGTATCCAGGGACCCTCGCCGGATAAAGAGGTTGTTCTGAACTGGTTAGCTGAATTAATGGCAAGTTCTGTAACCTGACCATCGGAAGATTTCACCCTGATAGCGCCGTTTGATGCGAATGATGTTTCACTAACGACACCGTCAAGAATAACAGGCACTGGATTTCCAGTAGTCATTCCTGATCCAATAATCCCACCTTCATCGGGATCATCGCTACCGCACGCAGTGGCTGAAAGCACGGCCGCCAAGAGCAGGCCTGTAACAACGTACCGTGTAATTTTCTGCCCCACCACATGCAGTGATAAAGCAGTACTGATGGTGTTCTTTTCAACTTTACGCATCGCTGTTATCTGCCCCGTCATTTTCTGATTTCGACATTATCGTTTTTCTTTCGAAATAATACATACCAAATCCGATGCGTTTGAGATTGCCGTCTTTGATGTTTTCTGACTTTTTCTTAGCCACGGCCATACGATGATTAAGCGACTCTAGAAGTTCTTGCGCTTTGTTGTTTACAGTTTCCTGAAGCTCTTTAACAAACGATTCATCAATGTGTGAGTACACCACTTGACGTTGAAATCGTTTGTTTTTCACGTCGTTATCGATGTTGTGTAACGCCGTATCGAATAGATCACTGACACTGGTCGAAACTACCCGCACCTGATCCATATCATCTTTATGCGGCACGTACGCATAGTTGACCAATGCTACTGTGTTTTCATCTGGTTGTTCGGTAACACCAATATTATTTAGCTCATCCAGAATAGCGCCGTAGGTTACATCACCACCGTAGCGTTTCACCAGGGAGACCAAACTGCCGTACTCTTTGCCACGCTTTTTTTGTTTTATCGGTAGGGTCAGTGGCAAGTTATTGCCGTCGGTAAATTCTGCGTCATTCAACCAACCGTGAATAACAAGCTGGGCTTTATTGGGTCTTTGCTTCGCTAGCACTTCGTTGTTCTCGAGCGCTGCTTTTAATCGCCCCACCTCCTTACGACTCAACCCGGTCAATACGGCCGCTCGAGATAACGTCATCTCCACGTCTGGGATGCTGTAGCGTTCGTACGCCACCTCCACGTAGGTTAATCGCACCAGCTCAGCTAACTCAGCGTTTGTAACTTCATGGCGAAGACAAAGGCGGATTAGAGGCCGCAGCATGGTCACCAAAGCACGCATTAACTTTGTTTTGTATTGGGATTCCAAGAAAAAATTGGTCCTTTTCAGCGCCCGCTGATCAAAGAGGGGCGATCAGCTTATACAGAATACCAAGTATGGCAGGTATTCTCTTAAAGGGAAAATATTCACATTGACAAGTCAGTATTTTCGCCATACGGTTCACATAACAGGCTTCAAAGGGGATTTATTCCCTTTGTTATTGTGTTTAATGCTAAGAGACGAGTTTCGCGCAAGGCCGCCAACTGGTCGATGACGAGCACGGATGAAAGGTCACATGGATTACTGGTTTAGTTTCGCACTGTTTGTTTGTGTTGCGTACATATGGAGCATGGCTACTGGTCGGGCAGGGCGTTAGTTTTGCAGAAATTACTTTAACCCGGGATTTACAACATGAGTTCGCTTCCAGAAAGATTGTTGTAGCTCAGGTAGAGCCTGGTGGAGCCTATGATTCCGTGGGGTGGTAAAACGCCAGTGAGAACTGTGAACCTGTCGCGATTTGAATCAGCATGGGTTCACATACTGTTCGGTCTCAAGGTGCTAGGCGTCTGGAAGATAAGTCGTTTGTGACTAATTAGTCAGCGTAATACAGAAATAAACAGCAAAATCGCGCGCCTTCGAAGCTTAACTGGCACGGCATCATGATTCTATTTCAAAAGCTGTTTTGTACTATTGCCACTTTTTCTGCATTGAGTGTTTCGTTTGTCAGTGATGCTCAGACGTGGAGTAACGCTGACCAGATAACACATGCCCGATTTGAATCGTCCGTTGTGCAGTACAACGATGACATCTATGTATTCAACGGCTTTGGTGCCGGTATTAAAATTCAACCAACGGTAGAGAAGTTTGATGCAGGTAGTCGATCCTGGTCTGTCGTTAGCAATACTTCTGCCGCGCGTGGTAATGCCATGACCCACAACGGCGTGGTTCGGGTTGGCAACGAGGTCTGGTTGATCGGGGGCAGGGTAGGCAGTCACCCGGGACGTGTGACCGCTCAGGTGTGGAAATATAATCTTTCTACCTCCAACTGGTCTCAAGGGCCGTCGCTACCGGTCGCCGGTGCAGCGGGTGGTGCTGCACTTGTCGATAATAAAATTCACTGGTTTGGCGGACTCGATACTCTGGCCCGTTGCGATGTTTCCAATCATTTTGTTTTTGATCTGGGCAGGCCAGGTGCCGGCTGGAAAAACATTTCCGGCGTTGCTGCTATGCCGTCACCGAGAAATCACTTTGGAACTGTTGTGCACGGTGGATTGATTTATGCCATTGGCGGACAGTTTACGCATGGCGGTTGCGGAAGCTCGGGTACACCGGATACGAGTCTTGTTCACGCCTTTAATCCGCGAACCAATCAGTGGACGCAAAAAGCCAGTTTGCCACTGGTGCAGTCACACACAGAACCTTCCAGTTTTGTTCACAAGGGTGCGATCTATGTGATAGGCGGCGCGACTGTCGGTAACAAGGTATTTCGATATAACCCGGCCGCTGATGACTGGGATATTGTTATGCAGTTACCCCAAGCTCTGCTTGCACCGATAGCACGGGTGGTTGATAACGAACTGGTTGTCAGTAGCGGTGGTGCGCCGAACTGGACGCAGCCGAGCGAGGTCACATACACCACTGAAATGGCGCCGTTGCTTTTGTCCGCTGTGGCGAATGACAGAAACGATCGTAGCGAGACAGAAGTGACAGAAACACCGGATACGAATAATGAAACCACAAATATAGAAATTACTAATTCAGAAACCACTGACACGGTTGCACCAGTCAATGTCTCCGGCAACACTTCCCACCAGACTATTACATTGGAGGCAGAGCACTTTGTTATGAATAACGCCAGTGGTACCCATCAATGGGTGACCACAGGCCTCGATGGTGCAAGTGACAGTCTGGCGATGGTCACTACACCAGACAACGGCACCTTGAGGTCAGGCTCAGTAAATAGTCCATCGTTAGGATATTTTGCCTACTTCGATCGTGCTGGCACCTGGTATATGTGGGTGCGTGGCTGGGGTGACAGCAACACGGCCGGACTAAGCGACAGTGTGCACGCAGGCCTTAACGGTCAGATAGCATCGACAGCTGACAAGATTGACGGGTTTCCATCCGGCTGGCACTGGTCATCAAGCACCCGCGATGGTGTGCCCGCCAGCCTGAACATACCTTCGGTCGGTGTGCACAAAGTCGACTTGTGGATGCGTGAAGATGGATTGGTGGTAGATAAGATATTGCTTACATCGGATGCCGCTTATGTCCCTGTTGGTAGTGGCCCTGCGCATAACGATGGCACCTCGCCTGAGAGTAATGAGTCAACCGATGTGCCTGTCAGTGACAGTGAGGTTCTTGAGTTCTCGGGTAGCTGCGATTACTCGCAAGCTCACCTTGCTATGGGCTGGGGATGGGACCCCGTCGCTCTTCAGAGTTGTGCGTCCGTCAGCGTTGCTGTAACCAGAACTTGTGTCGATGCCGATGGAGATGGTTGGGGCTGGAACGGTGTAGATTCCTGCCGCATGGATGTTCTTGTGGAAAGTACGCCGACTGATGAAGGCTATCAGGCAGATACTGCATGTATTGATACAGACGGTGACGGCTGGGGATGGGACGGAAAACAGTCTTGTATTCCTGATTAAGTATCTACGAACGGTGGCAGCAGCGACAAGGACAGTCGCTGCTATTGTTGCTTCAATCTATGTTGAGGGTTGGCGCTGGCAGAGAGACACAGGCTGTAAGGGTAGGCCACAACACAGGGTGTTTTATCTACAATAGAAAGGAATGTACTCTGCTGTGTGATTAGCACCGCAGCTGTACACAAAGTTAATAGGCTGAAGTTGTAGCGCTATGCTACAACTGTGTTTGGCTCTGGTAAATACGCTCGTTTAGCGATTGTGTGTTGGCAACAAGAGCGGAGTGTGAATACTAGCGGCCAGGCATTCCATTTGATATGAAAATTCCACGCTGGCGTGTTGGCGAAGAGTGTTTTTTTGTCGTTTATAACGATGGGTTCTTAAGTTGTTCAGTGAAATTTAAACAGGGTCTGATTGTCGGTATTGCGCTAAGCTTGCTGCCGCAGCAAAATAACCCGCCTGCGTGTCCCGCTATCCTACCCGCCAGAGAAATCCATGAGTTTTGACTCCCTTGGGCTAATGCCTGAACTGGTCACTGCCGTATCCAAGCAAGGATACGACACCCCGTCCCCCGTTCAGGCCAAAGCCATTCCGGTTATTTTAAAAGGACAGGATGTCATGGCAGCCGCACAGACCGGCACCGGAAAAACAGCCGGCTTTGCTTTGCCGTTGTTGCAACGCCTGTCGCCCGGCAAGAAAGCGGGTTCAAACCAGGCTCGATCCCTGATTCTGACCCCGACTCGCGAACTGGCCGCACAGGTGGGTGAAAGTATCAAAACCTATGCGCAACACACAACGCTACGCACCACAGTGGTGTACGGCGGTGTAAAAATAAACCCGCAGATGCAACGCCTGCGATCCGGCACCGATATATTGGTGGCGACGCCGGGGCGACTGCTTGATCTTGCCAACAGTAATGCGATCAGCTTTAAGGAACTTGAAATTCTGGTTCTGGACGAGGCGGACCGCATGCTCGACATGGGCTTTATTCACGACATCAGCAGTATTATGGAGTTGCTGCCGAAGCGAAGACAAACGCTGATGTTTTCGGCGACCTTCTCGCCGAAAATCCGGCACCTTGGCGCTAACTTGCTAAGAAAGCCGCACGAAATATCTGTCGATGGCCACAACGAAGCCGCGACCACAGTCGAGCAATGGATCTGCCCGGTCGATAAAAAAGAAAAACCCGAGTTGTTTCTGTATTTGCTTGATGAACAGGACTGGGATCAAGTGCTGGTTTTTTGCCTCACCAAAAACGGCACCGATAGCTTAGTTAGTTTTCTAAAAAGGCAAGGGGTTAAAGCGTCGGCAATCCATGGTGACAAACCCCAAAGCGCCCGCAACCGTGCGCTGGCAGATTTTAAAGCAGGCAAAGTCCGGGTACTGGTGGCCACCGATGTCGCCTCACGCGGCCTGGATATTGACCAACTACCACAAGTGATCAACTTTGACTTACCTATTGTGGCGGCCGACTACATACATCGCATTGGCCGCACAGGCCGTGCGGGTGCAAGTGGTATTGCAATTTCATTGGTGTGTGCGGATGAGTTCAAACTGCTTACTGATATCGAGCATTTAACGGGTCGCGAACTCAAGCGCAAGTTTGTCGATGGCTTCGAGCCCAATCATAATTTGCCGCAATCCAACATGACCATGAAAATCAAGAAACCTAAAAAACCCAAAGTGAAAGGAAAACCAAAAACCACCCACCAGGGCAGCGCAAAAAGCAGTGGTCGCGGACGCTCGAACACCCGGGTTAGCAGTAAAAAGAAGGTATCAAAGAAGAAAGTCGTACGCGGTAAAAACACCGCCAGAGACAAGAAGAAAGTCAGTGTTGTGTCTAGTTACAAACAGCAGGCCGCCGCAGCTAAACACAAGAAGCCGCGCAAGCAGGATTAACGCAGAGTCGCAACGGCTACTCGAGAAAAGAAAGGATAAAAGGGTCAGGTATGGCGACGTTTACAGGACGACAAACAGAGCCTGGTCGCAATGAAGGCGCTGCGTACGTCGAAAATCCAAATGCTAACGCCTCCTGACAATATCGATGCGAGTTTCACAAAAGGATTCTTGAACGGTGACTTGAACCATGGCGGAGATAGTTTTGTACGCGATGAGGACGGCAATTTATTTTTTATCGACAAGTGTGGGACTTTAGCAATACGAGCGACTGGTCTCGACGCTCGTGGTGCACGGTGCTATAAAACCACATATTATCGGCCATATCTGCTCTTAAAATTCGTACTTCATTGCTTGAGACATGTTGTTTTCTTAAATGAATACCGAGCGAACCTTTAACGGGGCAGGTCTGCGCGCAACATAAAATGCTACTTGGTATCAACTAATATAATTCCATTTTTATTTTTCGTACCATTCGGTATGATAAGCATGGATATAAGTTAAGATGCCAAAAGGTACGAAATGACCGCAACACGGGGACGCCCCAAAACACTGGATAGGCAGAAAACACTTGAAGTTGCCATGACGGCTTATTGGCAGGACGGTATTAACACCGTTTCCCTGAATGAGATTTGCAGACGTGCTGAAGTGTCTAAGCCGGGGCTTTATCGCGAGTTTGGTGGCGAAGATGGTCTGATGAAAGCCGCATTGGCTCATTACCAGCAACATGTACTCGGAGAGATACTTAAGATACTGGACACGGGGAGCTCACTGCGGGAAACGCTGGATTCTCTGATAACCATGGTGACAAAGGTTGATGGGTCAGAAACGCCTAAAGGTTGTCTATTAGTGAAAATGCGGGATGCCCGTTTGCATTTGGGTGAGGCAACGCAACAACAAGTCGACCTGACTTATCAATACCAACTGGCGGCATTTACGCAATGGCTGGAACACTTGCAGCAACGCGGGGAGTTTGGTTCAACGATGACCGCCACCTTTGCTGCCACCTATGTTGTGACGCAGTTTAATCAGGCACTCACTCAAATCGCACAGGGTGAGGATAGTGAGATGGTAAAAGCGATACTGACGACAGCTTTGTCTGTGTTGGGGTGAAATTACCCATCTTCACTGCGTCCCCCTTTGCGGATCAAGAATCGGTGTTCACCAGTCATTAAGTTGATAGGTAGATTTTCCTGACATCAGTTTGCCCAGCTTCGGAATATAGAGCTGAAGGTTATTTCCCTTTGCAAACACCGCGATGCTTAAGACCGGGTCATACCAGGGGTGATGTGAGAGCGCAAACATGTCGCAGTGAAAAGGCACTAAAGTCGGTGCATTCAGGTCTTTAAAGGTCAGTACATTATCTTCAGGGTGATATGTGAATTTTCCTCGACAGTGGGCTATATTGACTGTTCTTCAAAAGCGCGATATCGAACGACCCGTAGCGCCGAACAACTTCCGCAAAGTGCGCGCCGTAATCCGAATCATCACAAAAATAGAGGTTGGCTTTGGCACTTTTTAATCGCATAAAAAACTCATTGCGTATCAGTGGCGAGAAACCCTTTACGTGCGGAGAAATGCTGTGCCGGCAGAACAGTAACCATCAGGCAGCCAATCATCGTTTCTGATAAGCCGACAAAATGGATGCATTTTTTGGCGGACTTGCGCGTCACGTTCTTTTTGTGTGATTTTAGTTAGGTATTGCTGTGTTCATGAGGCTTTTTTTACATTTATTCAGATAGTCAATTTTGTCGTTTGTGTTTTCAACGGCGCATTCTTTAATTGGTATGTAAGTTGAAGATACCGCACTTAGCTTTTCTTCTTCGTCAAAGAATCCTGGGCGTTCAATCTTATAGTTTAAGAAAACACCATGCGTCATGCTATCAACACTTCCTGCAACTAGACTTTATGATAGACGAAACACTAAATGGCGTATTTAATGTGCTATGTCAGGAATTGACCCTCTTTAATCGAGATATAAGAGAGGGGCATAGACCGAGATATATCAGAGAACGGTAAGGACTAAATTATAATGCGGGAGTTCGCCAATCATGAATTTAGCTATACCGGATCTACCGAGGATCCAGAGGAGGTGCTAGCCAAATATCCTATTACACCTGAAGAAATACAAACGATCGCCTGCATGTATAATGCGCAAGATACAGACTAGAGCAAGTGTTATTTATATGAATTTAGCCGTTATCCTGCCGATCGCTTTTACCATACTGGCCGTTAGTGCTTGCGGTAGTGATACCTCAACTGATGCCCCAAATAATATTTCTGTCGGGCAAATCACCTGGTCCGACGGAGATAGTGGAGAAATTAGTAATACGCCCTTCCGACTAAGTGACGTCGACGCCCCGGAAACGGGTGGGGTGGGTAGTTCGTTCGGCGGCGCAGACTGCGAACAAGAGCGCGTCAAGGGCTTTCTAGCCAGGGATTTTATTGTCTCACTCACCGCTCAAGCAACCATCTCTATAACAGCTAACTATGGAACAGATAGATACGGACGGAATGTCGTCGATTTAAACGCAGATGGTATTGATGTCGCTGCTGCTGGTATTGAGGCTGGACATCTAAAACCCTGGCCACACGATAGTAACGGCAACGCAATAACAAATAAGCCTGACTGGTGCAATAGGTAGGTGATACGCACCTAAATTCGAATCTTTAGAAGAGCAAATAGATATACGAAAAGTATTAGAGTGCCTAATAATTTGCACTCGCTACGAATAGATTATGAGTTCGGCGAGATGTCACTGAGGGCCGTTGCAGAGGAGCTGTTCGCGGGATGGACTTCATGTGTATGTGAAGTACTAGTGGGCTGTTTGGAAAGTTTGGTAACACTTTATATTCGCCACAGTAGCCTGTGCTGCGTTGGAAAAATTCGACGTAGTCCCTGCTATGCCTGCATTTTTCCGCCTTGCTCTGACGACTGTGGCTGTGAAAAGTTTGTTACCGAACTTCCCGCACAGCCCACTAGCCCTCGAATTAATCTCAAGAGCTACCTGGTCGGTCGCTGCATCGTTACTGTAGCCATCGGTTGTCACAGTGAATGGACATGCCTTACGATTCGATATACGGTTTTCATAGGCAACAGGTAGACTAATTTTATGGCTCGGTTGGGTGTAGCATTGATTGGAGCGGGTATGATTGCTAAGACCCATGTGTCCGGGTTATCTGCGCTGCAATCGCGCTGCCAGCTTAGGGTGATTGTATCTACGCGACCTGAACGCGCGGAGTACCTTTCATCAATCTACCAAGGCCCTCCTCCGAAGTATACCAATGATCTATCGGTGGTTTTAAACGATCCCAATATCCACTTTGCGATAGTGGCAACACCGCCAAACATTAGGATTGATCTCATAGATTCACTGACGAAAGCAGGTAAACATATCCTGCTCGAGAAACCGGTGGCGCGCGATCTCGATGAGGCTACACAAGTGGTCGATATTTGCTACCGCGCAAAGGCTAAGCTCGCGGTTTTGTTCCAGCATCGCATGTGGGATACTACGCAGCACGCGAATGAATTCGTGGGCAGTGGTGAGCTCGGGAAAATCGGACTGGTTGAGATCGCGGTTCCACTTTGGCGTCCACAATCCTACTATGACGAACTGGAACGAGGCACATACGCACGTGACGGTGGCGGTGTATTGATCACACAAGCCATTCACACAATAGATCTTGCTCTCAGTCTAACAGGCCCGATATCGCGTTTGCAGGCAATGGTCGCTACATCCTCTTTGCACGAGATGGAATCTGAAGACTTTGCAGTCGCGGGACTGCACTTTGCGTCAGGGGCAGTGGGTTCGTTTGTCGCGAGTACCGCTTCCTACCCTCACGGCAGGGAATCGATCGTTCTTCACGGTGAGCATGGTTCTCTGCATCTTCGATCCGCTGAACTCAATGTTTTTTGGCGAGATGGCAGTCGTAAAGACCACAAGTCCACAGTCGAGCCCGATGGTTCACTCGAATCCAAGAGCGTGTTCCATAAGCGAATGATTGAGAATTTTCTGGATTGCATCGAGCATGGGATTGCGCCAAAGGTTAGCGGTTCAGATGCGCTGGCATCACACCGCTTTATTGAAGCCATACAAGCGTCGTCGCGAACCGGATGTTCAGTGGAAGTTATTTGATGAATCGCGAATATCGCTTGAAATTCACGTTAACAGCTGAAATTGCCATCCTGGTTTAAATGAAGCCAAGGGCGGTTATTCAAGTTTCCAACCAGGATCGATGAGATGCTGCCTGCGGACCTACCGCAGCGTCAGCGATACCGATCAGGTGCCAGCTAAGTACTGGTAGTCGTTATATCGCCAGCCGGCCCCGGTGATGTATGTGCGAAGGCGCACATAAATCGTGCTGCCATCGTTGGGTAGGTCATTGACCACAACTGATATGCCCGTGCCTTGGCCTTCGCTGTAGAGTTTCCGGCGTGTTATGAGTCTATAAACAAATATGTCCTTTCGGGAACGTCGGTCCATATGAAGGTGACGGTGCAGGTTGGTATTTTAAAAACTGACTTGAGATTCACTCATGGCTATCCATAGTTTTGCGTTCCGTAGATTGGCCATTTAGCGAGACTAGAAGAGCTAAATAGTACATTGAAGACTTGCGCCAAAAGAACTAGATAGTCTCAGGTCTTTCACTGCAACAATGTGGCGATGAAAGACGTGACACCAAAATTTCTCTGAACGCCAAAAATTTCTACCCCAAATATTCTCTTGAAAAAGAAACGTTTATTCATTCAACATCAGAAAGACTAAAGGGAATAAAATCTCATTGACAGTTTGGTTTTTTCTTTGTATGGTTCGTAAAAAAGTCAATAAAGGGTATTTATTCCCTTTCAAATATTGCATACCTAAATAGATGCTGACGCGAGAACTATCGTCGGCCAGTCGGGAGGCACCAGAGATTGAGCAATGAAAATGAACTGTATCGATGATCATTTACTACTTATATGCGCAACAAGTCACGTTGACGCGGCTGCTGCTGATCCAACGCACGTTAACCGCAATGACTCCTATGCAGTCTGAGTGTCGGGTTAGATTAGCGATTGCTTCCCAGTGCTTTGGTAGCCTGGTTGGATACCACCCATGGCCGGTGCTATCTCTATTTCATGTGCCGGTATGTCAGCCCGCGACCTGTGTTTTAGAGTTCGCTGACGGTTTCCACACCACCTTTACCGATCTAAGTCTCCGAGTTGTTGATCGACGCTTGTTTTAAATGGGATGAAAGTATGTTAGTCAGCAATGCAGGCTTAAAGCAAACAAAACAAACACATGAAGATTTCCATCACAGTGCAAAGACCGAATTTCACAACAACGGTGTGACAATAATAAGCGGTAAGAATTTAAGTTCCGGCATTGATGGAAATACTAGTTTCAAAAGATTTTCAACATATTGGAACGATCTTGAACCTGATCAGTATATGAACGATGAGGGGGTATATCGACAACGAAGATTTGGATGTTTTCGATACAATAGCGATTCCTCAACACTGTCTTTGGTCAAAAACAAAACGGGCTTTTTCCAATCTCACGAGATAAATGAATTGAATGGAGGGCGCAGCAGGAAGTTTGCTCCTGTGAGCGAGCTATTTGCGAAAGACAATATTTTAAATGACGTTGTGAACCAGTGCTTGAAAATAGTACCAGTGAAAAAAGCTCAATTGGAATCTCTCACCATTAATACACACCTAATACGAATAATTTGCGATAGCAAAATTGTTGGGCTACCCACGCCTGAAGGAATTCACAGAGATGGTCACTGTTTTGTTTCGCAGCATCTTATTAATCGAAGTAATGTATATGGAGGGGTTTCTGGAATCTACAATTCAAAAAATGAACCACTAGTGCATTACCAGTTGTCTCGCTTCATGGATACAATACTCGTAAACGACTTAATTGTTAAGCATGATGTATCCCCTGTCTATTCTGCTGACAAAATTAATGAGGGTTTCAGAGACATGCTTATAATTGACTACAATTTTTCTTGATGTTCGTATTTTAGTCTGTTCTTTAAGCGATTCTATACGTTCTATTTGCCACTAAATACGTATCGCTAGAGGTCATTTTACATCGAAGATGTTGGTGGAAGAGAACGAAAAATAGTTTGCTTTAATAGCGTTGCTGGTATGTTTGCGGTGACTGCGGATAAAGGTTTTGAAATATTTTTACCTGAGAGCGTGAAATCCTATGCCAGACAGTATTCAAAAGTCTCTCAACACTTCAAAGTTGATACTTAAGTTAGTAATTCCCTTTTTTATTATTAGCGAAGTTCTTCACTATCTGGGTTACATCGAGTATATAGCATTTTTATTTGAACCGATTACCAACTTGCTTTCGCTTCCGCCAACGGTTGCCATAGCATTAGCAGCAGCATTCTTTCTCAATATTTATGCCGGTATTGCTGTTGCCGCAGGTCTGTCATTAAGTCCATATGAGTGGACGATCGTGGGTACATTCATCGCTATCTGTCACTCAATTCCGCTGGAAGCGGCAGTTATGAAGAAGGTTGGGTTTTCAATACATTTGCATTGGAGTTTGCGTTTGGTTTTAGCATTTCTCGGTGCCTGGATTGCCGTAATGATTGTACCGCAAGAGCTTGCAGCCCAAGCGGATGAACCATGGGTTGTTCCGGTCTATAGCAATTTTAACGAGATGCTTGTGTCTGCAATAATTTCTTCCGTTGTATTATCAGTAAAGGTTATTGCACTGGTTACAGCGATAATATTTGGCTTTGATCTAGTGCGAAAAATACCAACTGTCAACCGGCTCATGGGCAATCATACTTATTTGTCGAGTCTAACAGTAGGTGGTTTGATTGGCATTACCTATGGGGCTGGAATTTTGCTCAATGACCTGCAGTCGGTTGACAGAAGTCACAAAAGGTATTTGCTATTATTTTTGCTACTGGCTCATGGATTGATTGAAGAAACGTTAATATTCGCCTTCTTTGGAGCTGATGTAGTTGCAATATTTCTAATACGGATAGCGATAGCATTAAGCGCTGTTTTCTTTCTTTATGTTTTCACTAAAAATCGTCTGCTTAGAAGGAGTTTTAATGATGAAACAAATAAGTAAGGTGTCAATCACTGATCGAATTGTTGATCCAGAAATTGAGTATGAAATTCTAGGGTCATACCTTTCCAGGACACCTGACAAAGATACAACGGTATTACTAGTTTGGCATCAAGCTGTTGATAAGGAGTATTTAGATAACTTTCCCAACCTGGAGGCAATTGTTCGTTACGGTGTTGGATTTGACCAAATAGATTTGGATGCATGCAACGAGAGAAATGTTGTAGTGTGTAATAATCCGGATTATTGCACTGAAGAAGTGAGTGACACAGCTGTTGCAATGATCTTGAATTGCAGTAGAAAGCTATCTTGCTATAACGATCAAGCTCGCTTATATAAGAATGGTTGGCAGGAAAATACTATTCCCAATATTAACCGAATATCGCATCAGACAGTTGGAGTAATAGGATTAGGGAGGATAGGTACCAGAACTCTGCAGTGTTGTCAGGCTATTCGGTATAAAACTCAGTTTTATGATCCCTACTTACCAGAAGGTAGCGACAAAGTATTTGGAACAAAAAAATGTGATAGTCTCGATGAGTTATTAGGTACTAGCGATATAGTCACTCTACATTGTCCACTCAATGAAAAAACAAAAGGCCTGGTCGACGAGAAATTCTTATCGAAAATGAAAAGAGGGTCATCGCTGGTCAACACGGCTCGTGGACAACTTATAAAAAATTTAGATGATATCTACAATGCGTTAAAGTCCAATCATCTTGAAATGGTTGGTTTGGATGTTTTACCCAAAGAGCCACCTGTGGATGACTTATTAATTAGCGCATGGCGTACCCGAGAAGAATCGTTAGCCGGTAGGTTAATTATAAATCCTCACACAGCGTATCATTCAATTGAATCTGCCTTGGAACAGCGTCGAAAGGCGGCAGAGACAGCGCTCCTCGGTATACAAAGTGGTGAGTTTAGAAACGTTGTTAGCAATTAGGCTGTTGAGCTAGGGAAAAAAAAGCATACGTAATAAGAGCAGGGATCTTTCACTGCAACATCAGTGTAACAACCTATTCACCAAATGTTGTAATGAAGGGCCTGCCCCTAATAACCCTGCATGCCGAATCCTCATGAATAATGCACGCTAGGCATTTGTAAGACGCGTGCGTATATACGTTTACTCAGGCAAAGCTCCACAAAACCCACCACTACTGGCCGCCCCTGAGCCCAGCGCAATTATGGATGGTTGTTTATGCGGATTGGGAGGTGCTGCTATGATGTCGGCTATCACCAGCATGAAGAGTAATACCATGCCAAGCCTTGCTGTAGTGCGGCGTGTCATACGCGTGCCTCCAGACCTAGTATTGGTCTCAACTTGACGCCTTGTATTGATCCGAAAAATGCTGCAACGAACCATGCCCAGCCATGCAGGCTGCCTGTGGATATACCCGAAAAGAACGCACCGACGTTGCAACCGAATGCCAGACGTGATGAGTAGCCGAGAAGAAACCCTGCAACCACAGTAGCTACCCAGGCTTTGATCGGTAAAATTGGTAGCTTCTGCGTAAGGCTAGCAGAGCGCCAACTGGCAACTAAAAACGCACCAGTCATAAGGCCAATGTTGGTTAGTGATGTGTAGTCGGTTAACAGGCTTGAGTCGACACGCTCGGCCGATGCAGAAGCTGCCCAAAAGGCGGATCCAGATAGATCTACACCGACAAGTGAAGCCCCTTTAGCTACCCATAGTCCCAATCCGTAAACCACGCCCCACGGTTGGCCGGCCACGACGAGGTTAAGCAATGCAAGAGCAGCTATTAAAACTGCTGCGAATACATACCGTGCCGGTATGCGCCGATGTTCTGGGGCCGCTTGTCGCACGAAGAAGTAGGCAACGCTTGCGAGTGCGAAAAGTGTTATTGCCACGCCGGTCCATCCTGTAAACCGAACAATCGGTAAAGCTCCGAGTTCGGTCCATGCTATCAAGTGCCAGGAGCCTGCGAAACTACCCAGCGCGAAGAACGGTAAAGCTAGCAGGCCTACAGGGTTGCCTGAACCTGCATTGACAAGGGTGCCTGAACCACAGCCGAGCACCACCTGCATGCAGACACCGAATACAAAAGCGCCACCCACCATTGCCCATCCTACTGGCGCTTGCGCGCCGAGAAGTTCACCGCCACGAGCTTCTATTAACGGCAATGCCACGCAGGCGACGATCGCAATGGCCAGGAACTGCGCCAGTATTCCTGACGGATTGCGGTGTAGAATCATGGCTCTCCACGGACCTGCAAACCCAAAACGCAGGCCTTCCAGCACAAGCCCAAAACCAAGACCAATCAACAACATTAGCCCGAAGCGAACACCGGCGAACATAGCCACCGCCAGCACCACCACAAGCGTTGCCAGTATGAGACTTCCACGCTGCAAGATAGCGTGGCTACTCATGATTGTGCCGATGACGATAGTGATACTGTCAAAGCAGATTGCTCCGGAGATACGATCAATGTTGTTGGTTCTATAAGCTACAACTTTGTTTTAATTGCCGGTGATCTTGTTAAGAAAGGTTTTGAATACACCTGGAGTATTTTCCATTGCATAGTCGGTGCTTGCGTATTCCACCATAGAACCAGGATATAACTTAACGTTTTCTACACCGGCTACTTCAGACAGCGCGAACCAGTTAGTAGCTGCCCAGTGCCCCGTGTTGCAAAACGAGACAACGTCTTCTCCACCTTTTATACCCAGCGTGTCTCGCAGACTTGGTGCGTCAGCAATTTCGGACATTGCTGCTGAACCTTTACTAAAGAATGAAGAGTAAGCATAATTCTCAGCACCGGGCAGTGTACCCGGGCGCGCGGCAGCTCCGTGCGCCTTTTTTCCCTGAAAGAAATCATCCGTTCGTGCGTCAAGCAACAACGCATCTGTCTCGCCTTGGGTAATAGCCGCTACTTGTTCTGTATTAGCTGTCCACTCGTTTGAAAAACTGATGCTCAGCTCCGTGGGTGTGGGCGCTACGGTGTTGTTGTCCACGGGTAATCCGGCTGATGTCCAGGCTACCGCGCCGCCATTGAGAATTGATAGGCTAGTGAAGCCGGAAGATTTTAATGTCCAGTAGACGCGAGCTGCTGCACCAAAATCTGTATCAGTCTTGCCTGCGGGGACAATGACGATGGGGCGCTCGATCTCCAGGCCCAGCTTCTCGTAACGCTCTTCGAGAACCGAAGTTTCTAGTATCTGGCCGGGGTTTTCCTTGGGTCCACGAAACAGGCCATATGGAGCGGACACGGCGCCGGGTATGTGAGCCTTTGCATAGTCCTCACCACGAATATCAAGGATGA